>NZ_RHHB01000064.1 GCF_003710805.1 Agromyces tardus | reverse complement strand
CCGGAGCCGCCGGTCCGGCCGCGGCCGCCGCGGCCGGCGAGGCCGGCGACCCGCGGCCGTCGATCGCCGCGGGCGCCGTCGTCGCGGGAGACGCCCGTCCTCGAGACGGCTGGACGTGGCCGGTGCCGCCGCCGGTGCGGGTGATCGCGCCGTTCCTCGCACCGCCGACGCCGTACGCGGCCGGTCACCGGGGCATCGACATCGCGGCGGGCGAGGGTGACGGGGTGGTGGCGCCGGCCGGCGGCGTCGTGACGTTCGCCGGAAAGGTCGCTGGTCGCGGCGTCATCGCCATCGACCACGGCGATGGCATCGTGAGCGCGATCGAGCCGGTGGCAGTAGCGGTCCGGGCCGGCGACGAGGTCGGCGCGGGCGCGCCCGTGGGAGTGGTCGCGACGGGCGGTCACTGCGACGGGGCGTGCGTGCACTTCGGGGTGCGCCTGCACGGAGCGTACGTGTCGCCGCTCCTGTTCCTCGGCGGCGTTCCGCGTGCGGTGCTGTTGCCGCTGCGCTGAAGCAGCTGCGCCCGCGTCTGCGCCGACGCGTCAGGCGCGCGGATGCGCGGTGCGGTAGCTCTGCTTGAGCCGCTCGGCCGAGACGTGCGTGTAGATCTGCGTCGTGCCGAGGCTCGCGTGCCCGAGGAACTCCTGCACCTCGCGCAGGTCGGCACCGCCGTCGAGCAGGTGCGTGGCGGCGCTGTGCCGGAATGCGTGCGGGCCCGACGGCCCCGAACCGGGCAGCTCCTCGAGCAGCGCCGCGACGATGCGATAGACGGCGCGAACGCCGAGCCTGCCGCCGCGCACGCCCACGAAGAGGGCGCGGTTCGCGACCGGACGGATGCTCGCGGTCGAGCGCGTGGCGCGGGTCGGGCGCTCCGTCGCGGCGCCGGGCGCGTCACGCGCGGCATCCTCCTCCGTCGACGACGCGACCGCGGCCGTGTCCGCTGCGGCCGCTGCGGCCGCGGCCAGCAGCGCCGGTCGGGCGACTTCGAGGTAGCGGTCGAGGGCCCGGGCAGCCGGCGCCCCGTAGGGCACGATGCGCTCCTTCGACCCCTTGCCCATGACGCGCACGGTGCGTCGACCGCGATCGACGGATGCGACGTCGAGCCCGACGAGCTCCGAGACGCGCAGCGCCGCCGCGTAGAGCAGTTCGATGATCGCGAGGTCGCGGACCGCCACGGGGTCGCCGGTGTCGGCGCGCATGGCGAGGCGGCCGAGCAGCTCGTCGACCGCCGGCGCCGCCACGACGCGCGGAAGGGTGCGCTGGGCGCGCGGCGACCGCAGCCGGGTGCCGGGGTCGGTGGGCAGCGCACCGGTACGCAGCAGCCAGGCGGTGAAGCCGCGAACGGATGCCGCGCGCCTCGCGATCGTCGCGCGCGCGAGCCCCCGTTCGGTGGCCTCCCACAGCCAGTCCCGGAGCAGGTCGAGGTCGAGGCCCTCGACGCGCGTGACGCCGCGGCGTTCGGCGAAGGCCGCGACATCGGCGAGATCGGAGGCGTAGGCGGTCGCGGTGTGCGCGGAGTAGCCGCGCTCGACGCGCACGTGCCCGAGGTAGTCGTCGATGGCCGCGTCGATGCCCATGCGCGTCACCAGGGTCGCTTGCGCGAGAACCGTTCGATGCGGCCCTCGTCGGGGAGCTGCTCGAGCTCGGCGAGGAACGACTCGCCGAAGCTCGTGACCGCCGGGAACTCGCCGACCGGCACGATCGACGTGACGACGTGTTCCTCGAAGAGGTGCACGAGCGAGAAGGACCTGCCGCCGTCGATGCCGACGAGCTCCCGCGGCGGCGCGGAGAGGTCCATCGTGTATGCGGTGGCTCCGGCGACCGAGACCGGGATGCCGGCGAACATGCCCTGCGTCGGGTAGTGCAGGTGCCCCCCGAGGATGACGCGCACGTCGGTGCCGCGCACGACGTCGGCGAGGTCGTCCTGCCGACGGAGCTCGAGCACGTCCATGAGTGCGAGCGGGGTCGCGATGGGGGCGTGATGCAGGGCGAGAACGGTGCCGCTCGGCGCCGGTCGCTCGAGCACCGACGCGAGCCACTCGAGGGAGGCGTCGTCGAGGTCGCCGTGGTGGTACCCGGGCACTGTGGAGTCGAGCGAGACGATGCGGAGGCCGTCGCGCTCCACGACGTGGTGCACGGGCGTGTCGGCGGCCGGCTCGCCGAGGAGTCCGGTGCGGAACGGCCCGCGCTCGTCGTGGTTGCCCATGACCCACACGATCTGGGCGCCGGTCGCCTCGACGAGCGGCTCGATCGACTCGCGCGCGATGCGGTAGGCGTCGGGCTCGCCGAGGTCGGCGACGTCGCCGGTCACGAGGATCACGTCGAGGGTCGTGCCCAGCCGTGACACCTGGTCGACGAGTCGCCGGAGGGGCGAGACCGTGTCCGCCCGGCCGCCGAGCCGTGCGCCGCCCTGCAGCAGGTGGGTATCGCTGATGTGCGCGATGACGTGCCGCGCCGCGGGGTACCTGCCGAACCGTGGATGCTGGGTCATGTCGCTCCCCTCGGGGGAAAGCCTAGGCCGAGCAGCGGACTCGGGCCCGGCATCACGCCGATCTGCGGCGAAGCCACCCGTCGCCGCGGAAGACGACCGTGCCGTGCGACTCCAGCACCGCGAGCACGCCCATCACCGCCGTGACCGGCATCCCGGCCCGCCGGGCGATGTCGTCGACCTCCCGTCGACTGCGCGTGCTCATCGCGTCGAGCACCCGGAGGCGTTCGGGATCCATCGTGTCCGTGCCGCCGGCGGCGCGCGATGCGAGATCGTCGACCTCGGCGGCACCGACCCGCACGGCCGCCGAACCTCGCGGCTCGCCCGCCGCGAGCTCGGCCATCTGTTCGGCGTCGACGACGCACACCGCGTCGTACTCCCGGAGGAGGCGGTGGCATCCCGCCGAGGCCGGACTGGTCACCGGTCCGGGCACCGCGCCGAGCGGACGCCCGAGCGCGGCGGCGTGCCCCGCCGTGTTGAGCGAGCCCGACCGCATGCCCGCCTCGAGCACCACGGTCGCATCGGAGGCCGCCGCGATCAGCCGGTTGCGCTGCAGGAACCTCCACTTGGTCGGCGCGGCACCGCACGCCAGCTCGGAGACGACCGCGCCGGTGTCGGCGATGCGAGTGAGGAGGCGCTCGTGCCCGAGCGGATAGAACCGGTCGACACCGCCGGCGAGGAACGCGACGGTCGTGCCGTGACTCGCGATCGCCGAGCGATGCGCCATGCCGTCGATGCCGTACGCGCCGCCGGACACCACCGTGAACCCCCGGTCGACGAGGCCGGCAGCGGACTCGAGCGCGACGTGCTCGCCGTAGGAGGTGGCCGCACGAGCACCCACGAGCGCGATGGAGGGCGCTTCGATGAGCGCCTCACCGCGGCCGCGCACCCACAACGTGATCGGCGCGTGCTGCGCGAGCTCGTCGACGGCAACGGGCCACAGACGATCGCCGGGGACGAGCAGGCGCGCGCCGACCCGCGCCGCCTGCGCGAGCGAGCGCACGAACAGTGCGTGGTCGAGTCGCGGGCGCCACCGTTCGATCCCGGTCGCGGCCTCGCGCTCGTCGAGGGCCTCTCCCGCCGCGGCGACGAGCTCGACGAGCCCGGCTGCATCGACGCCGGCGAGCAGCGAGTCGGCCGCGGCCACCGCGCCGGTCGCCGCGATGAGGCGCCCGAGCACGCCGTCTCCGGGCTCGGCCGCGAAGCCGAGCAGCGCGGTCGCGAGGAGGTGGGCGGGTTCGGCCTCGTCGCCCGCCGGTCGGACGGCGGTGAGCTCGGCACGCAGGTCGGCGGCCGAGCGGGTCACGATGCTCATGCAGGGGTGGCCTTTCTGAAGAAAAGTGCCTGGTGGAGGTGGCTGGAATCCGGTCGCGCCGCGCCGGCGAGGTCGGCGAGCGTCCATGCGACCTTGAGCACGCGGTCGTAGCCGCGCATGGTGATGCCGCCGCGCTCGAGCGTGCGGTCGAGTTCCGCGGTCGCGCGTCCGCCGGGGTGCAGGCCACCCGGCCCGCGGAGCCAGGGACCGGGCATCTGCGCGTTCGTGCGCCATGGCGTCCCCCGCAATCGCTCGGCGGCGATCGCGCGCGCCTCGGCGACGCGCCGCCGGGCCTCGGCCGAGGAGATCCCGGGACGCTCGTGGGCCATGCGCAGGCCCGCCGCCGTGACCCGGTGCACCCACAGGTGCAGGTCGATGCGATCGAGCATCGGCCCGGAGATCTTCGACATGTAGCGCCGGCGCACGGCGGGCGGGCACGTGCACTCGTCGGTGGGCGTGCCCGCACCGCCGCACGGACACGGATTCGCGGCGAGCACGAGCTGCAGCTTGGCCGGGAAGGTGGCCACCGAGTTCGCGCGGTGGATCGTGATCGAGCCGGACTCGAGCGGCTGCCGCAGCACGTCGAGCACCGCGCCCGGGAACTCGGGAGCCTCATCGAGGAAGAGCACGCCGTGCGACGCCCGAGCAGCCGCACCGGGGCGGATCAGCCGGCTCCCGCCGCCGACCATCGCCGCGGCGGTCGCGGTGTGGTGGGGCGCCTCGTAGGGCGGTCGGAACGAGAGACCCGCCCCGAGCTGCCGTCCGGCGAGCGAATGCACCGACGCGACCTCGAGCGCCGCCTCGTGATCGAGGTCGGGCAGGATGCCGGGGAGACGCGACGCGAGCATGGTCTTGCCTGCGCCGGGCGGCCCGACCAGGAAGAGATGGTGACCCCCCGCCGCGGCGGTGAGGAGGGCCTCGACGGCGGGCCCGTTCCCCGAGACGTCGGCGAGGTCGCCCGCAGCCGGTTCCGGCGCCGACTCGCGGCCGGCGGCCGTGACCGGCTCGATCGCGCCGAGGCCGCTGTCGTCGAACCGCCCGCCGTGCCGGATCGCCGCCTCGAGGAGGGACGCGACCCCGATCACCGTGAGCCCGGGCACGAGCCGTGCCTCGTCGGCGTTCGCCGCCGGCACCATGACCGTGCCGTACCCCGCACGCGATGCGGCGAGCGCCGCGGGGAGGATGCCGTCGATGGGCCGCAGGCGCCCGTCGAGCCCGAGCTCGCCGAGGTGCACGACGGAGGCGACCGATTCGGGGTCGACGTCGCCGGCTGCGGCGAGGCACGCCATCGCGATCGCGAGGTCGAAGCCCGAGCCGTGCTTCGGCAGGGCCGCAGGCGAGAGGTTGACCGTGAGCCGCCGCGAGGGCAGCGGACAAGAGGCGTTGATCGCGGCCGAGCGCACGCGCTCCCGCGCCTCGCCGAGCGCCGCGTCGGGCAGGCCGATGATGACGAACGCCGGGAGTTGGCTGGAGAGGTCGGCCTCGACCTCCACGATCGATCCGTTGAGTCCGATCAGCGCGACCGAGGTCGTGCGTGCGACGGGCATCAGGCGATCCCCTCGAGGTGCTCGATGAGCGCCGGCGCCTGGGTGGGTGCGAGCACGGCGACCGCGTCGATGCGGATGCGCGCGGTCGCGGCATCCGTCGCCTCGCACCACGCCACCGCGAGCCGCCGCAGGCGGGCGAGCTTCACGGGCGTGATCGACTCGAACGGATGCCCGTAGTCGGCCGTCGTGCGCGTCTTGACCTCGACGAACACCGTGTCGTCGCCGTCGCGGGCGACGAGGTCGATCTCGCCGAGCCGGCATCGCCAGTTGCGCTCGATGACCCGCATGCCCCGGGCCTCGAGGTGGTCGACCGCGAGCTGTTCGCCGCGCCGACCGAGTTCCGCGTTGTGCGCCATTCGCACCACCTCCGCGAACAGCGTGGCGGCGCGACGCGCGCGCGCACGTCGGCTGGGACGCCGATGTGGGGCCGCATCGCCACGACGCACTGGGGAGGAGAGGTGGCGGGCGCACCGACGCTACTCGTCGAGCGCGAGCTCCTTGGGCAGCTCGAACTCCCGAGCGGCCAGCTCCTCGACGTTGACGTCCTTGAACGTGAGCACGCGCACCGACTTCACGAACCGGTCGGCGCGGTAGACGTCCCAGACCCAGACGTCCTTCATGTTGAGCTCGAAGTAGAAGTCGTGCTCGGTGTCGCGACGCACGAGCTCCACCTCGTTCGCCAGGTAGAAGCGTCGCTCGGTCTCCACCACGTACTTGAACTGCGACACGATGTCGCGGTACTCGCGGTACAGGGCCAGCTCGACCTCGCGGTCGTAGTCTTCGAACTCGTCCTCATCCATCGCGACTCATCCTACGCCGAGGTCGAAGAGCGCCGGCGCCTCGGCCGGGCGCTCGTGCAGCCAGGTGTGCCGGTGCAGCGCGCTCGGGCCGTGCTCGTCGATCGCGGCGAAGTGCGCGCGCGTCGAGTAGCCTTTGTTCTCGTCCCAGCCGTAGACGGGGAACTCCTCGTGCGAGACCCGCATGCCCCGGTCGCGGTGCACCTTCGCGATGACGGATGCCGCGGCGACCGACGCGCAGTCGCGGTCGGCCTTGATGCGCGTGATCACCCGGGCGCGTCGCTCGATCGCGGGGCTGAGCCAGTCGTGGTTGCCGTCGAGCAGGAGCGGCGCGTCGTCGACCTGCGCGCCCGCCTCCACGAGCGCCGCGAACGCCCGCGCGCCGGCGAGCCCGAGGCACGCCATGATGCCGAGCCGGTCGATCTCGTCGGCCGACGCCTCGCCGACCGCCCACGCGGCGACCCACGCGGCGGCCCGCGGCGCCATGGCCTCGCGTCGCGGCTCGGCGAGGAGCTTCGAGTCGCGCAGGCCCGCCGGCATCCGCTTGACGCCCGTGTCGATGATGACGAGCCCGACGGTCACCGGGCCGGCGAGCGCACCACGGCCGACCTCGTCGCACGCGAGCACGACGGGGGCGCCGTCGGCGAAGAGCTCCCGTTCCGCACGCAGGCTCGGCACGGCGACGGGGGTCACCTCAGCCGGTCCCCTCGTCGACCCCGTCGAACACCGCGGGGTAGTTGTCGAGCCAAGCCCAGTGCGAGACGGGCCAGCTCACGACGAACGCACGGCCCACGATGTTGTCGACCGGAACGAAGCCCTTGAGGGGCGTCTCGGTGTTGTAGCGCGAGTCCTTGGAGTTGTAGCGGTTGTCGCCCATGACCCACAGCGACCCCTCGGGCACCGTGACGTCGAAGTCGTCGCGCGACACCTTGGTCTCTCCCGGCGGGAGGGCGACGTAGGGCTCGTCGAGCGGCACGCCGTTGACCGACATCTGGCCGAGCGCGTTGCAGCACACGACGTGGTCGCCACCGAGTCCGATGACGCGCTTGACGAGGTGGTCGTTCGAGTCGGGCGCGGACAGCCCCACGAAGGCGAGGAACCAGTCGATCGCGGCGATGAGCGGCGGCTGCGCCTCCTCGGTGCGCGCGGGAAGCCAGCCGCCCGGGTCCTGGAACACCACGACATCGCCCCGCTCGATCGGCGTCACGTCGGGGACGAGCTGGTTGACGATGATGCGGTCGTCCTGCACGAGGGTCTGCTCCATCGACTGCGACGGGATGAAGAACGACCGGATGAGGAAGGTCTTGATGAGGAACGAGACGAGCACCGCGACCACGAAGATCACGAGCAGGTCGCGGAGGAACAGCAGCGTGCTGCGTCGGCGCGAGGGCCGCGCGCGCGGCGGAACGGCGGCGCGATCGTCGCGCGCGATACGTGTGTCTTCTGTCATGAAATGGCTCGAGCTCCCCTGCCCAGTCTAGGGGCGGGGAGCTCGAGCGGATGTCGCGTGGCGGGTCGAAACGCCGACGGACGTCGGATCAGCTGTCGCGCTTCTCCTTGATCTTCGCCTTCTTGCCGCGGAGCTTGCGCAGGTAGTAGAGCTTCGCGCGACGCACGTCGCCGCGGGTCACGACCTCGATGTGGTCGATGACCGGGGAGTGCACCGGGAACTTGCGCTCGACGCCGACCTGGAAGCTCACCTTGCGGACGGTGAAGGTCTCGCGGACGCCCTCGCCCGAGCGGCCGATGACGACGCCCTGGAAGACCTGGATTCGCGAGCGGCTGCCCTCGATGATGTTGACGTGCACCTTGACGGTGTCACCGGGACGGAAGTCCGGGATGTCGGTGCGCAGGCTGGCTGCGTCGACCTGGTCGAGGATGTGCATGATGCTTCGCTCTCTGCGCCCGCCACCGGTCGAACGCGGATCAATGAATGGAAGTGTCTGGCGCCGTTCGCGCGATCACTCGCGCTGTGCGGGCTCCCCGGAGGCAGAGCCGTGCGTCGGCACAATCGTCCATTCTGCCAGATCTGCGGCCCACCGGCCAACACGGCGTGACGGATGCCTCCGCGCGGCCCTCGGATCAGCGGCGATCGGTGCCGTCGGATCGCTCCGTGCGCTCGTTGCGCTCGGTGCGCTCCGTGCGCTCGGTGCGCTCGTGGATCACGATGATCTCCTCGCTGCCGTCCTCGAACGGCCGAGGCCCGGCATCCGGACCCATCGCGCTGCGCTGCTGCTGCGCCGCGAGCCGCTCGAACTCGGACATCGTGGCCTTCATGCGCCGCGCGCTGTCGCCGAAGAGCTGCCAGATCGAGATCCAGAAGGCGGCGATCGCGCCGACGATCGCGAGCACCGCGAACGTCGTCGCGGACGGGCCGTAGAAGCCCGTCGCGATGATGAGGCCATGCCACACCGCGAGCACGGCGACGTCGATCCACGACACCGCCTTCGCGAGGCGCACCTCCGACCGTGCCGCGATGATGAGCGCCACGACGCCGAGCGTGATGAAGGCGATCGGCACGACGAGCAGGAGCGCCAGGATGCCCCAGCCGCTGCCCGACCCGTAGATCGCCCAGCCGATGAGCAGCCAGACGGGGAGGAAGATGGCCGCGAGGAACTGCCACCGGTAGAAGACCCGCCTGATCAACATGCCGCCAGCGTACTCGGGAGCCCTTGGCGTGCGCTTGGTGTTCACTCAGGGCGGACCCACCAGAATGGAGGCGGAGAGGATGAGCGTGATCGAACTGAGGACCCCCGCCGAGATCGAGGAGATGCGGCCCGCGGGCCGCTTCGTGGCGAGCGTGATCGAGGCGACGTCGAAGGCCGCGGCCGTCGGCGTGAACCTGCTCGAGCTCGATGCGCTGGCGCACGACATGATCCGCACGGCCGGTGCCGAGAGCTGCTACATCGACTACCACCCGTCGTTCGGCGCCAGCCCGTTCGGCAAGGTCATCTGCACCTCGGTGAACGACGCCGTGCTGCACGGACTCCCCCGCGACTACACGCTGCGCGACGGCGACCTGCTCAGCCTCGACTTCGCGGCGTCCGTGAACGGCTGGGTCGCGGACTCGGCGATCTCGATCGTCGTCGGCACCCCGCGCCCCGAAGACCTGCGGCTCATCGACACGACCCGCCGGGCACTCGACGCCGGCATCGCCGCGGCCCGTCCCGGCAATCGCATCGGCGACATCTCCCGGGCGATCGCGGATGTCGCGAAGGCCGAGGGCTACTCGATCAACACCGACTTCGGCGGCCACGGAGTGGGCCGAACGATGCACGGCGACCCGCACATCCCGAACAACGGGCGTCCGGGCCGCGGCCTGCCGCTGAAGCCGGGACTCGTCATCGCGATCGAGCCGTGGTTCCTCGAGACGACCGACCGCATCTTCACCGACCCCGACGGCTGGACGCTGCGCAGCGTCGACGGATCGCGCGGGGCTCACTCCGAGCACACGATCGCGGTCACCGACGGCGACCCGATCGTGCTCACGCAGCGCGGCTGATCGCGTCCGAGTCCCCGCGCGGCGCCGCCACGCGGGGCGACGCCCTGGGGGCCGGCGCCCGCGTCACGCGTCGAACTCGACCTCGATCATGCCGCCGACGATGCGCGTGCGGTGCGTGCGCAGCGCGAGCGTCGCGTCGGTGAAGCACTCGCCGGTGCCGAGGTCGTAGACCTCCTTGTGCAGGGGCGACGCGATCGTGGGCCGGTCGCCGCGCGAGCCGACGATGCCCCGCGCCATGACCGGCGCGCCGGTGTGCGGGTCGTGGTGGTCCGCGGCGTACACCTCCTCCTCGTCGAGTCGCACGAGCGCGACCTGCCGGTCGCCGATGAGGGCGACCTCTCCCCATCCGGGCTCGAGGTCGGTGACCCGGCAGACCGTCAGCCAGGTGGCGGTCAGTTCCATCGTCGGCGTCATGTGCGGCTCCTCATCCTCCGTGCGCGTCCCTGCCCGCGCGGTGCTCGCGGGCTCGGTCGTCGGTGCTCGTGCACCCGGTCGACCATGCAGTCGACTGGGGTCCGACGCTACGGACGGGGTGTTTCCCCTGCGGCATCCGCCCGTTTCATCGACGTGAAACCGGCCTCACATCGGCTCGGGGCCGACGTGCGTTCTTGGTCGGATGCGGTTACCCCCGTGTAACAGCGACGAAACCGCCCGGTCGTACGCTCGCAGCAATCGAGCCACGGAGGCACCCATGACCGAGACCACCCGCACCACTCCCGGTGTGCGCGACGTCGTCATCGTCGGCGCCGGCCCCGCGGCCCACCGACTCGCCGACAGCCTGCACGCCCGCGACGGCGAGCGCACCCTGCGCGTCACCGTCGTCGGCGAGGAGCCGTACCGCCCCTACGACCGGGTGGCGCTCAGCACGCGACTGGCGGATGCCGCGACCGACCTCACCCTGGAGCCGACCCGCATGTGGGACGAGGGCCACGTGCGCCTCGTCACCGGCGAGCGTGTCGTCGCGGTCGATCCCGCAGCGCGCACGGCCACGACCTCGGCCGGCACCGAGCTGCACTGGGACGAGCTCGTCTTCGCGACCGGCTCGAGCGCCCCGGTCCCCGACATCCTCGGACGCGAGCACGCCCGCGTCTACCGCACGATCGACGACGTCGACGCCCTCGTCGCCGAGACGCGCGAGATCTCCGAGCGCCTCGGACGCCCGGCGTACGTCGTCGTCGCCGGCGGCGGCCTGCTCGGCCTCGAGGCCGCCGGCGGCCTCGCGAAGCTCGGCGCGTACGCCGCGATCGTGCACTCGGGCGGCTGGCTCATGTCGGCGCAGCTCGACGAGGGCGCCGGCCGGGCGCTCGGGCGCATCATCGCCGGCCAGGGCATCGGACTGCACCTCGGCACCCGTCCTGCCGCGGTGCTCACCAGCAGCGGCGCCGTCGTGGGTGTGGAGCTCACGAACGGGCGCCGCGTCGACGCCGACCTCGTCGTCTTCGCGATCGGCATCAGCCCGCGCGACGAGCTCGCCCGCGACCTCGGGCTCGAGCTCGGCCCGCGCGGCGGCATCGCGATCAGCACCGCGTGCGCGACATCCGCCCCCGGCATCTGGGCGATCGGCGAGGTCGCGAGCTTCGAGGGCCGGTGCACGGGGCTCGTCGCGCCGGCCAACGCGATGGCCGAGGTCGTGGCCGACCGCCTCCTCGGCGGGGCCGCCGAGTTCACGAGCGTCGACGATGCGACGAAGCTCAAGCTCTCGGGCGTCGACGTCGCGAGCTTCGGCGACGCCCTCGCCCGCACCGAGCAGGCGCTCGAGATCGTCTACGCCGACCCGGCGCGGGGGCTCTACCAGAAGCTCGTCATGACGGATGACGCGAAGACCCTGCTGGGCGGCATCTTCGTGGGCGACGCCTCGCCCTACGCGTCGCTGCGCCCGCTGCTCGGCACGCAGCTCTCGAGCGAGCCCGCCGCCTACCTCTCGGCGTCGGGCATGGAGCCGCCCGCGGGCGACGAGCTGCCCGCCGGCGCGCTCGTGTGCGCGTGCAACAACGTCGACGCCGGCACGATCCGCGACGCCGTAGCCGGCGCGCACGCGGCGCACGACGAGGGCTGCGGCGAGCTCGGCGCGCTGAAGGCGTGCACCCGTGCCGGCACGCAGTGCGGCTCGTGCGTGCCGCTCGTGAAGAAACTGCTCGAGACCGAGCTCACCAAGGCGGGCATCACGCCCTCGCGGGCCCTCTGCGAGCACTTCGAACTCTCGCGCCAGGAGCTCTTCGAGTCGGTGCGCGTGCTCGAGCTCGCCTCGTTCGACGAGATCGTCGCGCGCCTCGGCACCGGCCGCGGCTGCGACGTCTGCAAGCCCGTGATCGGCTCGATCCTCGCGACGCAGCACGGCTCGTACATCCTCGACGGCGGCCGTGGCGGCCTGCAGGACACGAACGACCGCGCCATGGCGAACATGCAGAAGGACGGCACCTACTCGGTGGTCCCCCGCATCCCCGCCGGGGAGATCACGCCGCAGAAGCTCGCCGTCATCGCGCAGGTCGCGACCGACTTCGGCCTGTACACGAAGATCACGGGCGGCCAGCGCATCGACCTCTTCGGCGCCCGCCTCGACCAGCTCCCCGAGATCTGGAGGATCCTCGTCGAGGCCGGCTTCGAGTCCGGGCAGGCCTACGGCAAGTCGCTGCGCAACGTGAAGAGCTGCGTCGGCTCCACCTGGTGCCGCTACGGCGTGCAGGACTCGGTCGCGATGGCGGTGCAGCTCGAGCTGCGCTACCGCGGCCTGCGCTCGCCGCACAAGCTCAAGTTCGGCGTCTCCGGATGCGCCCGCGAGTGCGCCGAGGCGCGCGGCAAGGACGTGGGCGTGATCGCCACCGACCAGGGCTGGAACCTCTACGTGGGCGGCAACGGCGGCTTCCAGCCGGCGCACGCCCAGCTGCTCGCGAGCGACCTCGACGACGAGACCCTCATCCGCTACATCGACCGCTACATGATGTACTACATCCGCACCGCCGACCGCCTGCAGCGGACGGCCCGCTGGATCGAGGACCTCGAGGGCGGGCTCGACCACGTGCGCGACGTCGTCGTGCACGACTCGCTCGGCCTCGCCGACGAACTCGAGGCCGCGATGGCCAAGCACGTCGACACCTACGAGGACGAGTGGGCGGCGACGCTCGCCGACCCGCAGCGGCTGCGCCGCTTCCGCTCCTTCGTGAACGCGCCGAACACGCCCGATCCCTCGGTCGCGCGGGTCGAGGAGCGCGGGCAGTTCCGACCCGCCACCGCCGAGGAGCGCGAGCGCGGGGAGGCGGTGCTCGTCGCGGGCGCAACCATCCCCGTGCGAGGGGCCGGCGCATGACGGGCCGCGTGACCCTCGTGGGCGGCGGACCCGGGCGCGCCGACCTCCTCACGGTCGCGGCCGTGCGCGCCCTCGGCGCGGCCGACGTGGTGCTCTACGATCGGCTGGCCCCGTACGAGGCGCTCGCCGAGTACGCGCCGACCGCCGAGCTCGTCGACGTCGGCAAGACCCCGGGCCACCACGCCATCCCGCAGCACGAGATCGAGGCGCTCCTCGTCGAGCACGCGCTCGCCGGGCGGCACGCCGTGCGCCTGAAGGGCGGCGACCCCTACGTGCTCGGCCGCGGCAGCGAGGAGGTGCTCGCCTGCCATCGGGCCGGCGTGCCCGTCGACGTCGTCCCCGGCGTCACGAGCGCCATCTCGGTGCCCGGCGCCGCCGGCATCCCGCTGACGCACCGCGGCATGAGCCACCTGTTCACGGTCGTCTCCGGACACGCACCCCTCACCCCCTCGGAGCTCGAGCACCTCGCAGGCCTCGGCGGGACGATCGTCGTGCTCATGGGCGTCAACACGCTCCCCTCGCTCACCGCCGGCCTCGCCCGGTTCGGCATGCGGGCCGAGATGCCCGTCGCGATCGTCGAGCGCGGGTTCCGCGCCGACCAGCGCACGACCATCGGCGACCTCGCCGACATCGTGTTCGCGGCCGGTCGCGCCGGCGTCACCTCTCCCGCCGTCGTGGTGATCGGCGAGGTCGTGCGACTCGCACACGACGGCGACGCGAGCGCGGCGGAGCTCATGGAGCGCGCGGCGGCATTCGCGGCGGTCGCGTCATGACGGATATCGCGGAGTGCCCGCCGGGCTTCCGGCCCGACCAGCTCGAGGGGTTCCGCATCGGCGTCACGAGCGACCGCCGCTCGGCCGACCTCATCGACGCGCTCGCCCGCCGCGGCGCCCAGGTGCTGCACGCGCCCACCCTCCGCATGGCGAACGCCGTCTCCGACGAGCCCGTGATCGACGACACCCGCGCGATCATCGCAGCGCGGCCCGACGTGCTGCTCGCGACGACGGCCTACGGCGTGCGGCGCTGGTTCGAGGTGGCGGATGCCGCGGGGCTCGGCGAGGACCTCGTCGACGCGCTGTCCGACACCGCCATCCTCGTGCGCGGGCCGAAGGCCCGCGGCGGCATCCGCGCGGCCGGGCTCAACGACGTGGGCATGAGCGCCGAGGAGACGACCGAGTCGCTCATCGACGAGGTGCTCGAGAAGTACCCGCCGGGACTCACCGTGGCCGTGCAGCTGCACGGCTTCCTGAACCCGTCGCAGCTCGACCGGCTGCGGGACGCGCACGACCGGGTCATCACCGTGGAGCCGTACCGCTGGATCGAGCCCGACGAGGGCGACGAGCGCGTCGACCGGCTCATCGACGCGGCGTGCTCCGGGGGCCTCGACTGCATCACCTTCACGAGCGCGCCGGCGGTGCACGCGCTGTTCGGCGCCGCGGAGGCGCGCGGCCGCTACGACGACCTCGTCGACGCCATGTGCGGTGCGGTCGTCGCCGCGGCCGTCGGCCCGGTCACGGCCCAGCCGCTCGTCGATGCCGGCATCACCCCGATCCAGCCCGACCGCTATCGCATGGGCGCCCTCATCCGGCTCGTGTGCGAGCACCTCGAGTCGAGCCGGGTCCTGCGCCTCGAGACCCGGCACGGCCCGATCGCCCTGCGCGGCTCGGTCGTCGACGTCGAGGACCGACGCGTCGCGCTCGCGCCGGTCGCCCTCACGATCCTGCGCACGCTCGTGCAGGCCCGCGGCTCGGTCGTGGGCCGCGAACGGCTGGCGTCCGGCCTCCCCGGCACGAGCGACCTGCACGCCCTCGAGGTCGCGCTCAGCCGGCTGCGGCAGACCCTCGGCGTGCCCGGCCTCATCGCCACCGTCGTCAAGCGCGGCTACCGGATCGATGTCTGACGAGGCACGCGGCATCCGCTCGCCCCTGGGGCGGGCACGCTCGTCGTGCGCCGCCGCGCACGGCCTCACAGCGGCCTCCGGCGCGGGTGAGCAGGTGGAGACGCAGGGTTTACGACGCGACCGATCCTCAGTAACACGCCGCCAATAGCGTCGGGAACACCCGCACCACCCCGACCGACTTCCCCGGAGGCATCGATGACCGAGACCGTGAGCACCGCTCCCCCGCCCGTCGCAGCACCCCCCGCGCCCACGTCCGCGCCCGCCCTCGTCACCCGGCCCGGCCGGTGGATCGACAACTGGGACCCCGAGGACACCACGCAGTGGGAGCACGGCGGCCGTGACATCGCCCGCCGCAACCTGCGCTGGTCGATCTTCGCCGAGTTCCTCGGCTTCGTCGTCTGGCAGCTGTGGAGCATCGTCGCCGTGACGCTGCCCGCCGCGGGCTTCGACCTCGGCACGGGCGAGATCTTCTGGCTCATCTCGATCCCGAGCCTCGTGGGCGCCACGCTCCGCATCCCCTACTCGTTCCTGGTGCCGAAGTTCGGCGGCCGCAACTGGACGATCATCTCCGCGGGGCTGCTGCTCATCCCGGCGATCCTGCTCGCGGTGGTCGTCTCCAACCCCGCGTCGCCGTTCGGCGTGCTGCTCCTCGTCGCGGCCCTCGCGGGCTTCGGCGGCGGCAACTTCGCGAGCTCGATGTCGAACATCACCTACTTCTACCCGCAGCGGGAGAAGGGCTGGGCGCTCGGACTCAATGCCGCGGGCGGCAACCTCGGCGCCTCCGTCGCGCAGTTCGTCGTGCCGATCGTGATCACGATCGGTGCGGGCACGGCTCTCAATGTGCCGCTCGCCGGCTGGATCTGGGTGCCGTTCATCCTCGTCGCGATGTTCGGCGCGTTCCGGTACATGGACAACCTCTCTGGCGCGAAGGCCGACCTCGCCGGCTCCGCAGCGGCGCTGCGGGAGCGGCACCTCTGGCTCCTCTCGGTGCTCTACATCGGCACGTTCGGGTCGTTCATCGGCTTCGCGAGCGTGTTCCCCAAGCTCATCGCCGACCAGTTCCCCGAGTTCTCGGCCATCGCGGTGGGTGGCGCCTCGGTGTCGCTCGCGTTCCTCGGCGCACTCGTGGGCTCGCTCGCCCGTCCGTACGGCGGCCGGCTCTCCGACCGCTTCGGCGGCGCCCGCATCACGATGACCGCCTTCGCGTCGATGGGCGTCATCACCCTCGCGGTCGTGCTGACGCTGCCCGTCGCGAACTTCTGGCTGTTCCTGGGCCTCTTCCTCCTGCTCTTCGCCTCGGCCGGCATCGGCAACGGCTCCACGTACCGCATGGTGCCCATCGTGTTCGCGCTGCGCGCCTCGGGCGACGAGACGGCCCGCAAGCGCAAGGCGGCCGCCGCCCTCGGCCTCATCTCCGCGATCGGCGCGTACGGCGGCTTCCTCATCCCGCAGGCCCTCAACCTGTCGTTCCAGGCCACCGGCGGCTACGCGGGCGCGTTCCTCGGGTTCGTCGCCGGCTACGCGGCGCTCCTGCTGCTCACCTACCTCGTGTACGTGCGGCCGGGCCACCTCCGCGAGCACAAGATCTGAATCGAGACCGCATGAGCCGTTCCGCCCCCACGCACTGCCCGTACTGCGCCCTGCAGTGCGCGATGACCCTCACCCCGACGGATGCCGCGAACCCCGCGTCCCCGCCCGTGACGGTCGCCGGCCGCGACTTCCCCACGAACCGCGGCGGGCTGTGCAAGAAGGGGTGGACCTCGGCGGAGCTCCTGCGGGCTCCCTCACGCCTCGGCGCCCCGCTCCTGCGGGGCGCCGACGGCGCGTTGCACGAGGCGAGCTGGGACGAGGCGCTCGACCACGTCGCGCGGTCGCTGCGCGGCATCCGCGCGCTGCACGGCGCCGACGCGGTCGGCGTGTTCGGAGGCGGCGGGCTCACGAACGAGAAGGCGTACCTGCTCGGCAAGTTCGCCCGCCTGGCCCTCGGCACGAGCCGCATCGACTACAACGGGCGGTACTGCATGTCGTCGGCGGCCGCCGCGGGCAACCGCGCGTTCGGCGTCGACCGCGGCCTGCCCTTCCCCCTCGAGGACCTCGACGGCGCCGCCACGATCCTGCTGCTCGGCACGAACGTCGCCGAGACGATGCCGCCGTTCATCGGGCACCTCGCGGGCGCCCAGGCCGCCGGGGGGCTCGTCGTCGTCGACCCACGACGCACCGCGACCGCGCGCCTCACCGACGAGGGTCAGGGCCTGCACGTGCAGCCCGTGCCCGGCACCGACCTCGCGCTGCTGCTCGGCCTCATCCACGTGGTGATCGCCGAGCGCCTCGTCGACGCCGAGTACGTCGCGCAGCGCACCACCGGGTTCGAGTCACTGCGGCGCAGCGTGGCGTCGTGGTGGCCCGAACGCGTGCAGTCCACGACGGGCGTGCCAGCGCTGACGCTGCGACGACTCGCGCGACGGCTCGCGTCGGGCGAGGGCACGTACATCCTCACGGGCCGCGGCGTCGAGCAGCACGTCGACGGCACCGACACGGCGACCGCCGCAATCAACCTCGCACTGCTGCTCGGGCTGCCGGGCCGGCCCGGCAGCGGCTACGGCACCCTCACGGGCCAGGGCAACGGCCAGGGCGGGCGCGAGCACGGCCAGAAGTGCGACCAGCTGCCCGGCTACCGCAAGATCGTCGATCCCGAGGCGCGGGCGCACGTCGCCCGGGTCTGGGGCGTCGAGCCCGACGCCATCCCCGGCCCCGGCGTGCCCGCCGTGGAGCTGCTTCAGTCGCTCGGGATGCCTGGCGGCGTGCGCTCCCTGCTGGTGCACGGATCGAACCTCGTCGTGTCGTCGCCCAACGTCGCGGCCGTGCGCGAGGGGCTCGACCGGCTCGACCTGCTCGTCGTCTGCGACTTCTTCCTCTCGGAGACGGCGGCCCTCGCCGACGTCGTGCTCCCGATCACGCAGTGGGCCGAGGAGGAGGGCACGATGACGAACCTCGAGGGTCGCGTCATCCGCCGCCGCCGCGCCATCGCCCCGCCCGCGGGCGTGCGCGACGAGCTGTGGATCCTCGCCGAGCTCGCACGGCGCCTCGAGTGCACCGCGACCTTCGACACCGATCCCGAGCTCGTCTTCGAGGAGCTGCGGCTCGCCTCGGAGGGCGGCATCGCCGACTACTCCGGCATCGACTACGCGATGCTCGACCGCGGCGAGGCCGCGTACTGGCCGTATCCGCGCGGCAGCGCCGGAACGCCGCGCCTCTTCGCCGATCGGTTCGCCCACCCCGACGGGCGCGCGAAGCTCGTCGCCGTGACGGTGCGCGCGTCGGCGCATCCCGCGCCGCAGCCCGGCGAGCTCACGCTGGTCACCGGACGACTGCTCGAGCACTACCAGAGCGGCGCGCAGACCCGGCGGGTGCCCGAGCTCGACGCGGCACAGCCCGAGGCGCTCGCCGCGCTGCATCCGTCGACCGCCGACCGCCTCGGCATCGCCGACGGCGACGACGTGGAGGTCGCCAACACCCGGGGCACCGTGCGGTGCCGGGCACGGGTCACGACCGACATCCGGCCCGACGCCGTGTTCCTGCCGTTCCACTACGCCGACGCGCAGGCCGCGAACCTGCTCACGTCCGACGCGGTCGACCCCATCTCGTCGATGCCCGAGTTCAAGACCAACCTCGTGCGCGTGACCCGGGTCGCTCGCCTCACGGAAGCCGGAGTCCCCACATGAGCGCACTCAGGATCGTCCTCGTCGGCTACGGCCCGGTCGGGGCCCGCTTCGTCGAGGAGCTGCTCCCCGCGGTACAAGCCGGATCGGTCGAGCTCACCGTCGTGGCCGGTGAGCACGTCGAGGCCTACAACCGCGTGCTCGTCGCCGAATACGCGGTGGGCAACACCGAGCTCGACGCCATGCTCGTGGGCGACCGCGAGGCCGCGGAGGCGGCCGGCGCCCGGGTGCTGCTCGGGGTCGCGGCGACCTCGATCGACCGGGACGCCCGGGTCGTGCAGCTCTCGACGGGCGAGGCGCTCGCCTACGACCGGCTCGTGCTCGCGACGGGCTCCCGGGCCAACGTGCCCACGCTCGACGGCGTCGAGCGGTACCGCCGTGACCTCGCGTCGCTCGAGAAGTACGCCCGGCAGCTCGTCGCCCGCGACGACGACCTGCCCGCCGGCATCACGGCGCTCCGCGACCTCGCCGACGCCGAGCGGGTGCTCGCGGCGGTGCGCGGCCGCAAGCGCATCATCGTGCTCGGCGCCGGCGTGCTCGGCCTCGAGCTCGCCCTCGCCGCCGCGCATGCGGGCGCGCAGGTGTGCGTCGTGCATCACGGTCCCCACCCCATGCCGCGCAACCTCGACCGCGGCGGCGGCCAGGTGCTGCGGGCGGCGCTGCGGCGCACGGGCATCACGGTCATCGCGCACAGCCGCGCCGAGGCCGTCGGGTTCCGCACCGACGACGACGGCACCCGCCGCTTCGACACGCTCGTGACCGCCGACGGCAAGCAGCTGCGCGGCGACCTGCTCGTGCTCTCGTGCGGCGTGAGCCCGCGCAACGAGCTCGCGACCCTCGCCGGCCTGCGGACCGCCGTCGGGGTGGTGGTGAGCCCGCAGCTGCAGAGCTGGTCGGACCCGAACGTGTACGCCATCGGCGACTGCGCGCAGGTCGTCGAGCGCACCGACGAGACCGTCGGCCAGCGCGTGCTCCCGGGCGCCCCGTCCGGGCTCATCGGCCCGGGCTGGCGCCAGGCCTCGTTCCTCGCGGCGGCGCTCGGCGACGAGGCCGCCCGCGGCGCGGCATCCGGGGCCTCGGTGCCCGCTGAGCGCGACCCGATCGTGATGCTCAAGGCCGAGCACATCGACGTGGTGGCGGTCGGCGACATCTCGGGCGACCCGTTCGACGACGACGCGCTGCACCCGCGGCGCCGCGTCGCGCGGTGGGCCGATCCCGAGCACCTCCGCTACGTGAAGATGGTCACCGAGGACGGCGCCCTGACGGGTTTCGTAAGCGTCGGGATGCCGCGCACCGCGGCCGAGCTGACGCTCCTGTTCGAGCGGGGCGGCGAGCTGCCCGCCGACCGGTCGCTGCTGCTGCGCTTCGACGGGCCCGACTACGACCCGAACGAGGACGCCGACGCGTTCGCGCCGACGACGACAGTGTGCTGGTGCAACGGCGTCACCGTCGGCCGCATCGAGGAGTCCGCGGCGTGCGGCAACACGACCGTCGAGTGCGTCGGCCGCGACACGCGCGCGGGCACCGGCTGCGGCGGCTGCAAGGGCCGCATCGCCGAGGTGCTCGCCCGGGCCGCGGAGCCCGACGGCACGCCGAGCCTCGCGGCCTGAGCGCAGGCGGCGCGGCCG
>NZ_RHHB01000063.1 GCF_003710805.1 Agromyces tardus | reverse complement strand
CGGCCCGCTCAGGCGCTGACCGGCCGGGGCGGCGCGACGTGACGGCCGCGCTCGGTCAGCTCGCGGCTGCGCGACGCGACGACGGCCGCCCGCCGCTCGGCGACGCGGCGCTCGGCTGCGCGCACCTCGGCCTCGTCGGTCCGGAAGCGGCGGTCGGTGGTGCGCGCCGAGAGCTGTCCGGCGGCGAATGCGTGTGCGAGGTCCATGGTTGCGCTCCCCTGTCCTGCGGCCCATGCGGCCGACATGCCACCATGCTCGCGGGGGAGCCGACGAGGCGGATCAGGGTGGACCCGATGACGGACCCCGGGAGTACACTGAGGATCTCTCGCACTAGGGGGTGCGCATGATCTCGATGGATCTCGTCGCCGCATTCGCAACCGTCGCGTTCGTCGGCGTCCTGGTCGGCTGCACGCTGGCCGGCTCACGCGGGTTGGGCCTGGAGCAGCGTGCGGGCCTGCTCGACCGCCGGAATCCCGCCCTGGCCGACGCACTGCGCCGCGCGGACTCGTTCAGCGACATGACGCGCGGCGGCTTCTACGGCGGCGCCGAGTCGTTCTCCTCCGTCTGCACGCCGAGTCGCGCCAGCTGGATGGACGGCGCGCGGGTGCGCTCCGCCGACTCCGACCTGCGCGTCGAGCCGCCCGAGGAGGCGCTGCCGCCCATGCCCGCCACGGTCGTGGCGCTCGCGGGCGGCGAGCACGTGCCGTCGGCGCCGAGGCCGCGGCATCCGTCTCGCCGGACTCAGCCCGCGGGCGGGGCGAAGAGCCCCGGCCACCACGAGACGGCGAGCGGGTAGGCCACGAAGGACACGATGTCGAGGATCCAGTGCGCGATGACGAGCGGCATCGTGCGGCCCCACCTCGTGTAGACCCACCCGAAGACGATGCCCATGAGGGCGTTGCCGGCGAAGGCGCCGAAGCCCTGGTACAGGTGGTACGTGCCGCGCAGGAGCGCGCTCGAGACGATGGTTGCCCACGGCCCCACGCCGAGTTCGCGCAGCCGCGTGAAGAGGTAGCCCACCACGATCACCTCCTCGACGAGCGCCGCCTTCAGGGCGGCGAGCACGAGGATCGGGATCGTCCACCAGTAGGTGTCGAGCGGCTGCGGCACCACCGCCACCGTGAAGCCGAAGGCGCGCCCCGCAGCGTAGAGCGCGAGACCCGGCACGCCGATCACCGCGGCGAGCAGCAGGCCGGATGCCGCGTCCCGCCCCGGTCGCGTGAGATCGAGGCCGATGCGGCGGAACGGGCTGCGTCCGGGCTGCCACAGGAGGTAGAGCGCGAGTGCGACGACGGCGACGCCGAAGACGACGCCGAGGAACTGGTAGGTGAAGTCGAGCCACTCGCGCGTCGCCCGCGACGGGTTGAGGGCGGCCGACTGCTCCGCCAGGGGTGTCTCGTCGGTCACCCGGGCGATGATCGACACGATCGAGTACACCGCGGACGCGCCGAGGGACAACGCGAGGACGATCGCGACCTCAATGCGCAAACGAGCAGGTGACATTCGATAATCCTCACATGGTGCCGAAATGCGCAACAATCGTGCGCGGTTCCGCCCCCTTTTGCGGGGCGAACTCACAGTTGATTTCGCGTCGGTAACGGTTTGCCCGTTGAGTTTGTATCGTCCCACGCCGCTTATAGTCTCGACTCACCTACCAGTGCCCTGCCCGATCACAATTCGTGCTGCGTGCGCTCATCTCACAGGAGGAACATTGAAGATCAAGAGAATCGGCGTCGCAGCCATTGCTCTTGCTGCCGCCGGCGCCCTCGCGCTCTCCGGCTGCGCGACGAGCAGCGAGCCCGCTGCACCCGAGGGTGATGCCACTGCGATCATCACCACCAACGGTTCTGAGCCCCAGAACCCGCTGATCCCGACCAACACCAACGAGACCGGTGGCGGCAAGATCCTCGACTCCATCTTCGCGGGTCTGATCTACTACGACGCCAAGGGTGCTCCGGTCAACGACATGGCCGAGTCGATCGAGACCGACGACGCGCAGAACTACACCATCAAGATCAAGGCCGACCAGAAGTTCACCAACGGTGACCCGGTCGACGCCGAGTCGTTCGTCAAGGCGTGGAACTACGGCGCCGCACTCGACAACGCACAGCTCTCGAGCTACTTCTTCGACTCCATCGAGGGCTTCAGCTACGACGAGAACGTGCCCGAGCTGTCCGGCCTCAAGGTCGTCGACGACCTCACCTTCACGGTGAAGCTCAAGCAGCCCGAGTCGGACTTCCCGCTGCGCCTCGGCTACTCGGCGTTCTTCCCGGTGCCCGCCGCGGCATGGGACGACCTCGCCGCCTTCGGTGAGAACCCGATCGGCAACGGCCCGTACATGCTCGACGGCGAGGGTGCCTGGAAGCACAACGAGCGCATCGACCTCGTGAAGAACGAGGACTACCAGGGCCCGCGCCAGGCGGTCAACGGTGGCCTCGACATCATCTTCTACGCGACCCAGGACGCGGCGTACGCCGACCTCCAGGGTGGCAACCTCGATGTCATCGACGCCATCCCCGACAGCGCGCTCGGCACCTACGAGACCGACTTCGAGGGCCGTTCGGTCAACCAGGCCGTCGCGGTGTTCCAGTCGTTCGTCATCCCCGACCGCCTCGCGCACTTCGGTGGCGAGGAGGGCAAGCTCCGCCGCGCCGCGATCTCGCACGCGATCGACCGCCAGGAGGTCACCGACGTGATCTTCTCGGGTACCCGTACTCCGGCGCACGACTTCACGTCGCCCGTCATCGACGGCTACTCGGAGGACATCCCCGGCTCCGACGTGCTCGACTTCGACGCCGACAAGGCGAAGGAACTGTGGGCAGAGGCCGACGCCATCAGCCCGTGGAGCGGCTCGTTCCAGATCGGCTACAACGCCGACGGCGGCCACCAGGGCTGGGTCGACGCAGTCGCCAACCAGCTGAAGAACAACCTCGGCATCGACGCCTCGGGTGCTCCGTACCCGACGTTCGCCGAGTTCCGCACGGCGATCACCGACCGCACCATCCAGACCGCGTTCCGCACCGGATGGCAGGGCGACTACCCGTCGCTGTCGAACTTCCTCGGCCCGATCTACGTGACCGGCGCCGGCTCGAACGACGGTGACTACTCGAACCCCGAGTTCGACGCCCTCATCAAGGAAGGCCTCGGCGAGACCGACGTGCAGGCCGGAATCGAGAAGTTCCAGCAGGCGCAGGAGATCCTCTTCGAGGACCTGCCCGCGATCCCGCTCTGGTACGCGACCGCCAACGGCGCGTGGGGCGAGAACGTCGACAACGTGGAGTTCGGATGGAACGGCGTGCCGCTCCACTACGAGATCACGAAGGCGGCGGCGAGCAAGTAATTCTCGTCTGAGGTGATCGAGGGTTAGACTCTCTTCGCCCGTGGGGCGGCAGTCGATCTGACTGCCGCCCCACTCCCACGTATCCACGATGCGCGCGAGACGGCGTAGCATCGTGGGTGACTCGCACAACGGTGAGGTTTCTTCAACATGTCAACAAACGCGAACAGCGAGGCCTGATCAATGGCCGGCTATATCGTGCGCCGGGTCCTGCAGGCGATCCCTGTACTGCTCGGCACCACCTTCCTGATCTACTTCATGGTCTTCGCGATGCCCGGAGACCCGGTCGTCGCGCTCTTCGGAGACAAGACCCCGCCGCCTCAGGTGCTCGAGGCGGTCCGCGAGCAGTACCACTTGGACCAGCCGTTCATCGTCCAGTACCTGCTCTTCCTCGGCGGCATCTTCCGGGGTGACTTCGGCACCTCGTTCTCGGGGCAGCCCGTCTCCGAGATCCTCGCCACGACGTTCCCCGTCACGCTGCGCCTCGCGCTCATGGCGATCTTCATCGAGATGGTGTTCGGCATCACGATCGGCCTCATCTCGGGCCTGCGCAAGGGCGGCATCTTCGACGCGAGCTTCCTCGTCGTCAGCCTGATCCTCATCTCGCTGCCGGTGTTCGTGGTCGCATTCGTGGCGCAGTACGTCTTCGCGATCCAGCTCGGCTGGTTCCGCACGACGGCCGGCCCGGGCGCCCCGATACAAGACCTGATATTGCCGGCGATCGTGCTGGCGACGATCAGCTTCGCGCAGATCGTCCGACTGACAAGGGCGTCGGTCATCGAGACGGACACGCAGGACTTCGTTCGCACTGCCGCGAGCAAGGGCCTGTCGCGCCGCCGCATCGTCCCCGTGCACATCCTGCGCAACTCGCTGATCCCCGTCGTGACCTATCTCGCCGTCGACTTCGGCACGCTCATGGTCGGCGCCACCGTCACCGAGGGCATCTTCAACGTGCCCGGCGTCGGTCGCACCCTCTACCAGGCGATCATCCGCAACGAGGCGGCCACCGTCGTCTCGTTCGTCACCGTCATGGTCCTGATCTACCTCTTCGTCAACCTCCTGGTGGATCTGCTCTACGCCGTTCTCGACCCGAGGATCCGCTATGCCAAGTAACACCAGACCCACCCAGGCGCACTACGTCGCCCCCCTCGAAGAGACCCCGCTCGTCGCGATCGACTCGGTGACCACCGAGGGCAAGCCCTCGAACCTCTGGCGCGACGCCTGGCGCGACGTGCGCAAGCGGCCGATGTTCTGGATCTCGTCCGCGCTGATCCTGCTGATCGTGATCGTGGCGCTGTTCCCCGACCTGTTCACCCAGGTGCCGCCGAACAACGACTGCCAGCTGTCGAACAGCAACGGCGCGCCGACCACGGGCCACCCGCTCGGCTTCACCCGTCAGGGCTGCGACATCTACTCCCGGATCATCCACGGGACGTCGACCTCGCTCGCGGTGGGCCTCATCGTGACGTTCCTCGTCGCGGTGCTCGGCATCATCTTCGGCGCCCTGGCCGGCTTCTACGGCGGCTGGGTCGACGGCCTGCTCTCGCGTCTCGGCGACATCTTCTTCTCGATCCCCTACATCCTCGCCGCCGTGGTCATCATGTCGGTGTTCTCGCAGTACGCGAACGTGTGGGTGATCTCACTCGCGATCGGCATCTTCGCGTGGCCGGCGACGGCGCGCGTGCTGAGAGCCGAGGTCTTCAGGGTGAGGAACGCGGACTTCGTGATGGCGGCCACCGCCCTCGGCGTCTCGCGCTTCCGCATCCTGGTGCGCCACGTGCTCCCGAACTCGATCGCGCCCGTCATCGTGATCACCACGATCTCGCTCGCGTCGGCGATCGTCGCGGAGGCGACGCTGTCGTTCCTCGGCGTCGGCCTCCCGCCGAGCACCATGTCGTGGGGCAATGACATCAGCCAGGCCCAGGTCACCCTGAGCACGGCCCCGCAGGTGCTGATCCTGCCGTCCATCGCGCTGTCGGTGACCGTGCTGAGCTTCATCATGCTCGGCGAGGTCGCCCGCGACGCGCTCGACCCGAAGGCGAGGGCACAGCGATGACCGAGATCGTGAACGGAACCGACGTGCAGCAGACGATCGTCAGCAGCGACGAGCGGCCCCTCCTCGAGATCAAGGACCTCGAGGTCGGGTTCAACACCCAGGACGGCCTCGTGAAGGCCCTGAACGGCGTGAACATCACCCTCTACCGCGGGCAGAGCCTCGCCATCGTGGGGGAGTCCGGCTCGGGCAAGTCGACGACCGCGCACGCGATCATCAACCTGCTCCCCGGCACCGGCCACATCACCGGCGGCCAGATCCTGCTCGACGGACAGGACCTCGCGAAGACCTCCGAGAAGGAGATGGAGGCGATCCGCGGTCGCAAGATCGGCTTCGTGCCGCAGGACCCGATGTCGAACCTCAACCCGGTCTGGTCGATCGGCTTCCAGGTCGAGGAGGCCATCAAGGCCAACGGCATCGCCACCGGGCGCAAGGAAGTCAAGGCTCGCGCGATCGAGGTGCTCAAGCAGGCGGGACTCGGCGACGCCGAGCGCCGCCTCAAGCAGTTCCCGCACCAGTTCTCGGGCGGCATGCGCCAGCGCGTGCTCATCGGCATGGGACTCGCGGCAGACCCGCAGCTCCTCATCGCCGACGAGCCGACCTCGGCGCTCGACGTCACGGTGCAGCGCGTCATCCTCGACCACCTCGAGTCGCTGACGCGGGAGCTCGGCACCACGCTCCTCTTCATCACGCACGACCTGGGCCTCGCCGCGGAGCGCGCCGAGCAGCTCGTCGTGATGTACAAGGGCCGTGTCGTCGAGTCCGGGCCGTCGGTGGAGATCCTCCAGAACCCGCAGCACCCGTACACGCAGCGACTGGTCGCCGCAGCGCCGAGCCTCGCCTCGCGTCGGATCCAGTCGTCGGGCGGCATCGCGGCGGCCGAGGCGTCGATCTCGGAGGACGCGTCCCACGCGGCCGGCGAGACGATCGACCTGATCGCGACCGCCGAGGCACGTGCCGAGGCGATCGAGGCCGCGGCATCCGCCCCGCCCGCGATCATCGTCGAAGACCTGACGAAGGTCTTCAAGATCCGCGGCTCGGGAGAGTTCACGGCGGTCGACAAGGTGTCGTTCCAGATCCCCAAGGGCACCACCATGGCGCTCGTGGGTGAGTCGGGCTCCGGCAAGTCCACCGTCGCGAAGATGCTGCTCAAGCTCGAGGAGGCCACGAGCGGCAAGATGGTCGTCGGCGGCAGGGACCTGGCGACCGTGACCGGCAAGGAGCTCTTCGAACTCCGCAGCCGCATGCAGCCCGTGTTCCAGGACCCGTACGGCTCTCTCAACCCGCTGCGCAACATCGGCAACACGATCGCCGAGCCGCTGCACACGCACAAGGTCGGCACGAAGGCGTCGCGCCGGGCGCGCACCTACGAGCTGCTCGACCAGGTGTCGCTGCCGCGCACGCTCGTGGGTCGCTACCCGAACGAGCTCTCCGGCGGTCAGCGCCAGCGCGTGGCGATCGCGCGCGCGCTCGCGCTGAAGCCCGAGATCGTCGTGCTCGACGAGGCGGTCTCGGCACTCGACGTGCTCGTCCAGGCGCAGATCCTGCGCCTGCTCGCCGACCTCCAGGGCGAGCTCGGGCTGACCTACCTCTTCATCACGCACGACCTCGCGGTCGTGCGCGTCATCGCAGACCACGTCTGCGTGATGCAGCGCGGCAAGATCGTCGAGGCGGCGACCACCGACGAGGTGTTCGACAACCCGAAGGAGCAGTACACGAAGGACCTGCTCGCGGCGATCCCCGGCGCGAACATCGAGCTCGGCGCGTAGCGACCGAGCCTGCGAACGCCCGGTGCCCGCTCGACGGGCACCGGGCGTTCGCCGTTCCCGCCGCCCACCGGCGCTTCCCTGAGAACGGTCATCGGCGCGACGCGATAGGCTGTTCGGGCGCGAGCCGTCGATTCCCGGCCCTCCGCGCTCCCACAGACTCCAATCCAGCGCTCCCGCGCTGCCGCGACGCGCCCCGCGTCACGCGGCATCGGCAGCCCCACCGCGAGGACCACACCCATGGCGAAGGCCACCCGCAACGACCTGCGCAACGTCGCGATCGTCGCCCACGTCGACCACGGCAAGACGACGCTCGTCGACGCGATGCTCAAGCAGACCCACTCGTTCGCCGACCACGCGCACGTCGACGAGCGGGCGATGGACTCGAACGAGCTCGAGCGCGAGAAGGGCATCACGATCCTCGCGAAGAACACGGCCATCGAGTACGACGGCGCGCACGCGACATCCGGCCCCGTCACCATCAACGTCATCGACACCCCCGGCCACGCCGACTTCGGCGGCGAGGTCGAACGAGGCCTGTCGATGGTCGACGGCGTCGTGCTGCTCGTCGACGCCTCCGAAGGGCCGCTGCCGCAGACCCGCTTCGTGCTGCGCAAGGCGCTCGAAGCGCGCCTGCCCGTCATCCTGCTCGTCAACAAGACCGACCGCCCCGACGCGCGCATCGACGAGGTCGTGGCCGAGAGCCAGGACCTGCTGCTCGGCCTCGCGTCCGACATGGCCGACGACGTGCCCGACCTCGACCTCGACGCAATCCTCGACGTGCCCGTCGTCTACGCGTCGGGCAAGGCCGGCCGCGCGTCGCACCACAAGCCCGAGAACGGCCAGCTGCCGGACTCGGAGGACCTCGAGCCGCTGTTCGAGGCGATCCTGCAGCACGTGCCCGCCCCGACGTACGACGACGAGGCGCCGCTGCAGGCGTGGGTCACGAACCTCGACGCGTCGCCGTTCCTCGGCCGGCTCGCGCTGCTCCGCGTCTTCAACGGGCGCATCAGGAAGGGCCAGACGGTCGCCTGGGTGCGCCACGACGGCTCGCACTCGAACGTGCGCATCACCGAGCTGCTCAAGACCAAGGCGCTCGACCGCTTCCCAGCCGAGGAGGCGGGACCCGGCGACATCATCGCCGTCGCCGGCATCGAGGAGATCACGATCGGCGAGACCCTCGCCGACCCCGAGGACGTGCGGCCGCTGCCCGCGATCCACGTCGACGACCCCGCGATCTCGATGACGATCGGCACCAACACCTCGCCCATCGTCGGCAAGGTCAAGGGCCACAAGCTCACCGCCCGCATGGTGAAGGACCGCCTCGACCGCGAGCTCGTCGGCAACGTCTCGCTCAAAGTGCTCGACATCGGCCGCCCCGACGCGTGGGAGGTGCAGGGCCGCGGCGAGCTCGCGCTCGCGATCCTCGTCGAGCAGATGCGCCGCGAGGGCTTCGAGCTCACCGTGGGCAAGCCGCAGGTGGTCACGAAGACGATCGACGGCAAGCTGCACGAGCCGTACGAGCACCTCACGATCGACGCCCCCGAGGAGTACCTCGGCGCCATCACGCAGCTCCTCGCCGCCCGCAAGGGCCGCATGGACAACATGGCGAACCACGGCACGGGCTGGGTCCGCATGGAGTTCATCGTGCCGAGCCGCGGCCTCATCGGCTTCCGTACCGAGTTCCTCACGATCACGCGCGGCACGGGCATCGCCAACGCGATCTCGCACGGCTACGACGAGTGGGCCGGCACGATCGTCACGCGCAGCAACGGCTCGATCGTCGCCGACCGCGCCGGCGTCGTCACGCCGTTCGCCATCATCGCCCTGCAGGAGCGCATGACCTTCTTCGTGAACCCCACCGAAGAGGTCTACGAGGGCATGGTCATCGGCGAGAACTCGCGCAACGACGACATGGACGTGAACATCACGAAGGAGAAGAAGCTCACGAACATGCGTTCGTCCACGGCCGACACCTTCGAGTCGATGACGCCGTCGCGCCAGCTCACGCTCGAGGAGTGCCTCGAGTTCGCGCGCGAGGACGAGTGCGTCGAGGTCACTCCCGAGAAGGTACGCATCCGCAAGGTCGAGCTCGACCAGACGGCGCGCGCGCGGTCGCTCTCGCGGGCCAAGAAGCAGGGCTGACACCGGGTCGACACCACGACGAGCGGATGCCGCGGGCGCATGCCTGCGGCATCCGCTCGCGTCGTCGGGGGCGTCCGTCGGCGTCGTGGCGCCCGGCGAGGGGCTCGCCTCCCAAGTGAGGGAGACTCATGAAATGAATATAACGGTTCCATAACGGAGGGTTCTCCCAGCCGCCGTCGCATAGCGTTGCGGAGTCTTTGCCCGAAACCCGAGTGAACAGTTACGCAACGCAGTTATGACCTTCCCCCAGCATGGCCGCCGCCGCGCGGCAACCCCGGCCCGATACCGTCGCGCCGCCGCGCCCGCGGCCCAGTACGAGCCCCGTCCGCGGTCCGTCGCCGAACCGGTGACCGTCCGCACCGCTCCGGCCGCACGCAAGCGGTCGATCCTCCGCGCGGCGCTGCCGGTGCTCGCGATGACGTTCGCGGGCGGCATCGCGCTCGCGACCAGCGTGCCGGCCCTCGCGGTCACGGCCACCGACACCGAGGCGCGCGCCTCCGTCTACGCCCCCGCCGACACGATCGGCTCGCTCGAGGGCCAGACCCTCGAGGTCGGGCCCGACGTGGCCGTCGCGCCCGTCGCCTCCGAGTCGTGGGACGTCGAGGCGGCGCCGCCGCCCATCACGTCGAGCGTCGCGGGCCTGGGCTCGGTGGCCATCATCGAGACGGGCACCATCGTCTGGCCCGTCGTCGACCACTCGCGCATGTCGGATGTGTTCGGTCCGCGCCTCTCGGGGTGCTCCGGCTGCTCGGCGTTCCACGACGGCATCGACTTCCTCCCCGGTGTCGGCAGCCCCATCCTCTCGATCGCCGACGGCGTCGTCGTCACGGCGACGTCGGACAGCGGGGGCCTCGGCAACTACGTCGAGGTGCAGCACAACATCGGCGGCGAGCTCCTCACCACCGTCTACGGGCACATGTTGGACGGATCGATGCAGGTCTCCGTCGGCGACCGCGTCACGGCCGGCCAGCAACTCGGCGCGGTCGGCTCGACCGGCCAGTCGACCGGACCGCACCTGCACTTCGAGATGTACGGAACCGACGGTGTTCGCTTCGACGGCCTGGCCTGGCTGAACGCGCACGTCACGGCCTGACGCCGCCACGCCACGGCTCGACGCCGGCCATGCCGCGCGGGCCGAGCACGGCGCGTCAGTGCCCGCGGAACCCCGGCTCGCGCTTCTCGAGGAACGCGGCGACACCCTCGCGCATGTCGTCGGTCCGGAACGCGTCCTCGAATCCGGCGACCTCGAGTTCCACGGCCGTCGCGGTCGGGGTGCCGGATGCCGCGACCAGCACGCGCTTGGCGATGCCGACCGCCGTCCACGCGTTCGCCGCGATCTCCTCGACCGTCGCGCGCGCCCCGGCGAGCATCGACTCGCGGTCGGGGAACCTGCGCGCGACGAGGCCCGCCGCCTCCGCCGTGGCCGCGTCGATGCGCCGCCCGGTGTAGATGAGCTCCTTCGCGAGCGCGAGGCCGACGGCTCGAGGCAGTCGCACCGTGCCGCCGAAGCCGGGGATGAGCCCGAGGCGCACCTCGGGCTGGCCGAACCACGAGGCATCCGTCGCATAGATGAAGTCGCAGGCGAGCGCGAGCTCCAGGCCGCCGCCGAGCGCGAACCCGTCGACGCACGCGATCACGGGCGCGGAGAGCGACTCGATGAGCGCGGCGACGCGATGGCCGAGCCGGCCGGTCGCGGCACCCTCCTCGGGGGTGAGCGGGGCGAGCGCGCGGATGTCGGCGCCCGCCACGAATGCGCGACCGCCGGCGCCGACCACGAGCACGCCGCGCACCGCGTCGCCGGCCTGCGCGAGCTCCTCGAACGCCTCGGCGAGTGCGCCGAGCACCTCGGGGGCGAGCGCGTTGAGCGCCTTCGGACGGTCGATCGTGACGATCGCCACGACGCCCTCGCGCTCGACGCGCACGGGCGGCGCCGCGGCATCCGGAGTCGTGCTGCGCTGCTCGTCGGACATCGTCGGCTCCTCCCGCGCGGCCGGCGCCGCATCCTCGACCACGCTACGCCATGGCGCCGAACGGGCGCCCGCCACGGGCACCGTACGGCGGCCGCGGGTAGACTCCGGGGCATGCCGACCCTCACGATCCCCCGCCGTGCCGCCGCCGCGCTCGCGGCCGCCGCGACCGCCGTCCTCATCTTCACCGGATGCTCCGCGAACCCCGTCGGCGACCTCGTCAACCAGGGCGTCGAGGACGCGGTCGAGAGCGCCACGGGCGGCGACGTCAACCTCGACGGCGGACTTCCCGCCGACTTCCCCGACCAGGTGCCCGTCGTCGACGGCACGGTCACCTTCTCGGGCGGCGCCCCCGAGGGCGAGGGGTGGCTCGTCATCCTCACCCCCACCGCGGCCGACCCGGTCGCCGCGGCATCCGCCGAGCTCGAGGCCGCCGGATTCGCCGCCGACAAGGCGGCCGCGGGCGATGCCGGCGCCGCCGCCGTCTACTCGAACAGCGAGTACGTCGTGCTCCTCGCCTCCGACGGCGACACCCTCACCTACACCGTCACCAAGGCGGCGCAGTGACGGATGCCGCGCGCGAGCCGGTCTCGCTCGGCTCCCGGATCGGCGGCCTGGCCTTCGCGTTCGCGATGGGCGTGCTGATCGGCGCCGTCGGCACCGTCGGGCACCGCCAGCAGCTCGCGATCGGGGACTTCGTGCTGCCGTGGGGGATCGCGGCCGCACTCCTGGCGGTCGCCGGTCTCGTGCTCGGCATGCGCCTCGTGGGCGGCGGGCGGCTCGCCGCTGCCGCAGCCGCGGCGGGCGTGATCGTCACGGTCTCGGTGCTCTCGCTCCCGGGCGCGGGCGGGTCGGTGCTCATCCCGGGCAGCGTCATCGGCACGATCTGGGCGGTCGGCCCGGCGCTCATTGCGGTATTGGTCGTCGCGTGGCCCTCGTTGCCGTCACGTCGGCGCGAGCGCGCCTAGACTGGAATCTCCACCCGCTCCCGAAGGGACAGCGAACCACCGTGACCTACGTCATCGCCCTGCCGTGTGTCGACGTCAAAGACCGCGCCTGCATCGACGAGTGCCCTGTCGACTGCATCTACGAGGGGGAGCGTTCGCTCTACATCCACCCCGACGAGTGCGTCGACTGCGGTGCGTGCGAGCCCGTGTGCCCGGTCGAGGCGATCTACTACGAAGACGACCTGCCCGACGAGTGGGCCGACTACTACAAGGCCAACGTCGAGTTCTTCGACGACATCGGCTCGCCCGGCGGCGCCGCGAAGGTCGGCGTGATCGCCAAGGACCACCCGGTCATCGCCGCCCTGCCGCCGCAGGCGCACTGAGCCGGCCGGCCGACATGGCGCGCGGCGAGCTGCCCGACTACCCGTGGGACCTCATGGCCCCGTACCGCGACCGGGCGGCCGCACACGAGGGCGGGATCGTCGACCTGTCGATCGGCTCGCCCGTCGACCCGACGCCCGCGGTCGTGCGCGAGGCACTCGCGGCGTCCACCGACGCGCACGCGTATCCCACCACGGTCGGCACGCCGCAGCTCCGCGAGGAGATCGTGCGGTGGTTCGAGCGCCGGCGCGGGGTCACCGGCCTCACCGAGGCGCACGTGCTGCCCACGATCGGATCCAAGGAGCTCGTCGCACTGCTGCCGTTCCTGCTCGGCCTCGGCGAGGGCGACATCGTGGTGCACCCCAGGGCGGCGTACCCTAGCTACGAGATGGGCGCGGTGCTCGTGGGCGCCACCGCCATGGCCTCCGACGATCCCGCCGAGTGGCCCGAGGGCACGCGCCTCGTCTGGCTCAACAGCCCGGGCAACCCCGACGGTCGCGTGCTCACCATCGAGCAACTCCGGGCCGCGCGGCAGCGGGCGCGCGAACTCGGCGCCGTCATCGTGGGCGACGAGTGCTACGCGGAGCTCGGATGGGAGGGCCGCTGGGCCACCGAGACGCCGCCGAGCCTCCTCGATCCCGCCGTCACCGACGGCGATCGCCACGACACGCTCGTCATCTACTCCCTGTCGAAGCAGTCGAACATGGCGGGCTATCGGGCGGCCTTCGTGGCTGGATGCCGCACCGTCATCGGGCGGCTCACGAACGTGCGCAAGCACGCGGGCCTCATGCTCCCCGCGCCGCTGCAGGCCGCGATGGTGGCCGCGCTGCGCGACGACGCGCACGTCGCGGAGCAGAAGGAGCGGTACCGCTCGCGCCGCGATCGGCTCAAGGCGGCCCTCGAGCAGGCGGGGTTCCGCATCGACCACAGCGAGGCGGGCCTCTACCTCTGGGCGACCGAGGGACGCGACGCCTGGGACTCGATCGCACGCCTCGCCGACCTCGGCATCCTCGCCGGTCCGGGCCACTTCTACGGCGTGCACTACCCCGAGCACGTGCGCCTCTCGCTCACCGCGCACGATGAGCGGATCGATGCCGCGGTCGAGCGTCTGGGCACCGCCGGCGTCCGCTGACGCCCGCTGACGCCCGCTTGCGGCATCCGCACGCCCCGATTGTGGGTTCCCACAAGGCGGGTGGCCATGTGTCATCGGATGCGACAGTGTGCTGATACCCCGTCTAGGCTGTATTCGGGCCGCTGACGCCGACCGGCGAGAACGGGCCGGAAAGCAGGTGACCGCAGACGTGACGATCACAGGAGGCGCCGTGGGCGACGTCGTGAAGAAGGCGGCCGGGATCGATCCCCAGACCGCGACCCTGAGCTTCGCGGGCACCACCGCCGAGTTCCCCATCCGTCCCGCCGTCCAGGGCGCGTCGAGCATCGACCTCTCGACCCTCACGCGGCAGACCGGCCTCACCGGGCTCGACTACGGCTTCGTGAACACGGCGTCGACGCAGTCGAAGATCACCTACATCGACGGCGAAGAGGGCATCCTCCGCTATCGCGGCTATCCGATCGAGCAGCTGGCCGAGCACTCGACGTACCTCGAAGTCGCGTGGCTGCTCATCTACGGCGAGCTGCCCACCGCCGACCAGCTGGGCGAGTTCGACGAGAAGATCCGCCGTCACACGCTCCTGCACGAAGACCTCAAGCGATTCTTCTCGGCGCTGCCCCACACCGCGCACCCGATGGCGGTGCTCTCGAGCGCGGTCGCGGCCCTCTCCACCTACTACGAGGACAGCTCCGACCCGCACGACCTCGACCACGTCGAGCTCACCACGGTGCGCCTCCTCGCCAAGCTGCCGGTCATCGCCGCCTACGCGCACAAGAAGAGCATCGGGCAGGCCTTCCTGTACCCCGACAACTCGCTCGACTTCGTCGAGAACTTCCTGCGCCTGAACTTCGGCAACATGGCAGAGCCGTACTCGATCGACCCCACGTTGGCCAAGGCGCTCGACCGGCTGCTCATACTCCACGAGGACCACGAGCAGAACGCGTCGACCTCGACCGTGCGCCTCGTCGGCTCCACGGGTGCGAACCTCTACGCGTCGATCTCGGCCGGCATCCAGGCGCTCTCGGGGCCGCTGCACGGCGGTGCGAACGAGGCCGTGCTGCAGATGCTCGGCCGCATCCGCGACTCGGGCGAGGGCGTCCGCCGCTTCGTGGAGCGCGTGAAGAACAAGGAAGACGGCGTCAAGCTCATGGGCTTCGGGCACCGCGTCTACAAGAACTACGACCCGCGCGCGAAGATCGTGAAGGAGAGCGCGGACGCCGTGCTCGAGAGCCTCGGGGTCAACGACCCGCTGCTCGACCTCGCGAAGGAGCTCGAGCAGATCGCGCTGGAGGACGATTACTTCAAGGAGCGTCGCCTCTACCCGAACGTCGACTTCTACACGGGCGTCATCTACAAGGCGATGGGGTTCCCCACGCGCATGTTCACCGTGCTCTTCGCGATCGGCCGCCTGCCCGGCTGGATCGCGCACTGGCGCGAGATGAACCTCGACCCGCAGACGAAGATCGGCCGCCCGCAGCAGCTCTACACGGGTGCGCCGGAGCGACGCCACCCGAGCGCCTGAGGCGAGGAGCCGCAACGCCGAGGGGCCCGACCGCACAGGTCGGGCCCCTCGGGCGTTCGGCGGCCGCCGACTACGCCATGGGGGCGGTGGCGGCGGCCTGCGCCTGCGCGTCGCCGGCCGCGCCCTCGCGGGTGTCGATGAGTCCAGGACGCGGGTCGAGGTGGATGCCGGCGAGCATGCAGCGCACGGAGCCGCCCGCGAGCTCGATCGTGGGCACGTCGAGCGGAAGCAGCCGCGCCGAGCGTTCGATGCGGGAGCGCTGCTCGGCCGTGAGGGCGTCGAACGCCCGCTGCGAGAGGGCGAGCACGCGGCCGTCGGCGCCCTGCAGCTCGAGGGCGTTGCCGCAGAACTCGTCGATCTGCTCGTTCGCGAGCGCGATGACCTCGCGGCGTCCGCGGCCGGCGAGCCGGTCGACGATCTCGGCGCGCCGGGCCGGCGAGACGATCATGTCGGCGGCCACGAGGGCGAGCTCCGCGCCGATGCTCATGATGACGTTGGTGTGGTAAACGGGCACGCCGCGTCCGTCGACCGCGTCGAACACCATCGGCTCGTAGCCGAAGTTGGTGCAGAACCGCTCGAGCGCCACCGGGTCGGCGCGGTTCGAGCGCGCGGCGTAGGCGATGCGGTACTCGTGGTCGAGCACCATCGCCCCCGTGCCCTCGAGGAAGACGTCGTCGTACTCGAGGCCCGAGTAGTCGATGACGTCCTGCACGCGGTAGGTCGTCTTGAGGAGCTCGACGATGTCGCCGCGTCGCTCGGTGCGCCGGTTCGGCGTGTACATCGGGAAGAGGGCGATGTGGCCGCCCGAGTGCGTCGAGATCCAGTTGTTGGGGAAGACGCTGTCGGGGCGGTGCGCGGACTCGTCCTCGAAGAGGTGCACGGTGACGCCGGCCGCCTCGAGCGCGGCGGCCGCGCGCGAGACCTCGTCGAAGGCGGATGCCGCGAGCGACGCGGGATCGAGCCCGTCGGCGCTCGGCTGGAATCCGTTGTCGGCCAGCGTCTGCGGGTTGGGCGCGAAGTGGTGCGGTCGAACCATGACGACCGCGGAGGGCGACTGGACCGACATCCGCTCAGCCCACCGGCGAGAACGCGCCGACGAGGCCGAAGAGGTCCTTCGGGTCGTCGGGGCTGGCGACGAGGTCGATGCGCTGCTCGAAGTGGGTGCCCGCCACCTGGTCGCGCGCGTAGCGCAGGGCGGAGAAGTCCTCGATGGCGAAGCCGACCGAGTCGAACAGCGTGATCTGATCGGGGCTCGTGCGTCCTGCCGTGCGGCCCGTGACGACCTCCCAGAGCTCGGTGACCGGGAAGTCGGGGGCCTTCGCCTGGATCTCGCCCTCGATGCGCGTCTGCGGCGTGTACTCGACGAAGACGCTCGCGCGGTCGAGGATGGCGGGGTCGAGCTCGGTCTTGCCGGGGCAGTCGCCGCCGATGGCGTTGAGGTGCATGCCGGGTCGGATCCACTCGTCGGCGACGACGGCGTTGCGGGCCTTGTCGGCCGTGCAGGTGGTGACGATGTCGGCGCCCTCGAGCGCCTCGGCGGCGTTGCCGGCCACCTCGATCTCGAAGCCGAGCGGGAGCATGTTGCGCACGAACTTCGCGATGGCGTCGGGGTCGACGTCGTAGACGCGCAGCTTGGTGATGCCGAGCGCGGTGCGGAAGGCGAGGGCCTGGAACTCGGCCTGGCTGCCCGTGCCGACCATCGCCATGACCGTCGAGTCGGGGCGGGCGAGGAGCTTCGCCACGAAGGCCGAGGTCGCGGCGGTGCGCAGGGCGGTGAGCACGGTCATCTCGGCGAGGAACGTGGGGTAGCCGTTGTGCACGTCGGCGAGCACGCCGAAGGCGGTGACGGTCTGGTAGCCGCGCGCCGGGTTCGAGGGGTGGCCGTTGACGTACTTGAAGGCGTAGGACTCGTGGTCGCTCGTGGGCATGAGCTCGATCACGCCGAAGGGGGTGTGGCTCGCGACCCGGGGGGTCTTGTCGAAGCTCTCCCAGCGGGCGAAGTCCTGCTCGAGGTACTCGATGATCCCCGAGATGATGCGCTCGGGCCCCGTGCTGGCGACCCAGCCGACCATGTTGCGTACGTCGACGAAGCTCGTCATCACGTTCCTTTCGCGTTGGTGTTCCAAGGGTAGATCCCGTCGATATGCAACGGCAATGATCTGCATGCGCACGGACTGTCACCCAGATGAGCAAACTGGGAGCTCCGAATGTACAATCTGCACATGGAGCAACTCGACGACCTCGACCGACGCCTGCTGGCCGCGCTCCGCGAGGACGGCAGGGCCCCCGTCGCCGAACTCGCGCGCCGGCTCGGGGTCGCGCGGGCGACGGTGAACGGGCGGATCGATCGGCTCGTGGCATCCGGCACGATCATCGGGTTCTCGGTGCGCGTCCGCGACGAGGCCGACCCCCTCACGATCCACGCGATCTCGTTCATCGAGGTCGAGGGGCGCAGCACCGACGACGTGATCCGCGGGCTCCGCGGATTCCCCGAGGTGATCGCGCTGCACACGACGAACGGGGGATGGGACCTCGTGGCTGAGCTGCGCACCGAGACCCTCGGCGAGTTCGACCGTGTGCTCGGCCGCATCCGCTCGATCGACGGCGTGGTCAACAGCGAGACGAGCCTGCTGCTGAGCTCCGTGCTGCGCTGAGCGGCGGAGCACAGCCGCGCTGCCCAGCCGCCGTGCACAGCCCCTGGGCGGAGCGGCGGAGCGGCGGACCGCGGCCCCGGCCCCGTGCGCTCAGCCGCCGGGACGGAGCTGCAGCGTGTCGGCGGCCGCGTCGGCGATCGCGGTGATCCCGAACAGCCACGGACGGGTCTCGCCGCGCTGCCAGAGGCGGGCCTGGTCGTCGTAGTGGGGATGGAACGCGTGACCCGACGCGCCCGTGAGGTTCACCCAGGTCGAGGCGTCGACGTCGCCGAGGTCGACGACCATGCGCATCGAGGGGACCCAGTTCACCTCGTAGCCGAGCGTCGCATCCCACCCGATGGCGTTCACGATCGCCGAGCCGCCGCCCGTCTCGAAGGGCCCGCGGTTGAACAGCCACTCGATGGGCCCGATGCCCGACTTGCCGAACGAGGCGTTCGTGAGCTCGAGGGTGTGCAGGCGGCCCCACCGCCACGAGTCGGGATTGTCGCCGAGCCGGTCGGAGGTCTCCTTCCACGCCGTCGCGAGGGCGTACCGCAGCATCTCGTCGCGACCGGCGACGCCCGCCTGCCCCTCGTCGGTCCACCAGCCCGAGTCGGGCTCGCCGAGGAGCGTGCCGACCACCGAGAACCACCGGTCGCCGCCGACCGGGCGGCTCGACTCGGGCAGCGACCCGAACATGGTGGCGAGGAGCGTGCGCCAGAACACGGCGAAGTAGGCCGCCTGTGCGCTGTCGGCGTCGGCGTGGCCGTTCCAGCCGTCGAGCAGCTCCTGGCCGCGGGCGGCATCCCCGTCGAGCTCGAGTCCGGCGATGACGGGCAGGAACGCCTCGGCGTTCGCGTCGCGCGTGTCGAGCTGGATGCTCGTCATGTCGTCGGCGGTGAGCTTCTCGCCCGAGCCGATGAGGTCGGCGAGCCGGCGCTCGATGCCGTCGGCACGGTAGCCCAGGTCCCAGTCCTTGGTGAGCATCGGGCCGCCGTCGGCGACGGCGTTGTTGGCGGTGACGATGTAGCCGCGAGCGGGGTTGAGCACGCTCGGCAGCTCCGCAGAGGGGATGGCGCCCGCCCACCCGTTGCCGCTCGTCCAGCCGGGCAGCGGCACGGTGCCGTCGCCCGACTTGCGCACGGGGATCGTGCCCGGAGCCTGGTAGCCGATGTTGCCGTCGACGTCGGCGTACACGAGGTTCTGCGAGGGGACGTCGAAGAGCTCGGCCGCGGCACGGAACTCGTTCCAGTCGCGGGCGCGGTCGAGCGCGAAGATCGCCTGCGCCGTGCTCCCCGGCGTGAGGGCGGTCCACTGCAGCGACAGCTCGAGGTCGCCCGTCGACCCGGTCGCGGCGGCGCCGGCGTCGGCGACGGCGGCGAAGTTCGCGCCGATGTCGGTGACGAGGGGTCCGCGGCCCGTCGAACGCACCGTGAGGGTCACGGGGTCGCCGCCGGCCACCTCGATGACCTCCTCGCGGATCGTGAGCGGCACCATCTGCCCGTCGAGCTCGTACGAGTCCCCGTCGACCCGTTCGTAGTACAGATCGGCGACGTCGGGGCCGAGGTTCGTGAAGCCCCACGCGATCCGGTCGTTGTGGCCGATGATGACGCCGGGGAGGCCGGAGAAGCTGTAGCCCGCGACGTCGTAGGCGCATCCCTCGCGGACCGTGGCGCAGTGCAGTCCCACCTGGTACCAGACGGAAGGCATCGCAGGCCCGAGATGCGGGTCGTTGGCGAGCAGGGGCCTGCCCGACTCGGTGAGGGCCCCGCCCACGACCCACGAGTTCGATCCGAGGTCGCCGCCCTCGGGGCCGAGCAGGTCGGGCACGTCGTCGAGCGTCGCGCGCAGGGCCCGCAGCGCGCCGCGTGCGCCGTCGGGGGTCGCGACGACGGATGCCGCGGCATCCGCCCCACTTGCGACGGAGGCGCCCGGTGACGAGCCGATGGGCGCCGTGCCGACGGCGGCGGGGGCTGCGGGCGGGGGCCCGCCGACGATCGTGGGCTTCGCGTCGAAGGGATACTGCGGGTAGAGCCGGGCGACCTCCTCCGGCGGCAGCTCGGTCCCGAGGATCGCGCGGTCGAGCTCCTCCACGAGGTTCGAGCGCAAATCCCAGGCCATGGCCTTGAGCCAGGCGATCGAGTCGACCGCCGACCACGGCTCGGGGGAGTATCCGGGGTTCTGGAGGCCGAGCACGGCGTACTCGAGCGAGAGGTCGGCGCCCCGGTGGTCGGCGAGGTAGGCGTTGACGCCGTCGGCGTACGCGTCGAATCCGGCGCGGGTGCGGTCGTCGAGCTGGTCGTACTCCTGCTGTGCGATGCCCCGCCAGTCCAGCGTGCGCACGAAGGCGTCGGTGTCGACCTGCGAGGGCCCGAACAGCTCGGCGAGCCGGCCCGCCGTGACGTGGCGGCGGAAGTCCATCTCCCAGAAGCGGTCCTGGGCGTGCACGTACCCCTGCGCGAAGAACAGGTCGTGATCGGTCTCGGCGACGATCTGCGGCACGCCGGCGTCGTCGCGGTAGACGGTCACGGGTTCCGAGACGCCCGGAACCGTGATGCTGCCGCTCGTCGTGGGGAACGACCGCTGCACGGTCCACCAGCCGAGCCCCACGCCCACGAGGGCGAGCACGAGCACCGTCACGAGCAGCCCGACGAGGAACTTGAGCCCGCGGTGCCGCGTGGTCCTCGGTGCGTCCGTGCCCACATCACTCCCTCGTGTTGCGCATGCCGACGGCCGCCCGGAGGCGGCCTCGGGTCAACACCCTACCCGAGGGATCCGCGCGCGAGGGGTGGCGCCGTCGCGCCGGTCGCGCCCGGCGCCATGCCCGGCGCGGGGGCCACGGATGCCGCGGCGCGCCATGGGGCCGCGCGCCGCCCG
>NZ_RHHB01000062.1 GCF_003710805.1 Agromyces tardus | reverse complement strand
GACGCCGGCGGGACCGGGGCTGCGGGCGCGGCCGGGCGCGGGTGGCCCGTCGCACCGAGCGGCACGGCCGCGAGCTGCTCGACCGAGGCGGCGATGGCCGCGAGTGCCGCGTCGCGCCCCGCATCGGCGAGCACGGTGACGCCGAACGGCAGCCCGGCCGCGGTGAGGCCGACCGGCACGGCCACGCCGGCGAGGTCGAGCAGGTTCGCGAAGGTCGTGAAGCGACCGAGCGCGGCGTTCGCGGCGACCGGATCGGCGAGGAGCGCCTCGATCGTCGTCGTGTACGGCGACGTGGGGACGAGGAGCGCCGACACGTCGGCGAGCGTGGATTCGGCCTGGCGGCGCAGGACGCGCAGGAGATGGGTGCCGCGGAACACGTCGACGCCGGTGACGTCGGGGCCTGCGGACACCGCGGCACGCACGGCGGGGTGCACGTCGTCGGGGTGCTCGCCGAGGAAGTCCTCGAGGGCGCCGTACCGCTCGGCGAGCCACGGGCCGCCGTAGAGCATGGCGCCCGTGCGCAGGAACGGCGTGAGGTCGACGGTCACGAGGGTCGCGCCCGCCGCCTCGAGCCGGGCGAGCGCGCGGTCCCACTCCGGGCGGTAGTCCTCGCTCAACCCGAGGTCGCGCTCAGCGGGAACCGCGAACGTGAGTCCCGCCGGATCGGCGGGCACGGCGCGCCGGGCGGTCGGCGGCAGTGCGCGCGACCACGCATCGCTCGGGTCGTGGCCGGCCATGACGTCGAGCACCCGGGTGCCGTCGTCGACGGTGAGGGCGACGACCGAGACGCAGTCGAGGCTGCGGCAGGCCGGCAGCATCCCGGCCGAGCTCACGAGGCCACGGCTGGGCTTCACTCCGACGGTGTTCGTGAACGCGGCGGGCACCCGGCCGGAACCCGCCGTGTCGGTGCCGAGCGCGAAGCTCACGAGGCCGGCCGAGACCGCCACCCCGCTGCCCGAGCTCGAGCCGCCCGAGATCATGCGCGCGTCGAACGGGGTCGACGGGATGCCGTACGGCGAGCGAGTCCCGTTGAGCCCCGTCGCGAACTGGTCGAGGTTCGTCTTGCCGATGAGCAGGGCGCCCGCGTCGAGGAGCCGCCGCACCGCGGTCGCCGTCGCGCCGGGAGTGCGCGCGAACGCGGGGCACGCGGCCGTCGTCGGCATGCCGGCGACGTCGAGGTTGTCCTTCACCGCGAACGGGATGCCCCACAGCGGCCGGCCGTCGGGTCGCGACCCGAGGGCGGCGGCGGCGCGCCGCGCCTCGGCGCGACCCACCAGGCTGATCCAGACCCCCTCCCCGCCGTAGCCCTCGATGCGGTCGTAGACGGCGTCGACGACCTCCATCGGATCGAGTTCGCCCGAGCGATAGCGCAGCTCGAGCGCGGCGATGTCGAGGGACCCCAGCTCGTCGTCGTGGCGGACTGCGGTCCAGGCGGGGTCGTGCGCGGCATCCGTCATCGTCAGGCGGCAACCTTCGCCTCGAGCGACGAGAGGAACGCCGACGACTCGGCGATCGCACCGAACACCCCGCCCTGCATCGTGACCATCTTGAGCGCGGCCTCGTAGTTGCCGTAGTCGGTCGCCCCGGTGCAGTCCGAGAGCAGGAGGCACTCGTACCCGCGGTCGTTGGCGTCGCGCATCGTCGTGTGCACGCACACGTCGGTCGTGATGCCGGTGAGCACGATGTGGGTGATGCCGCGGTTGCGCAGGATCAGGTCGAGGTCGGTGGCGTAGAACGAGCCCTTGCCCGGCTTGTCGATGATGATCTCGCCTTCGATCGGCGCGACCTCGGGCACGATCTCCCAGCCGGGCTCGCCGCGGGTGAGGATGCGTCCCGCGGGGCCCGAGTCGCCGATGCCCGCGTTGATGCGGCGCGAGCGCCAGAGCTTGTTGGCCGGCAGGTCGGACAGGTCGGGACGGTGGCCCTCACGGGTGTGGATCACGAGCAGCCCCGCCTCGCGGGCCGCGGCGAGCACGCGCTGCGTGGCCGGGAGGCCCGCCCGGGTGAGCGAGAGGTCGTAGCCCATGGCCTCGACGTAGCCGCCGTGGCCGCAGAAGTCGACCTGCCAGTCGATGTTGATGAGGGCCGTGGTCTCGGGGCGGAAGCCGCCGTCGTACGGCCAGGCGTACGGGTTCGCATCGACGGGGCCGAAGCCCCACTCGGGGATGGAGCCGGTCATGATGTCCTTCCTTCCGTTCGGCGGAACGCCTCGGCGACGGCGGCGGAGGTGCCCACCGCGCCGAAGATCCCGCCGGACATTTCGATCATCGACACCGACGGTGCGACGAGGTCCGGGTCGAGGGGCACGCACGCGTCGACGACGAGGAGGCATTCGAAGCCCCGGTCGTTGGCGGAGCGCATCGTGGAGTGCACGGCCGTCTCGAGGCCGACGCCCACGAGCAGCAGGCGTTCGATGCGCCGCGAGCGCAGGATCGGCTCGAGGCTGCTGCCGAAGAAGCCGTCGAGGCCCGCGGCGTCGATCACGACGTCCGCGTCGGCGAAGGCCTCCCCCGGGTGCACCGCCGCGGGGGCGGCGAGCCGCGCCGGGGGCACCGTGATCACGCGGATCACGGTGCCGCCGGCGTTCCGCGTGGCGGCGACGACCGTCGACATGGCCGCGGCCTGGGTGGCGGATGCCTCGGGCCCCCCGAGTTCGGGGCCGACGACGAGCACCGCGGTGCCCGCCGGATCGAGGTCGCCGTTCCACGGCCACGGGTACGGCGTGGTGGCCGCGACGTGCACCGGGAGGGTCGGGTGCTCGATCGTGTCGACGGTCGCGCCCATGGTCAGTTCGCCAGGTCGCCGACCACGCCCTGGACGAAGTAGTCCATGGCATCGATCTCGGCGTAGTCCGGCGTGACGCCGTCGGCGACCTTCACGGCGCCGTCCTGGTCGAGCACGGGACCCACGAACGGCGAGCCCGCGTCGGTCGCGAGGAACGCCTGCGCGTCTTCGATCGCGGCCTGCGTCTCGGCGCTCACGGAGGGTCCATAACCGGCGAGCACGAACGGGTTGGTGCCCGTCTTGTAGCCGACGCGGTAGTTCGCGTTGAACTCGCTGCCCGTGAACTTCCCGTCGAGGATCGTCGCGACGATGTCGCTGTAGAGCGGGGCCCAGTCCCAGACGGCGCCGGTGAGCCAGCCCTCGGGGGCGAGCTCGGAGGCATCCGCGTGGTAGCCCACGGTGTGCGCGCCGGCGGCCTCGGTCGCGTCGATGACGGTCTTGGTGCAGTCCTGGTGCTGCGTGATGACGTCGACGCCCTGCGAGAGCAGGCTGTTCGCCGCCTCGCGTTGCGCGGCCGGGTCGCACCAGCTCGAGGTGCTCACGGTGATCGTCTCGACGCCGGGGTTGACCGTCTGCGCGCCGCGCTCGAACGCGTTGATGTTCGCGATCGTCTGCGGGATCGGGAAGGCGTAGACGTAGCCGAGCTTGCCCGACTCGGTCGCGGCTCCCGCCGCGATGCCCGCGAGGTACATGGGCTCGTACACGGTGCCGAAGTAGGTGCCCGAGTTCGGCAGGATGTCGCCGGCGATCGTGTTGCCCTGCTGCACCACGACGACGTCGGGGTGATCCTCGGCCACCTGCTGTGCGGCGTCGAGGTGGCCGTAGCTCGTGGCGAAGATGATCTTCGCGCCACGGTCGATCATCTGCTCCATGGTCGTCACGGCACTGTCGTCCTCGGGGACGTTCTCGGCCGTGAGGATCTCGAGGTCGGGGTGCTCGTCGGCCAGGATCTGGGACGCCTCGTACACGGCTTGGTTGTAGCCGTAGTCGTCGCGCGGGCCGACCATGATGAAGCCGATCGCGGTGCCGCCCGTGCCCGGGGCGCCGTCGGACGAGGAGGCGTTCTCGGCCGCGACGGGCGATGAACAGCCCGCGAGGCCGACGACGGCGGCGACCGCGAGGGCGGTCGCGCCGGTTCGGATGGTGAAGCGTGCCATGGGGATTCCTTTCGACGGGCGCGTCGGGACGGGCGGCGGGCGCCGCCCGTCCCGCGCTCGATCGGGTTGGGTGCGGTGCGGGATGTGATGGGTGGTGCGGGATGGGGAGGGTGGGGGTGGTGGGGGTGGTGGTGCGCGCGCTAGGTGGCGGGCGCGCCGTTCTCGAACACCCGTTGGAGCTCGGCCGGCGCCGCATTGCTGCTGCGCCTGCCCAGGGCGGCGAGGACGACGAGGGTGAGCACGAACGGGATGACGTGCAGCAGGAACTGGTTCACGGGGATGCCGCGGGCCTGGAGCGCCGGGCCGAGGGCGAGCGCGGCACCGAAGAGGTAGGCGCCAGCCATGACCTTGACGGGCCCCCAGGCCGCGAGGATGACGAGCGCCACGGCGATGAAGCCGCGCCCGGCGACCATGTTCTCGAACCACGTGTTGGTGTACGCGATCGAGAGGTGCGCGCCGCCGACGCCGGCGAGGAACCCGCCCGCCCCGACCGCCCAGGTGCGCACGACGCGCACGTCGGCGCCGTGCACGGTGAGGGCGTCGGAGCGCTCGCCCGCGGTGCGCAGGAGGAGCCCGGCGCGCGTGCGGAAGAGCACGAACCACGCGGCGGGCACCGCGAGGTAGCTGAGGTAGACGAGCGGGTCCTGGTCGAACAGCACCGGCCCGAGGACGGGGATGTCGGAGAGCACCGGGATCGCCCACGTCGTGAACGGGGTGATCGTGCGGCCGACGTAGCTCGCCCCGAAGAGCGAGGTGAGCCCGAGCGCGAGGAAGAGCACCATGAGGCCGCTCGCGAACTGGTTCGCCCCGCGCCACAGCACGAGCAGCGCGTGCACGAGCGCGAGGGCGGCGCCGACGATCCCGCCGCCGAGCACGCCGAGCCAGGGATTCCCGGTCTCCGCGGCGATGATGTACGCCGTGAGCGCGCCGCCCAGCATCCCTCCCTCGGTGCCGAGGTTGATGACGCCGGAGCGCTGCGACACGGTCTCGCCGAGGGCGGCGTAGAGGATCGAGGTCCCCCCACGCACGCCGCCGGTGAGCACGTCGATGATGAGGCTCATGCTCTCCTCGCCTTCACGGTGGTCCAGCCGAGCACCGCCGCCAGGATGAGGGCGGTGAGGATGTTGACGGATGCCGCGGGCAGCTGCGCGTCGAGCTGCAGGCTGTCGCCCGCGATGGCCAGGGCCGCGAGCACGAAGGACGCGAGCAGCACGGGCAGCGGCCGGTGCCGGGCGAGCCAGCTGGCGAGGAATCCGAGGTAGCCGATCTGGAGGCCGAACCCGGCCCGCAGCTTGTATTCGATGCCCGTGAACTGGATCGCACCGGCGAGGCCGGCGAGCAGACCACCGACGATGAGCGCGGAGATCACGAGGCCGGCGACGTTCATGCCGGCGCGGCGCGCCGCCTCGGCGTTGCCGCCCACGACCGAGAGCCGGAATCCCCAGCGGGTGCGACCGAGCACGAGGATCACGACGACCGTCGCGGCGAGCGCGACGATGATGCCCACGTTGATGACGGTTCCCGTGATCACGGGCATCTTCGCGGCATCCGCCAGTTCTCGGGTGGTGGGCTGGCCGGCCGCCGATTCGCGCCAGGGCTGGTAGATGAGGAACAGCAGCAGGTCGAGCGCGATGAAGTTGAGCAGGAGCGTGCTCACGGCCTCGTCGACCTGGAAGCGCAGGCGCAGGATCGCGGCGACCCCGGCCCACGCGGCGCCCGCGACGCCGCCGGCGACGAGCGCGAGCACGAGCACGAGCGGTCCCGGCAGCTGCTGGTCGAGCGCGAGGGCCGTGCCGCCCGCCGCGATCGCGCCCAGCATGAGCTGGCCCTCGCCGCCCACGTTGGTCAGTCCGGCGCGGGCGGGCACGAGCACGGCGAGCGCCGCGAGCGTGATCGGCGCCATCACGTTGAGGATCTCCGCGAGCGAGCGGCCCCGCAGGAACGTCGACACCCACATGTCGCCGAGCGCCTCGAGGGGGTTCGCGCCGCGCAGCAGCAGCAGCGCGCTGAAGATCACGAGGGCGCCGCCGATGGCGGCCGCCCAGCGGCCCGTCGCGCGCAGCGCGGCAGCGCGGCGGTCGGGGCGCTCGCCGGGTTCGACGAGCGACGGCGTCGGGTCGAGCAGGGTGGTCATGACGTGCCTCCCACCATGAGCCGGCCGATGGCCTGGCGATCGAAGTCGGCGGCGAGGACCTCGCCGGAGACGTGTCCGTCGTGCATCACGACGATGCGGTCGGCCAGCGCCATGAGCTCGTCGAGGTCCTCGGAGACCATGAGCACGCCCGACCCGGCCGCGCGACGCTCGAGGAGGACCTCCTGCGTGCGCCGGGCGTTCGCGACGTCGAGCCCCCGGGACGGGTACGCGGCCACCACGAGCGACGAGTCGAGCGCGAGCTCGCGGGTGAGGATGACGCGCTGGATGTTGCCGCCCGAGAGCTCGCTGAGCCTCCGCTTGGCGGGTGCGATGCGCAGGCCCAGGCGTGCGTCGGCGTCCGTCATGCGCGCTCGCACGGCGGCCCAGTCGACCCCGAGCCCGCGGGCGGGGATGCGACGGCCGTCGAGGCCCATGTGCTCGAGCACCGTCAGGCGGCGCACGACGGAGTCGGCGACGGGATCCTCGGGAACCGAGGCGGCGCCGGCGCCGATCGCGTCGCGTGCGCTGTCGACGGAGGCTCCGCCGATCCGCACCTCGCCCGACGTCGTCGGGCGCAGGCCGAGCGCGACCTCGCACAGCTCGCGCTGTCCGCTGCCGGCGACGCCGGCGATGCCGACGAGCTCGCCGGGCTGCACGCGGAGGCTGATGTCCGTGAGCGCCTCGTGTCCCCGGTCGCCGCGGGAGCTCACGCCGGTGAGCTCGAGCGCGGGCACGTCGCTCGGCGGCACGGGGCCCCGTTCCGCGGGGAGCGCCGGGACCGCTCGGCCGACCATGGCCTCGATGAGCTGCTCGTCGTCGTAGTCGTCGGGGTCGACGCCGTGGAGCACGGTGCGCCCGGCCCGCAGCACGGTCACCCGATCGGCGATCGCGCGCACCTCGCCGAGCTTGTGCGTGACGATGACGATGCCGAAGCCCGCCTCGGTGAGCTGGCGCACGACGGCGAAGAGCGCGTCGACCTCCTGCGGTGCGAGCACGCTCGTGGGCTCGTCGAGGATGATGAGGCGGGCGCCCGTCATGAGCACCTTGAGGATCTCGACCCGCTGGCGCTCGCCGATCGAGAGGTGTCGCACCCGGGCGTTCGGGTGCACCGCGAGGCCGTGCCGGGCGCTCGCCTCGGCGATCTCGGCGGCGAGGTCCTTGAGCCGCAGCACCGGGCCGGGGTTGGCGGCGAGCGCGATGTTCTCGGTGACGGTGAACGCCGGCACGAGCCGCAGGTCCTGGAACACCATGCCGACGCCGCGGCTTCGGGCCGCCGCGGGAGAGCCGAGCGCGACGGGCTCGCCGTCGATGAGCATGCGGCCCTCGTCGGGCTCGTAGACGCCGTAGACCATCTTGAGCAGGGTGCTCTTGCCGGCGCCGTTCTCGCCGACGAGCGCGTGCACCTCGCCCGCGTGCACGTCGAAGCGCACGTCGGAGTTCGCCTGCACCTCGCCGAACCGCTTGCTGAATCCGTCGACCTGCAGCATGGGCAGGGTGGTCGGGGCCACCGGGGCTTCGATGGACATCCTCACTCCCTCGCGTGTCTCACAGCCGGCGACGACTGCGGTTGATCATCATCTGGGTCATGGCGCGGGCGGCCCGTTCCTCGACGACGTCGAGGGAGATGCCGATGTGGCTCCGCAGCCGTTCGGCCGCGAGCGGCAGGTCGTGCTCGAGCACGGCCTCGACGATCTCGAGGTGCTCGACGATGCTGAGCTCGATGCGATCGGCGCTCAGGAAGTCGTGCATGCGCACGGGCCGGATGCGGGCGTTGACGTTCTCGAGCGTCTCGGTGAGCACGAGGTTGCCGCAGGCCCGGTTGAGGGTGACGTGGAAGGACTCGTCGAGCTCGATGAACGAGCCGTCGGGCGCCGGCGGCGCCGCCTTGATCGCGACCCAGCGGGCGTGCAGCGCCTCGAGCGTCGACCGCTCGTGCTCGACGCCCGACTCGGCGGCGCGGGTGATGCCGCGGAGCTCGAGGGTGAGCCGCAGCTCGTAGAGATCGCGGAGGTCGAGCAGGTCGGGCTCCGCCACGTAGTAGCCGCCGTCCGCGTAGCGGTTGAGCAGGCGATCGGCGTGCAGGCGGGCGAACGCCTCGCGCACCGGGGTGCGTGAGAGGTGCAGCTGCTCGGCGAGTGCTTCCTCGGCCATGCGCTGGCCGAACGGGAATTCACCGAGGAGCACCATGCGGCGGATGGCGGTGTACGCCTGCTCGCGACGCAGCCGGGCGGCCGCGGATCGCGTCGACGTTGCCGTCTCCGACGCTGGACTCTCCGATGGATTCGGTGCTGTATACATGCCGAAATACTCTCGGCGCCGTGTTTCGTCCGCCGCGGCTCCCCCGTAACGTCTGTGTTTCCGGAACCGCGGATCCCGAAACACGATGTGCGATCGCGCGCCGTAGCCTGCGGGAATGGCCCTCCCCCGCATCCTGCTCGTGCACGGCGCCGCGACGACCGCCTCGGTGTGGCGGCCGGTGCTCGCGCTCCTGGGCGACCTCGACGCGGTCGCGGTCGATCGGCCCTGCAGCGGCGATCTCGAGATCGAGCTCGCTGCGCTCGCCCCGCTCGCGGAGGGCGCGTTCGTCGTGGGCGTGAGCGGCGGCGCGACGCTCACCCTCGCGCTGGCCGCCTCGCCCGTCGCGCTCGCGGGCGGCATCGCGCACGAACCCGCGGTGGGCAGCCTGGTCCCCGGACTGCTCGCCCCGATGGCGGCGGCGTTCGCGGAGGGGGGCACGGCCCGCTTCGCGACGACGCTCTACGGGCCGCTGTGGCGACCCGAGCTCGGGCCGCGCGATCCCGACGCGGTCGCGCGCGAGTTGCCCATGTTCCGGGCATTCGAGCCGGAGCCGGCGCGGCCGGGGCAGGGTCCCGTGCTCGCCACCGTGGGCGGCGACTCGCCCGCTCCGCGTCACGCCGCGGCCGAGGCGCTCTCGGCGCGGCTGGGCTACGAGACGGCCGTATTGCCCGGATGCCGCCACTTCCTGCCGCAGGAGCACCCCGCCGCGCTCGCCGCACTCATCCGGACGCGGCTGGCCTCGTAGCATCCGACCCTCTCGGACCGCGTGGCGCAACCCCTCGCGCTCGGCGCGGCGGAGGCGGATCATGGAGCCGTACGAAGCATCCACCGTTCGAGGAGGAACGCCATGGCAACCGTCGCACGTGTCACCACCATCACCGTCCGCTCGGAGACGAGCTTCGAGGACGCCGTCGCGGCCGGCGTCGCCCGGGCGTCCGAGACGCTCCGCCACGTGAGCGGCGCGTGGGTCAAGGAGCAGAAGGTCGAGGCGAGCGAGGGCAAGATCACGGCGTGGTCGGTCACGCTCGAGGTGTCCTTCGTGCTCGACGACTGATCGGGAGCAGCGTCGCACCAGCGCGCACGACGCGCACGAGGAGCGGGGAGGGCATCGCCCTCCCCGCTCCGCTTTCCGTGTTCAGCGGGTGGTGCTCAGAAGCTCCAGCTTCCGCGGATGGCGAGGTACGCACCGCTCGTCGTGTCGGTGACCGACGCGTTCGACCAGGTTCCCGACACCAGGGTCGCCGTCTGCCCGCCCGGGCAGGACAGCACCGACGAGGCAGCCGGCGCACTCAGCGTCAGGGAGCCGCTGACGTTCCCGTTCTTGTCGGCGGGGAAGACGCCGCTCGTCGAGACATCCGAGCTGATCTTCGTCTTCTTCGGGTCGGACGGCACGTTGCCGCCGCCGTTGACGCACTGGTACAGCGCGTCGAGATGGGCGGTGGCCACGATGGTCTCGACGGACCCGGAGGCGAGGCCGGTCTCCTTGAACTGCACGACGAGCGACGTGCCCGAGAGGGAGGCGGTCGTGGCGTTCTTGATGAAGTGCGGGCTGCCTCCTGCGAGCGCAGGGCCGGCGCCGGCGAAGACGAGTCCAGCGGCGGCGACGAGCGCGATGAGCGCCTTGCGGATCTTCATGATCACTTCTTTCGGGTTGGTGGTGATGGAGAGGCTCAGCCTCGCAACCACGCCGTGTCGCACGGACCCGTCCCGAACCGGATCGAATGTGGCACCGGCATTCGCGTCGGCCACGCCCTGAGGGCGACGCTACTCGCGCCCTCCACTCGGGAACACCCCCAGAATGAGGATTTCTCATGTTCGCGCATGGGTCGGTCGACGTCCCATGGTGCGCCACCGCGAACCACGGATGCCGCGGGCGCGGGGTCTCGGGCCGAAGCCCTCCGCCGCGCCCGCGGCATCCGTGGTGCTCGTGCCGCGCTACTCCCCCGCGAGGCCGCCGATGAGGTGGCCGAACGGCCGCTCGAGGGCGAACGGATCGGTCACGTTCGCCGAGCGATCGCTCGCCGCGACGAGCCCGGCGAGCTCGCCGGAGGCTCGCTCGATGCGTGCGGGCAGCGTCTTCACCGAGTCGGCAGAGGAGCCCCAGTCGCCCGTCGCGGCGAAGACGCCCGTCGGGGCCACCACGGCGTGCAGGTAGGTGAACATCGGCCGCAACGCGTAGTCGAGCGCGAGCGAGTGGCGCGGCGTGCCCGCCGTCGCGCCGATGACCACGGGCATGCCGTCGAGGGCCGAGGCGTCGATCACGTCGAAGAACGACTTGAACAGGCCGGAGTAGCTCGTGGTGAAGATCGGCGTGACGGCGATCAGGCCGTCGGCGCCGGTCACCGCGTCGATGACCGCCTCGAGCTTCGGGCTCGGGAACCCAGTGAGCATGTGGTGCATGATGTCGGTCGCGACGTCGCGCAGCTCGAAGGTCTCGACGGTCACGTCGATGCCCTGCTCCGCGAGCTTCGCCACGGTCGCCTCGGTGAGCTTGTCGGCGAGCATGCGCGTCGACGACGGCTGGCTGAGTCCCGCCGAGACGACGGCGAGGGTGCGGGTGGTCATCGTCAGGCTCCCTTCACTGCGGCGGTGCCGAATGCGGCGCCGCGCGGCGCGGTGGACTCGCCCGAGGCGCGTGCCGCGTTGCGGGCGGCCACGAGCGAGGCGTGCGTCGGGGCGTCGGGCACCGACGCGGGCCGGTCCTTCGCGAACTCGCGGCGGAGCACCGGCACGACCTCCTCGCCGAGCAGGTCCAGCTGCTCGAGCACGGTCTTGAGCGGGAGTCCGGCGTGGTCCATGAGGAACAGCTGGCGCTGGTAGTCGCCGACGTAGTCGCGGAACCCGAGGGTGCGGTCGATGACCTCCTGCGGGCTGCCGACGGTGAGCGGGGTCTGCGCGGTGAACTCCTCGAGGCTCGGGCCGTGGCCGTACACCGGCGCGTTGTCGAAGTACGGGCGGAACTCGCGCACGGCGTCCTGCGAGTTCTTGCGCATGAACACCTGCCCGCCGAGGCCCACGATCGCCTGGTCGGCGCTGCCGTGCTCGTAGTGCTCGAAGCGCTGGCGGTAGAGGGCGATCATGCGCTGCGTGTGCGACGCCGGCCAGAAGATGTGGTTCGCGAAGAAGCCGTCGCCGTAGTAGGCGGCCTGCTCGGCGATCTCCGGGCTGCGGATCGAGCCGTGCCACACGAACGGGGGTACGTCGTCGAGCGGGCGCGGGGTCGACTGGAAGCCCTGCAGCGGGGTGCGGAACTGGCCCTCCCAGTCCACGAAGTCCTCACGCCACAGGCGGTGCAGCAGGTTGTAGTTCTCGATGGCGAGGTTGATGCCCTGGCGGATGTCCTTGCCGAACCACGGGTACACCGGGCCGGTGTTGCCGCGGCCCAGCATGAGGTCGACGCGGCCGTCGGCGACGTGCTGCAGCATCGCGAAGTCCTCGGCGATCTTCACCGGGTCGTTCGTGGTGATCAGGGTCGTGGCGGTGGAGAGCTGCAGGGTGGTCGTCTGCGCGGCGAGGTACGCGAGCGTCGTCGTGGGCGAGGAGGACCAGAACGGCGGGTTGTGGTGCTCGCCGAGCGCGAAGACATCGAGCCCGACCTCCTCCGCGTGCTTCGCGATGGTGAGCGTCGCCTTGATCCGCTCGTTCTCCGTCGGCGTGCGCCCCGTGGTCGGGTCCTGCGTGATGTCGCTGACGGTGAAGATTCCGAACTGCATGTCGCCCTCCGGGGCTCGTTCTTGTTGCATGCTTTTGCATACACCGGCTCCAACCGATGGCCCCGTCGCACTATTCCCGACGAGCGGACCACCGACACGACACGGGCGCGGGGCCCGTCGCACGCGACGGGCCCCGCTGGTCGATTTCCCTCGATCAGTCGAGGTCGGTCGGCTCGTGGTCGTGGTCGAGACCGCCGCCGCCGGCACTCCAGCTCTGCTGCGGGCCGGCGGGATCCGGGAGCATGAGGCCGCCCGGCACATTGGCACCCATGACGCCGTTGACCGTCTCCGTCGAGTAGGAGTAGGCGAGCACGGCGAGGGCGATCGCGTCGATGTTCACGTCGAGCGCCTCCTCGTTGACGTTGTCGATCGTGTCGCACGCCTGGTGGTAGCACGGGTCGAACGACAGCCCGGCAGTGCCGCCCCAGATCGCCTCCTGCTCGGCGCTCTTCACGACCTCGGCACCGGTGAACAGGCCACCGGCGGGGATGCCGTTCAGGATGAACGCCTGGTAGTCGCTGCGACCGCTGAACTCCGCGTCGTCGTAGGGCTGGCCGACGCTCGTGTAGTAGCGCTCGAAGAGCGTCTCGATGGCCGCAGAACCGTCGGGGACGACCACCGGGGCCGCGAAGCCCGACTCGTTGCCGTCGTACACCATGAAGATGTAGTTGGGCGAGGCGACCATGTCGAAGTTCAGGTACAGCGCGATGCGGTCCTTCTCCTCCTGGGTGAGGCCGGCGACGTACTGCGTGGAGCCGATGAGGCCGCTCTCCTCCGCACCCCACCATGCCAGGCGCACCGTGTTCTGCGGCTTGACCTTCGACATCTGCTGCGCGATCTCGAGCAGCGACGCGGAGCCGCTGCCGTTGTCGTTGATGCCGGGGCCGGCCTGCACGGAGTCGAGGTGCGCGCCCGCCATCACGACGTTGTCGTCGTTCACGCCGGGCAGCTCCGCGATCACGTTCTTCTGGGGGCGCGACTCGGGCGCGGGCACGAAGACGTTCGCCGTCGACCCGGCCTGGGCGAGCGCCTGGCCCTGCGCGTAGCTGGCGCCGACCACGGGGATGTCGACGATGTCGTTGCCGCCGAGGGTTCCCACGATCAGGTCCATGCGAGCCGCGGTGTCGGCGTCGCCCGCGTTGAAGATGATGACGCCCGCCGCGCCCGCCGCCTCTGCGTTCAGCGCCTTCACGCCGAAGGTGCACGTTCCGCGCTGGATGAGTGCGATCGTGCCGGCCGGGAAGCCCGCGAAGTCGGCCGCATCGCAGCCGCTCGTGTTGGCGTTCGGGGTGGTGAGCTGCACGTCGACCGGCGTGACGGCGGCGGTCACGTCGCCGTCGCCGCTGCCCGTGAACGGCCCGGTCGGGTACTCCGCCTGGATCGGCGTCAGCTGCGTGAGCGTCGACGGCCCCACGTACGTGTAGGGGAACTCGTCGATCGACACGTTCCATCCCGCAGCGTCGAGCGTGTCGACGACGTAGTCGACGCTCGCCTCGTAGCCGGGGAGGCCGGCCGCACGCGTGCCCCCGTTGTCGTCGGCGATCGACTGGAGCGCCTCGAGGTGCTCCATTGCACCATCGGCGTCAACGCAGTCGAGCAGCCTCGACACGGTGTTGTTGGTGCGCGACTCGCACGCGGTGGCGCTGGGCGCGGCCAGCGCCGCTCCGGCCGGGATGAGCGCCAGTGCGGCGACCGCGGATGTCGCGGTGACCACCACCGTGGCGCGTCGGGAAAGCAGTGCAGATCGATACATCATCTCTCCTTCTCGGAGGCGCCGACGCTGGCGCCTCTGCCTCCGACCCTATGGGCGCGAGGTCGTCCGGCGACACCCTCGGCCGCCAGGCCGGGCCGAATCCGGCGGCGATCGTCGCGCGACGGATTCCCAGCGCGGGATCGTTGCACGAATGGCCCGTCGGACGCGCCGCTCCGCGACGGGCCCGACCGCGACCGCGACGGCGGCGGCGGCGGAGCGAGCGAGCGAAGGCCGGGAAGGCCGATGCGGGCCGGCCGTGGGCCGCTGAACCCGGTCTGCATGGCTAGACTCGCCGCGATGGACACCATCTCGGTCGTCATACCCAGCAGGAACGATGCGGACTTCCTCGTCGTGTGCCTCGATGCGCTCGCGAAGCAGACGCGTCCCGCCGACGAGGTCATCGTGGTCGACGATCTCTCGAGCGACGACACCGCCGACGTCGCCCGTGCGGCCGGGGTGCGGCTCATCAGCTTCACGGAGCTCGGCATCTGGCCCGCCACCGCCGCGGGCTTCGACGCGGCATCCGGCACCATCGTGGCGCGCCTCGACGCCGACTCGGTGCCCGCGCCCGACTGGCTCGAGCAGGTCGAGCGGCGGATGTCGCAAGCCGACCGCCCGACGGCGATCACCGGCACCGGGGTGTTCTACGGCGGCAGGCGCCTCATCCGCTGGATCGCCCGGCACGTGTACATCGGCGGGTACTTCTTCTGGATCGGCGCGCTGTTGGGGCATCCGCCGATCTTCGGATCGAACTACGCAATGCGGCGCGACGCCTGGCTCATCCTGCGCGACATCGTGCACCGCGATCGCGCCGACGTGCACGACGACCTCGACCTGTCGTGGTGGATGCAGCCGGGGATGACGGTCGTGTTCGAGCCCGCCCTCGTGGTCGGGGTCTCGGCGCGTCCGTTCGACAGTCCCGCACAGCTCGGCCGGCGGCTTCGCATGGCGGGGCACACGCTCGCGGTCGAATGGCGCGCGTGGCCCCCGGGCAAGCGGCGTGCGGCACGCCGCAGGGGTGCCGCGTCGGCTACGACGCGGGTGTGACGCCCGACTCGGCGAACAGCGCGAGCATGTCGCGGGCGAGCTGGTGCGGCGACTCCTCGCACGGGCTGTGCCCCGCCGGGTAGACGGCGACCCGTGCGCCGATCGCCCGCGCGAACCGCTCGTGCAGTTCCCGCGGCCAGAGGTCGTGCTCGCCGACGGCCACGAGCTTCGGCACCGGCGCCGCTGCGAGGCGCTCCCGCAGGTCGGGCGTACGCATCATGAGCCCGATGATGTCGTCGACGCTCTCCCGTCGCGTGAGCCGGAAGCGCTCGCGCACGAATGCGAACCGCAGCGGTGGCACGCGGTTGAGGTTGTTCCGGATGCCCCACAGCATGAGCGCAGCCCCCTGTCGCGCCGAGGTGAAGGCGCTGATCGGGCCGATACGCTTGATTCCGCGGAACGCCTGGCCGTGCTCGGGCGGGGCGCTGAGGAGCGTGAGGCTCGCGAAGCGGTCGGGGCGCTCGAGGAGCGCGAGCTCGGCGATCGTGCCCGCGAAGCTGTAGCCGAGCACGTGGGCATTGCCGGCGCCCGCGTCGAGCACCGCGAACAGGTCGTCGAGGAAGAGCCGCTCGTCGTAGTGCGCACGCGGCGGCGTGAGGTTCCACGGACCCGCCTCCGCGGACTCGTACTGTCCCGCGAGGTCGTACGACTCGACACGGTACCCGGCTGCCGCGAGCAGCGGCATGACGAGCACGAAGTCCTCCTTCGAGCCGGTCGCCCCCGGCACGAGCACGACCCTCGGCCCCGATTCGGGGCCGAGGGCGACGTGCGCGAGGCGCCCGCTCGGCGCGTCGAAGTGCGTGCGCACGGTACCGGCCGGGAAGACGGTCCAGTCGATGTCGGGCAGCGCCGCGTCGAGCGCACGTGCACTGTCGACGGCATCGGTCGACGCGACCGCCGTGCCGCGCCTGCGGAAGTTGTCGAGAGGCCCTCGGAATGCCACCACGTGCTCACGATACCGCCGCCGTGCGGCGCCGCCGGCAGTGCCGCTACTCGGCGAGTGCGGCGTCGAGGCCGGTCAGGTCGAGCTCGACGCCGTGCGGGCGGGAGGCCCCGGTGATGCGTGCCGGGACGCGCACGAACACGCCGCGCTCGCGGGCCGCGTCGAGTCGGTCGCGCCAGCGGTCGTCGGCGTCGGGCTTGAGGAAGCCCGCGTGCCGCGGCTTCGGATCGCCGAGCAGCTGCACGCCGACGCGGTAGCGGCGGGAGAGCCAGCGTCGAGCCCGCGGCACGAGCACCGCGTGCTGCTCGGGGCCGCCGTGGATGCGGGCCAGGTCGATCGAGGACTGGTGCCGCTCGACGTCGGCCACGGGCACGACGGCGCGCACCTCGCCCGGCACGGGTTCGGCGTCGAGGAGCTCGAGTCCGTCGAGCGAGGTGAGGTCGCCGAGCGGATCGGGGTTGCGCTGGCGCCGCTCGCCGAGGGTCAGCACGACGAGCCAGGCCAGGGCCGCGACGATGAGTGCGACGAGCGGCCAGTAGGCCCACGGCGCGCTGTTCGGTCGGATGAAGCTCGTGGCCACGAGCAGCAGCACGAGCACGAGGTATGGGAGCGGCTCCCAGCGACCGAGGGGCACGGATCGGGGCGCGGGCACGGACCGGGGACCGGGCGCGGTTCTGGGTGCGGACACCCAGTCAGGCTACCGGGGCGGGCGGCGCCACGGCGCCCGCCTCAGCGCAGCGACGGGAGTCTCGACGCGACCTCCTCGAGCACCGCCTCCGAGCCCGCGTAGATCCCCTGCTCGCGCGGCCAGTGCGAGATGACGTCGGTGAACCCCAGTTCGGCAGCACGGCCCACGGCGTGCTCGAACGCGCCGACGCTCGAGAGCGAGAAGCGCGTCTCGTCGTCGAGCGAGAGCACCCGGTCGATCGTCGCGGGGTCGCGCCCCTCGGCGGCGCAGGCCTCGTCGAGGCGGGCGGCGAGCTCGGCGACGCCGGCCCACCACGAGGCATCCGAATAGGCCTGCGGGCCCGTGGTGACCCAGCCCTCGCCGAGCCGAGCCGCGAAGCGCAGTGCGCGTGGGCCGTTCGCGGCCATGAGGAAGGGCATGCGGGGCTCCTGCGCGGGCTCGCCCACCATGCGCGCCGCGACCGCGGTGAACTCGTTTCCCTCGTAGGAGATGCCCTCGCCCGATCCGCGCTCGAAGCGCAGCAGCCGGTCGAGCACCTCGACGAACTCCGCGAAGCGGTCGAAGCGCGCCCGCGGCGCGAGCTCGGCCTGCCCGAGCACCGAGGCGTCGAAGCCCGTGCCGCCCGAGCCGAGGCCGAGGGTGAACCGGCCGCCTGAGATCTGGTCGATCGTCGCGACGTCCTTCGCGAAGGGCACCGGATGGCGGAAGTTCGGGCTCGCGACGAACGTGCCGAGGCGGATGCGCTCGGTCGCCATCGCGGCGGCGGCGAGCGTGGGCACGGTCGCGTGCCAGCGCTCCCCCGCGAGGCCCCGCCACGAGAGGTGGTCGTAGGTCCACGCGTGGTCGAAGCCGAGCTGCTCGGCGCCGCGCCAGAAGCGCCCGGCCTCGGGCCAGTCGTGCTGGGGCAGGATGACGATTCCGAAGCGCATGGCGTGCAGCCTACGCGCGCGAGGTGGTGTCGGCGGGTACCGCGAGCGGCACGAGATCGATGTCGAGGGCGACGGATGCCGCGTCGGCGGGCCGCCGTTCGAGCCGCACGAGCACGATGCCGCCGAGGATCAGCACCCCGCCGAGGATCTGCAGCGGGCCGAGCGCCTCGCCGAGCAGGATCCAGCCCACGATCCCCGCGAAGACCACCTCGGAGAGTCCGAGGAAGGAGGAGAGCCGGGCGCCGAGCATGCGGATCGCGGCGATGCCGGCCAGGTAGGCGAACGCCGTCGAGAGCGCTCCGACGGTGAGCAGCAGCACCCACCACGGCGCCGTGCCGCCGAGGAACGAGACGTCGGTGAACGTGGCCTCCATGGGCAGCGCGCCCACTGCGCCGGCGATGGCGAGCGCGACCGCGCCGACGACGAACCCGGCGGCGATGAGGGCGACGGGCGGCAGCTGCTCGGCCGCGCTCTCGCCGATGGCGTAGTAGACGCACACGCCGATCATGGCGATCGCGGCGAAGATGAGGCCGAGCGGGTCGAGGTCGCCGCCGCCGGGACCGATCACGAGCACGAGCCCGCCGATCGCGAGGATCGACCCGCCGAGCACGATGAGCTGCGGCATCCGTCGCGTGCGCATCCACGCGAACAGCACGAGCGCGATCGGTGCGAGGTACTCGATGAGGAGGGTCATCGACACCGGGATGCGCTCCAGCGAGGCATAGAAGGCGAACTGCACGCCCGCGACCGCGACGAGGCCGTAGAGCAGCACCGTCCAGCGGGCGCGCCAGAGCGGCCGGAGGTCGAACCGCAGCGCGATCAGGCCGGGGATCGCGAGCAGCGCGGCCGCGATCGAGATGCGCGCGAGCACGGCTGCACCGGGCGACCATCCGCTCTCGAGGAGCGGCTTGACGAAGACGCCGCCCGCTCCGAAGGCGAGCCCGGCGCCGAGGCCGAGGACGATGCCGACCAGTCCGCGTGACCCTCGCACGAGCGTCTCCTCCCGATTCGCACGTCGGCGTGCATGCCTGTGCACATGTCATGCCCGAACGTGGTTATGATCATGACAGTACCGAGCCGGATGTCAGGAGTCAAATGATTTTCACCGATGACACGGTCGCGGCGCTCGGCTTCATGGCCGCGCTCGCCGACACCGTGCCGGACGCCTCCGAATCGGGCGACGACGAGCTCGCGACGCCCGTCCAGCTCGCGACCCTGCTCGACGAGTGGAAGTACTCCGGGCGACGCGACGGCGACGCCCGCGAGCTCGCCGAGGTCGCCCAGGTGCGCGAGCGGCTGCGCGCCGCCTGGAGCCTCGACCGCGACGCGATGGTGGGCGAGGTGAACGCGATCCTCGCCGAGGCGAACGCGCTCCCCCGGCTCGTTCGGCACGACGACGTCGACTGGCACATCCACGCGACCTCGCAGGACGCGCCGCTCGCCGAGCGCATCCTCGTCGAGGCGGCGATGGCGCTCGTCGACGTCATCCGCGCCGACGAGACCCGGCGCCTGTCGCACTGCGCGGCCGATGACTGCACCGGCGTCTTCGTCGACCTGTCGAAGAACGCGTCCCGCCGCTTCTGCAGCACGCGCTGCGGCAACCGCATGGCCGTGCGGGCGTACCGGGCGCGCACGGGCGACTGAACCGGGCCGAGGGCCGGCCCGCGGCATCCCCTCGCCGGGCGACCCTGCGGCATCCGCAGTAACCGCCGGCCCCGCGACATCCGCGCGAACGCCACCACGCGGCATCCGCTCGCATGACGAAGGCCCCCGCCTGCATCAGCAGGGCGGGGGCCTTCGCAAGAAGTTCGCGGTGTCGTCGAGAGCCGCGCGGAACTGAACGCTTAGCGGCGCAGCCCGAGACGCTCGATGAGCGAGCGGTAGCGGTTGATGTCGACGTCGGCGAGGTAGCCGAGCAGACGACGACGCTGACCGACGAGGAGCAGCAGGCCACGACGCGAGTGGTGGTCGTGCTTGTGCTCCTTGAGGTGCTCGGTGAGGTCCTTGATCCGCTTGGTGAGGATCGCGATCTGGACCTCAGGGGATCCAGTGTCACCGGGGTGGGTCGCGTACTCTTCGATGATCGCCTTCTTGGTGTCTGCATCGAGTGCCATAGATGGGATCCCTTCTTCTCGTTGCGCGCTGCCCACGGCCTTCTGCCGGGGCTCTCTTTGTGCGCGGCCGTCATGACGGCAACCTCGATACTCTACCAGAGCGGATGCCGCGGCTCGCGCAGTACCTTCGGCCCTACGCCCCCGGGCACGGTTGCGTAGCGTTCGGATCGACAGCGAACCGACGTCGAGGAGCGAACGAGACATGACTTCCACCACCGCACGATTCGAGGGCCGCACGGCGATCGTCACCGGAGCCGGCTCGGGCATCGGCCGCGCCACAGCGGTCCGGCTGGCGCAGGAGGGCGCACGCGTCGTCGCGAGCGACATCTCGGCGGAACGGCTCGCCGAGCTGACGGCGGAGCATCCCGAGCTGGCGCTCGTCACGGTCGCCGGCGACGTCTCGACCGAGGCCGTGGCCCGGCAGCTCGCGGCCGAGGCGGGCGACCGTATCGACGTGCTCGCGAACGTCGCCGGGATCATGGACGGGTTCCTGCCCGCCGCCGAGGTCGACGACGCGACGTGGGAGCGGGTCATGAACGTCAACGTGACCGCCATCATGCGCCTGACCCGGGCTGTGCTCCCGAAGATGATCGAGGCGGGCAGCGGCACGATCGTGAACGTCGCGAGCGAGGCGGGCCTGCGCGGCTCCGCCGCGGGCGTCGCCTACACGACCTCGAAGCACGCCGTGATCGGCTACACCAAGAACACGGCGTTCATGTACGCGCCGAAGGGCATCCGCGTGAACGCGGTGGCGCCCGGCGCCGTCGCGACGAACATCGAGGCACCCTGGAACTCCGAATGGGCGGCGGGGCGGCTCGGACCGCTCATGCAGGTCGTCATCCCCGGCGTGGCCACCCCCGAGCAGCTCGCCGCCGCGATCACGTGGCTCGCGAGCGACGACTCCGCGAACGTCACGGGCGTGGTGCTCGCGTCGGACGGCGGTTGGTCGGCGATCTGAGCGCCGGAAGCGCCTGACAGATCGCGCAGATCGCGCACCTCGACGAACCCCCAGTTCGCGGCATAGTAGTGAGGAATCCTCATTGCTATGCTCGAAGACGGACGGTCGAGCATGTCCAGCGAGCAGGAACGAACGGAGCTCGAGGCGCGTGTGTTCTCGCGCGCCGGGGCCGACGACCCTCGCACCGAGCACGTCGACCCCGCCACGCTGCGCGTGCTCCTGATGACCGACAGCGAGTGGCGCCTCCTGGAGTTCGACCGGTTCAGCGCGGGCGTCGGCGGTGCGAGGCGCGTCCGCGCCGCGGGACCACCTGCGCCGACCCTGCGCACCGAGCCGGCGAGGGCCGGTGGGACGAACACACACGAGGGCCCGCACGGCGGGGCCGGGCACGGCGCCGTCCCGCTCGGCGGTCCTGGGAACAATGCCCACGACAGCCCGCGCGGCGGGCGCGGGCACGGCGCGCGCCCGCTCGACGGCTCGCCCGCCCGTGGACCGCTGCGGCGGCGTCACGTCGCGCTGCTCGCGCTCGT
>NZ_RHHB01000061.1 GCF_003710805.1 Agromyces tardus | reverse complement strand
GTGCGCCCGCCCTGGGGGTCGCCGCGCCCCACGCCCGCGCGGGGGGGGCCGCGCCGCTGCAGGCGCACGTCGACCCCGGTGGCGGCGAGGGCCGCCGCGAGCGCGTCGCCCGCGCCGTCGGGCCCGACGCAGCCGAGGAACCGGGTGGGCGTGCGCGGCGCCGCGAGGGCGGCGACGTTCGCCGCACTGCCGCCCCGCGAGCGGAACACCTGTGCCGCCGTGTCGGTCGCCGCGCGGATCGGCTCCGACGCCCACACCACGATGTCCTCCAGCAGGTCGCCCGCGACGACGAGCACCCCGGCTGCGGCCGGTCGCGCCGCGGCGCCATCGCGCCCGGCCTCTGCGGCCCCCTCGCGCTCGCGCTCAGCCGGCGACGGCACGCGCGATCTCCGCCCCGAGGGCCGCATTGCCGCGGTAGACCGCGAGGTTCACCTCGAGGCTCCGGCCGCCGGTCGCGCGCTGCACGAAGTCGAGCAGGAACGGCGTCGTGTCGTGTCCCGTGACGCCGGCGGCATCCGCCGCGGCGAGGGCCTCGGCGAGCACGCGGTCGTGGAGTCCGGGGTCGAGCTGCTCGGCCTCGGCGATCGGGTTGGCCACGAGCACGGCGGCGTCGAGGCCGAGGTCGTCGCGCGCGCGGGCGATCGCCGCGGCATCCGCTGCGCTCTCGATGCGCGTCTCGAGCGCGAAGCCCGAGTCGGCCACGTAGAAGCCGGGGTAGCGCAGCGTTCGGTAGCCGACCACGGGGATGCCGAGGGTCTCGAGTCGCTCGAGCGTGGCTCCCACGTCGAGGATCGACTTCACGCCCGCGCTCACGAGCGTGATGGGGGTGACGGCGAGCGTCGGCAGGTCGGCGGACTCGTCGAAGGTCTCGCTCGCGCCGCGGTGCACGCCGCCGAGCCCGCCCGTCGACATGACGCGGATGCCGGCGCGATGCGCGAGCCACGCCGTCGCGGCCACGGTCGTGCCAGCATCGAGCTCCTGGGCCCGGGCGACGGGCAGGTCGCGCGTGCTCGCCTTCACGACGCCGTCGGCGGTGCACAGGCGCTCGATCTCCGACTCGGTGAGGCCCACGGTCGCGACCCCGGCGACGACGCCGATCGTCGCGGGCACGACGCCCGCATCGCGCACGAGCGCCTCGGTCTCGAGGCCCACGTCGAGGTTGCGCGGGCGGGGGAGCCCGTGCGTGAGGATCGTGGACTCGAGGGCGAGCACGGGGCGGCCCGATGCGACCGCCTCCCGTACGTGATCGGCGACGCGGATGCCGCGGGGCGGGGTCGGCTGCATGAGGGTCATGCTATGTCGGGGCTCCGGCCTGTGGCATCCGCTCGCCGTTGTCGGTGCCGCGGGCTACGGTAGGGAACCGTGCCGCAGCCAGTCATCTCCGCCGTCGACCTCGTGAAGCGCTACGGCGATGTCGCCGCCGTCGACGGCCTGTCGTTCGAGGTGGCCGCGGGGGAGTCGTTCGGGCTCCTCGGGCCGAACGGCGCGGGCAAGTCGACCACGATGCGCATGATCGGCGCGGTGTCCACGCGCACGGGCGGCGAGTTGTCGATCCTGGGGCTCGACCCCGACCGCAACGGCCCCGACATCCGCTCGCAGCTCGGCGTCGTGCCGCAGGCCGACAACCTCGACACCGAGCTGCGCGTGCGCGAGAACCTGCTCGTCTACGGTCGGTACTTCGGCCTGCCGCGCAAGGTCGTCGCCGAGCGCGCCGACGAGCTGCTTGCGTTCGCCCAGCTCGAGGACAAGGGCGACGCGAAGGTCGACGCGCTCTCGGGCGGCATGAAGCGCCGGCTCACGATCGCCCGCGGGCTCATCAACGACCCGCGCATCCTGCTGCTCGACGAGCCCACGACGGGGCTCGATCCGCAGGCCCGCCACATCCTGTGGGACCGGCTGTTCCGCCTCAAGGAGCAGGGCAAGACGCTCGTGCTCACGACCCACTACATGGACGAGGCCGAGCAGCTGTGCGACCGGCTCATCGTCGTCGACCATGGGAGGATCATGGCCGAGGGCACCCCGGCCGAGCTGATCCGCCGCTACTCGTCGCGCGAGGTGCTCGAGCTGCGGTTCGGATCCGACCGCAACGAGGAGGTGGCCCGGGCGCTCGAGGGGAGCGGCGACCGCGTCGAAGTGCTCCCCGACCGCATCCTCGTGTACACCGCCGACGGCGAGGCCGAGCTCGAGCGCATCGTCGATGCGGGCCTGCACCCGCGCACGAGCCTCGTGCGCCGGTCGAGCCTCGAAGACGTCTTCCTGCGCCTCACCGGACGGAGCCTCATCGAATGAGCGATCCTCGCCGGTCGAGTCGCGGCGGAGCCGCGTATCGAGACCCCGTCGTGACCGAGAACGCCGCGACCGACGATGCCCGCCAGGCGCTCGCCGCGGGCGCACGACCGCGCCGCTTCGGCGCCTGGTACGTGGCCGAGCACCGGTTCCGCGTCATGCGCTCCTACGGCCAGACGATCCTCGTCACGGGGTTCGGCGAGCCGCTCATCTACCTCTACGCGATGGGCGTGGGGCTCGCCACGCTCGTCGACCAGAACCTCGGCCTCGAGGCGCAGGGGGTCGGGTACCTCGTCTACGTGGCGCCGGCCCTGCTCTGCAGCGCGGCCCTCACGACCGCCACCATCGAGTTCTCCTACCCGGTGCTGCTCGGCTACAAGTGGAATCCCACCTTCAGCGGCATGCACGCGGGGCCGATCAGTCCCGGCCAGATCGTCGACGGCCTCGTCATCTCCGTCGTCGTGCGGCTCGCGGCGACCGTGGCGATCTACTTCGGTTTCATGCTGCTGTTCGGTGCGGTCCCCTCGCCGACGGGCTGGCTGGCGATCGTGATCGCGACCCTCACCGGCATGGCCTTCGGCACGCTGCTCATGGCGTACGCCTCGACGATCCGCGACGACACCGGGCAGCTCGCGATGGTCGAGCGGCTCATCGTGCTGCCGCTCACCCTGTTCTCGGGCACCTTCTTCCCGCTGTCGGAGCTGCCCTGGTTCCTGCAGTGGATCGGCTGGATCTCGCCGCTCTGGCACGGCACCGAGCTCGCCCGCGTCGCGACCTTCGGCTACCCCGAGCCCATCTGGCTCTCGGTCGTGCACGTCGTGGTGCTCGTCACCATGGCGGTCGCCGGATGGGCCTGGTCACGGCGCATCGCGGCGCGGAGGCTCGCGTCATGAGCGTCGTCGACCACGCGATCGAGCATCGCGGCGCCGGCCGCCGGGGCGTCGGCGCGCTGTACGCAGGCAACTCGCGTGCGGTCATGTACCGGGGCTGGCGCGCGACCCGCTCGACGAACTGGCTCGTGATGCTGAGCGGACTGTTCGAGCCGATCTTCTACCTGCTCTCGCTCGGCATCGGCCTCGGCGCGCTCGTCGGCACGGTCGCCGTCGACGGCCAGGAGGTGCCGTACGCGGCGTTCATCGCGCCGGCCCTGCTCGCCGTGGCGGCGATGAACGGCGCGATCTACGACTCCACCTGGAACGTGTTCTTCAAGATCCGGTTCGCCCGGCTCTACGAGGGCATGCTCGCCACCTCGCTCGGTCCGCTCGACGTCGCCCTCGGCGAGATCCTCCTCGCGCTCCTGCGCGGCGCGCTCTACGCCGTGAGCTTCCTGCTCGTCATGCAGGTGCTCGGGCTCACCCTCTCCTGGTGGGCGCTCCTCGCCCTGCCGGCCGTGCTCCTCATCGCCTTCGGCTTCGCGAGCGTCGGCATGGCGATCACGAGCTACCTGAAGTCCTTCCAGCAGATGGACTGGATCAACTTCGTGATGCTGCCGATGTTCCTGTTCTCCGCGACGTTCTACCCGCTGAGCGTCTACCCCGAGGCGATCCAGCGCATCATCCAGGCGCTCCCGCTCTGGCACGGCGTCGAGCTCGTGCGCTCGCTCACCACGGGCGCCGTCGACTGGGGGCTGCTGTGGCATGTGGCGTACTTCGTCGTGATGATCGCCGTAGGCCTCACGTTCACCACGAAACGGCTGCGGGCGCTCTTCCTCGACTGAGCGTGCGGCGATCGATCGGATGCTGCGTGGGAGCCCGACGCCGATCGCATCGCCGCCGTTCGTTCACCCGTCGCCGCGGGGCTCCGCCTCGGCGTCCTCGAGCAGGATGCGCTCGGGCGGCGCCGCGTACCAGAGCCCGTCGGGGTCGTCGTCCTCGGCGACCGCGAAGAGCGACGGGAGCGCGGCCTCCCAGTGCGCGCGGGTCTCCCATCGCGCGATGCCGACGATGCGGCCGCCCTCGACCTCGCGCCACGGGCCGATGTCGAGCAGCCCCCGGGTGCCGAGTGCGGCGAGCCGCACCCGGTTCATCGAGTCGAGCACCGCCTGCTCGTACCCGGGGTTCGGCCGGTGGATCGACATGTGGATGAACATGCCGCCACGTTAGCCCCGCCCGGGGAGTTTCGGCAGGTGACCCGAGTGTTTCCGCGTGTGACGGGCCGCCGCGACATCCGCCGCGCCCCGGCGTATCGTCGCCTGCACCGAACCGACCACGAGGAGCCCGCATGTCGACCCCGAAGCCGCACACCGCCGCCCAGCCCCGCACGGGCGTGGCGATGGGCATGCGCGGCTGCGTCGAGGGCGAGGCGTGCACGAGCGATCGTCCGGGCCACGGGCTGCACCCCATGCAGGAGCGCCTCTCGCGCATCGCCGCGAGCCGGTGGATCGACGCGATCGTCGTGGCCGCGGCATCCGACGGATTCGTCGAGCTCGTCGACCTCGAGGGCGGCGCGCATCGCGTGTGGCACCACGGAGCCCTGACGGGCGGTATCGCCGTGGGCGACCCGGTCGCCCTGCACGGCGTCTACGGCGTGCTCGCCCGCGGCGACGACCGATTCAGCGTCGCCGCGATCTGAGCACGACGGTCGGCGCGACGAACGCCGCAGCAGCGGGCGTCACCCCGCGGGCATCATCCCCTTCATCGAGCCCATCATCTTCTCCATGGCCATCACGGCCTGATCGCACGCCATCGCGCACATGCGGCAGTGCTCGCTCATCTCGGCGTGCATCATGCACTCGGCCGAGCAGGCGCGGCACATCATGACGGTCGTCTCCATCATCGACATCATCACCTGCATGTCGTAGCCGTTCATGCGCAGCATCATGCGCATCATCGTGTCGCAGACGTCGGCGCAGTTCGAGCACATCGCCGCGCATCGGCCCATGCCCTCGCCCGCGTCGGAGTCGGCGCACATGATGCACGCCTGCATGCACGCGGAGAGGGCCTCCATACACTCCTGCATCATGTCCATGTCCATGCCCTGCATGGGCATCTCCGACGCCGACATGGCGCCCTTCATCATGTCCATCGTCATGTTCATGCCGCACCCGCCGTCTCCGGGGCCGGGCGTCGACGTTGCCGGCTGCGAACCCGGCGACCCTGTCGGGCCTCATGCTACGCCGGGGCCGGACCGTCGAGAAGGGGCGGCGGGCAGGGTTCACGGGCATGAAACAGGGCGGATGCCGCGGGCTCGTGGCCGCGGCATCCGCCCTGTCGTTCGCAGTGCCGCCCCTACAGGGACGAGACCTCTGCTTCGGCCTCGGCGAGCTGGGTGTCGGCGCCGAGTCCCGCCTCGTCGTAGTCGACGTCCTTCGTCTCCTTCGAGATGATGAGCGCCACGAGGGTCAGGACGCCCATGACCGAGAGGTACACGCCCACCGGCCACGGCTCGCCGTCGGCGGCCGCCCAGAGCGCGACCGCGATGAGCGGCGCGACCGCCGCGCCGAGGATCGACGCGACGTTGTAGGCGATGGCCGAGCCCGTGTAGCGCACGTTCGTGGGGAACAGCTCGGGCAGCAGCGCGCCCATCGGGCCGAAGGTGGCGCCCATGAGGGTGAAGCCGAACACGAGGAACGCCATCGTGAGGGCGCCGGTGAACTTCGGATCGAGCTGCGGCATGAGGAAGTAGTTGAAGCTCAGGCCGAACGCGATGATGAGCGAAGTGACCCAGATGAGCAGCCGGCGGCGCCCGATCCGGTCGGCGATCGGGCCCGAGAGCATCGTGAAGATGCCGAAGAACACGACGCCGAAGATCTGCATCGTCACGAAGTCGGTGTACGTGAACCCGAGACCAGGGTAGAACTGCGCGGCGAACGCGGTGGCGTCGAAGGGCTTGCCGGATGCCTCCGCGGCGGCCGCGGCGGTGGCCGACGCCGTCTCGAGGTCGGCCGCCTTCGTGCCGTACGACAGCGTGAAGTTCGTCATGAGGTAGAAGAGCACGTAGGTCGCCAGCATGAAGAAGGTGCCGAGGACGAGTTCGCGCCAGTTGTGGCGGAAGACCGTGCCGAGCGGCAGCTTGCGGATCGCGCCCTGCCGCGCGGCCTTCGTGAAGGTCGCCGACTCGACGAGCCGCAGCCGCACCCAGAGGCCGACGATGACCATGACGGCCGAGAAGAGGAAGGGCACGCGCCAGCCCCACTCGAAGAACCACTCGCGCGACGGGGAGAGCAGGTTGATCGCGAGGAACACGCCGTTCGCGATGATGAAGCCGAGGGGCGCGCCGAGCTGCGGGAACGTGCCGTACCAGGCGCGTTGGCCCTTCGGGGCGTTCTCGGTCGCGACGAGCGCGGCGCCCGACCACTCGCCGCCGAGGGCGAAGCCCTGCGCGAGGCGGAGCACGAGCAGCAGGAGCGCCGCCCACCAGCCGATCTGGTCGTACGTCGGCAGCAGGCCGATGAGGAAGGTCGCGATGCCCATCGTGAGCAGGGAGGCCACGAGGGTGGCCTTGCGCCCGTACTTGTCGCCGAAGTGGCCGAAGACGATCGCGCCGATCGGGCGGGCGACCATCGCGGCGCCGAAGACGGCGAACGAGGCGAGGAGCGCGGTCGTGTCGTCGCCCGTCGGGAAGAACAGGATCGGGAACACGAGCACGGCGGCGGTCGCGTACGCGTAGAAGTCGTAGAACTCGATGGTCGTGCCGACGAGGCTCGCGAGGATGACGCGGCTGCGTGAGTTGGCGGGCTGCGCCTCGGCGGCGGGAGTGGGGCTGGATGCGGTTGCGGTCATGGGGACGCTGTGACTCCGGTGGCTGGGGGAGGCCGGGCACGGGGGCGTCGGTCTGGCGTCAGGACCGCGGACGGCGTGGTGGAACCGCTGCTTGTGGCAACCGGACAACACTACGCGCGTGCCCGGCGGCCGCGCTCGCCGGGTGCGACGAGCGGTCGGGATCGTGCGACGAACGGTCGCGGTGGCGTCGACGCCGAGCCGCAGCCGGCACTCGCCGAACGATGGATGCCGGGCCGCATTCCCGATGGCTAGGCTGGCCGCATGGACACCCTCTTCACCATCCTGCATGTCGTGACCGCCGTCTTCATCGTCGGCCCGATGGCGATCCTGCCGATGACCGCGATGCGCGCCGTGCGAGCGGGGAACGCGAGCCAGGTGGCGACGCTCGCGAAGTCCACGATGATCTTCTCCTGGCTGTCGCTCATCGTGTTCGTGCTCGGCTTCGGCGTCATGGGCATGGCCGACCCCAAGTACGACCTCAGCTTCACGACGCCGTGGATCCTCTGGTCGATCATCCTGTACGTCGTCGCGTTCGCCGTCAGCGTGTTCGTCGTGGTGCCCGCCATGCGGAAGGCGGCCACGGCGCTCGAGTCGACCGACGCCCCCGCGGCATCCGGCTACCCGGCGATCGCGGCCGGCAGCGGCGTCGTGTCGCTGCTGCTCGTCGTGGTCGTCGTGCTCATGGTCTGGAAGCCGTAGCCCGCTCTCCCCGCCCCGGCACTCCTCCGGCCCGCCCCGTGCCACGCGGCGCGGGCCGGGTCTCAGCCCGCGAGCGCGCGCAGCGCCCGCGCCGTGGCGATCGCGGCCTCGGCGGCCTCACGTCCCTTGTCCTCCTTCGAGCCCGGGAGCCCCGCACGGTCGAGGCCCTGCTGCTCGTCGTCGAGGGTGAGCACGCCGAAGCCCACGGGCTTGCCCGTGTCGAGCGCGACGCGCGTGAGCCCGTCGGTCGCGGCCGCCGAGACGTACTCGAAGTGCGGGGTGCCGCCGCGGATGATGACGCCGAGCGCCACGACCGCGTCGGCGCCGGCCTCGAGCGCCGCCTTCGACACCACCGGGAGCTCGAAGCTGCCCGGCACGCGCACGAGCGAGAACTCGGCACCGGATGCCTCGAGGGTGCGTGTCGCACCCGCGATGAGCCCGTTCGTGATCTCGTCGTGCCAGCTTCCGGCGACGATGACGACGCGCAGGCCCGAGCCGTCGACGTCGAGTTCGGGGGATCCTGCTCCGCTCATGATGCGTGTCCTTTCAGCAGTGCGTCGGCGGCAGCGTCGGTCAGCTGCTCGTCGTCGATCGAGTGGCCCATCCGGGTGCGCTTCGTCTCGAGGTAGGCGGCGTTGCCGGAGCCCACGCCGACGACGAGCGGCAGCCGCTCGGCGACCCGGATGCCGTGCGCCTCGAGCTGGCGCACCTTCTCGGGGTTGTTCGTGAGAAGGCGCACGCGGTCGATGCCGAGGTCGTCGAGGATCGCGCTCGCGGCGGTGTAGTCCCGCGCGTCGACCGGCAGGTCGAGTGCGAGGTTCGCGTCGAGCGTGTCGAGGCCGGCCTCCTGCAGGCGGTAGGCGCGCAGCTTGTTGATGAGGCCGATGCCGCGTCCTTCGTGGCCCCGCAGGTACACCACGACGCCGCCCGAGTCCTGGATCGCCTCGAGCGCGGCGTCGAGCTGCGGCCCGCACTCGCACTTGAGCGAGCCGAACGCCTCGCCCGTGAGGCACTCGGAGTGCACGCGCACGATCGCGCCCGAGGCATCCGCTTCGGGAGAGCCCGCGATGATCGCCACGTGGTCGGCGCCCGTGCTGCGGTCGCGGTAGGCGCGCACGCGGAACGTGCCGTGCAGGGTCGGCAGCTCGGTCTCGACCTCGAACTGCACGCGCGAGCTCTCGGCGACCGGCGCCGGGATGCGGTCGAGCGCGAGGTCCTGGCCCTGGTGCCACTCGTGCAGGTACGCGACGAGCGCTGCGACCGTCGTGACCGGGAGGTCCTCGCGCTCGCCGAGCTCGATGAGGCCGGGCAGGCGCATCATCTCGCCGTCCTCGGCGACGATCTCGGCGATGACGCCCACGGGCGACAGGCCCGCGAGGCGCAGGAGGTCGACCGCGGCCTCGGTGTGCCCGGCGCGCTCGCGCACGCCGCCGTCGACCGCCCGCAGCGGCAGCACGTGGCCGGGGCGGATCAGCCGGTCGGGCGTCGACTCGGGGTCGGCGAGGACGCGCAGCGTGTGCGCGCGTTCGCCCGCCGAGATGCCGGTGCTGTTGCGGTCGGCGGCGTCGACCGAGATCGTGTACGCCGTGCCGCGCGCGTCCTCGTTGCGCTGCACCATGGGCGGCAGCTGCAGCCGGTCGGCGACCGAGTTCGGCATCGGCGCGCAGAGGAATCCGCTCGTGTTGCGCACCATCCACGCGATCCACTCCTGGGTCGCGAACTCGGCGGCCATGATCGCGTCGCCCTCGTTCTCACGGGCCTCGTCGTCGGCCACGATGACGGGCTTCCCGGCGCGAAGTGCGTCGAGCACCTCGGGGATCGTTGCGAGGCTCATGCGGCTCCTCCGGTCGGTTCGGCGTGCTGGGGTTCGCCCGCGGGTTCCGCGAGCGACGAGGGAAGCGTGTGGTGTGCGCCGCGCTGCAGCATCCGCTCGACGTGGCGGGCGAGGATGTCGGTCTCGATGTTCACCCGGTCGCCGACCGCGCGCTCGCCGAGGGTCGTGGCGGCGAGCGTCTCGGGGATGAGGGAGACCTCGAACCAGGAGCCCTCGGCCTCGTCGCCGATGGCGCTCACCGTGAGCGAGACGCCGTCGACCGCGATCGAGCCCTTGTCGACCACGAGCGACGCGATGGCGTCGTCGAGCGAGAAGCGGATGACGCGCCAGGCCTCGCCGGGCCGCACCTCGAGCACCCGCGCGGTGCCGTCGATGTGCCCCTGCACGATGTGCCCGCCGAGCCGGTCGCCCACGCGGGCGGCGCGCTCGAGGTTGACGGCGAGTCCCTCGCGCACCCCGTCGAGGGTCGACATGCGCAGCGTCTGCTGCATGACGTCGGCGGTGAACGTCTCGGCGTCGGAGTCGACGACCGTGAGGCAGACCCCCGAGACCGCGATCGAGTCGCCGTGCCGGGCGTCCTCCACGACGCGCGGCCCGCGCACGGTGAGCCGCACGACGTCGGCTGCCTGCTCGACGCGGGTGACGGTGCCGAGCTCCTCGATGATTCCGGTGAACAATTCAGGACCCTTCGTTCGGTCTGGCATGGGCGTTCGGTGCGGGGTGGGCGACGACGAGCAGGTCGTCGCCGAGGCGCCGGATGTCGGCGAATTCGTAGCGGTGCGCGTCGGCGATCGTCGCGACGCCGAGGTCGCCGAGCGCGAGGCGCGGCCCGCCGATGAGGGAGGGCGCGAGGTAGACGAGCAGCTCGTCGGCGAGCCCGGCGGCCACGAAGGCGCTCGCGAGCGTCGGCCCGCCCTCGACGAACAGCGAGCGGATGCCGAGTTCGCGCAGCGCTGCGAGGTCGGTCGCGAGGTCGGTGCCCTGCAGCAGGATCGGGGCGTGCGGATGCCGCGTGAGCGCCGCGTCGGCGGGCACCCGGCGCCGCCCGAACACCACGGGCACGGGCTGGGCGTCGAAGAGCCCGCCACCGGGTGCGCGGGCGGTGAGCGCGGGGTCGTCGGCCAGCACGGTCCCCGTGCCGACGGCGATGGCGTCGGATGCCGCGCGCCGGGCGTGCACGTCGGCCCGTGCGTCGGGGCCGGTGATCCATCGGCTCGTGCCGTCGGCAGCTGCGCCGCGCCAACGACCGCTGCCATCCGACCCATTCAGCCTGGCCCGACCCGTTCAGCCTGGCCCGACCCATTCAGCCTGGCCCGACCCATTCAGCCTGGCCCGACCCATTCAGTGGACGGCACCGGTCCTCCACCGCGCAGACAACAGGAGCCTCGCGCACAGACGCCACATGGCGCAGCGCGCGCTGCTGCACGGCGGACTACCGTGCGATCCATGACCCTCGACGACCACCCGGCTTCTGCGAACACACTCATCTCGGCCCGCGCGCTCCGCGCCACCACGGCGTCGACCTCGCCCATCGCATGGTGAGGGCGCGGGTCGGCACCGGCCGGTCGACGCGGCCGGTGCGCCTCGACATTCGCGCCGATCGGTTGTTGACCGAAGCATCGGTGCTGTTGCGCCGCACGAAGACCGACCTCCTCACCGCGGCGGTGCACGTGTACGTCGAGCGGCATCGTGAGCAACTGGAACGCGCGCTGCGCGCCGCTGAGCACCGCATCAGCGAAGCCGAGGATCCCCACCGCATCGATCCCGAGACCGGCATGACCAAGGCCGAGTGGCGAGAGCTCTGGTCATACATCCGGAACTGATCGTGAGCGCCCTCGAGGCTCGGCGCTCGCCTCCGGACATCCGCCACGAGAGGAGTGCGGAGTCATGAACCGCGTCGTTCCTCGACAACACTGCGGCTCGCCTCTACTGTTCAGGCATGGGCACCGCGATCACGGCGATCGCCGAGTGGATGCCGCGTCAGCGGTGGTACGGCGGCAAGGGTCATTCGCCGAACCTGCGCCAGATCGGCGCCTGGGAGTTGCCGAGCGGCGAGCCCGGCGCGCGAGTGCGCGCACTGCTGCTCATGGACGACGCGTCGACTCCCCCGATCCTGTACCAGGTGCCGGTCGTCGAACGCACGTCGGCGCCGCCGACGCCGCCGACCACGGATGCCGCGGCGGAGCCCGAGGCATCCGCTCATCTCATCGCGCGGCTCGACGACGGCACACTGCTCTACGACGGGCCACCCGACCGCGCCTTCACCGACGCGCTGCTCGCGTTGATCGTGGGCGAGGGCACGGCGATCGCCGATGGGGCGGATGCCGCGGGCCACTACTCCGGCGCCGAATCCGGGCTCCCCAAGCCGCCGCTCAGTGCTCCCGCCACCGTGCTCGGCGGCGAGCAGTCGAACACGTCGATCATCTACCGGCCGGAGGGATCCGGGCCGGTCATCTGCAAGGTCTTCCGCCAGCTGCACGACGGCGACAACCCGGATGTCACGCTGCAGACGGCCCTCGCGGCATCCGGTTCGCCGTACGTGCCCGCGAGCGTGGGCGACGTCTTCGGCGAATGGGACGACGTGGGACAGACGACGGGCCGGGCCCGCGGCCACCTCGCGTTCGCGCAGGAGTTCCTGCCCGGCGTCGAGGACGCGTGGCGGGTCGCACTGCTCGCGGCGGCGGGCGGTGCCCCGTTCGTCGACGAGTCGCGCGAGCTCGGCGCGGCGGTCGCCCGCGTGCACATGGCCCTCTCGGAGCTGTTCGCCCGCGAGAAGCCGTCGGCCGAGCTCATCGACGGCACGATCGCCGCCTGGCATCGCCGGCTCACGATCGCCGTCGCCGAGGTGCCCGAGCTCGAGCCGCACCGCCCCGCGATCGAGGCGTTCTACGCGCGGGCGGCTTCCGGCCGCTGGCCCGAGCTGCAGCGCATCCACGGCGACCTGCACCTGGGCCAGGTGATCTCGGTGCCCGGTCGTGGCTGGATGCTCCTCGACTTCGAGGGCGAGCCGCTGCGGCCCATGAGCGAGCGACGGCTGCCCGACTTCCCGGTGCGGGACGTGGCGGGGATGCTGCGGTCGTTCGACTACGTCGCGGGCTCGACGGCGCTCGCGCACCCCGACCAGGCGCACGAGGCCGCAGCGTGGGCCGCCGCGGCACGGCAGGCGTTCCTCGACGGGTACGTCGGCACGGTCGGCCTCGACCTGCGCGTGTACCGCGACCTGCTCGCGGCGTTCGAGCTCGACAAGGCCGTCTACGAGGCGATCTACGAGAGCCGCAACCGGCCCACTTGGGCGGCGATCCCCCTCAACGCGATCATGCACCTGCTCGAAACGGGTCCGCTCGAGGTGTCCGAGGACGCGGTGGCACCGCGGCCCGACACGTCGGTCGCCTCGTAGCGAGTCGGCACGGTTCAGCGGATGCCGCGGCCCCACAGGATGAGCGGCGTGCGCGCCGCGTACTCGCGGTACTCGTCGCCGTAGGCGTCGATGAGGCGACGCTGCTCGGCGTGCGCCTTCACGACGAGCACGATCGCGAGCAGCAGCCAGACCACGAGGAGCTCGACGCGTCCCCGCCAGAGCACCCAGCCGGCCGCGGCGACGAGGATGCCGAGGTAGATCGGGTTGCGAGTGAACCGGTAGATGCCGGCGGTGCGCAGCGGCGCTCCCGGCTTCGGCGCGACCCACGGCACGAGGTCGCGCCCGAGCGCCGCGATCCCGGCACCGGCGAGCGCGACACCCGCGACGCCGAGCACCACCGCGACGGCGGTGACCCAGGGCGCTCCCCACATCCGCTCGCCCGGCCAGAGCACGAGCAGCGCCAGCAGCAGGAACTGCGCCCACACCAGCCAGTTCGCCCGATCGCGCATGCGCCGCTCCTCCGCCTCGCTGCCCATCATCCTCGAGAAGGTGCTCGGTCGCGAGGGCCGCCGAGGATCACGACGACCCGCGACGCGGCTCACCCCTCGAGCAGCCCGCGCAGGTCGTCGGCCGTGAGGGAGCCGGCGAACGCGGCATCCGCATCGCCGCTCAGGATCGACGACACGAGCTCGCCCTTGCGGGCCTTCAGCTCCATGACCTTCTCCTCGATCGTGCCGGCGGCGACGAGCCGGTAGACCATCACCTGCTTCGCCTGGCCGATGCGGTGCGTGCGATCGATCGCCTGCGCCTCGCTCGCGGGGTTCCACCACGGGTCGAGCAGGAACACGTAGTCGGCCTCGGTGAGGTTCAGCCCGAACCCGCCCGCCTTGAGGCTGATCAGGAACACGGATGCCTCGCCCGCCCGGAACCGCGCGATCTCGGCGTCGCGGCGGCGCACCGGCGTCGAGCCGTCGAGGTACGTGTACGGCACGCCCGCGGCATCCAGTCGCGACGCCGCGCGCCCGAGGAACGTCGTGAACTGGCTGAAGACGAGTGCGCGGTGCCCCTCGGCGAGCACGTCGTCGAGCTGCTCGAAGAGCGCATCGAGCTTGGCCGAGGGGATGCCGGCGTACGCCTCGGCGTCGACGAGGGACGCATCGAGCGCCAGCATCCGCAGCAGCGTGAGCGAGCGGTACACGATGAAGCGCTGGCGATCGAGGTCGTCGATGAGGCCGAGCAGCTTCTGCCGCTCGCGCTGCAGCACCACGTCGTAGAGACGCCGGTGCTTCGGCGCGAGCTCGACCTCGAGCACCTGCTCCTGCTTCGGCGGCAGTTCGGGCGCGACGAGCTCCTTCGTGCGGCGCAGCATCAGCGGACGGATGCGGCGGCGCAGCAGCGCCAGCCGCTCGGCGTTGCCGTCGTTCTCGATCGGGCGGCGGTAGCGCTCGTCGAATCGCCGACGCGACGGGAACAGCCCCGGCGCCACGATGTCGAGCAGCGCCCACAGCTCGCCCACGTGGTTCTCCATGGGCGTGCCCGTGACGGCGAGCTTGAATGGCGCACGGATGCCGCGGGCCGCCTCGTGCACCTTCGTCGCCGGGTTCTTCACGAACTGGGCTTCGTCGAGCACGAGTCCGCCCCACTCGACCTCGGCGAACGCGGCGGCCTCGAGGCGCAGCACCGCATACGTGGTGACGACGAGGTCGACGCCGGCCGCGGCATCCGCGATGCTCTGCCGTCGCTTCGACTGGGTCGCCGTGACGGATGCCACGCGCAGCCCGGGCGTGAACCGCTCGGCCTCGCGCACCCAGTTCGACGCGACCGACGTGGGCGCGACCACGAGGAACGGCGCCGCCCGCGCCCCCGCCCCCGCCGGTCGAGCAGGCGCAGCCGTATCGAGACCCGTCCCCCGCTCCGCCGGTCGAGCAGGCGCAGCCGTATCGAGACCCGTCCCCCGCTCCGCCGGTCGAGCAGGCGCAGCCGTATCGAGACCCGTCCCCCACTCCGCCGGTCGAGTAGGCGCAGCCGTATCGAGACCCGTCCCCCACTCCGCCGGTCGAGTAGGCGCAGCCGTATCGAGACCCGTCCCCCGCCCCGCCGGTCGAGTAGGCGCAGCCGTATCGAGACCTGTCAGGCCGGCGGGTCTCGATACGCGTCCGACTCCGTCGGGCGCTACTCGACCGGCGATTGCGTCGGGCGCTACTCGACCGGCGACTCCGTCGGGCGCTCCTCGACCGGCGACTCCGTCGGGCGCTCCTCGACCGGCGACTGCGTCGGGCGCTCCTCGACCGGCCACGGCCTCGACCGCGTGCTGCACGAGGGCGAGCGCCTGGGCGGTCTTGCCGAGTCCCATGTCGTCGGCGAGGATGCCGCCGAGCCCGTTCGCCCAGAGGTATGCGAGCCAGCGGAACCCCGCGAGCTGGTACGGCCGCAGCGGCAGCGCGAGCCCGGCGGGGGGCGGCAGCTCCTCGACGCCGCCGTCGAGGCCCGCGACCGTCGCTCGCCACGACACTGCCGGCTCCGAGACATCAGCGAGGTCCTCGAAGTCGGCCCAGAGGCTCGCCTGGCTGCGGTGGATCCTCAGCCCCGTTTCCCACTCGGCGACCGTCCCGGCCTCCTCGATGAGGTCGCGCAGCTCGTCGAACCGAGGATCGGCGAGCGACAGGTAGCTCTTGTCGACGAGCAGCAGGCGGCGCTGCCCCTTCGCGAGCGCGCGGAACAACGGCATGAACGGCACCGGCTTGCCGTCGACGGTGAGCCACACGCCGAGGTCGAACCAGTCGCGCTGCCGCGACTCCACGGTCGTGACGCGCAGCTCGGCGGTCGCGGTCGCCTCGCGGTAGTCGGGGCGGTCGCCCGTGACGTCGATGCGCAGGGCGCCGCCGTCGGCGAGGCGCTCGAGCCGCGGCATCCGCTCGACCGCGAACTCGGCTGCGTCGATGCCCCGCAGCACGAGAGCGCCGAGCGGCACCCAGCCGAGCTCGTCGAGCACCCGGGCGAGCAGGTCGTCGTCGAGGTCGGGGTCGGCGGCGGCAGCCGCGAGGGCGGCGACTCCCGCCGCGCCCGTGGTTCCGGCGGCTCCGGCGGCGGATGCCTCGACCGGGCTCGTGCGCCCGTCGGCGTGCTCCCAGGTCCACGAGAGGCGCAGGATGTCGCCAGGCTCGAACGCCGCCGCGAGCACGAGCGTCGCCGGCGGGAGCGGCGGCGCCTCGAAGCTGCCGTCGAGGCTCGTGATCGGCAGCGAGCCGGCGAGCCCGTGGAAGTGCCCGCGCAGGAACACCGGCACCTCGTCGGCCGGCACCCGGATGACGCGCGGCTCGTCGAGCAGGGCGCGCTGCGCCGGGGTGAGCTCGGCGGCGAGTGGGGCGAGCTCGATGCGTCCGGCGTCGAAGTCGAAGCGGTAGAGCCCGTGCCCGAGGGTCGCGCGGACTGCCTCGACGGGATGCGCGTCGCCGTCGATCACGACGGTCGGCGTGAGCACCAGGGCGCCGTGCCCGTCGGTCGAGTAGGCGCGCAGCGCCGTATCGAGACCACTCCCGTCGGGATCTCGATACGCGCTCCGCGCTACTCGATCGGCGGGAACCGCGCTCCGCGCTACTCGATCGGCGGGGACCGCGCTCCGCGCTACTCGATCGGCGGACGGTTCCATCCGAGCGTCGAGCCCCACCGACGCGCTCCCCCGCAGCACCACCTCGGGCGTGGCATCCGACCCCACGAGGGCCACGCCGAGCCGCCCCGCCTCGGCGAGCAGCGCCCACAGCAGCGGGCTCTCGAACTCGTCGAGCGTGATCCACTCCGAGCCGTAGGCGTACACGGCGGGGGTCGTGCCCTTGAGCATCGCGAACTGCGCGAACCAGCGCGACTGCGCGGGATCGACCCCCGCGGCGCTCGCCTGGTAGGCGATGTTCTGCCAGGTGAGGCCGTCCTTGATCCACGCGCCGCGGGCGCCCTGCTTGACCGGGCGCACGGCGAGTCGATCGACGGATGCCGCCCGGCGGGCCGGCTCATCGCGCGGGCCCTGCCACTGTCCGCTGCGACGCGGCACCCGGCGCCGCAGCTCGAACTGCAGCCCGAGCGGACGCGTCGCCGCGCCGCGGGAAGCGCCGGCGGCATCCGCTCGCTCGTCGTGGCGTGGCGAACCCGAGCGATCCGACGCCGCCCCGGCGAGCCCCGCGAGCGCACTGCGCCAGTCGCCTGCGGCACCCGTCGCGGCTGCACCCGCGTCGCCCGACGCGCCCGAGCGAGGGCGGGGATCGGCGGGCATGCCTCCCATGCTCGCACGCCCACCCGACACGGCAGCCGCCGGCCCGCCCGCCGCACCCGCGATACCGTACTCGGATGCAGGTGACCCGCATCCGGCTGTATCCCGTGAAGTCGCTCGCGGGCGTCGACGTGCGCTCGGCGTCGGTGCGTCAGTGGGGGCTCGAGGGCGATCGTCGCTGGGGCGTGGTCGATGCGAACGGCACGCCCGTCACCGCCCGTGAGCGCAATGGGATACTCGCGCTCCGCGTCGAGCCGCTCGCCGACGGCGGCGTGCTGCTCGACGACGGCGGCGCAGGCATCGCCGGCACGGGCGCGGGCGAGCCGCTGCGGGTGGACCCGCCGACGGATGCCGCGCCGATCCCGGTCGGACACTCCCGCCAGGGCGCCGCGCTGCCCGCGGGCGAGGAGGCCGACGAGTGGCTGAGCGCGCGGCTCGGCGCGCCGGTGAGGCTCGTGTGGCAGCCCGATCCGCTCGCGCGGGTGATCAGCGAACGGCACGGCGGGCTGCCCGGCGAGGGACTGTCGCTCGCCGACGCCGGACCGCTGCTGCTCACGACCGAGGCGTCGCTCGCGCAGCTCGACGCGTGGACCCCCGGCGACGTCGCGCCGCTCGACATGGTGCGGTTCCGCCCGAACGTCGTGGTCGACGGCGACGAGCCCTTCGCCGAGGACGGCTGGCCGTTCGTCGAGCTCGGCACCGTGCGCTACCGCGTCACCGAGATCTGCGACCGCTGCGTCATGACCACGATCGATCCCGTCACGATCGCCCGCGGGAAGGAGCCCATCCGCACGCTCGCGAAACATCGGCGATGGGATGGCGCGACGTGGTTCGGCATCCGCATCGTGCCGCTGCTCGAACCCGCGGCATCCGCCACCCTGACCGTGGGCGACCCGGTGCGCCCGGGCTGAGCCTGCCGTTCCGGCGCCGGAACCCGGCGCGACGAGTCCGTGTCGACGGCGACGGCCGGTACTTCGGTACTTCGGTACTTCGGTACTTCGGTACCGGTTCCCGCGGAGGAACTCCCGCGTGCGCAGCTACGGGCGCGCGTCGCCCACGAGCTCGGCGCGGTTCTGCTCGTAGCTCCGCTTGCCCACCAACCGCCACACCAGTCGGAACGGCGCCGGCAGGTGCTCGTGCTGCCACGCCGCGCCGCCGTCGGGCTGCGCCGCGAGGATCGCGCCGAGCTGCGCCCACGTCTTGCCCTTCGGCGTGGCCTTGCGTCCGTGCACGGATGCCGCATCCACTTCCTTCTGGGTGAGCACGGTCTCCATGACGGGCACGATGTTCGTCTCCTCGTCGGGCAGGTGCACGGCGAGCGACGAGTTGACGCCCCCGAGCGCCGCGAGCACGCCCGCGGCATCCGTCGCCCTGCCGCTCGCCCGCCAGGCAGGCAGGGCCGCGTCGAGCGCCTTCAGGTGCACGAGCATCGCGGCGTGCTGCTCCTTCATGCGCTCGACGTGCCCGGTGCACGCGGGCGCGCGGCCCTCGAGGGTGTCCCAGAGGTGCTCGTCCTCGAACTCGTGGTGGGCATGGAGGCTCACCGAGAGCATCGCGAGGTGGTCGCCGACGACGTCGGCGTGGGTGGCGTCCCCCTCCGCGACGCCCTCGACGAGCGACGCCGCCTCGCCGAAGCTCGCGCGATACATGCGGTGGATCTCGACCATGCCCCGCGCATCGCAGGTCTTCGCGCCCGGTGCACCGCCGGGCTGGTCTCCACTTGAGGGCAGGGCGGTCGCGGGCATGTCGGCTCCGATCGTCGGCGATGGGACGCAGCTGCCCCAGAGGCTAGGGCGAAGCGGATGCCGCGGCAAGACCCCGCGCGTCAGGCCGCCGGCTTGAGCGGGCAGAAGACCTCGGTGACGGTGTCCTCGTCGGGGGTGCCGGGCGGACTCCAGTACTCCTCCCACATCGTGGACTCGTCGAGCTCACGGCCCTGCAGTGCCATGGCCGCGGCGATCGCGTCGTACGCCTCGGAGACCGTCGCGTAGGGGCCCACGTGCGTCGTCGTCGCGACCTCGGTGGCGGGAAGCTCGGCGGGCACGACGGTGCCGTCGCCCTCGACGGGGCGACCCACGCGGAACCCCGCGCTCACCGTGAGCGTTCCGGCCTGCAGGTCCATGTCGGTGTAGAGGCCCACCGCGGGGCTGTTGCCGAGCAGGCCGAGCGGCCCGAGGTAGGCCGCGACCCTGCCGAACGCCTGGCCCATCGCCGCGGGGATGCCCGGGAAGGTCGTCGCGGTGCGCACGACCGCGAGGTCGCGGTGGGGCGTCTGCGTGATGTGCACTTCGTGGGGCATGGCGGCCTCCTTCGGCGAGCGGTCCGCCGTTCAGTCTCGTCGCGACCGAGGCGGCGCGTCAGGGGCTTCCGTCCTGCGGCTGCGCGTGACCCTCCACGACGCGCCACCGCCGCCGACGCCGGGTCGACCGGGCGCAGGTCGTCAGGCCTGCTCGGCCACGACCTCCCACGTGACCCCCGACACCACGAGATCGGCGCGGGCTCGCGACGGCTCGATGCCGCGGGCGTTCGCCCCGTCGACGTCGTTCGCCCAAGCGCGGGCCGCCTCCGGCGAGCGCCCGAACTCGGTGTGCCGGCGCACGAGGCGGTCGAGTCGCTCGTCGTCGTCGGCGTCGCAGAACCACGTCGCGTCGAGCAACTCGCGCACCCGCCGCCACGGCTCGGCGTCGTGCAGCAGGTAGTTGCCCTCGACGACCACGAACCGGGCGGATGCCGCGATCGCGATGTCCCCCGCGACGGGCTCGTCGACGTCGCGTTCGAACGCGGGCGCGTACACCGTGTGGTCGGTCTCGCGGCGGACCCGCTCGAGCAGTGCCACGAACCCCCAGCCGTCGAAGGTCTCGATCGCGCCCTTGCGGTCGCGGAGGCCGAGCCGGTCGAGGGTGGCGTTGGCGAGGTGGAAGCCGTCCATGGGGAGGTGGACGGCGTCGGGCAGCTCGTCGACGAGCGCCCGTGCGAGCGTCGTCTTGCCCGCGCCGGGGCTGCCCGTGATGCCGAGCACGACGCGGGCGTGGGTCTGGGCGGCCGCACGGGCGGCCCCGGCACGGGCGACGCGGGCACGGGCGGCGGAGGCCGCCTCCAGGCGTCGCACCCGCGCGGCGAGCCGGCCCAGCGGCGTGGGCGGGGGCGTGAGTGACGGCGGCACGGCACCAGCTGGCATGCACCCAGCATGTCGCACCACGCGACATCCGCTCGCCTCGCCTCTGGCCGCGGAGGCCGCCGACACGGCACGATGGGGGGACGCGACGTCGACCGCCGTTCGCGACCGTGATCCGTGACGTGTGGGGAGCTCGCATGACGGAGGCGCCGATCCGCCCGATCACGTCGGTCGCGCTCGTGGCCGTGCGCGTCGTGAACCTCGTGGTGCTCGCGGTGGTCGTAGGGCTCGGCCTGGTGTTCGTGTGGGTGACCGACGGCACCGAGACCGAGCTGCTCTGGCTGGGCGCATGGTGCCTCGTGTCGACGCTGTACATGATCGCGTGGCTGAGCGTGCTCGGCTGGCTCTCGAGACGCTCATGGCGCACGACGGCGACCGTGGCCGGCGCGCGCGCACCCAGCCGGCTGGTCGCCCTCGTGACCACGATCGTCGCGAGCCTCATCGGGCTCACCGCCGCGAGCGAGCTGCTCGTGCTGCGCGACGATCCCGACCTCGGCAGCGCGATCGACTTCTTCGGGGTCTGGGCGATGCTGCTCGCGTGGGGGTACCTGCACTGGGGCTTCGCGCAGATCTACTACCGCCTGTACGTGCGCGGGGTGGCCTCCGGTGCTGCGGCGGGCCGGCAGGCGGCGGGTGCGCTCGTGACGGATGCCGCGGCGCTCGACGGCGCCGTGTCGGAGGTCGCGATGCCGGGTGCCGTCGCGACGGATGCCCCGCCGCCGCCCTTCCGCTTCCCCGCGACGCCCAACCCGGGCCTGCTCGACTTCGTCTACCTGTCGTTCATGGTCGGCACGAGCTTCACGCCCAACGACGTGGAGACGACCACCCGCGTGCGCTGGACCGTCACCTGGCACTCCGTGCTCAGCTTCTTCTTCAACGGGTTCATCATCGTGCTCGCGCTCACCACGATCATGAACGGCTGAGACCGAGCGGATGCCGCGGGGTGCCGCCCGCCGCGGGGTGCCGCCCGCCGCGCGGTGCCGCCCGCCGCGCGGCCGGACTACGCCCCCGCCGGCG
>NZ_RHHB01000060.1 GCF_003710805.1 Agromyces tardus | reverse complement strand
CGCGGCGGCGCGGGGCGCGCGAAGGGCGCGCGTCGACGCACGCCGGGCGCGCGCCGCCGGCGCAGCGGCATCCGACCGCCGAGGCGCCGGTCACTGCTCGTCGTCGCGCTCCCACGGCCATCTCGGCCGCTCGGCCCCGCCCGCCTCGGCCCGCGCCGTGACCCCGGCGAGCGGTACGACGAGCGCCGTGAGCACGGGGATGAGCACGCCGAATCCGATCGACATGAACTGGAGCGCGAAGAGCAGCGCAGCGAGCAGCGTGCCGGTGGCGAGCGCGTACGCGACGGTGCCGGCGACGACCCCGGCCGCCCAGGCGATCAGCACGGCCTGCAGCGTCATCGCGAGGAGGCCGTGCTCGCGCGGGAGTCGCAGCCCGAGGAAGACGAGCACCGCCCCGACGGACACGCCGACGATGGCGGGCCCCACGAGCCGCCCGGCCGCGGGGTCGGCCACGACCTCGGCGTCGGTCAGGAGGCTCACGAAGCCGAAGACGGCGACCACGAGGGCGAGCAGCAGTGCCGCCGCGAACCCCGCGACGATCCAGCCCCTGCGCCGTTCGATCGCCATCGTCCGAGCCTACGCCCGATGCGGCGCACCCTCGGTGGACCGGGCATGCCGCTCGAGGCCGGCCAACGGGGCGCGCAGGGCACGGTCGCGCTCGACGTCGGAGATCACTCCACGCTCGGCGAGCAGCGCGAGCGCCGACGCGACGTCCGCGGTGACGGCGGCGCGGTCCGACCGGTCGAGCGAGTCGACAGCGGCCTGCGCCTCCGCGGCGGCGGTGCGCGGAAGCGCGAGCCCGCGCTTGGCCGCACGGCGCAGCACGGGCACCGCCACGACGCACGACGCCGTCATCGCGGCGAGCGCTGCGACCGACGCCCACGCCGCAGGCGCCGCAGGCGCCGCCGGCGACGCTGCTGCGGCGGCGGCGGCGGCGACCATGCCGGCGAGCACCGTGGCGAGGAGACCGAACGGCACGGAGATCGCCGCGAGCAGCGCCTCGCGCGGCGTGCCGACCGGGATGCCGCGACCGAGACGCACCCACTCCCCCACGCGCAGCAGGACGTGGGCGACGGCGAGCACGCCGGCCACGACGACCGCGCCCACCCGCGCATCGGCCCCGCGTCCGAACGCGATGATGACGCCGGGCGCCAGGACGGGAGCGAGCAGCACGACGAACGCCGGCAGACCCGCGAGCAGGCGCCCCCACCCCGATCCCGAAGCGGGCGCCTCGGCGCGTTCGGCCGACGACCGTGCGAGTGCCTGGGCGACCGGGGGATGGCCGCGGAACGCCGCTCCCTCGAGCGCCGACCACGAGAAGCCGGCCGGGTCGACGCGTCGCGCGTAGTCGGTGGCCGGGTCAGGGGTGGGGGCGGTGCCGGGGATGTCGCTCACTCCTCGATGCGCAGGGTCGCGACGACCTCGCGGAGCGGGGCGTCGATGAGTCCGGCCATCGTGGTCGTCATGGGCGACGTCGTGATGCGCACCGTGCAGCGCTCGCCCCGCACCAGGTAGCCGATGCCGGCCGTGGGCGCGCCACCCGTCGGCGCGCCGGGCGTCTCGACGAGGAACCGCACGGAGATGCCCGACCCCACGCCGGGCACGTCGACCGGCTCGACCTGCGGTGGGCGCGCGACGGGGAGCCCGCCGACCAGCGTGGCCAGCGGATCGGCTCCCCCGGCCCCGGCGGCCCCGACCTCGACGTGCACGAGCGCCGCGACGGGTTCCGCCCACGGCAGGAACAGCAGCCCGAACGCCGCGCCGGGAGCGAGCTCGTCGAGCGCCGCGTCGGCCACGCCCTCGACCGCGTCGGCCTCGTGCGCGGCGAGGTGCCCGTTCGCTTCGGACCGGACCGAACGCACACGCTCGACGACGTCGCGCCGCCAGGCAGCGCGGTCGGCGAACGCGCCCGCGGGGAATGCGGCCGGCACCTCCGCCCAGTACCGGGACGCCGCCTCGACGCGCACCCTCATCGGCGGTGCCACTCGAACGTGCTGACGACGGCGTCGGCGAGCTCCGACATCCGCTCGACCACGGGCCGCCACGACTCGTCGGGATCGTCGATCGGATGCGTCGCCACCGCCGTGAACTGCAGCGCGCGGCGTCGGCCCGGCTCGGGGAACGGCGTGAGGTAGGCGACCGTGTGCTGCCCGACGGTGGCGGCGCCGACGGCCACCTTCGAGTCGGACTCCCAGCGCACGAAGCGCCGATCGCCGTGCAGTGCGCTCGCGCCCCTCGTGCGGATCAGCTCGCTGACGATGTCGTCGAGCGAGCCGCCGCCCGGCGCCGTGCGCACGGAGGCCGTGATCGAGAGCGGCAGCACGAGCTCGTCGGCCCAGGCCTCGGTCTGCAGGTACACCGCCACCGCGCTCGAGGCGCGCAGGCCCGCGAACGCGCGACCGGTGAGGGCGCGCAGCTGCGCGTCGAGGTCGGGCCGGTGCTGCTCGCGGAGGCGGGCCGTCGCGAGCCCGGTGAGGTGCCGTTCCGCCGTCGCGTCCGCCGGGAACTCGTGCCACCCCGACGGGAGCACGAGGGAGTATCCGGGCAGGGCGGTCGAGGCGCCGAGGAGTTCGTCGCGGAGGGTCATCGTTCCCGTCATGTGCGTCAGGAGGCAGCGGCGAGCTGCCGCTCCCAAGTCTCGACCTGCTGGTCGTCGCCGAAGCCGGAGACCCAATCGTAGGTGGTCATGACGACCGCGGCCGGCGAGTTCACGACCCAGCCGTGGTGCCCGAGCACGGTGCCCGCGATGCCCCAGCCGCCGCGACCCATCGCCTCGGTGAGCTGCGCGTTGTCGCCCATTCCCATGATGCGCGCGACGACGTCGTCGAAGGCCGCCGAGCCGCGCATCGCGCCCGTGAAGCCGCGGAACCCGCCGCCGGCCGCGGCGAAGGCGTCGGGGAACTCGCGGATCGCGGCGCGGACGGTGACCCGGCCCGCCGAGGTGCCGAGCCCGCCCACCATGTCGTCGAGGAAGCCGAGGGCGCCGGGCTTGAACCCGCCCGAGAACTTGGCGAGGCTGCCGAACGGGGTGACGCCGACGATCGCGAGTCCGAGCTCCAGCCAGCCGGCGTCACCGCGCGACTTCTGGTAGATCGTGAGGGCGAGCACCGCGAGTGCGGCGATCGCGCCGAGCGCGGCGATGATCGGCCCGCCGATGACGAAGGCGAGCACCGCGAGCACGATTCCCGCCCACTGCAGCACGACGAGCACGTCGGCCACGATGCCGTCGACGTCGTCCCAGAAGCCGTCCTCGATGCCGCCCGACGTCGCCTCGCGGATGCCGTCGCTGGCCGCCTCGAACGCGGCCTCCCACGACTCGTACTCGGTGTCGTAGCGCGCCGCCTCGGTGACGAAGTCGTCGTAGGCGTCCTCCATGCGACCTCGGGCCGCCGCGATCTCCTGCTGGTGCTCGAGCTGCTCGGGCGTCGGACCGGGCGCGGACTCGGCGCCGGGCGAGCCGCTCGGGCGGGCATGGTCGACCGACTCGAAGCCGCCGCGCGCGGCGACGTAGTCGTCCCACGCGTCCTGGCAGCGCGGGACGATGAGCCGCATCGCGTCCTGCACGCGATCGAGCACCGAGCCGTAGGCGACGAGCGCCGAGCCCGAGGGGGCGTAGCGCTCACCCGCGAGCTTGAGCTCCTCGTCGATCTCGCCGATGACCTCGGTGATCTTCTCGATCGAGAGGCCCTGCTGCGCGACGCCGCCGTCGGCGATGGCGCGCAGCACGCCGGCGGCGCCGATCATCTGGGCCCCCAGGGACTCGATCTCACGCCCGCGCTCGATGATGCCGCCGGCGTTGCCGAAGACGACCGAGATCTCGTGTCCAGCGGGTGAGTGTTCCATCGTCGTGCCTCTCTCAGACCCTCGGCATGGTGGATGCCTCGTTCGCCTCGACGGCGAGCTGACGGGACGCGTCGGCGTCCCACTGCTCCCAGCCCCTGCCGGTGGCCTCGACGCGCTCCTGGATCTTCATGAGGTCCTCCTTGAGCGCGGCCCGGCGGTCGTTCCACCCGTCCTCGAACTCCTCCGCCGCTTCGCGCAGCTTGTTCTTGCCGTACGGGTCGCCGATGTCGCCCTCGAGCCGCGAGGCGCGGTCCTCCGCCTTCTCGAGTTCGACGATGATCTGCTTGAGCGAGCCGTTGAGCTCGTTGAGCACGCGGTACTCGATGAGCACGTGGGTCATGGGCGTCTCCTTCGGTCGGATCGGGTGAGGGGCTCCGGTGCGGAACGCAGTGCGCTCGCGGCGCGGGCGCGGGCGCGGGCTGTTCGCGGCGGCGGCGAGTGCCGCCGGGCGCCAGCGCGGCGGGAGGGATGCACACCCTCCCGCCGCGAGCGCGGGTCAGCGACCGGCGAGCTGCTGGTCGAGGTCCTGGATGGCCTGCATCATGCCGCGGAGGGCCTCGCCCATCTCGCCGATGCCGTCGACGGCCGACTTGAGGCCGGTGGTGAGCTCCTCGTAGCCCTGGCCGAACTTGCCCGAGGCGTGCTGGGTCTTGAAGTCGTTGCCGAGCAGCGAGTCGACCGAGCTCTTGAGCTGGTCGAGCTGGCCTTGGATGTCGTCACGAGCGTCGGACAGCTTGTTCGCCATCGCTTCCATCTCGCCGTACGATGCACCGAAATCCGCCATCGTGAAACCTTCCTTCGAATCCGTTCCGATCCCGTCTGCGGGCCGGTGACTTCAGGCTAGGGAGCGGCGTCGTGTCCCCTCAATGGGGAGGGGTACCCACCCCGGCTGCGGCGAGGCGGGCAGCGGATGCCGCGTCATCCGCCCGCGACGGGCAGGTGCACGGTGGCCGTGCGCCCGTTCTGCACGAAGATGCCCCGGCCCTCGGGGAACTCCGCGCGCTTGACCTTGGGGAACGGCGTCTTGAAGACGGAGTCGCCGTCGAAGGAGTCCGGACGCAGCGCGACTCCCCGCCGCCCGGCCTTGAAGTCGCCCACGAACCCGAACCCGCTCGAGAGCGTCGACACGTCTGCGTCGCCGATGAGGAAGTGGTCGCTGCGGTTCACGGCCTGGAAGAGCTCCTTGAGGGGTCGCTCGGCATCCGTGTCGGCGAACTGGGTCACGTTCTCGACGACGATCATCAGGCGCCCGTCGAGCGTGGCGTCGCCGACGACGTCGACGAGCTCCTTGGCGAGCGACTTCACCTCGTCGACGCTCGTGGCGCTCCGCATCCACGCGGCGTGGTCGCCGAGCTGGGCGCGCCGGCCCGCGAGGTGGAACAGCCGCACCGCGGGGTCGAAGCGGCGCACGGCGTCGACGACGGCGCGCATGGCGTTGGTCTTGCCGCTCTGGGGCGGCCCCGTGATGGCGAACGTGCCCACGGGCTCGAAGCCGATCGGCGCGAGCGTGTCGTCGGCGAGGCCGAGCACCGGCTCGGCGCCGGCCGAGTGCGGGAGCAGCGAGGCCGGGAAGGAGACCGGGAGCGCGCCGATCTCCGGCGCCTCCGGCGCACCCGCGGCGCGCAGCCGCTCGGCGACCGCCGCGAGGGCCTTCGACTGCTCGGCGACGTTCGCGGTGCCGCCGAGCACCGAGACCTGGGTCTCGAGCCCCTCGACGATGGCGCGCCCGGCCGCCGACCGGTCGCCGAGCACGTCCTTCGGAACGCCGAGCACCTGGTAGCCGGACTCGTCGCTCAGGCGCAGCACGATGCGCTTCGTGACGTTGGCGCTCACCGCGGTCGGCACCGCCCCGGCGCGGTCGGCCGTGGCGACGACGTGCACGCCCAGCGGGCGACCCTCTCCGAGGATCCGCATCACGACGTTGTAGAAGGGCATGCGCACGGTCGTCGAGTCCCAGTCCGCCTTGAACTGCGCGAACCCGTCGAGCAGCAGCAGGTACCGCGGCTCGGGGATGCCGGTGATCCGGCGGTACTCGGCGAGGCTCGCGGCATCCACCTCGCTGAAGGCCTTCGCGCGATGGTCGAGCACCTCGCCGAGGGTGCGGAGCAGGCGCTGGATGCGCTCGGGGTCGTCGCCCGTGATGACGGAGCCGACGTGCGGCAAGCCCTCGAGCGACCGCAGCGCGCCGGCGCCGAAGTCGAGGCCGTAGACGCGCACGGCGCCGAGCTCGGGACGCAGCCCCGCCGAGACGGCGATCGTGCGCAGGAGCGCCGACTTGCCGGACCCGCTCGTGCCGTAGACGAGCATCGCGCCGTCGCGGTCGGGCAGGAACGACATCGGGGACTGCAGCTGCCGCTCGGGCACGTCGGCGAGGCCGAAGACGATGTCGCCGTCGCCGCGCACGGGGAGCGCCTCGATGTCGACGGCCGACGGGAGCTCGTCGAGCCAGGGGCGTCGGGGCCGCGGGACGCCGGCCTCGGACGCCGCGGCGATGAACGTGCGCACCATGCGCTTCTGGTCGTTCGGACCGGGATCCACGTCGTGGGCGTCGCTCTCGGGCCCGGCCCGGCCCTCCCAGGTCACCAGGGCCCCGAAGCGGAGCTCCGCGACCCGGACCTCGGCGGCGACGGCCTCGTTCGTGGTCCAGCCGCCCGCGTAGGCCGACTGGAACGGCACGAGGCGGCCGGGGCCCGTCTTGGCGATGCCGCGGCCGGGGACGGCGGGGTCGAACGCGGCGGCGACGGGGTCGCCCACGACGTCCCGCGAGTCGGACTCATCGGCCATGCGCAGCGCGACGCGCAGGTTCGTGTTCGCGCGGAGGTTGTCCTTGATGACGCCGGCCGGACGCTGCGTCGCCATGATGAGGTGGATGCCGAGCGAGCGACCGCGCTGCGCGATGTCGACGACCCCGTCGACGAACTCCGGCACCTCGCCGGCGAGCGCCGCGAACTCGTCGATCACGAGCACGAGGGCGGGCGGGGTCTCGGGGTCCTGGCGCTTCTCGAGCTCAAGCAGGTCCTTCGCCTTCTTGCGGTTGAACAGGTGCTCGCGGTGGTGCAGCTCGGCGCGCAGGCTCGTGAGGGCCCGGCGCACGAGGTGCGGGCTCAGGTCGGTGACGAGGCCGACGCAGTGCGGCAGGTCGACGCAGTCCGCGAACGCGGAGCCGCCCTTGTAGTCGACGAAGAGGAAGGTGACCCGGTCGGGGCTGTACTGGGCGGCCATGCCGAGCACCCACGCCTGGAGGAACTCCGACTTGCCCGCGCCGGTCGTGCCGCCGACGAGCGCGTGCGGACCCTGGGTGCGCAGGTCGAGCGCCATGGCGTCGGGGGCCGACTGGCCCACGAACGCCTTCAGCGTTCCCGCGCGCTTGAGCCGCGGCATCCGCCGGCCGGATCGGTCGACGATGGAGTTGTTCTGCCGCCACCGCTCGACCACGCTCGACGGCTGCGAGGCGACCTCGTCGCCGAGCAGGGCGAGCATCGAGACGCTGCGCGGGAGGTCGCTCGAGTCCTCGACGACCGTGCTCGCGTCGACGACCGGCGCGAGCCGCTTGGCGAAGACCTCGGCGTACCGGTTCGACACGCCCTCGACGGCGAGCGGGGCGTGCTCCTCGCCGGAGCGCACGACCCCGACGGTCGCGCGGTCGAGTCCCGCCGTGACGTCGAGGAAGGTGCGGCACGCCGCCGGGAGCGACTCGACGGTCGGGCCGACGAAGACCGTGTAGATGCCGACCTCGGGTCCGCGCTCGATGAGCTGCACGAGCCGTGGCCGGTCGACGGGGGCATCGGCCGAGACGAAGAGCACGAGTGCCGTGCCGTGGTGGTGCTCCCCCGCACGGTCGCCGATCGCGGTGCCGACCTCGGCGCCCAGCCGCATCGTGGCCTCCGCCTCCGGCAGCGGTCCGCGCCGCACCGGCGCCGCGCCGAGCCGCTCGAGGATGGTCTCCTCGAGCACGCTGAGCAACGCGCCGCCCGCCGCCTGGCTGTCGGCGAGGGCGGACTCGGCGAAGGGGTTGCGGCTGCTCGACGTGTGCGGCAGCCACTTGAGCCATTCCAGCTCGCGCCGCCACGCCGGGTCGACGATCGCGGCGGTGACGACCTCGTTCGGGGCGTGCAGGCCGAAGAGCTGCACGCCGAGCCCGCGCACGGCGTCGGCCACGAGGGGCATCGGCCCCGCGATGCCGAGGGCTCCCGCGCTCGGCAGCGTCTCCAGGACGGGCACGTCGTCGATGTCGCGATACCGATCGCGCAGCACCTCGACCTGCCGCACGTAGCGGGCGATACCCGGCTGCGACGACTCGGACTCGCGCACGGAGTTGCGACTCCGGGCGCGACCGACCCCGAGTCGCAGCGCGAGGAAGTTCCAGTGCTCGGGGCGCCTCGTCCAGAGCAACGGACCGAGCCGCATCGCCTGCTCGTAGACGACGGCCACGGGCGGGGTCTCGGCCTGACGGCGATCCCGTTCGACGACCCGCTGCCCGGCGAGCTCCTCCTCGAGCTCCTCGAGCTGCAGCTCGAAGGTCTCGATCTCCTGCCGGAGCTTCTTGCCGCTCTGCGTGCGCTGCCCGATGAAGTTGCCGAGCAGCATCACCGGCGCGAGGAACACGATGAGCAGCGAGAGCGGGCGCAGCGTGAAAGCGAAGATCGCGAGGCCCATGAGCACGGGCGAGATGATCATCGGCCACGGGAACATGCGCGGGTTCTCGTCGCTCGGCACCCGCGGCTCGGGGTGGGCGGTGCCCGGGTAGCGCACCTCGACGCGGGGCGAGCGGTTGAACAGGAGCGCGCCGCCGCGCTCCAGCACGGCGTCGACCGCGGCATCCGTGCCGGCCACCGCGGCGACCGACAACTCGGTGTCGCCCACCGTGACGAGTTGGCCGGGCACCATGCGCACGCGCGGCACGAGCACGCCCTCGACGAGCAGGCCGTTCGCGGAGTTGAGGTCGACGATCTCGATGTGCTGGTCGACCTCGATGCGGGCGTGCCGCTTCGAGACGAGCGGATCGGCCAGCACGACCTCCGCGTCGGCAGCCCGGCCGATCACGCCGTGGCCGCGCCGCAGCGGGAACTCCCGGCCGGCGTCGGGGCCGCTGTGCACCCGCAGCACCGCCGACGGGCGCTCCTGCGCCGCGGAGCGCGCGGCCGGGGAGACGACCGCGGCATCGAAGCCGGACCCGATGGGCGCGTCGCCGATGCGCAGCGCGGGGTCGAGCACGACGGGCTCGTTCGAGGTCGGCGGTGCGACGGCGAGCGTGACCTGCCCGGCGGGCGCGGGCAGGTGCGCCGATGCCGGATCGTTCTCGGCGATGGCGCGCGCGACGTCGCCGACGGTCGCGGTCGCGTCGGCCGTGATGACGACGTCGACGGCCGGGCCGCTCTGCCGGCGCAGTCCGAGCTTGAGCTTCATCGGGCGGTGCTCCCCTCGGGGACGACCTCGAACCAGCGGCCACCGAGCAGCACCCGGCCACCCTCGGGCACCCTGGTGCGCACCCCCGGCTCGAGCGGGCGCTCCGCTGCGCCGTGCACGACGAGCGCGGTGCCGTTGCGCGACCAGCGGTCGACGACCCACAGCTCGCCGTCGACGACGTCGATCGCCGCGTGGGTCTTCGACACGCCCATCGTCTCGTCGTGCAGCGGCAGCAGGTCGATCGACGGCGGGTCGCCGTCGGCGGGCGCGGGTCCGCGGCCGAAGAGGCCGGGACCGGTCGCCGTGTAGCGGCTCCCGTCGTCGAACCGCAGGGTGACGGATGCCGGGGGGCGGCCGGCATCGACCGTCGGCGCGGACGCGATCGGCGGCGGCGCCCACGCCGCGGCATCCGCCGTCGCGACGACGCCCGCACTGAAGCGGGCCGACGGGATGAACGTCTGCTCGCCGAGGCCGCGATCGCTCGCGAGCGACGGAAGGCTCGCGGCCGTCGCCGACGGCGCGTCGGCGACCCGGCGGGCATGCCGCAGCGCCTTCGTGTCGAAGGGGTCGAGGCCGCGCCGCACGTCGACCGCGTAGCAGCGACCGACTCGGTCGAGCCAGCTGCGGCCGCGCCGCTCGCGGTCCCATGCCGAGGAGGCGAAGAGCACGGCCGGACCGACGACGGGCACGAGGCACTGCCCAGCCCAGAGCACGAGCACGCGCAGCACCACGCGCCAGAATCCGGGGGCTGCGAACGTGGCGACCTGCACCGAACGGATGCCGAGGGCCGCCTTGCCGAGCGTGCGGCCGCGCCGCCCGTGCAGCACGAGCTGCACGACGCCGAACACCGTGAGCAGCAGCTGGCTGACGCCGATGAGCACGAGCGGCAGGACGAGGGTCGCGGCATCCGGAGCCGAACCCGCGACCGGGATCGCCGGCAGGAGGAGGAACGCGCCGACGAGCCCGGGCACGGCGAGCACCGACCACACGGCCGCATCGAGCACGAACGCGGCGGATCGCCGGCCCACGGGCGCCGGGACCAGCCCGAGCGCTCGCGCGTAGGCGGGGTCGGGGCGGCCGTCGGGATCGAGCCCCGGGGTCGGCTCGTCGTCGACGTGCATCGTGATGCTCACATCGCTCCTCGGGTGCGCAGGGTCAGGGAGCCATCCCAGCCGTTCGGGGGCCGGGTGTCGATGGGGAGCGGTCACCATCCCCGACACAGCAGCGTACCCGTCGACATGACGCACGCCCCGATCCGGTGGATGCGGGGCGTGCGCGACGACGGGAAGGGACTCAGGGCTGCGGCTGCAGCCTCGGGCCCGCGGCGATCATGCGGTCGTACTCCTCGACCGCCACACGGTTGCGCTCGTTCACCGTGCGGCCGTGCGCCGCGATCCAGCCGCCGAACCAGATCGGCAGCTCGCGGGCGATGACCGCCGCGACGATCGCGAAGGGATCGAGCCAGCGCTGGGCGATGAACACCTGCGCGTCGGCGAGCGTGAGCTGCCACGCCTGCACGGTGATCAGCGCCCCGCCGGTGTACGAGAAGTAGACGACGACGCCGATCAGCAGGCCGAACACGGCCCACGTCCACCACGCCGACGTGTTGAGGATCAGCGCGAGGAGGGCGAACGCCACGAAGAACGCGACGATCGGGACCCAGAACACCGGTCGCACGAGGAACTCGGTGAAGACCTGGACGCCGTTCCCGCCGTTCGTCAACAGGAGGAACGCGGCACCAGCGTAGAGCAACGCGAACGCGGCCGTCGCGATGAGGCCGACGAGCACCCCGAACCCGCGATTGCCGAGCCGCTTGGGCGGCACCGGCGCCTGCACGTAGATCGCCTGCGGCGTGGACGCCGGGGCGACCGCGACGGGCTCGGGTTCGGGGGCGAGGGTCGCGGCGCCTGCCGCGGTGCCCGCGACGACGGTGGCGGCCGGCACGTACGTCTCGCGACGCACGGAATCCGCGGGCACCGGTGGCGGGACCTCGTCGGCGGCCGTCTCCGTCGGGGCGACCGGTGCCTCGGATGCCGCGGCGTCGGCGTTCGCCCGGTTGATCGCGTCGTCGAGCCGGGCCGCGGCCTCCGCCTCGGCCGCATCCTGCTCCTCGGCGCGCGCCTCGGCGACGGCCTCCTCGGTGCCGATGAACGCCACCGTGTCGTCGTCGGGCTCCTCGACCTCGGGCGGCGGCACGTCGGCCTGCTCGACGCGCTCGATGCGCTCGGCGGCTTCGGGAGCGCCGGCCGGGTGCACCTCGCCGGTCTCCGCTGGAGCGGTGGGTTCGGATGCCTCGTCGCGACGTTCCGGCTCGGATCCGGGAGTCGTGGTGCTCATGATCGCGCTCCTTCCGGGCAGCCCTGCCTGCCCGCGGTGCGCTCACTCTAGCAACGGCGCCGATCCGCGCAGCGGAAGCCCACGGCGCTTCCTCGAGTCGAGGATCGCGGCGTCACTCGAAGATCGCGGCCACGATGTCGTGCGTGTAGCCGTCGGGCGAGACGTTCGCCCAGCGCGTCGCGATCCACGTCCCCTGGCGGAGGAAGTGCGACTCGCCCGAGTATCCCGCCTCGACGTTCCACTCGACGATGCAGCGCGTGCCGTCGAGCTCGGCGTAGCAGTCGAAGCCGGTTTCGGCCAGGTGCGCGGCGATCGCCGCCTCGACGTCGGGGGCGAGCACGGCGACGTCGGTGAAGACGCCGAGGTCGCCGCCGCCGTCGGGCGTCGCCCACGCGCAGGTGAGCCGCGTCGTGTCGGCGAGCTGGGCGGCTGCGACCGGGTCGTTCGAGCCGCGGAGCGGTGCGGCTCCGGGGTCCGCGGTCCACGCCGGGTTCAGGACGAGCGGCGCGAGCTCGGCGGCCCAGTCGCGGACGTAGATGCCCGCGCAGTCCCCGGGGATCTCGACGGCCTGCGTCGCCGGCGTCGCCTCCCCCGCGATCGGCACGATGGGCGTGACGGGCGACGACGAGCCCGGGGTCGGCCGGGTCGGGGCGGATGCCGCGGAGCCCTCGGCGCGGTTCGCGCCCACGACCATGCCGACCGCCACCGAGACGGCGACGGCGAGCAGCCCCGCGACCACCACGAGGCCGAGTTCCCGCCGTCGTGCGATCGGGCTGCGGGCGGGACTCGGGGCAGGCTGGGGCACGGGGTTCTCCGGCGGTCGGGGGAAGCGGCGGGAGGGCGGCGCGGCGTCGTGGGGGGCGGCGACGCGTCGAGTGATCCTACCGATCCGCGCCTCCGATGCCCGGGCGGGGCGCGCCGAAGCGGATGCCGCCGCCACGCGGCATCCGCCCCCGGAGACGACGAACGGGCCCCGGATCGCTCCGGGGCCCGTTCGGGTGGCACGGACGGCGCTCGCGCGCCGCCCGGCCGGGGATCAGCTGTAGTTGCCGGGGGTGAAGTCGTCGCTCGAGAACGAGTCGAAGTCGACGAAGCTCAGGTCGCCCTCGGTGAACGCCGCGTCGTCGGAGAAGATGCGGTTCGGGTACCGCTCCGCCTTCGCCTCCTCGGTGGCCTCGACCGTGACGTTCCGGTACTTGGCCAGACCGGTGCCCGCGGGGATGAGCTTTCCGATGATGACGTTCTCCTTGAGGCCGACGAGCGGGTCGGACTTGCCCTCCATGGCGGCCTGCGTGAGCACGCGGGTCGTCTCCTGGAAGGACGCGGCCGACAGCCACGACTCGGTCGCGAGCGAGGCCTTGGTGATACCCATGACCTCCTGGCGGGCCGAGGCCGTCTTCTTGCCCTCGGTGAGCGTCGCACGGTTGATCTCGTTGTACTTCGACCGGTCGACGAGCTCGCCCGGCAGCAGGTCGGTGTCGCCGTGGTCGACGACGGTGACCTTGCGCAGCATCTGGCGCACGATGACCTCGATGTGCTTGTCGTGGATCGGCACGCCCTGCGAGCGGTACACGTCCTGCACGCCGTTCACCAGGTGCTTCTGCACCTCGCGCACGCCCTTGACCCGGAGGACCTCCTTGGGGTCGACCGTGCCGACGATCAGCTGCTGGCCGAGGTCGACGTGCTGGCCGTCCTCCACGAGCAGCGTCGAACGCTTGAGCACGTTGTACGCGATGGGCTCGTCGCCGTTGTCGGGAGTGAGGATGACCTTGCGCTGACGCTCGGTCTCGTCGATCGTGATGCGGCCGGCGGCCTCGACGATGGGCGACGCACCCTTGGGGGTACGTGCCTCGAAGAGCTCCTGCACGCGGGGAAGACCCTGCGTGATGTCGTCGGCCGAGGCCGAGCCACCGGTGTGGAAGGTGCGCATCGTGAGCTGCGTGCCGGGCTCGCCGATCGACTGGGCCGCGATGATGCCGACGGCCTCGCCGATGTCGACGAGCTTGCCGGTCGCGAGCGAACGGCCGTAGCAGTTCGCGCAGACGCCGACCGCCGACTCGCACGTGAGCACCGAGCGGACCTTGATCGTCTCGACGCCCTCCGCGACCAGCTTGTCGATGAGCACGTCGCCCACGTCGTCGCCGGCCTCGGCCACGACCTCGCCCTTGGCGTTCACCGCGTCGGCGGCGAGCGAACGGGCGAACACCGAGTTCTCGACGTTCGGGTCGCGCACGAGCTTGCCCGTGGCATCCGTCGTCGCGATCGGCAGCTCGAGGCCCTTGGAGGTGCCGCAGTCGTCCTCGCGGATGATGACGTCCTGCGAGACGTCGACGAGTCGACGCGTGAGGTAGCCCGAGTCCGCCGTGCGGAGCGCCGTGTCGGCGAGGCCCTTGCGGGCACCGTGCGTGGCGATGAAGTACTCCGCCACCGACAGCCCCTCGCGGTACGAGGAGATGATCGGGCGCGGGATGATCTCGCCCTTCGGGTTGTTCACCAGGCCTCGCATGCCGGCGATGTTGCGCACCTGCAGCCAGTTGCCACGAGCGCCCGACGTGACCATGCGGTTGATGGTGTTGTCGGTCGGGAAGTTCTCGCGCATCGCGACGGCGACCTCGTCGGTGGCCTTCGTCCAGATCTGGATGAGCTCCTGGCGACGCTCGAGGTCGGTCGTGAGACCCTTCTCGAACTGCGCCGTGACCTTCGCGGCCTGCTTCTCGTACTTCGCGACGATCTCGCCCTTGTTCGGCGGCGTCAGGATGTCGGAGAGCGCGACGGTCACGCCGGAACGGGTCGCCCAGCGGAAGCCGGCGTCCTTGATCCGGTCGAGGGTCGCCGCCACCTCGGTCTTCGGGTAGCGCTCGGCGAGGTCGTTGACGATCGCCGAGATCTGGGTCTTGCCCGCCTGCTCGTTCACGTACGGGTAGTCGACCGGGAGCGCCTCGTTGAAGAGCGCGCGACCGAGCGTGGTCTCGAGCAGGTACGGCTTGCCCTCCACGAAGTCCTCGGGCGTCGTGCCCTCGGCGAAGTGGAGTCCCTCGAGGCGGATGCGGACCTTGGCGCCGAGGTCGAGCTCGAGCTGGCCCGGGCGGTTCTGGTCGAACGCGAGGATCGCCTCGGCGATCGACGAGAACGCGCGACCCTCACCGGCTGCGCCCTCCTTCTCGGTGGTCAGGTGGTGCAGGCCGATGATCATGTCCTGCGTGGGCAGGGTCACCGGACGACCGTCCGACGGCTTCAGGATGTTGTTCGAGGCGAGCATGAGGATGCGCGCCTCGGCCTGCGCCTCGACCGAGAGGGGAAGGTGCACGGCCATCTGGTCGCCGTCGAAGTCCGCGTTGAACGCGGCGCAGACGAGCGGGTGGAGCTGGATGGCCTTGCCCTCGACGAGCTGCGGCTCGAACGCCTGGATGCCGAGGCGGTGCAGGGTGGGTGCACGGTTCAGCAGCACGGGGCGCTCGCGGATGATCTCCTCGAGCACGTCCCACACCTGCGGGCGCGAACGCTCCACCATGCGCTTGGCGGCCTTGATGTTCTGCGCGTGGCTCAGGTCGATGAGGCGCTTGATCACGAACGGCTTGAAGAGCTCGAGCGCCATCTGCTTGGGCAGGCCGCACTGGTGGAGCTTGAGCTGCGGGCCGACCACGATGACCGAACGGCCCGAGTAGTCCACGCGCTTGCCGAGCAGGTTCTGGCGGAAGCGACCCTGCTTTCCCTTGAGCATGTCGCTCAGGGACTTCAGGGCGCGGTTGCCGGTACCGGTGACGGGGCGACCACGGCGACCGTTGTCGAACAGCGCGTCGACGGCCTCCTGCAGCATCCGCTTCTCGTTGTTCACGATGATCTCGGGGGCACCGAGGTCGAGCAGGCGACGCAGGCGGTTGTTGCGGTTGATCACACGACGGTAGAGGTCGTTGAGGTCGGAGGTCGCGAAGCGGCCGCCGTCGAGCTGCACCATCGGACGGAGCTCCGGCGGGATCACGGGGACCACGTCGAGCACCATCGCGGCGGGCGAGCTGCCGGTGGTGAGGAACGAGCTGACCACGCGCAGGCGCTTGATCGCACGGATCTTCTTCTGGCCCTTGCCCTCGGCGATCTGCAGGCGCAGGTCGTCGGCCTCGGCGGCCAGGTCGAAGGCGAGCAGGCGCTTCTTGATGGCCTCGGCGCCCATGTAGGCGTCGAAGTACATGCCGAAGCGGTCCTGGAGCTCGTGGAACACCGAGTCCTCGGGCTTGAGGTCGCCGACCTTGAGGGTGCGGAAGTCCTCCCACACGCGCTCGAGGTGCGCGATCTGCTCGTCGGCCGACTTGCGCACGCCCGACATCTCCTTGTCGGCAGCGGCCTCGGCGCGCTTGCGCTGGTCGGACTTGGCGCCCTCGGCCTCGAGTGCCGCGAGCTCCTCCTCCTTGCGCTTCATGAGCTCGGCGATGCGCGCGTCGCGCTGGTCGCCGATGGTCTTGATCTCGAGGCGGAGCTCGTTCTCGAGACCGGGCATGTCGGCGTGACGAGCCTCATCGTCGACGTCGATCACCATGTAGGCGGCGAAGTAGATGACCTTCTCGAGGTCCTTCGGCGCCATGTCGAGCAGGTAGCCGAGGCGCGAGGGCACGCCCTTGAAGTACCAGATGTGCGTGACGGGGGCGGCGAGCTCGATGTGGCCCATCCGCTCACGGCGCACCGAGGACTTCGTGACCTCGACACCGCAGCGCTCGCAGACGATGCCCTTGAAGCGCACCCGCTTGTACTTGCCGCAGGCGCACTCCCAGTCGCGGGACGGTCCGAAGATCTGCTCTCCGAACAGGCCGTCCTTCTCGGGCTTGAGCGTGCGGTAGTTGATGGTCTCGGGCTTCTTGACCTCACCGTAGGACCACTTGCGGATGTCCTCTGCGGTGGCCAGGCCGATACGAAGCTCGTCAAAAGTCGTTACGTCGAGCAATTTCTCTCCTTGGAAAGTCTCTTGTCAGTTCTTCGTACCGGGGCTTAGATCTCGTCGATGTTCGACGACTCGAAGCGCGCGGAGATGTTGATGCCGAGCTCTTCCGCAGCGCGGAAGGCCTCGTCATCGGTGTCGCGGAGGCTCACCGCGGTGCCGTCGGCCGAGAGGACCTCGACGTTCAGGCACAGCGACTGCATCTCCTTCATGAGCACCTTGAAGGACTCGGGGATGCCGGGCTCCTGGATGTTCTCGCCCTTGACGATGGCCTCGTACACCTTGACGCGGCCGAGGATGTCGTCGGACTTGATCGTGAGGAGCTCCTGCAGCGCGTAGGCGGCGCCGTAGGCCTCGAGCGCCCACACCTCCATCTCACCGAAGCGCTGTCCGCCGAACTGCGCCTTTCCACCGAGCGGCTGCTGGGTGATCATCGAGTACGGGCCCGTCGAGCGCGCGTGGATCTTGTCGTCGACGAGGTGGTGGAGCTTCAGGATGTACATGTAGCCGACCGAGACCGGGTACGGGAAGGGCTCGCCCGAGCGGCCGTCGAAGAGCTGCGTCTTGCCGCTCGAGTCGATGAGCCGCTCGCCGTCGCGGTTGGGGAGCGTCGAGTCGAGCAGACCCGCGATCTCCTCCTCGAGCGCGCCGTCGAACACCGGGGTCGCGACCTTGGTGCCGGGCGCGGCTTCGTGGGCGTCCTTCGGGAGCTTCTTGGCCCACGACGGGTTGCCCTCGACCTTCCAGCCCTGCTTGGCGACCCAGCCGAGGTGGGTCTCCAGCACCTGGCCGAAGTTCATGCGGCCGGGGATGCCGAGCGGGTTGAGGATCACGTCGACCGGGGTGCCGTCGGCGAGGAACGGCATGTCCTCGACCGGCAGGATCTTCGAGATGACGCCCTTGTTGCCGTGGCGGCCGGCGAGCTTGTCGCCCTCGGTGATCTTGCGCTTCTGGGCGATGTAGACGACCACGCGCTGGTTGACGCCCGAGCCGAGCTCGTCGTCACCGTCCTGCGCGTCGAACACCTTGACGCCGATGATCGTGCCCTGCTCGCCGTGGGGCACCTTCAGCGACGTGTCGCGCACCTCGCGGCTCTTCTCGTTGAAGATCGCGCGGAGCAGGCGCTCCTCGGCCGAGAGCTCGGTCTCGCCCTTCGGCGTGACCTTTCCGACGAGGATGTCGCCGGGGCGCACCTCGGCGCCGATGCGGATGATGCCGCGCTCGTCGAGGTCGGCGAGCAGGTCGGGGCTGACGTTGGGGAGGTCACGGGTGATCTCCTCCTTGCCGAGCTTCGTGTCGCGCGCGTCGACCTCGTACTCCTCGATGTGGATCGACGAGAGCACGTCGTCCTTCACGAGGTTCTGACTGAGGATGATCGCGTCCTCGAAGTTGTGGCCCTCCCACGGCATGAACGCCACGAGGAGGTTCTTGCCAAGCGCGAGCTCGCCGTTGTCGGTCGCGGGACCGTCGGCGATGACCTCGCCGGCCTCGATGCGCTCACCGGCGGAGACGACCACGCGGTTGTTGTACGACGTGCCCTGGTTCGAGCGGTCGAACTTGCGCAGGTAGTAGGTCTGCGTGCCGCCCTCGTCGAGCTGGATGGTGACGGAGTCGGCCGACACCTCGGCGACGACGCCCGCCTTGTCGGCGGTGATGACGTCACCCGCGTCGACGGCTGCGTAGCCCTCCATGCCCGTGCCGACGAACGGCGAGTCGCTGCGGAGCAGCGGCACCGCCTGGCGCTGCATGTTCGCACCCATGAGGGCGCGGTTCGCGTCGTCGTGCTCGAGGAACGGGATGAGCGAGGTCGCAACCGACACCATCTGGCGCGGCGAGACGTCCATGTAGCCGATCTCGTCGGCGGGGAACAGGTCGACCTCGCCGCCCTTCTTGCGGGCGAGCACGCGCTCCTCCTGGAAGTGGCCGTCGGCCTTCAGGGGTGCGTTCGCCTGGGCGACGATGTAGTCCTCTTCCTCCATCGCGGTGAGGTAGTCGATCTGCTCGGTGACCTTGCCGTCCACGACCTTGCGGTAGGGCGTCTCGATGAAGCCGAACGAGTTGATGCGCGCGAACGATGCGAGCGAGCCGATGAGGCCGATGTTCGGGCCTTCCGGCGTCTCGATCGGGCACATGCGGCCATAGTGCGAGGGGTGCACGTCACGGACCTCGACGCCCGCGCGGTCGCGCGAGAGGCCGCCGGGGCCGAGCGCCGACAGGCGGCGCTTGTGGGTCAGGCCCGCGAGCGGGTTGTTCTGGTCCATGAACTGCGAGAGCTGCGAGGTGCCGAAGAACTCCTTGATCGCCGCGACGACGGGTCGCACGTTGATCAGGGTCTGCGGGGTGATCGCCTCGATGTCCTGCGTGGTCATGCGCTCGCGGACGACGCGCTCCATGCGGCTGAGGCCGGTGCGCACCTGGTTCTGGATGAGCTCGCCGACCGCGCGGATGCGGCGGTTGCCGAAGTTGTCGATGTCGTCGACGTCGAGGCGCAGCTCGACGGCCTTGCCGCCGCGGCGACCCGCGAGGGTCGTGCGCTCGTCGTGGAGGGCGACGAGGTACTTGATCGTGGCGACGATGTCCTGCACCGTGAGCACCGAGTCGGTGAGGGGGGCCTCGAGACCGAGCTTGTTGTTGATCTTGTACCGGCCGACCTTGGCGAGGTCGTAGCGCTTCGGGTTGAAGTAGAAGTTGTCGAGGAGCGCACGCGCGGCCTCGGCGGCGACCTGCTCGCCCGGGCGCAGCTTGCGGTAGATGTCCTTGAGCGCCTCTTCCTTCGTGAGGATGTTGTCCTTCTCGAGGGTGAGCGCGATCGACTCGTAGCCGGCGAACTCCTCGAGGATCTCCTCGCTCGTGAGGCCGAGGGCCTTCAGGAAGACGGTGACCGACTGCTTGCGCTTGCGGTCGATGCGCACGCCCACCTGGTCGCGCTTGTCGATCTCGAACTCGAGCCAGGCACCGCGGCTCGGGATGACGCGAGCGGAGTAGATGTCCTTGTCGGAGGTCTTCTCGGGGGTGCGCTCGAAGTACACGCCGGGCGAGCGCACGAGCTGCGACACGACGACGCGCTCGGTGCCGTTGATGACGAAGGTGCCCTTGGGGGTCATGAGCGGGAAGTCGCCCATGAAGACCGTCTGGGTCTTGATCTCACCGGTGAGGTGGTTCATGAACTCGGCGTTCACGTAGAGCGGCGCGGAGAAGGTCTTGCCCTTCTCCTTGCACTCGTCGATCGTGTACTTCGGCGGCTCGAGCTCGGGGTTCGTGAACGAGAGCTGCATGGTCTCGCCGAGGTCCTCGATCGGGGAGATCTCCTCGAAGATCTCCTCGAGTCCGGTGGTCTCGGGCAGGTCCTGACGACCCTGCTCCTGCGCCTCCGCGACGCGAGCCTTCCACGCGTCGTTGCCGACGAGCCAGTCGAAGCTCTCGGTCTGGAGTGCGAGCAGATCGGGTACGGTGAGGGTGTCGGTGACCTTCGCGAAGGAGAGGCGGCTGGCACCTCTTCCGTTCTTGGGGGTAGGTGCGGTTGCGTTGCGCGCAGCAGCCAAGGAAATGACCTCCATCGGCCCCGTCGGGCCGGATTCACTGTCGTAGGTGGAGTGGTACCCCTCAGACGTGTGCGAATACCGGGATCAAGGACCACGGCACGCGAGCCGACCGCAATATGAAGGCATGGTGGGTCTGGGAGCGCAAAGCTCAACTATATGCCGAGAAACACGCCGTGTCCAGTCGAATCTTGACCTTGCTCGGAATCTCGGGTATAACCCAGCTTCGCATCGCTGACGGCGAACGGATTCCGGTCGCCATCGGGCATGCGGATGCCGCGGCGCCGCCGTTCGGGTGTCGGGGCGCCGCGGCATCCGCGGTCTGGTGGTCGGGCCGCCGTCAGGCGCCCCACTCGATGCGGAGCGTCTCGGGCCGGCCGGGGACGAGGCTCACGTCGAGCCGCGCGCCCGGCATGACGCGGGCGAGGTGGAGCGGCGCGAGCTGCTCGGTTCGGGTGGCCGGCATGGGGATGCCGCCCGCCAGCGTGACGACGAGGTCGAGCTCGACGACGGCGTTCATGCCGATCATCATGGGCAGCTGCCGCGCGTCGAGCACCGACGCGGTGGTGCGCACGCGCGCCGCGTCGAGGCCGGGGTCGGTCGCCGTGACGGTGGCCGCCATGACCTGGTTCGCCTGGTCGAGCGACTGCTGCGCCGCGGCGAGGGTCGCGCCGACGTCCATTCGGGCGTAGGCGGCGTTGCCCTGGGCGGTGAGGGTGCGGAGGTCCTTCAGGAAGCCCATGTCACACCACCGCGTAGATCTCGTTGAACCGGCGGCCGACGCCGCGGTCGGCCTGGATGCGAGCCCCCCAGCCGGCCTGCGCCTCGGCCCACTCGGTCGCGCCGATGCCGAACATCGCGGCGACCGTGGGCAGCTGCGTCTCGTCGTAGCCGAACGCGGCGATGCCCTTGACGATGCGCGCGTAGCGGTCGAGGTCGACGCCCGCGATGGGGTCGAGGTTGCCGGCGGCGGGCTGGGCGGTCATGGCCTGGACGGCCTGGATGTCCATCTGCTGCCGGTACGCCTCGGACTGGGCGGCGAGGGCGTTGGCCGAGTCGATGAGGCCGGGTGCGGCCTTGACCATCTTGGCCATGTCTCCGAACTGCTTGAACATGTCGTGCTCCTTCTGGTTGGGTCCCCGGTACGGGGTGTCGGTCGGTGCTGCGTGGTGGGTCGTGCGTTGCGGTGGGTCGTGGGGTGCCGTGGTGGGGCGGATGCCGCGGCGCCGGGCTCCCCCGTCCGGCGCCGCGGATCCGGGTCAGTCGGCCTCGGGCCGGCGGCGCAGGCGGAGCGCGATGCCGAGGGCGGCGAGCAGGGCGGCGAGGGCGGCGGCGAGGCGCGGGTCGGAGCCCGTGTCGGCGAGCGCCGCGGCATCCGTCGTC
>NZ_RHHB01000006.1 GCF_003710805.1 Agromyces tardus | reverse complement strand
CGCCGTCGGACGCGGCGGCCACGCCGGGCGGGGGCGGTGCCGCGGCGCCGTCCGACGAGCGTGCGGCGCGCCGGGCCGTCGCGGCTGCGGCACGCGAGCGGCGGCGCTACGAGAAGCAGGAGGTGCGGCGCTTCACGAAGCGCAGCCGCATGCGCCGCATGGCGTGGATCGTCGGTCTGGGCTCGATCGTCGTGCTCGTCGTGCTCGTCGTCGTCGCCGCGTACACGCCGCTCATGGCGCTGCGCGAGGTGCGGGTCGAGGGGGCGAACCGCATCCCGGTCGCGCAGCTCACCGCGGCGTTCGCCGACGAGCTGGGCACGCCCCTGCCGCTCATCAGCTCCGACGACGTGCACCGATCGCTCGCCGACTTCCCGCTCATCGAGACGTACTCCACCGAGACCATCCCGCCGGGCACGCTCGTCGTGCGCATCGTGGAGCGCACCCCCGTGGGCGTGGTCGACACGGCTCGCGGGCTCGAGCTCGTCGACGCCGCGGGGGTCGTGATCGACCGCCCCGAGACGCGACCCGACGGGATGCCGCTCATCGAGGCGGAGGGCGGCGTCGGCGGCGAGGGGTTCCGGGCCGTCGCGGCGGTCGTGCGCAGCCTTCCCGCCGACGTGCGCGCCCAGCTCGAGCGCGTGACCGCGGCGACGGCCGACGACGTGCGCTTCGACCTCGTCGGCGGCGCGAACGTCGTGTGGGGGAGCGCCGAGGACTCGCGCCTCAAGGCCGACGTGCTCGCCGCGCTCATGCGGGCGGCGCCGCCCGACGAGGTGTCGCGCTACGACGTGTCGGCGCCCATGAGTCCTGTCACCGAGTGACGGCTCGCGCGCGTTCGTGCGCTCTGCGCGCCCGCTGCCGGGTGCGCGACCGCCGACGGATGCCGGTTCGGATTCGCGACACGCGGGCGTGCCGAGGGGGAGGGCGGAGGCATCCGCCATACCTTCGGATCAGGAATTGCATACTCGGCAAAACTTTAACCTTCAACTCGAGGTTCAGAGTTCAGAGTTCGCACGGAGGGCCGGAAATTGTCGACTAACCAGAACTACCTCGCCGTCATCAAGGTCGTCGGCATCGGCGGTGGCGGCGTCAACGCCGTCAACCGCATGATCGAGCTCGGACTCCGCGGAGTCGAATTCATCGCGATCAACACCGACGCGCAGGCGCTGCTCATGAGCGACGCCGACGTCAAGCTCGACGTCGGCCGCGACCTGACCCGTGGGTTGGGCGCGGGCGCCGACCCGGAGGTCGGCCGTCGTGCCGCCGAGGATCACGCCGAGGAGATCGAGGAGGCCCTCGCGGGCGCCGACATGGTCTTCGTCACCGCGGGCGAGGGCGGTGGCACGGGAACGGGCGGCGCGCCCGTCGTCGCCCGCATCGCGAAGTCCATCGGCGCCCTCACGATCGGCGTCGTCACGAAGCCCTTCGGCTTCGAGGGCAAGCGCCGGCAGACGCAGGCCGAGCAGGGCGTCGCGCGACTGAAGGAGGAGGTCGACACCCTCATCGTCGTGCCCAACGACCGGCTGCTCGAGATCAGCGACCGCGGCATCTCGATGCTCGAGGCGTTCGCCACGGCCGACCAGGTGCTCCTCGCCGGTGTGCAGGGCATCACCGACCTCATCACGACGCCCGGCCTCATCAACCTCGACTTCGCCGACGTCAAGTCCGTCATGCAGGGCGCCGGCTCCGCGCTCATGGGCATCGGCTCCTCCCGCGGCGCCGACCGCGCCATCAAGGCCGCCGAGCTCGCGGTCGCGAGCCCGCTGCTCGAGGCCTCGATCGACGGCGCGCACGGCGTGCTGCTGTCGATCCAGGGCGGCTCGAACCTCGGCATCTTCGAGATCAACGACGCCGCGCGCCTCGTGCAGGAGGCCGTGCACCCCGAGGCGAACATCATCTTCGGCGCGGTCATCGACGACACCCTCGGAGACGAGGTGCGCGTCACGGTCATCGCCGCGGGCTTCGACGGCGGCGAGCCCGGCACGAAGCAGCCCGTGGAGGCCCGGCGCACGAACTTCGTGCCGGCGACGGTCGGCGCCTCGGTCGGATCGTCCTCGGGCGGCTCGTCGATCGGGGACGAGCCCGCGCACGAGTCGCTCAGCGAGATCGACATCGACGAGCTCGTCGAGACGGCGAACTGGGGCGAGGCGGGCACCTCGACCGCGGACCAGATCGTCTCCGACCCCGCGTTCGCCGACGCCGACGACGATCTCGACATCCCCGATTTCCTCAAGTGATCCGGGTGCGTCGCAGCCGGGGGCGAGTCGCGTGAGCGACCTCGCCACCCGGCTCGCATCCGTGCGCGTGGGCATCGCGGATGCCGCGGCCGAGGCCGGACGCGATCCGGCCGGCATCACGACCATCGTCGTGACGAAGTTCCAGCCCGTGTCGCTGATCGCGCAGCTCGCCGAGCTCGGCGTCACCGACGTGGGCGAGAACCGGCACCAGGAGGCGCAGGCCAAGGCTGCGGAGCTCGCGCACCTCGGCCTCCGCTGGCACTTCGTCGGCCAACTCCAGAGCAAGAAGGCACGGCAGGTGCGCGCCTACGCGTCGGTCATCCACTCGGTCGACCGCGTCGGTCTCGTCGACGCGCTGCGCTCCGAGGAGGCATCCGTCGACTGCTTCGTGCAGGTGAACCTCACCGACGATCCGGGACGCGGCGGCGCGCAGCCGGAGCACCTCGAGCCGCTCGTGGAGCACGTGCTCGACACGCCCGGACTGCGGTTGCTCGGGCTGATGGCGGTCGCGCCGCTCGGCGAACCGCCCCGCGCCGCGTTCGCGAGGGCGCGCACGCTCTCGGAGCGCGTGCAGCGCCTCGCACCGGGCGCGGGGGCGCTGTCCATGGGGATGTCCCACGACTATCGCGAGGCGATCTTGGAGGGTGCGACACACCTGCGGATCGGCACCGCAATCACCGGGAATCGACCGGCATGAGGCTAGCCTCGAAGAGACGGACGAAGTGACGGAGGCAGCGATGTCAAACCCGCTCAAGAAGACCATGGTGTACCTCGGCCTGGCCGACGAGGAGCTCGAGCCCGAGACGCAGCCGGCCCCGCCGGCGCCCATCGTGCACGCGGCTCCGGCACCCGCCCCCAAGGGGGGCGGCGCCGCGGTGACGCCGCTCCGAAAGCACCACGTGCAACCGACACCCCCGCAGGCGGAGATGAACGAGATCCTCACGGTGCACCCGCGCCAGTATCGAGACGCCCAGGTGATCGCGGAGTCGTTCCGGGAGGGCGTGCCCGTCATCATCAACCTCTCGCAGATGTCCGACGGCGACGCCCGCCGGCTCATCGACTTCGCGAGCGGACTCTCACAGGGCCTGTACGGCAAGATCGAGCGCGTCACGAGCAAGGTCTTCCTGCTCTCGCCGGCGCACGTGGTGGTCTCGGGGGAGACCGGCGACGCCGACGGCGACGTCGACGCCTCGTTCTTCTCGCACTCGTAGCGCCAGACCGTGGCGATCGTCTGGAACATCGTCTACACGATCCTCCTCGTCTACTTCTTCGTGATGTGGGCGAGGTTCGTGCTGGACCTCGTACGCACCTTCAATCGCGCGTGGCGCCCGCATGGATTCATGCTCGTGCTCGTCGAGGGCGTCTACACCGTGACGGACCCGCTCGTGCGGTTCTTCCGCCGTCTCGTGCCGCCGATCCGCATCGGACAGGTGGCGCTCGACCTGGCCTGGAGCCTGGCCATGCTCGTGGTCATCGTCGCGATGACCGTGGTGTCCTGGCTCGCCGCGAGTGCGGCGGCCACAGCCTGACGATGTCCTGCGAGGATCGCCCCCGGCGCATCTCCGCTGCATCCGTGAGGTTCTCTTTGCTACCGTTAGCTGAACGTGATCGAACAGTTCGACAGATTTGAGGGTGGGAAGCCATGGCGCTAACTCCGGAAGATGTGGTCAACAAGCGCTTCCAGGCGACGAAGTTCCGGGAGGGCTACGACCAGGACGAGGTCGATGACTTCCTCGACGAGGTGGTGGTCGAGCTCCGCCGGCTGAACCAGGAGAACGAGGAGCTGCGCCAGCGCCTCTCCGCGGCCGAGGCTCGCGCCTCCGAGGCCGCATCGGCACCGGCCGCCGCACCGGCACCCGTGCCCGTGTACGCCGAGCCCGCAGCGGCCCCGCCCACCGTGGCCGTGCCCGCGCAGGCGCCGTCGGCCCAGTCGGAGCTCGATGAGCAGACCAGCACCACGAACCTGCTGCAGCTCGCACGTCGCCTCCACGAGGAGCACGTGCGCGAAGGCGTCGAGAAGCGCGACGCACTCATCGCCGAGGGTCACGCCACCGCAGCGCGCGTCGTCGCCGAGGCTGAGGCGAAGTCGCGTGCGCAGATGAGCATCCTCGACCAGGAGCGCGTCGCGCTCGAGAAGCGGGTCGACGAGCTGCGCGTCTTCGAGCGCGACTACCGTGCGAAGCTCAAGAGCTACATCGAGGGCCAGCTGCGCGAGCTCGACACCGCCGCTCCCGTGCAGGTCTCGGGCAACCAGGGGTTCTCGGCGCCGGTCGGCGCATCGGGCCTGAGCAACGAGCAGGCGCCCGCGCCGACCTTCCAGGGCTTTGGCGGCTGAGCGGGCCGCGAAGGTCGGCACCACCGCCCTCCTGGTCCTCGCCGGCGCCGCCATCCTGGTGTACGGTCTCGACCAGTTCGCGAAGTACCTCGTCGTCACCAACCTGACCGAGGGCGACGTCGTGCCGGTGCTGGGCAACGTGCTGCAGTGGCAGTTCGTGCGCAACCCCGGTGCGGCGTTCTCCCTCGCGAGCGGCATGACCTGGATCTTCACGATCCTCGCGGCCGGCGTGATCACGTTCATCGCGTGGTTCGCCCGTCGCATCCGCTCGATCGCATGGGCCCTGGTGTTCGGGCTGCTGCTCGGAGGCGTGCTGGGCAATCTCACCGATCGCCTGCTGCGCGAGCCGGGGTTCGGCGTGGGGCACGTGATCGACTTCATCTCGACGCCGTGGCTCATCCCCGCCATCTACAACGTCGCCGACATGGCGATCGTGTCGAGCATGGTGCTCTTCATGATCCTCACCATCCGCGGCGTCGGCCTCGACGGCACCCGCCAGGTGCGCGAGCCGAAGCGCGACGAGGGCACTGCGGATGCCGCGGGCACGGTCACCGGCACTCCGCCGCCCACGGAGCTGCGCGGAACGCAGCGTCCGGCCGCGGGCGCCGAGCTCGCCCACGAGTCCTGACGTGGAGCACCGCGCCCTTCCCGTCCCCGACGGCCTCGACGGCGTGCGCGTCGACGCGGGGCTCGCGAAGCTCCTCGGGTTCTCGCGCACGATGGCGGCCGACGTCGCCACTGCGGGCGGCGTGCTCCTCGACGGCTCCGTGGCGGACAAGTCCGACCGACTGCGCAGCGGCTCCTGGCTCGAGGTGAGCTGGCAGCCGCCGCGTGCGCTCGAGATCGAGCCCATCGCCGTGCCCGAACTGGGCATCGTCCACGACGACGACGACCTCGTGGTGGTCGACAAGCCAGCCGGCGTGGCCGCCCATCCCTCGCAGGGGTGGGACGGACCGACCGTCGTGGGCGCCCTCGCGGCCGCAGGGTTCCGCATCTCGACGTCGGGCGCTCCCGAGCGACAGGGCGTCGTGCACCGCCTCGACGCCGGCACGAGCGGGCTCATGGTCGTCGCGAAGTCCGAGCGCGCCTACACGGAGCTGAAGCGCCAGTTCCACGACCGCGAGGTCGAGAAGATCTACCACGCCGTCGTGCAGGGGCACCCCGATCCGCTCAGCGGCACGATCGATGCGCCCGTCGGGCGGCATCCGCGCTCGGAGTGGAAGTTCGCCGTGACCGCGGCGGGCAAGCACGCCGTCACCCACTACGAGACGCTCGAGGCGTTCCCCTACGCGTCGCTGCTCGAGATCCACCTCGAGACGGGACGCACCCACCAGATCCGGGTGCACATGGCGGCGCAGCGGCATCCGTGCGCCGGCGACGCCATGTACGGCGCCGACCCGGCCCTGAGCGCGCGGCTGGGACTCGAGCGGCAGTGGCTGCACGCCCGGCGGCTCGAGTTCGCGCACCCCGCCGACGGCGCGTGGAGCGTGTTCGAGTCGGAGTACCCGGCCGACCTGCAGCACGCGCTCGACGCGTTGCGCGGCGACTGACGCGCCTCGGCTCGAGCGCCGATCCCGCGCGTCCGGGTGCCTCCCTGTGGGTGGCTCGCCCTACACTTTGAAGACCCCCAGACGACCTCGCAGCACCCCCGATGAGGAGCCCAGTGGCCACCGATTCCTTCGTCCACCTGCACGTGCACAGCGAGTACTCGATGCTCGACGGTGCCGCCCGCGTCGGTGAACTGGTGAAGGCCGCGCAGGGCGAGGGCATGCCCGCCGTGGCCGTCACCGACCACGGCAACGTGTTCGGCGCCTACGACTTCTGGAAGCAGGCGACCGACGCGGGGCTCAAGCCGATCATCGGCACCGAGGCCTACCTCACGCCCGGCACGCACCGCAGCGACAAGACGCGCGTGCGCTGGGGCAACGGCGGCGGCGACGACGTCTCGGGGTCCGGTGCGTACACGCACATGACGCTGCTCTCCGAGACCACCGAGGGCATGCACAACCTCTTCCGCCTCTCGAGCCTCGCGTCGATCGAGGGGTACTACTTCAAGCCCCGCATGGACCGCGAGATCCTGCAGCAGTACTCCGCGGGCCTCATCGCCACGACGGGCTGCCCGTCGGGCGAGGTGCAGACCCGGCTGCGGCTCGGCCAGTACGACGAGGCCGTGCGGGCGGCATCCGAGTACCGCGACATCTTCGGCCGGGAGAACTACTTCGCCGAGATCATGGACCACGGGCTCGGCATCGAGAAGCGCATCATGGACGACCTGCTCCGCCTCGCGAAGCAGCTCGACCTGCCGCTCGTCGCCACGAACGACCTGCATTACACGCACGCGCACGACGCGAAGAGCCACGCGGCGCTCCTGTGCGTGCAGTCGGGGTCGACGCTCGACGACCCCAACCGGTTCAAGTTCGACGCCGACGAGTTCTACCTCAAGTCGGCTGCCGAGATGCGCCACCTCTTCCGCGATCACCCGGAGGCGTGCGACAACACCCTGCTCATCGCCGAGCGCGCCGATGTGCGGTTCAACACGAGCGCCAACTACATGCCCCGCTTCCCCGTGCCCGAGGGCGAGAGCGAGGAGAGCTGGTTCGTCAAGGAGGTCGAACGCGGCCTCCACGTCCGCTACCCCAACGGCATCCCCGATGAGGTGCGCAAGCAGGCCGACTACGAGGTCGGCGTCATCAGCCAGATGGGATTCCCCGGCTACTTCCTCGTCGTCGCCGACTTCATCAACTGGTCGAAGAACAACGGCATCCGCGTCGGGCCCGGGCGCGGCTCGGGCGCAGGATCGATGGCGGCGTACGCCATGCGCATCACGGACCTCGACCCGCTGCAGCACGGCCTCATCTTCGAGCGGTTCCTCAACCCCGACCGCGTCTCCATGCCCGACTTCGACGTGGACTTCGACGAGCGTCGTCGCGGCGAGGTCATCCGCTACGTCACCGAGAAGTACGGCGACGAGCGGGTGGCCCAGATCGTCACGTACGGCACGATCAAGGCGAAGCAGGCACTGAAGGACTCGTCGCGCGTGCTCGGCTTCCCGTTCGGCATGGGGGAGAAGCTCACCAAGGCGATGCCCCCGGCCATCATGGGCAAGGACATTCCGCTGTCGGGCATCGTCGACAAGGACCACCCGCGCTACAAGGAGGCGGGCGACATCCGGGCGATCATCGAGACCGACCCCGAGGCGAAGACGGTCTTCGAGACGGCGCTCGGGCTCGAGAACCTCAAGCGCCAGTGGGGCGTGCACGCCGCCGGCGTCATCATGTCGAGCGATCCGCTCATCGACATCATCCCGATCATGAAGCGGGAGCAGGACGGCCAGATCGTCACGCAGTTCGACTACCCGGCATGCGAGGCCCTCGGCCTCATCAAGATGGACTTCCTCGGGCTGCGCAACCTCACGATCATCGACGACGCCCTCGACAACATCGAGGCGAACCGTGGCTTCCGACCCGTGCTCGAAGACCTGGCGCTCGACGACCAGCCCGCCTACGACCTCCTCGCACGCGGCGACACGCTCGGCGTGTTCCAGCTCGACGGCGGTCCCATGCGGTCGCTCCTGCGCCAGATGAAGCCCGACAACTTCGAGGACATCTCGGCCGTCATCGCGCTCTACCGCCCGGGGCCCATGGGCGCGAACTCGCACATCAACTACGCGCTGCGCAAGAACGGGCTGCAGCCGATCACGCCGATCCACCCCGAGCTCGAGGAGGCCCTGAGGGACATCCTCGACACGAGCTACGGCCTCATCATCTACCAGGAGCAGGTGATGGCGATCGCGCAGCGCGTCGCCGGCTTCTCGCTCGGCCAGGCCGACATCCTGCGCCGCGCGATGGGCAAGAAGAAGAAATCCGAGCTCGACAAGCAGTACGAGGGCTTCTCGGGCGGCATGAAGGCGAACGGCTACTCGGATGCCGCGATCAAGACGCTCTGGGACATCCTGCTGCCGTTCTCCGACTACGCGTTCAACAAGGCCCACTCGGCCGCCTACGGCGTGCTGAGCTACTGGACGGCGTACCTCAAGGCGCACTTCCCGGCCGAGTACATGGCCGCCCTGCTCACGAGCGTCGGCGACGCGCGCGACAAGCTCGCGCTCTACCTCAACGAGTGCCGGCGCATGGGCATCAAGGTGCTCCCGCCCGACGTCAACGAGTCGATCGGCTACTTCGCGGCCGTCGGCGACGACATCCGCTTCGGCCTCGGCGCGGTGCGCAACGTGGGCTTCAACGTGGTCGACGCGATCCGCGCCGCCCGCGAGCAGAAGGGCCGGTTCGAGTCGTTCCACGACTTCCTCAAGAAGTCGCCGATCCAGGTCGCGAACAAGCGCACCGTCGAGTCGCTCGTGAAGGCGGGCGCGTTCGACTCGCTCGGGCACACGCGGCGGGCGCTCGTCGAGATCCACGAGAGCGCCGTGGAGTCCGTGGTGAAGGAGAAGCGCGCCGAGGAGCACGGCGACGTGGGCTTCGACTTCGACAGCCTCTTCGAGGAGCACGAGAAGGCGGATGCGCCGTCGCTCGTGCCCGACCGGCCCGAGTGGGCCAAGCGCGACAAGCTCGCGTTCGAGCGCGAGATGCTCGGACTCTACGTCTCCGACCACCCGCTCGCGGGCCTCGAGGCGCCGCTCGCGAAGCACGCGTCGACGACGATCACCGAGCTCGTCTCATCCGACGCGACGCAGGACGGCGACACCGTCACGATCGCCGGGCTCGTCACGAGCGTGCAGCATCGCGTCGCCCGACAGAGCGGCAACCAGTACGGCATGATCCAGGTCGAGGACTTCTCGGGCGAGATCACCGTGATGTTCATGGGCAAGGCGTACCAGGAGTTCGCGCCGGGCCTGCAGAGCGACTCGATCGTCGTCGTGCGCGGTCGCGTGAGCCTGCGCGACGACGGCATGAACCTGCACGCGTACAGCGTGTTCTCGCCCGAGCTCGGCCAGGGCGACGAATCCGGGCCGGTCGTCATCTCGCTGCCCGACGTGCGCGCGACGACCGACACGATCTCGGCCCTCGGCGACGTGCTCATCCGCCATCGGGGCGCCACCGAGGTGCGCCTGCGGCTCACCAAGGGGCGCACGGCGCGAGTGTTCGAGCTGCCGTACCCCGTGTCGGTCACCGCCGACTTCTACGGCGAGCTGAAGAGCCTGCTCGGGCCGAACTGCCTCACGTGACGGGCTGCAGCTGCGGCTGCGGCTCGCGGCGAGTTGCCGGGTGCGCTCGCTAGGCTGGACGGCGCCATGCTTCGACGACTCGATCTCCGCGGTTCCCGTCCCTCGCCGAGCGAACTGCTCGCCCTCATCCCGCGTGCGGCGACGGATGTCTCCGCCGCGCTCGACGCGGCGCGGGCGCTCGTCGACGACGTGCGCGAGCGCGGCGAGGCGGCGCTCCTCGACCAGGCCGAGCGGTTCGACCGCGTGCGCCCGCCGGCCGTGCGGGTGCCTGCCGAGGAGCTGGCGGCGGCCCTCGCGGCGCTGGCGCCCGACATCCGCTCGGCCCTCGAATCGACGATCGAGCGCGTGCGCGCCGCGAGCGCGGCGCAGGTGCCCGCACCCGAGCGCACCGTCCTCGCCGACGGCGCGATCGTCGAGCAGCGCTGGCAGCCGGTCGCGCGCGTCGGCCTGTACGTGCCCGGCGGCAAGGCCGTCTACCCGTCGAGCGTGGTCATGAACGTCGTGCCGGCGCAGGTCGCGGGGGTGCGGTCGATCGCGCTCGCGTCGCCGGCGCAGGCCGCCTTCGGCGGACGCATCCACCCCACGATCGCCGCGGCCGCGGCGCTGCTCGGCATCACCGAGGTCTACGCGATGGGCGGCGCCGGGGCCATCGGCGCCTTCGCCTACGGCGTGCCCGGCATCGGCCTCGACCCGGTGCAGCGCGTCACCGGCCCTGGCAACGTGTTCGTCGCCGCAGCGAAGCGGGTCGTGCAGGGCGTCACGGGCATCGACGCCGAGGCGGGGCCCACCGACATCCTCGTGATCGCCGACGACGGCGCCGACGCCGACTTCGTGGCATCCGACCTCGTCAGCCAGGCCGAGCACGACGAACTCGCCGCGGCGGTGCTCGTCACCGACTCCGAGGCGTTCGCCGCGCGCGTGCTCGAGCGGCTCGAGGCGCGGGTCGCCGCCACGAAGCACGCCGAGCGCGTGCGCACGTCGATCACGGGACCGCAGTCGGCCGTCGTGCTCGTCGACGACCTCGAGCAGGCGGCCGCGTTCGCGAACGCGTTCGGGGCCGAGCACCTCGAGATCCAGGTGCGCGACGTCGACGGCACCCTCGCCCGCATCGAGAACGCCGGGGCGATCTTCATCGGCCCGTATTCGCCCGTGAGCCTCGGCGACTACGCCGCCGGCTCCAACCACGTGCTGCCCACCGGCGGCCAGGCGCGGTACGCGTCGGGGCTCTCGGCGGCGACGTTCCTGCGCCCGCAGCAGGTGGTGCGCTACAACGAGGCGGCGCTCCGCGAGGTCGCACCGGTGATCGCGGCCCTCTCGGGCGAGGAGGACCTGCCGGCGCACGGCGAGGCCGTGGTCGCGCGGTTCGGCGACCGGGCCTGAGCGCGCCGGTACGCTGGAGACACCATGTACTGTCCGTTCTGCCGCCACCCCGATTCGCGCGTCATCGACTCCCGCACGAGCGACGACGGACTCTCGATCCGTCGCCGCCGGCAGTGCCCCGAGTGCGGCCGGCGCTTCTCGACGACCGAGACCGCGAGCCTCGTCGTGATCAAGCGCTCCGGCGTCGTCGAGCCGTTCAGCCGCGAGAAGGTGGTGCTCGGCGTGAAGAAGGCCTGCCAGGGCCGGCCCGTCACCGACTCCGACCTCGCCGTGCTCGCGCAGAAGGTCGAGGAGACCATCCGGTCGACCGGCGCCTCGCAGATCGAGGCGAACGACATCGGCCTCGCGATCCTGCCGCCGTTGCGCGAGCTCGATGAGGTCGCGTACCTCCGCTTCGCGAGCGTCTACCAGGCGTTCGAGTCGCTCGACGACTTCGACGCGGCCATCGGGCAGCTCCGGGCCGAGCACGGCCGGCTCCCGGCCCGGCCGGCGGAGTAGCGGCATGTATCGAGCCCTCTTCACCCTCTTCTTCGCGCGCATGGACCCGGAATCCGCGCACCACCTGGCCTTCGGCGTCATCCGCCGCTTCCCGGCATTCGGCCTGGGGCCGATCGTCGAGCGCTTCACGGGCCCCGACCCGTCGCTCGAGGTGGAGGCGCTCGGCCTCCGCTTCCCCTCGCCGTTCGGCGTCGCGGCCGGCTTCGACAAGGACGGCCTGGCCGTCGTCGGGCTCGGCCGGCTCGGGTTCGGCCACGTCGAGGTCGGCACGCTCACGGCCATCGCGCAGCCCGGCAACGACCGGCCGCGCCTGTTCCGGCTCCTCGCCGACCGCGCGCTCATCAACCGCATGGGCTTCAACAACGGCGGGGCGGATGCCGCGGCCGGGCGCCTCTCGCGCCTGGCGCGCCGCGCGCACCGGCCGGTGCTCGGGGTGAACATCGGCAAGAGCCGTGCGACGCCCGTCGAGCGCGCCACGGCGGACTACGAGCGCAGCGCCCGGGTGCTCGCACCGCACGCCGACTACCTCGTGGTCAACGTCAGCTCGCCGAACACCCCCGGGCTGCGGGGCCTGCAGGAGCTCGACGCGCTCGCGCCGCTGCTCGAGGCGGTGCGCGACGCCGCGGGGTCGACGCCGTTGCTCGTCAAGATCGCCCCCGACCTCGCCGACGAGGAGATCGAGCGCATCTGCGAGCTCGTCGTGCGGCTCGGCCTCGACGGCATCATCGCGACCAACACGACCATCTCGCGCGAGGGCCTGTCCACGCCGGCCGCACAGGTCGAGGCGATCGGCGCCGGCGGCCTCTCGGGCGCCCCGCTCGCGGCTCGCTCGCTCGCGGTGCTGCGGCTCATCCGCCGCCACGTGCCCGAGTCGCTGTGCGTGGTCTCGGTCGGGGGCGTCGAGACGGCCGCCGACGTGCAGGAGCGCATCGATGCGGGCGCCACACTCGTGCAGGGCTACACGGCGTTCATCTACCGGGGCCCGCTGTGGGCCCGGGAGATCAACCGCGGCCTGCTCCGAGTGCGTCGCGAGCGCGCGTCGGCCGCGGGCACGTCGGGGGCGATCGGCGCTCGCTGAGCGCTCGGCGTCGAGTCGTGGCATCCGCCCGACGACGCCACCTGCCGTCAGAGCAGGCCGATGGCGTGGAGCTGGTCGGCGATGCGTGCGCCGTCGGTCGCGGACACCCACGGGACGTCCGCGCCGTGCTGCTCGGCCTTCGTGCGCCCGCCGGCGAGCACCGCCTCGCCCGCGGAGAGCTCCCGGATCGCGATCGCGGCGACCTGATCGGGATGCGCCACCGCGAACGAGGCGTAGAGCTCCTCGTCGTGCTGCCCGTCGTCGCCGATGAGGAGCCATCGGATGCCCGGGAACTCCTCGGCGAGGCGGCGGAGGTTCTCGATCTTGTGCGCGCGACCGCTGCGGAAGAGGCGGTCGTGCGTGGGGCCCCAGTCGGTGAGCAGGATCGGTCCCACCGGGTAGAGGTTGCGGGAGAGGAACCGGTTCAGGGTCGGCGCGACGTTCCATGCGCCCGTCGACAGGTAGATCACGGGCGCGCCGGGGTGGGCGCGCACGAGCCGCTCGTAGAGTACGGCCATGCCGGGCGTGGGATTGCGCGCGTGCTCGTCGAGCACGAACGTGTTCCATGCCGCGACGAACGGCCGGGGGAGCGCCGTGACCATGACCGTGTCGTCGATATCGGAGATGATGCCGAAGTCGACGTCGGGGCCGACCACCCAGATGGGGGCGGTGACCGTCTCGGAACCATCGGCGCGCAGCGTCGCCTCCGTCCAGCCCGGCTCCAGCTGCACGGGGATCTTGGTGTCGACGACGCCGCCGCGGTCGGCGAGCACCTCGATCCGCTGGCCGGCGACCTCGATCGTGACCGGCACGTCGCCGACCGGGACGCTCGTGAAGCTGCGCCAGCCCCGGATGCCCTGCTCCCGGCGGCGGCGCCGGCGCTTCGAGTCGCTGTCGGCGACGGGCTTGGAGAGCAGTACCCGGCAGAAGACACGGACCCACTCAGTGGATCCGTAGCCGGTGTAGGGGACGACCGTGGGCACATGGCCGCGCCGCCTGGCCCACCGCTCGCGGAAGTCGTGGAACCAGTCCTCGACGCGCGCGGCACGGTGCCGGACCTGTCGCGCGCTGGATCCGGCCGGAAGGGGGGAGCTCACCGGCATCCTCTCAGTCTGTCATGCGCACCCCCCGGAGGGGGAAACCGGCCGTGTCTGGTCGGCGACGCTCACGGGCACAGGTAGAGTGGTCCGGCAAGCGAGGAGGTCCCGTGCCGAACATCGACCTGATCCTCGGGGCCGATCACGGGCGGCGGCGCTCGGTTCGGACCGAGCCGACCCAACGTCGGAGTACCCAACGACTCGACGCGCTGCTCGACGCAGCCGCCGAGATCGTCGACGATCTCGGATTCGAACGACTGACCACGCAGATGGTCGCCGAACGCGCCGGTGCGTCGATCGGCACCGTGTACCGCTACTTCCCCGACCGCGTCGCGGTGCTGCACTCCCTGCGGGAGCGATCGGTGCGCCGGTATCGCGAGCGCGTGGCCGAGGCCATGGAGCGCACGCAGCTCGAGGGCTGGTGGAACGTCATCGACGTCGCACTCGAGGTCTGCGCCGAGCTGTACCGCACGGAGCCCGGTTTCAGCGTCGTGCACGCTGCCGAACGCGAGACGTCCGACGACGGCGAGCCCGAGTTCGCGCACCGCATGGCGAAGCTCATCGTGCACGAGTTCGGCATCGAGGACGAGCCCGAGCTGCGATTCCGCCTGGGCATCGCGATCGAGCTCGGCGAGACGATGATCCATCGCGCGTTCACCCGCGAGGCATCCGGCGACCCCCGGTACCTCGCCGAGGCGAAGCGCATCGTGCACGACTACCTCGCGGAGTCCTTCGGCGCGCTCCGGGCGACGAACGCGGCCTGACGTCTTCTGCGGCAACGCACAGTCTCGCCACGTTGCCCCCGGCGCGCAGTCGTGTTTGGGTTGTTCCTATGCGCGCCGGCTCGGCGCAGCCCACGGGAAGAGGCAGCATGATCGAGTTCCGCGGCGTCACGAAGCAGTTCCCCGATGGCACGGTCGCGGTGCGCGATGTCGACATCGTCATCCCGCCGCACAAGACCACGGTGTTCGTGGGGTCGTCGGGCTCCGGCAAGACCACCCTCCTGCGCATGATCAACCGCATGGTCGACCCGAGTGGCGGGCAGGTGCTCATCGACGGCACGGATGTCGCGACGGTCGACCCCGTGCGCCTGCGCCGCGGCATCGGGTACGTCATGCAGAACTCCGGGCTCCTGCCGCATCGCAAGGTCATCGACAACGTCGCGACGGTGCCGATGCTGCGTGGTACCAAGAAGCGCGAGGCGCACGCGCACGCGCTCGAGCTGCTCGACACCGTCGGCCTCGACCGGTCGCTCGCCGACCGGTATCCGAGCCAGCTCTCGGGCGGACAGCAGCAGCGCGTCGGCGTGGCACGGGGGCTCGCCGTCGACCCGAACATCCTGCTCATGGACGAGCCGTTCGGCGCGGTCGACCCGATCGTGCGGGCCGAGCTCCAGCAGGAGCTCCTGCGACTGCAGGGCGAGCTGGGCAAGACCGTGGTGTTCGTCACGCACGACATCGATGAGGCGTTCCTGCTCGGCGACCAGGTGGTGATCATGCAGCAGGGCGGCAAGATCTCGCAGGCGGCTTCGCCCGCCGAGATCCTCGCCCACCCCGCCGATGCGTTCGTCGCGGACTTCGTGGGCGCCGACCGCGGCAAGCGCGCCCTCCACCTCACCGAGGTCGACGGGCGCAGCATCGTGGTCGACGCCGACGGCCGCCCGGCGGGGGTCCTGACGTCGTGAACTGGCTCTGGTCGAACCTCGACCTCGTCGGCGAGCTCATCATCGTGCACCTGGCATTGTCGGTGCCCGCGATCATACTGAGCTTCGTGGTGTCCGTCCCGATCGGCTGGCTCGCCCACCGGTACCGGTGGTCGCGCGGCGTGCTGCTGTCGCTGTGCGCGCTCCTCTACGCGATCCCGTCGTTGGCACTGTTCATCGCGCTGCCCGCGTTCACCGGCCTGAGCCTGCGATCACCCGTGAACCTCGTGATCGCGCTCACGCTCTACGGCATCGCGGTGATCGTGCGCACCGCCGCCGACGCCTTCGACGCGGTGGAGCGCGACGTGCTGCAGTCGGCCACGGCGGTCGGCTATTCCGCGACGGGCCGCTTCTGGGGCGTCGAGCTCCCGCTCGCCGGGCCCGTGCTCCTCTCCGGGCTCCGCGTGGTCATCGTCAGCACGGTGAGCCTCGCGACGGTCGGCGCCGTGATCGGCGTGCAGAGCCTGGGCAGCCTCTTCACCGACGGGTTCCAGCGCGGCATCCAGGTCGAGATCGTCACCGGCATCGTGGCCACCATCGCGCTCGCGCTCCTGCTCGACTGGCTCGCGGTGCTCGCGGGCCGCGTCCTCATGCCGTGGACGCGGGCGGGCGCAACGCGGGGCCGCGCATCGCGTGCCTCCGGGTCGCCCGCTCGGCTCGCAGCACAGGGAGAGGGCTCGTGAACCTCTTCGTCGACGCACTGGCGTGGCTGACCGACCCGGCGAACTGGACGGGCGCCGGCAGCATCCCCCAGCGCATCATCGAGCACCTGTGGATCTCGGCCGTCGTGCTCGTGATCGCGGCCGCGATCGCGCTGCCGCTCGGCGGGGTGATCGGGCACACGGGACGCGGCCGTGAGCCGGCGGTCATGGTCTCGGGCGGACTGCGCGCGCTGCCGACCCTCGGCGTGCTCACGCTCTTCGCCCTGTGGCTCGGCATCGGGTTGCAGGCGCCCGTCATCGCGCTCGTGATCCTCGCGATCCCGCCGCTGCTCGCCGGGGCCTACGCGGGGTTCGAGTCGGTCGACCGCCGCACGGTCGACGCGGCGCGGGCCGTGGGCATGCGCGAGGTGCAGATCGTCGGCAAGGTCGAGCTTCCGCTGAGCCTCCCGATCGTCGTGGGCGGCATCCGCTCGGCCACCCTCCAGATCATCGCCACCGCGACCCTCGCCGCGTACGTTTCCGACTTCGGGCTCGGCCGGTTCATCTTCGCCGGCCTGAAGACCCGCGACTACGGCGAGATGCTGGGCGGATCGCTCCTCGTGATCATCCTCGCCCTCGTCGTCGACGGAGGCTTCGCACTCACTCAGCGCCTGGCGGTGCCCGCCGGCGTGCGGGCCGCGCGAACCGCAGAGAACACAGAGCTCCGCTCCGGGCCGACCCGGCCCCGAGCGGTCGTGGGGCGACCCATCATCGAAGGGAATCAGGAATGATCACAGCAGGAAAAGGCCGGCTCGTTGCCCTGGCAGCGGTCGCGGTCGGGGCGACAGTGGCCCTGGCAGGGTGCGCATCGGGTGATCCGCTGGACAGCGGATCGGGTGCGAGCGACGGCTCGTCGGAGACGATCGTCGTCGGCTCGCAGGACTACTACTCGAACGCGATCATCGCCGAGCTCTACGCGCAGGCACTCGAGGCGAACGGCTTCACGGTCGACCGGCAGTTCCGGATCGGCCAGCGCGAGGTCTACATCCCCGAGATCGAGAGCGGCGCGATCGACGTGTTCCCCGAGTACACGGGAAACCTCCTCCAGTACTACGTGCCCGACACGACGGCGACCACGAGCGACGATGTCTACGCCGAGCTCGAGGGCGCGCTGCCCGAAGGGCTCCGCGTGCTCGACCAGTCGCCGGCGACCGACCAGGACTCGTACAACGTGACGAAGAAGTTCTCCGAGGAGAACGGGGTCACGAGCCTCGCCGACCTCAAGGACGTCACGACCTCCATCACCCTCGGCGGCAACTCCGAGCTCGCGACGCGCCCGTACGGGCCGGAGGGGCTGAAGTCCGTCTACGGCGTCGACGTCGCATTCACGCCGATCGAGGACAGCGGTGGCCCGCTCACCCTCAAGGCGCTCGTCGACAACCAGGTGCAGATGGTCAACATCTACAGCGCCGACCCGAACATCAAGGCGAACGACCTCGTCACGCTCGAGGACCCCGAGGGCCTGTTCCTCGCCTCGAACGTGGTGCCCGTCGTGAGCGAGAAGGTCACCGACGAGATGGCGAAGGTCATCAACACCGTCAGCGCCGCGCTCACGCCCGAGGAACTCGTCGCGCTCAACTCGCTGAGCGTGAACGAACAGCAGTCGGAGGACCAGATCGCGAAGGACTGGCTCGCCGAGAAGTCGCTCTTCTAGGGCGTCGTATCACGGTTCGAGGGGTCGGATGCCGCGGCATCCGGCCCTTCGTCGCGTGCAGCGCCGTCGACCCCTGGCGGATCGTCGACCTCGACGATGTCGACCGTGCGCACGACCCCGTCGGCGCCGACGATGACGCTCGACTCCGAGGCATCCGCCATGTGCTTCGCCTCGGAGCGCAGCAGCAGCTTCTTCGCGGCCCACACCACGAGGAGGAATGCGGCGATCACGCCGACGAAGAGGTAGCCCGCCCAGTGCAGCTCGCGGCTGAGCTCGCGGTAGCTTCCCGCGGCAGCCGATCCCACGGAGACGTAGGCGAACGCCCAGATGACGCAGGCGGGCGCCGTCCATGCGATGAAGCGGCGATAGCTCATCGTGCTCATGCCCACGGTGAGGGGCACGAGCGAGTGCAGCACCGGCAGGAAGCGCGAGATGAAGACCGCAGGGCCGCCGCGGCGCTCGAGGTAGCGCTGGGCGCGGTGCCAGTTGTCGTCGCCGATGCGGCGGCCGAGCCGGGACTGCTGGATGACGGGCCCGAACCACCGCCCGAGCGCGAAGCCGATGCTCTCGCCGATGAGCGCGCCGACCACGACGGCCAGGGCGAGCGCGAAGTACTCCACGGGGCCGTCGACGGCGGTCGACGCCACGATCACGATCGTGTCGCCGGGGACGACGAGCCCGACCAGCACGCTGGTCTCGAGCATGATGCCGATGCCCGCCAGCAGTGTGCGCAGCACCGGGTCGACGCTCTGCACGGTGCCGAGGATCCAGTCGAGGAGCTCGTTCACGTCTTCGAGCCTAGGCGGGGCGGCCGCGATGCGGGCGGCGGCGCATGCGGGCGGCGGTCAGACGAGGATCGACGCGAGCACGACGATGGGGGTGACCGCCGTGGCGATCGCGGCCGTCCAGCAGGCGGCGCGCGCCCACCGCGGGAGCGGCGTCGTGCCCGGATCGAGTCGCGCGAGTCGCCGTTCGAGCATCCGGGGGTCGGGGTGCACCCCGCCGGCGTCCGCGTAGGCGCCGGGCTCGCCGGCGGTGCCCACCCGCACGAGCGCGGTCGCGAGGGGCTCGGCGCCGACGACCGCCCGGGCACGGTCGTCGGCGAGCATCTCGGTGAGGAGCGCGACGGCGCCCTCGGCGCGGTTCGCGATCGGGAACCAGGGCAGGGCCGCGTGCCAGGCGCGGAACGCGAGCAGCACGAGGTGGTGGAACTGGTCGAGGTGCGCGCGCTCGTGCGCGAGCACCGCGCGCAACTCGTCGTCGTCGAGGAGGTCGACGAGCCCGTCGGTGAGCACCGTGGCGGTGCGAATGCCGGGGACGCAGTACGCGACGGGCACGGGGTGGGAGAGCACCCGAGTACCCGGCGAACCCGGCAGGGGATCGCCGAGGAGGTCGACGAGCCGGTGCTGGCGGCGTCGGGCCCGCTCGGCACGCACGGCGGTGGACACGAGGTTGAGCGCGAGGTGCACGGCGAGCCCGACCGCGAGGGTGAGCGAGGCGAGTTGCACGACGCCGAACGCGGCGGGGATCGGGCCCGTCCAGAAGCTGGGGAGCAGGCTCGTGGCGGCGCCCGCGAGCGATCCGGCCGGGGCCGCGCCGAAGGCGAGGAGCGAGCCGATCATCGCGAGCCCGCCGCCGAGTGCGATGCCCTGCCAGAGGGCGAGCGCCGTCGCGGGCGAGCGCGCGGTCCAGCTCGCGCCGGAGAGTGCGACCGGGGCAGGCCACGCGAGGGCGAGGGCGAGGACGCCGAGCACGGCGGCCGCGGCGATCACGTCAGCGTCGCACGAGGTCGTCGAGGAGGCGCCGCAGCGTCTGCGCCTCGCCGTCGGTGACGGTGCCGACGAAGCGGGCGAGGGCCGCGTCGCGGTCGGACGAGGCGGCGAGCACCTCGTGCATGAGCTCGGCGGTGTGCTCGGCCCGGGAGAGGAGCGCGTGGTAGTGGTGCGGGCGGGTATCGCGCGCGCGGGCGACGAAGCCCTTGCGCTCGAGCCGGGAGAGCACGGTGAGCACGGTCGTGGTCGCGGGGGCCCGGCCGGGCTCCGATCGCAACGCGACGCGATCGCGCACGTCGTTCGCCGTGAGGGCGACGTCACTGGCCCAGAGCGCCTCCATGACGGAGCGCTCGAGCTCGCCGAGTCCTGCCATACATCGAGGATAGCGCGCAAGAGGCCAATGGTTCTACGCAGCGTAGAAATCGTGCTCTACGCTGTGTACTGATCCGATTCGCCGGATGTCGCCGGACATCCCGAGAGAGGGGCCCCCGCCCGTGAACGACCTTCTCGATCCGCTCCTGCTCGCCCGCTGGCAGTTCGGCATCACGACCGTCTACCACTTCCTCTTCGTGCCGATCACGATCGGCCTCGCGACCGCCACCGCCGTGTTCCAGACCGCGTGGTACCGCACCGGCAAGACCGAGTACCTGCGCATCACGCGGTTCCTCGGCAACATCTTCCTCATCAACTTCGCCATGGGCGTCGTGACGGGCATCGTGCAGGAGTTCCAGTTCGGGATGAACTGGTCGGAGTACTCGCGCTTCGTCGGCGACGTCTTCGGCGCGCCGCTGGCGCTCGAGGGCCTGCTCGCGTTCTTCTTCGAGGCGACGTTCATCGGTCTCTGGATCTTCGGCTGGGACAAGCTGCCACGAGGGCTGCACCTGGCCACGATCTGGGCGACGGCGGCCGGCACCGTGATCTCGGCGTACTTCATCCTCGCCGCGAACGCCTTCATGCAGAACCCGGTCGGCTACGAGATGAACGCCGAGAAGGGCCGCGCCGAGCTCGTCGACATCTGGGCGGTGCTCTCGAACCGGGTCGTGCTCGCCGCGTTCCCGCACACGATCGCGGCGAGCTTCATGGTCGCGGCGGGCCTCATCATCAGCGCGGCGGCGTGGCACCTCTCGCGCAACCAGCACCTCGACACCATGCGGCCGCTCCTCAAGTTCGGACTCTGGACGATGGTCGGCGCCGGCATCCTGACCACCTTCTTCGGCGACCAGCTGAGCCTCGCGATGGTCGCGACCCAGCCGATGAAGATGGCCGCCGCCGAGGCCACCTACGACACGGTGTGCGGGGCGGATGCCTCGTTCTCGCTCTTCACCCTCGGCACGCCCGACGGCTCGAGCGAACTCTTCTCGATCCGCGTGCCGTACCTGCTCTCACTGCTGTCGACGCACAGCTTCGACGGCTGCGTCGAGGGCATCAACGACCTGCAGGCGCAGTACACCGAGCTGTACGGTCCCGGGGACTACTCGCCCATCATCTGGGTGACCTACTGGGCGTTCCGCTGGATGATCGGCCTCGGCCTGCTGCACGTCATCATCGCGGTCGTCGGCCTCTGGGTCACCCGCAAGGGCCGCCTGCCGAAGCAGCGCTGGATCTGGAAGGTCGCCATCTGGAGCTTCCCGCTCTCGATCGCCGCGATGAGCGTCGGCTGGATCTTCACGGAGATGGGCCGTCAGCCCTGGATCGTCTTCAGCCTGCTGCCGACCGCGTCGGCCGTGTCGCCGAACGTGACGGGCCTCGAGGTCCTCATCTCGCTCGTCGTGTTCACGCTGGCCTACGGCGCCCTCGCGGTCGTCGAGGTGCGGCTCATCCTGCGCGCGATCCACAAGGGGCCGCCCGACGTGGGGGAGCCGCATCCCGAAACCGGCAAGCTCGAACCCGCCTCGACGGTCTACTAGGAGGACTCCGCAATGGATCTCGCAACGCTCTGGTTCTGGATCGTCGCCTTCCTCTTCGTCGGCTACTTCGTGCTCGACGGGTTCGACTTCGGCATCGGGATGTCGCTGCCCTTCCTCGCGAAGGACGACACCGATCGCCGCGTGCTCATCAACACGATCGGCCCGGTCTGGGACCTCAACGAGACCTGGGTGATCGTCGCCGGCGCCTCGCTGTTCGCGGCGTTCCCGGAGTGGTACGCCACGCTCTTCTCGGGGTTCTACCTCGCGCTCCTGCTCATCCTCGTGGCGCTCATCGCCCGCGGCGTCTCGTTCGAGTACCGGCACCAGCGGCCGGAGTCGAAGTGGAAGGCGTGGTTCGACGGCATGATCATCGTCGGGTCCGCGGTGCCCGCACTGCTGTGGGGCGTCGCGTTCGCGAACATCGTGCAGGGCGTCCCGCTCGACGAGGGGCACAACTACATCGGCACACTGTTCGACCTGCTGAACCCCTACGCGCTCCTCGGCGGCCTCACGACGCTGCTGCTGTTCTTCACGCACGGTGTGATCTTCGCGGCGCTCAAGACCGACGGCGAGATCCGGGAACGGGCGCGCCACCTCGCGGCCCGCGTCGGCGTGCTCACGATCGTCGTCGCCGCGGCATTCCTCGTGTGGACCGGGTTCGCCCACGGCACCTTCTGGTTCTGGGTCCTCGCGGCCGTCGCCGCACTCGCGCTCATCGGCGCATGGCTCGCCAACGGCCGCGCCGCGGAGCGCACCGCGTTCACGCTCATGGCCATCACCATCGCCGCCGCCGTGTTCGGCCTCTTCGCGGCGCTCTTCCCCGACGTGATGTCCGCGTCGAACGACCCCGCGAACAGCCTCACGATCGCGAACGCCTCGTCGACGCCCTACACGCTCACGGTCATGAGCTGGACGGCGCTCATCTTCCTGCCGCTGATCCTCGCGTACCAGGGCTGGACGTACTGGGTGTTCCGCAAGCGCATCACGAGGCAGACGATCGAAGCGGTGGCGCACTGACGTGCGGCCGCTCGACCCGCGGCTCCTCCGCCGGTCACGCGCCGCCCGCGGCTTCGTGCTCGCGGGCGGCGCGCTGGCGCTCCTGCAGGCCGGTGCGACGATCGGCTTCGCCTGGGCACTGGCGACGCTCGTCACGAGGTTCATCGACGGCGCGGCGCCGAGAAGCTTCGGCGGGATCCTCGCCCTGCTGCTCGTCGCGGCATCGGTTCGCGCCCTGTCGGGCTGGCTCTGGGAGTGGGTCGGCTCGGCGGGAGCGATGCGCGTCAAGGCGGAGCTGCGCGACGACCTGCTCGCCGCGCTCGAACGCCGGCCGGGCGGCATCCGCAACCTGACGACCGCCCGGGCCGCCACACTGCTGGGGCCGGGGCTCGACGCGCTCGACGAGTACTTCGGTCGTTACCTGCCCCAGCTCGTGCTCACGGTCGTCGCGACCCCCGTGCTCATCGTCGCCGTGTGGACCGCCGACTGGGTCTCGGGCCTGATCATGGTGATCGTGCTGCCGCTCATCCCCGTGTTCATGGCGCTCGTCGGCATGGCGACGGAGGCCGTGCAGCGCCGGCAGTGGCAGCGGCTGCAGTCCCTGTCCAAGGGGTTCCTCGAGGTGCTCGGCGGGCTCTCGACGCTGCTGGTGTTCGGCCGCGCCGAGCGCCAGGTCACCCGCATCCGCACGGTCACCGACGCGTACCGCTCGAGCACCATGAAGGTGCTGCGCGTCACGTTCCTGTCGGGGTTCACGCTCGAACTCGCCGCCAGCCTCTCGGTCGCGCTCGTCGCCGTGTCGATCGGCCTGCGGCTCGTCGCGGGCGACTTCACGCTCGCGCCCGGCCTCTTCGTGCTCGTGCTGGCGCCCGACGTGTTCCTGCCGCTGCGCAACGTGGGGGCGGCGTTCCACGCGTCGACCGCCGGGCTCGAGGCATCGCGCGACGCGCTCGACCTGCTCGACCAAGCGGAGGCGGACGCGGCAGGCGGAACCGGCGCCCCCGCGACCGCGGCGGCGACGGTGGCCGCGCAGCCGCATGCCCGCGGTGCCTCGGAACCGGATCCCGCAGGCCTCCGCATCCGCGACCTCCGCGTGCTGCGCGACGGCAGCCCCGTGCTCGAGGGGTTCGACGTCGACGCCGCGCCCGGCGAATTCGTCGTCGTCATGGGGGAGAGCGGATCGGGCAAGTCGAGCCTCCTCGCAGCCCTGCTCGGCTTCGCCGAGGTCGAGGGCGAGGCAGCGCTCGACGGCGAGCCGATCGGAGCGGCGACGCGATCCCGCATCGCGTGGTCGGGCCAGTCGTCGCAACTCCTCGCCGGCACGATCGCGGACAACGTGCGCCTCGGGCACGCGGATGCCCCGGGTGCGCTGCTCGACCGCGCGCTCCGCCTCGGCGGCGTCGATCTCCCCGCCGACCGCGTGCTGGGGCCGGGCGGGACCGGGCTGTCGGGCGGGCAGGCTCAGCGGGTCGCCACCGCCCGCGCCGTCCACCGGCTCCTCGCCACCGACGGGCGGCTGCTCCTGCTCGACGAGCCGAGCTCCGCGCTCGACCCCGACCGCGAGCGGGCGCTCGGTGCCCGCCTGCGCGAGCTCGCGCGGGAGGGCCGGATCGTGCTCGCCACGACGCATCGCGCGGGTCTCGCCGACGCGGCGGACCGCGTCATCCGACTGCCGGAGGTGGCACGTGTCTGATCGTGCCGAAGCCGTGCTGCGACAGGCCGTGCCGCCCGTCCGTCGGCTGCTGCCGTCGGTGCTGCTCGGCGTCGCCGCGGGGCTCTCGAGCGTCCTCCTGCTCGCCTCGAGCGCCTGGCTCATCGCACGCGCCGCGGAGCAGCCGCCCGTGCTGTACCTCTCGGTCGCGGTCGTCGGCGTGCGCGCCTTCGCGCTCGGACGGGCGGTGTTCCGCTACCTCGAACGGCTCGCCGGTCACGACGCCGCGTTCCGGCAGCTCGCGACGATCCGGGCAGGGGTGTTCGAACGGCTCCTGCCGCTCGCACCCGACGGGCTCGCCTCGTCGCGTCGCGGCGACCTGCTCGCGCGCTTCGTGGGCGACGTCGACGAACTGCAGAACGTGTCGCTGCGCATCGTGCAGCCCGTCGTGAGCGCAGCGGTGGTGCTCGTCGCCGCGATCGCCGGCCTGGCGTGGCTCGCCCCGGCATCGGCGCTCGCGGTCGGCGGATGCCTCGCCGTGGGCATCGCCGCCGCGATCCTCGCCCAGCAGGTCATCGCCGCCCGCGCCGATCGGCGGCTCGCACCGCTGCGCGGCGAGCTGCAGGCCGCCGTGGTGGAGCACGTGCAGGCGCTCGAGGTGCTCGTCGCGTTCGACGCCGCCGCGGCGGGCCGCGCGCGCATCCGCCGGCTGGGCCTGCGCCTCGAGCGCGCGACGCGCCTGCGGGCCTCCGCGGTGGGGATCGCAGCGGCGGCGATGAGCGCGGTGGGCGGATTCGCCGCGGCGGCGAGCCTGTCGGCCGCGGAGCCGCTGCTCGCGGGGGGACGCATCGACGGGCCGACCTTCGCCGTGCTCTGCCTCGTGCCGCTCGCCATCGCCGAGGTCGCGTCGGCGCTTCCCATCGCCGTCGGGTCGCTGCGGGTGGTGCGCGCGAGCGCCGAACGCGTCGCGAATGCGGTACCCGAGGAGATCCCCGCCGAGGTGCCGACGACGCCCGCCGAGCCTGTGGCGCTCCTGGCGCCGACGTCGACGTCGACGCGGGTACCGGCGCCGGCGCTTCGGCTCCGCGGCGTGCGCGCCCGGTGGCCCGAGGTCGGCGGGGCCGACGCGACCGCGGCCGGCGACGTCGGGCGGACGGGAGCGCCCGCAGCGCTGGATGCGCTCGACCTCGACGTCGCCCCGGGTGAGCGCCTGCTCGTCGAGGGGGAGTCGGGGGCGGGCAAGACGACCCTCGCCCACGTGCTGGTGCGGTTCCTCGAGTACAAGGGCTCCTACCGTCTCGGCGACGCCGAGGTGCGCGACCTCGATCCGCGCGACGTGCGCCGCGTCGTCGGCCTCGTGGAGCAGCGGCCCTGGCTCTTCGACGAGGACCTGCGCCAGAACCTCGCCTTCGCGCGCGACACGGCCTCCGACGAGGAGCTGCTCGCGGTGCTCGACCGGGTGGGCCTCGCGGAGTGGGCGGCCGAGCGCGGCGGCCTCGACGCACCCGTCGGTGAGCGCGGCGCCCTCGTCTCGGGAGGACAGGCGCAGCGGATCGCGCTCGCCCGGGCGATGCTCGCGGACTTCCCGGTGCTCGTGCTCGACGAGCCGACGGCGAGCGTCGACGCCGACCGCGCGGACGCGCTCCTGCGCGACCTGCTCGAGGCCGCGGGCCGCGACCGGACGGTCGTCCTCATCTCGCACACGGGCGCGCCGCACGAGCTCGTCGATCGGGCCGTCACGTTGCGCCCCGGAACCAACGCCCCGGTTCAGCCCGGATCCTGAGGCCGCTTCGGGAGACGCCCCGGCTCGGCGCAGAACCCCGACGCGGTCGCGCTCGCGAAGAAGATCGGCGAGGACCAGACCGCCGAGATCGCCGTGATGCAGGACCTGCTGCAGACCAGCTGATCGGTCGACCACGCGGCGCGCGGCGCCGGCCGCGCGCCGAGCAGACGGGGCCCCGAAGGGAGGGGTCCTAGGCTGGAGGGATGCCGCGACGACTTCGGAGTCTCACGCTGCCCGAGTGGCGCGAGCCCGAGCGCGTCTTCCTCGCGCTCGGGGCCGACGCAGCCCGCGTCGCGTGGCTCGACGGCGGCGACGACGCGACCCGGGGGCGCAGTGTCATCGCGATCGCACGGCCCGACAGCCCGTCGCTCGGTGCCACGGATGCCGCGGAGCCGGCGCGCGTGTACGCAGAACTGGACGCGGCCATCGCCCGCGACCTCGCCGACGAACGCGGCGGTCAGGGAGGCGACGTCCCGGGGCGCGCGGCGGTCGGCTGGTTCGGCTGGTTCGGCTACGAGTTCGGCGCCCGCACCCTCGGGGTTCCCGCGACCCCCTCGGGGATGCCCGACGCGGCGTTCCTCTTCGCCGACCGGGTGATCGTGTTCGAGCACGCGACGCGCGCGGTGCGGCTCGAGTGGCTCGAGCCGGGCGGCGCCGACGACGGGGGCGGGGCGGCATCCGCTCGGTGGGTCGCGGAGACGGCCGCTGCGATCGCCGGGCTGGCGGCGGGACCGCCGACACCGCCCGTCGACGCCGCCGCCCCGGCGCACGCGCCGACCCGCTGGCGGCACGGCCCCGACGAGTACCGGCGCATGATCGCGGCGTGCCAGGCGGCGATCGTGCGCGGTGACGCGTACCAGCTCTGCCTCACCAATCGCGTCGAGGTCGACGCGCACCCCGATCCGGTCGCGGCGTACCTGCGGCTTCGCCGATCGAGCCCGAGCCACCACGGCGGATTCATCCGGTTCGACGACGTCGCCCTGTTGAGCGCCTCGCCCGAGCAGTTCCTGCTCGTCGAGCGCGACGGCACGGTCGCCACCAAGCCGATGAAGGGCACGCGCCCACGGTCCGACGACCCCGACCTCGACACCGCACTGCGCGCCGAGCTCAGCGCGAGCGAGAAGGAGCGCGCCGAGAACCTCATGATCGTCGACCTCATGCGCAACGACCTCGGGCGCATCGCCGAGCTCGGCAGCGTCGCGGTGCCCGTCCTGCTCGACGTGGAGGAGTACCCCCACGTGCACCAGCTCGTCTCGACGGTCACGGCGCGGCTGCGGCATCCGCTCACCGCACTGGACGCCGTACGCTCGGCGTTCCCGGCCGGCTCCATGACGGGGGCGCCAAAGGAGAGCGCGATGCGGATCCTGCACTCGCTCGAAGGCGGGCCGCGCGGGGTGTACTCGGGGGCGTTCGGATGCCTCGGGGTGGACGGCACGGCCGACCTCGCCATGGTCATCCGCTCGATCGTGCTCACCCCCGCCGGCGCCACGATCGGCACGGGCGGCGGCATCACGGCGCTGTCCGTCGCCGACGAGGAGGTCGAGGAGACGCGGGTGAAGGCGCGCGCCCTCATCGCGGTGCTCGGCGGGGACACCGGAGCCGACGGAACCCGTCCCGGCGACGGGGCGGCGGCACCCGCCCATTGAGTAGGCTTGATGACCGGGCGTCGCTCGCGCGCGCCCGCGACCGGGCACGATCCCGTTCCCCGCGAATCACGATTGAGAGTCACGTGGCACACGAGCACGATTCCGCCGAGACCGCCGAGCGCGGCACCTACGACTTCGCCGAGATCCAGGCGAAGTGGCTTCCGGTGTGGGACGAGCTCCAGCCCTTCCGCGCGGGCGCCCCCGGCGACACGCGTCCCCGCAAGTACATCCTCGACATGTTCCCCTACCCGTCGGGCGACCTGCACATGGGCCACGCCGAGGCGTTCGGCTTCGGCGACATCGCAGCGCGGTACTGGCGCCACCAGGGCTTCGACGTGCTGCACCCGATCGGCTGGGACTCGTTCGGACTGCCCGCCGAGAACGCGGCCATCAAGCGCGGCGTCGACCCCCGCGAGTGGACCTACGCGAACATCGACCAGCAGAAGCGCTCGTTCAAGCAGTACGCGCCGTCGTTCGACTGGTCGCGGGAGCTGCACACGAGCGACCCCGAGTACTACAAGTGGAACCAGTGGCTGTTCCTGAAGCTCTACGAGCAGGGCATCGCCTATCGCAAGGCCGGCCTCGTGAACTGGTGCCCGAACGACCAGACCGTGCTCGCGAACGAGCAGGTCGTCAACGGGCATTGCGAGCGCTGCGGCTTCGTGGTCACCAAGCGCGCCCTGACCCAGTGGTACTTCCGCGTCACCGACTACGCCGACCGGCTGCTCGACGACCTCAACCAGCTCGAGGGCTCGTGGCCGACGAAGGTCGTCACGATGCAGCGGAACTGGATCGGCCGCTCGGCCGGCGCCGACGTCGAGTTCGAGATCGAGGGCCGCGACGAGCGCATCTCGGTGTTCACGACCCGGCCCGACACGCTCTACGGCGCGACCTTCATGGTCGTCGCACCGGATTCCGACCTCGCGGCGGAGCTCGCGGAGGGCGCCTCACCCGAGGTGCAGCAGCGCTTCCAGGACTACCTCGACTCGGTGCGCGTCGAGTCCGACATCGACCGGCTCTCCACCGATCGCCCGAAGACGGGCGTCTTCCTCGAGCGCTACGCGGTGAACCCCGTGAACGGCGAGCGCATCCCGATCTGGGCCGCCGACTACGTGCTGGCCGACTACGGCCACGGCGCGATCATGGCCGTGCCCGCGCACGACCAGCGCGACCTCGACTTCGCCCGTGCCTTCGAGCTGCCGGTGCGGGTCGTCGTCGACACGAACGCGCCCGTCACCGGCGTGATCCCCGTCATCCCGCTCGACGAGAACGGGGTGCCGATGCTCCCCGAGGACCTGCCCGCGGTCGACCCCGCCTCCACGGGGATCGCGCTCACGGGCGACGGTCGCCTCATCAACTCGGGCCCGCTCAACGGGCTCTCGAAGTCGAACGCGATCCGCCGCGTCATCGAACTGCTCGAGCAGCGCGGGCTCGGTCGCGCCGCCAAGAACTTCCGCCTGCGCGACTGGCTCATCTCGCGCCAGCGCTACTGGGGCACGCCCATCCCGATCATCCACTGCCCCGACTGCGGCGAGGTGCCGGTGCCCGAGAGCGAGCTCCCAGTGCGGCTTCCGGATGCCGCGGGCCTCGACCTGAGCCCCAAGGGCTCGAGCCCGCTCGGCGCGGCCGAAGACTGGGTGAACGTCGCCTGCCCGAACTGCGGGGGAGCGGCGCGCCGCGACTCCGACACGATGGACACGTTCGTCGACAGCTCGTGGTACTACCTGCGCTACCTCAACCCGAACGACGACGAGCGCGCGTTCGAGCCGGCCGATGCCGAGAAGTGGGCGCCGGTCGACCAGTACGTCGGCGGCGTCGAGCACGCGATCCTGCACCTGCTCTACGCCCGCTTCATCACGAAGGTGCTCTTCGACCTCGGCTACCTGAGCTTCACCGAGCCCTTCACCTCCCTCCTGAACCAGGGCATGGTGCTCATGGACGGGTCGAAGATGTCGAAGTCGAAGGGCAACCTCGTCGAGTTCGCGAGCGAGCTCGGGGCGCACGGCGCCGACGCGCTGCGCGTGACGCTCGCGTTCGCGGGCCCGCCGGAGGACGACATCGACTGGGCGGACCTGTCGCCGACGGGGTCGGCCAAGTTCCTCGCACGCGCGTGGCGCATCGCGGGGGAGGTCACCTCCTCGCCCGACGTGGAGTGGAAGTCCGGCGACCCGGCGCTGCGCCGGATCACGCACCGGCTGCTCGCCGACGCGCCGGGCCTCGCCGAGGCGTTCAAGTTCAACGTGATCGTCGCGCGACTCATGGAGCTCGTGAACGCGACGCGCAAGGCGATCGACTCGGGGCCGGGCGCCGGGGATGCGGCGGTGCGCGAGGCTGCCGAGGTCACGGCCATGATCCTCGACCTGTTCGCACCGTTCACGGCGGAGGACATGTGGGAGCGGCTCGGGTACGAGCCGAGCGTCGCGCTCGTGCCGTGGCGCAGGGCCGACCCGGCCCTCCTCGTCGAGGAGTCGGTGACCGCGATCGTCCAGGTCGACGGCAAGGTGCGCGACCGGCTCGAGGTCTCGCCGAAGATCGCTCCCGACGAGCTCGAGGCCCTCGCGCGCGCGTCCGAGGCGGTCGTGCGCTCGATCGGCGAGCGGGAGATCGCCGCGGTCATCGTGCGTGCGCCGAGGCTCGTGAACATCGCCACGAAGCGCTGACACCCGGCCTCCACAGGGTCGGCGATCGCCTGCAGGCCCACCGCTGAGGTGACGACGGGCGGATGCCGCGCGGCGGCTCCGTAGCGTTCGGGCATGCCCGAACAGCCCGCGACCGACCCGCTCGCCGTGCTCGACGCGCGGGCGCGGCCACGCACCCGCCTCGCGGTCGGCGCTGCGGTGACCCTGTTCATCGTCGCGGTCGCGGTGGCGGCCGTGCTCTCGTTCCTGGGCTCCGGCGGAGGAGCGCAGGGCGTCGTGAGCCCCGGCGCACCCGGCGTCGGCCTCGACCACGGCGCCGCGGGCGGTTCGCCGAGCGCGGGTGCCGAGGGAAGCGGCGGAGCGGGTGCGGCGATCGACGGCGCACCGTCGCTGCTCGTGCACGTGCTCGGCGCGGTCGCGAAGCCGGGCCTCGTCGAACTCGCCCCCGGCTCCCGCGTCGTCGACGCCGTCGCCGCGGCGGGCGGCTTCACGACCGAGGCCGACCCGGCGGGCGTGAACCTCGCGCGCCCCGTGGTCGACGGCGAGCAGCTCGTCGTCCGCGCCGTTGGCGAGGTTGCGCCGCCGGCGACCGCATCCGGCGGTGGAGGCGGCGGCGCTGCCGGTGACGGCAAGGTGCACCTCAACTCGGCCGACCTCGCCGAGCTCGACACGCTGCCGCGGATCGGTCCCGCGCTCGCGCAGCGCATCATCGACTGGCGCGAGGCGAACGGATCGTTCACGAGCGTCGACCAGCTGCTCGACGTCGCGGGCATCGGCGACGCCGTCTATTCGGGCATCGTCGACCTCGTGAGCCTCTGAGTGCGCGCGCACGACCTGCGGCTGCTCGTGCCCGCCGTGGCCGCCTGGGCCGCGGCCTGGTGCGCCGTCGGCGCGCCCGACGCGGACGTGCCGACATGGCTCGCACCGGCGGTGGCCTGGTCGCTCGGCGCGGGGGCGATCGCGATGCTCGCGGGGCATCGCCTCGGCGGCGCACGGCGGATGCCGCGACCGGGTGTCTCGGCTTCGTGGCGAGGTCCGCGGTGGGCCCGGGTCGGCGCGGGTCGCTCGCACTCCGATCGCCCGGGCGCCGGCCGAGCTCGCACGACGGCCATCCTCGCGGCGCTGCTCGTCTCCGCCGCCTGCGCGGGAGTCGCCGCGACGCAGGCGTCCCTTCAGCTGGAGGCGCGGGCGACGAGCCCGCTCGTCGAGGTGGCGGGGGAGCGGCGCACGGCGGAGCTCACGATCGAGCTCACGGGTGCGCCGCAGCCGGCCCGGGCGGCGCCCTGGTCCGTCGGAACCACCACGTATCGCGTCGAGGCCCGGGCGATCGCGCTCGACGGCATCGGGATCCCCACCGTCCCGGTGGTGGTGTCCGTGCAGGCGGGCGATGCCGACCTCGCCTTCGGTTCACGCGCGGTCGTGCGGGCGCGGCTCGCGCCGCTGCCCGCCGCGGAGTCCGCGGCGTTCCGGGTCACCGCGAGCGAGCTCGTCGACGTCGAACCGCCCGATCCCTGGCTCGCGTGGGCTGCAGGCCTCCGCGAGCGGCTCTCGGCTGCCGCGGGCGAGCTGGGCGGCGATGGCGGTGCGCTCGTGCCCGGCCTGGCCATCGGCGACACGGCAGCCGTCGACGAGGAGCTCGACGCGGCGATGAAGGCGAGCTCGCTGAGCCACCTGACCGCGGTCTCGGGTGCGAACTGCGCGATCGTCACCGCCGCGGGGTTCGCGGTCGCCGCCCTGCTCGGTGTGCCGCGGGTCGGCCGGGTCGTGGCCGCCCTGCTGGCCCTCGCCGCCTTCGTCGTCCTCGTCACGCCCGAGTCGAGCGTCGTGCGCGCTGCCGTCATGGCGGTCGTGGTGCTCGTGGCCGTCGCGAGCGGCCGCGCCGGCGGCGGCGTCCCCGCGTTGGCCGTCGCGGTCGTCGTGCTGCTGGCGATCGACCCGTGGTACGCCCGCGACTTCGGCTTCGCGCTGTCGGTCGCGGCGACCGGTGGGCTCCTGCTGCTCTCGCGTCCACTCACTCGCGTGCTCGCACGGGTGATGCCGAGGCCGTTGGCCGCGGTCGTCGCGGTGCCCCTCGCGGCGCAGCTCGCGTGCCAGCCCGTCCTCCTGTTGCTGGACCCGGCCATCCCGGTCTACGGGGTGCCCGCCAACCTCCTCGCTGCGCCCGCCGCCCCGGTGGCGACGGTCGCGGGCCTCGTCGGCTGCCTGCTGCTCCCGCTGTTGCCGTCGGTGGGCTTCGCGTTCCTCCAGCTCGCGTGGCTGCCGGCGAACTGGATCGCGGTCGTCGCCCGCGGGGCCGCCGGCCTACCGCTCCAGCGGCTGCCATGGCTCCCCGATGCGGTGGGCGCCGTGACGTTCGCCGGGGTGACGGCGCTCGGCCTCTGGCTGGTGCTCGCGCGCCGGGGGCCGCCGGTCGTGCGGAACGCGGCGGCGGTCCTGCTGCTCATCGCCGTCGCGGTGCCGCTGGGACTCGTGGCGGGGCCGTCCCTCGTCGGTCGAGCCACGCGACCGACCGACTGGGAGCTCGCCGCGTGCGACGTGGGTCAGGGCGATGCCGTGCTCGTGCGGGAGGACGGTGCGACGATGGTCATCGACGCGGGTCCCGATCCCGCGGCGCTCGCCCGTTGCCTCGACGAGCTCGCCGTCGATCGCGTCGACCTCGCCGTGCTCACCCACTGGGATGCCGACCACGTGGGCGGTTCGGCGGCCCTCGCCGGGCGCGTCGACCTCGTGCTGCACGGCCCGGAGGACGGCCGGCGCTCGGCGCGCGTGCTCGAGCCGCTCGCGGCATCCGGAGCTCGCACCCTCGAGGTCCAGGCCGGCGCGACGGGCTCGCTCGGGTTCGCCCGCTGGAGCGTGCGCTGGCCGAAGCCGGGCCTCGCGCCCGGCAACGACGCCAGCGTCGTCATCGATCTCGTCACCTCCGAGTACCGTGGCGTCTTCCTCGGCGACCTGGGCGAGTCGGCCCAGGCGCGGATGCTGCGTGCCGCCGACATCGGCCCGGTCGATCTCGTGAAGGTGGCCCACCACGGCAGTGCCGACCAGAGCGAGTCGCTCTACCGCGAGCTCGACGCGACGGTGGGGGTGATCGGGGTGGGTGCCGACAACGGCTACGGGCACCCCACCGATCGGCTCCTCGACATCCTGAGGGCGACGGGCACCACGCCGGTGCGCACGGATCGCTCGGGGCTCATCCTGCTCGACGCGCTCGGCGACGGGGCCTTCGGCGTCTGGTCGGAGCGCGACGCGTCCGGGGTCGGTGGCCGACCGTAGACTTGACCGGCATCGATCATCGGAGGGCACGTGGCCGCACGCAACGCACCCGCGGCGCGGGCGAAGTCCGCGATCCCGCAGCTCGCCTGGAACGCCGTGCGACCCGCGCCCGTGGTGCTCGTCTCCGGCCCCGAGGACGTGCTCGCCGAACGCGCCACTTCGATGCTCCGCGAGTTCCTCCGCGCCGAAGACCCCGCGCTCGAGGTGAGCGACCTCGAGGCGGACGGCTACCGTCGCGGCGAGCTGCTCACGCTCGCGAGCCCGTCGCTCTTCGGCGAGCCCCGTCTCATCCGCGTGGCGGGGGTCGACCGCGCGAGCGACGACTTCCTCATCGACGCGCTCGAGTACCTCCCGGCGACCGCCGAGTCCACGACGCTCGTGCTGCGTCATCGCGGCGGCATGCGCGGCAAGAAGCTGCTCGACGCGATCCGGGCCGGCACCGGCGGCGGCGTCGAGGTGGTGTGCGCCGAACTCAAGAAGGACACCGAGAAGCAGGACTTCGCTGCGGCCGAGTTCCGCTCGGCCGGCCGCAGGATCAGCGCGTCGGCCCTGCGCGCGCTCGTCGCGGCGTTCAGTGACGACCTGGCCGAGCTCTCGTCGGCCTGCCGGCAATTGCTCGCCGACGCCCCGGGCGACATCGACGACGCCGTCGTCGCCAAGTACTACGGCGGTCGCGTCGAGACGAACGCGTTCGCCGTGGCCGACGCCGCCATCGCGGGGCGGCACGGCGAGGCGCTCATGGCGCTCCGGCACGCACTCGACAGCGGCGCCGATCCGGTGCCCATGGTGGCCGCCTTCGCCATGAAGGTGCGCACGATGGCCAAGGTCGCGGGGCTCCGCGGCGGATCGGCGCAGGCCGCCTCGTCGCTCGGGCTCGCCCCCTGGCAGATCGACCGCGCGCGTCGCGACCTCGCCGGGTGGGACGACGAGGGCCTGGCCCGCACCATCGAGGCGCTCGCCGCCACCGATGCGGCCGTCAAGGGGGCCGAGCGCGATCCGGTCTTCGCGCTCGAGCGCCTCATCGGCGTCGTCGCGTCACGCGGGCGTCGCTGAGGGCACTCCACCGTCGTTGAGGGCACTGCGCCGTCGCTGAGGGCACTGCGCCGTCGCTGAGGGCACTGCACCCCAGCCCGCCCCGCATGCGGACGCCGACGGCCCCGCACCTCGAGGGGTGCGGGGCCGTCGATCAGTGTCGTCGCGTCAGAGCGCTGCGACCTGCTTCGCGATGGCCGACTTGCGGTTCGCGGCCTGGTTCTTGTGGATGACGCCCTTGCTCGCAGCCTTGTCGAGCTTGCGGGTCGCGACGTGGAGGGCGGCGGTCGCCTTCTCCTTGTCGCCGGCGGCGATCGCCTTGCGGGTGGCGTTGATGACCGTCTTGAGCTCGCTCTTCACGGCCTTGTTCCGCTCCTGCGCCTTGAGGTTCGTGCGGATGCGCTTGATCTGCGACTTGATGTTTGCCACGTGTGGTTCGTCTTTCGTTCTCGTGTGGGTACCGGATGTGCCGTCGCGAGGTAGAGGGGCTCGCGCCCGGCGAATCGTGCGGGGTGGGACCCACACGCAAGCCAACAGGCAACGATACCAGCATGCGGGTGAGTCTCCAAAGCGTGCGCGCCGGAGTCCGCGGTCAGCCGGCCGCCCGTGACGGTGGCACGGCGACCTCACCGGATTCCGCAGCAGGGCGCCGCGCGCGGGCGGCCCGGCGCTCGAGTTCCGCGACCGCGCCGAGCACCGCCGCCGCGAAGTCGTCGGGGCGGGCGAGGCTCACGAGGTGGGTGGCGCCCTGGATCACGACCCGCCGCGACCCGGGGGCGGCGCGCAGCATCCGTCGCTCCTCGAGGCGGAAGTGGTCGAACTGCCCGTTGACGAGCCAGACGGGCACCGTCACCGACGCGAGGGAGCGCTCGGTGTCGAGCCGACCCACCGCGGCCAGCGTGGGCTGCATGACGTCGAGTGCGACGCCGCCCGCGACGACGTCGGCGACCGCGTCGGCCGGGAGGAACACCCGCGCCATCACGTCGTTGAGCCTGCGACCCCGATCGGGCAGCCGCGAGATGAGTGCCGCGAGTCGCTGGTAGCCGGCGAGCGCCGCCCCGCGCGGCCGGGTGCTGCACGACGCCGCGACCAGGCCGTCGAGGGCCTCGGGATGCCGCGCCGCGAACTCGATGGCCAGGTACCCGCCGAGGCTCAGCCCCACGAGCAGCCGTGGCGGCTCAGCCGGGCTGCCCGGGACGGGCGTGCCGGCCGCGCCGCTCGCACCGCCGGCGAGCGCCTCGCCGATCACGCGGAACGCCGCGTCGAGTGTGAAGGGCTCGCCGATCCGCGACCCGTGGCCCGGCAGGTCGACCGGCACGACCTCGAGGTCGTGCCGCGAGAGGCGCTCGACCTGGCCGCGCCACATGGACGCCGAGGTACGGATCCCGTGCACGAGCAGGACGCGGGCGCGCGGCATCCGTCAGCCCGCCCGGATCGCCCCGAGCTCGCGGGCACGGGCCACGGCCTGGGTGCGCGACCCCACGCCGAGCTTCGTGAAGATGTGCACGAGATGCGACTTCACGGTCGCCTCGCTGAGGAACAGCGAGCGGCCGATCTCGCGATTCGAGCGGCCCTCGGCGACGAGGGCGAGCACTTCGGCCTCGCGCACGGTGAGGCGCTGGTCGCCCGCCCGCTGCGAGTCCTCGAGCCGCGACGCCACCGCCGGCGCGAGCGCCGACTCCCCGGCCGCCGCGGCCCGGATGGCGGCGATGAGCTCGGCGGGGGGAGCGTCCTTCAGGAGGTAGCCGCTCGCACCCGCCTCGATCGCGCCGAGGATGTCGGCGTCGGTGTCGTAGTTCGTGAGCACGAGCACCTTGGGCGCGCCTCGGGTCGAGCGGATGCGCCGTGTCGCGTCGACGCCCTGCAGGGCGCCCGGGAACTGCAGGTCCATGAGCACGAGGTCGACGCCCGGTCGCGCGGCGAGCTGCACCGCCTCCTCGGCGGAGGCCGCCTCGCCGACGACCTCGAGGTCGGACTCGGCCTCCAGCAGGGCGCGCATGCCCGCGCGCACCACGGGATGGTCGTCGCTCAGGAGGAGGCGGATCATGCCGGCACCGCCGGGATGCGCACGGACAGCGCGGTGCCGCCGCCCGGGGTGGACTCGACGTCGGCCGTTCCGCCGAGGCGCTCGGCTCGCTGCCGGATCGCTCGCAGGCCGAAGGACTCGCCGTCGGCGTGCGCGGCGTCGACGATGGTGGGCTCGAAGCCGACCCCGTCGTCGACGACGTCGAGGGCGACCTCGTCGCCGAGGTAGCTGAGCGTGAGCTCCGCGCGTGCGGCATCCGCATGTTTGAGCACGTTCGAGAGCGAACCCTGGGCGATGCGCAGCAGCGTGGCCTCGATCGACATGGGCAGCGGCAGAGGCTCGCCGCTCGTCGTGAAGGAGATGCGCGTGCGGGACCCCGACTGCCGCGCCTGCTCGCTCGTCGCCTCGGTCAGGCGGCGCAGCGCGGCGGGGAGCGTCTGCGAATCGAGCGCGGGCGGGGTGAGCTCGCGGATGAACCGGCGGGTCTCCTGGAGGTTCTCCGCTGCGGTCTCCCGGGCGAGCCGGAGCTTGTCGCGCGTCGGCGCATCGTCGACGTCGCGCTCGGCCGCGTGCAGGAGCAGCTGGATGCTCGAGAGGCCCTGCGCCACGGTGTCGTGGATCTCACGGGCGATGCGCTCGCGCTCGGCGAGCGTGCCCGCCTCCCGACTCGCCGCCGCCAGCTCCTCGCGCGTCGCGAGCAGGTCGAGGATGAGCGCCTGACGCTCGCGCGACTCCACGGCCATGGCGCGGTAGCCGAGGCCGATGATGATCGCGACGCCCGCGGCGATGAACGGTCCGACGATGCTGCCGGCCGCGAAGCCGAGGTGCGACGTCGTGCTCCACACGCTGAGGATGAAGGTCAGCGCGACGAGCGGCACGCCGTAGCGCGCGGGCAGCACGTGCAGCTCGAGGAAGAAGAGGGGGAACGCGAGGAACGCGGCGTCCGGCGTGAGGGCGCTGAGGCCGAGCCACAGGCCCAGCAGCATGACGAGCCACCCGGCCCGCATCCACGGCGTGACGACCTGGTGCGCCGTGACGACGCCGACCACGTAGGTGCCGATGAAGGCGATCGCGAGGATCGCGGTGGCGACGACCTGCTCGCCGCCGGCGAGCGCGGCGCGCGCGACGACGAAGATCGTGAGGCCGACGACCAGCACGTGGAGGCCGACCCGCAGCGACGTGAACACGGGACGCAGCGCCGACGGCTGCACCCGTCCGACGAGAGGGGCATCAAGCGCGGTCATGGTGATCCCAGACTAGCCAGCGCGCCCGTGCACGGCATCCGTCGAAAGTGCGAACCGAACTCATGGGAGAATCGTCGGGATGTCCCCTCGAGCCGCCAATGCCCCGGTGCCCGCTGCCACCGACCCCGCGCTGATCCGCAACTTCTGCATCATCGCGCACATCGACCACGGCAAGTCGACCCTCGCCGACCGCATGCTCGGTATCACGGGAGTGGTGAGCGACCGGGACATGCGCGCCCAGTACCTCGACCGCATGGACATCGAGCGCGAGCGCGGCATCACCATCAAGAGCCAGGCCGTGCGCATGCCGTGGCAGGTCGGCGACACGTCGTACGCCCTCAACATGATCGACACGCCCGGCCACGTGGACTTCAGCTACGAGGTCTCGCGCTCGCTCGCGGCGTGCGAGGGCGCGATCCTGCTCGTGGATGCCGCGCAGGGCATCGAGGCGCAGACGCTCGCGAACCTCTACCTCGCACTCGAGAACGACCTCGAGATCATCCCCGTGCTCAACAAGATCGACCTGCCCGCGGCAGAGCCCGAGAAGTATGCGCGCGAGCTCGCCGACCTCATCGGCGGGTCGCCCGACGACGTCCTCCGGGTGTCGGGCAAGACCGGCGTCGGCGTCGAGGAACTCCTCGATCGCGTCGTCGAGCGCATCCCCGCACCGGTCGGCCGCGCGGACGCCCCGGCGCGGGCCATGATCTTCGACTCCGTCTACGACAGCTACCGCGGCGTCGTGACCTACGTGCGCATGGTCGACGGGCACCTGAACCCGCGCGAGCGCATCCAGATGATGTCGACGAGGGCGACCCACGAGATCCTCGAGATCGGCGTGAGCGCCCCCGAGCCCACGCCCACGAGGGGCCTCGGCGTCGGCGAGGTCGGCTACCTCATCACGGGCGTGAAGGACGTGCGCCAGTCGAAGGTCGGCGACACGGTGACGACCGCGTCGAAGCCCGCGACGGAGGCGCTCGCCGGCTACACCGAGCCCCTGCCCATGGTGTTCTCCGGCCTCTACCCGATCGACGGCAGCGACTACCCCGAGCTGCGCGAGGCACTCGACAAGCTCAAGCTGTCGGATGCCGCGCTCGTCTACGAGCCCGAGACCTCGGTCGCCCTCGGCTTCGGGTTCCGCTGCGGATTCCTCGGCCTGCTGCACCTCGAGATCGTCACCGAGCGGCTGCGCCGCGAGTTCGACCTCGACATCATCGCCACGGCGCCGTCGGTGATCTACGAGGTCACCACCGAAGACAGGAAGACGGTCACGGTCACCAACCCGAGCGAGTTCCCGACGGGCGCGAAGATCGCCGAGGTGCGCGAGCCCATGGTGCGCGCCGCGATCCTCGCCCCGAAGGACTACGTGGGCACGATCATGGAGCTCTGCCAGTCGCGGCGCGGCTCGCTGCTCGGCATGGAGTACCTCGGCGAGGACCGCGTCGAGATCCGCTACAACATGCCGCTCGGCGAGATCGTCTTCGACTTCTTCGACCAGCTGAAGTCCAAGACCGCGGGCTACGCGTCGCTCGACTACGAGCCGGTGGGCGACCAGGCCGCCGACCTCGTGAAGGTCGACATCCTGCTCCAGGGCGAGCAGGTCGACGCGTTCAGCGCGATCGTGCACCGCGACAAGGCCTACGCCTACGGCGTGCTCATGACCGGGCGCCTGCGCGAGCTCATCCCGCGGCAGCAGTTCGAGGTGCCGATCCAGGCCGCGATCGGCGCCCGCATCATCGCCCGCGAGTCGATCCGTGCGATGCGCAAGGACGTCCTGGCCAAGTGCTACGGCGGCGACATCACCCGCAAGCGCAAGCTCCTCGAGAAGCAGAAGGAGGGCAAGAAGCGCATGAAGATGGTCGGCCGCGTCGAGGTCCCCCAGGAGGCGTTCATCGCCGCGCTCTCGGGCGAGACCGAGAAGAAGGACGCCAAGAAGTAGGCGCGTCTCGCGCTGCGGGCCTTCCGGCCCTGTGCGCGAGCCCGGCGGCCCGCATGATGGTCGCGACGGCTGCGGACGAGCCCGGCGCCAGCGGGCGCCGGACTCGCAGTCTCCGGGAGGGGTGTCGCGATGGAGCAGCGCAGGACGGGCGTACCCGGGTGGATCGCGAGGATCCTCGGCATCCTGTACGTGGCGGTGCTGTGGTGGGCCTGGTGGAACGAGTCGCAGGCGCGCCAGGAGCCGACGCAGGGCCAAGCGCAGTCATCCGGCACGTGGATCGACCAGTGGGCCGTGGTGACGCACCTGCTGCCCGCGGTCATCCTGCTCATCGCGCTCGTGCTGGGCTGGTGGTGGCCGCTCGTGGCCGCGATCGGGTTCCTCGGCTACGCGGTCGCCTCGATCTTCAGCTGGATGCCGGAGTGGGTCTACGCGGGCATCGTCACCGCACCGCCGCTCATCATCGGCCTGCTCTTCCTCCTCGAATGGCTTCGCGCCCGGCGACGCTCGTCGGCCCCCGTCGCGACGGGGTGACGGCCGCTCGCCGCCGTCCTCCCAGCGACCGGTGGCTACGATTGTCGGATGCGCACGCCTGCCCGTAGGCCCGCGCAGCCCGCCTCGGCCGATGCCGCACGGCGGGACGAGACGACGTAAGGGACCACCGATGACTCGCCGGAGCACCTTCACCGACCAGTCGGTCACGTACGGGGCGATCGGGGCGACCCTCGACCCCGACCTGCTGCGCTACCCGCCCGCGGGGTTCCGCCCGGCCGAGGACACCGTGCGGCTCGGCTCCGGCCAGGGGCGGTTCGATCGCGCTGCGGAGTCCCTCATGTCGTGGGGCATCCAGCGGGGCTCGGGCTTCGAGGTCGACGACATCTCCGCGGGCACCGGCGCCCAGTACCCGGGCATCGTCTACGACGCCGACGGAACGCCGCTCCCCGAGCAGCCCGCGCCGCGCAGCGAGCAGCGCTTCGCGGCCGACGGCACGCCCTACATCGCGGCCGGCATGACCGCGACCCTCCGGCGCAGGAAGCGCTTCGGCACCGCCTCGACGCCCGTGCTCGTGGTCTACGTGCTCGACGAGCCCAACCTCGTGGGCTTCGCCTACGGCACGACGGCGCCGGGCCCCGAGAGCGGCGAGGAGTCGTTCGTGCTCGAGCATCGCGACGACGACACCGTGTGGCTCACGATCCGGTCGATCCTGCAGACGCCCGGCGGCATCCGCGCCCTCACGGCGCCCGGCATCCGCCGCCGCCGCCGCGAGCTCACCCGGGTCGAGCTGCGCGCGCTGCACCCGGCCGGAGGCGCCTGACCCGTGGCAGGCCCACTCCCGCTGGGCGATCCCGCGCCGGCCGACGGGCTCCTGCCCGCCTCCGCGGCCGACGGCGCGACCGACCGCGCCTTCGGCGTCTACGTGCACGTCCCGTTCTGCCGCGTCCGCTGCGGTTACTGCGACTTCAACACCTACACCGCGGGCGAGCTGCGCGGGGTGCGCCAAGCCGACTACGCGGGCCAGGCGATCGACGAGATCCGGATGTCGCGGCGCGTGCTCGAGGCATCCGGGCTGCCTGCTCGCACCGCCGACACCGTCTTCTTCGGCGGCGGCACCCCCACGATGCTGCCCGCGGGCGACCTCGTGCGCATGCTCGCCGCGGTGCGCGACGAGTTCGGCCTCGTCGAGGGCGCCGAGGTCACGACGGAGGCGAATCCCGATTCCGTCGACCGCGACGACCTCGCGCGCCTCGCCGAGGGCGGCTTCACGCGCGTCTCGTTCGGCATGCAGTCGGCCGTGCCGCACGTGCTCGCGGCGCTCGACCGCACACACGATCCCGCTCGCGTGCCGCTCGTCGTGGGCTGGGCGCGCGAGGCCGGACTCGACGTGAGCCTCGACCTGATCTACGGCACGCCGGGGGAGTCGCTCGACGACTGGCGCCGGAGCCTCGAGGCGGCGATTTCCGAGCGGCCCGACCACCTCAGCGCGTACGCCCTCATCGTCGAGGACGGCACGAAGCTCGCCCGGCAGATCCGCCGCGGCGAGCTCGCCCGGCCCGACGACGACCTCGAGGCCGACATGTACGAGCTCGCCGACGAGCTCCTCGGCACCGCGGGCTACGACTGGTACGAGGTCAGCAACTGGGCGACGGATGCCGCGTTCCGCTCGCGTCACAACCTCGGCTATTGGCGCGGCGACGACTGGTGGGGCATCGGGCCGGGAGCGCACAGCCACGTGGGCGGCGTGCGCTGGTGGAACGCGAAGCATCCCGCCGCCTACGCGGAGCGGCTCGCGGCGGGGATCTCGCCCGCGGTCGGGCGCGAGACGCTCGACGGCCCCACCCGCGAGACCGAGCGGGTGCTGCTGCTCACCCGCATCCGCGAGGGGATCGACATCGCGTCGCTGCACGCCGGTGGCCGCCACGCCGTGGCGGGACTCATCGCCGACGGCCTCGTCGATGCGAAGGCCGCCCTCGCCGGCGGGCTCACGCTCACGAGGAGCGGACGGCTGCTCGCCGACGCGGTCGTGCGCCGGCTGCTCGGCGACGGGTGATCCGCGACGGCCGAGCCGGCGACGCCGACCCGGTGACGCCCACCCGCGACGGCCGGTCGGGCGACGGTCGAACGCGGACGAGGCCCCCTCCGCGCGCGGAGGGGGCCTCGTCGATGCGATCCTGACGGATCAGCTCACGAACTTGATCGAGAGCGGGTAGGTGTACGGCTGGCCCTGGTTGGCCCTCACCGCCGCCATGATGCTGAAGATGATCGTGACGATCCACACGGCGATCAGCACGAAGATGCCCACGATGATGAACACGAGGAACGACCCGACCACGTAGGCGATCGCCATCGTGATCTGGAAGTTCAGCGCGGTCGCCGTGTGCTCGCGGATGAACGGCCCCTTGTCCTTCAGGACGAGGTACCCGATGAGCGCCGGCACGAAGCTGAAGAAGATGCCGCCGATGTGGATCAGCGTCGCCCAGAGCTTCTCGTCGGACGGGTTCATGGGTGCGTTCTGCTGGTAGTCGCCCGGGCCGGGAGGCGGAGGCGGCGTCGGGGGGCCGGGCGGCGGCGGCGGCGGGGGAGTGGGCGGGGTCGGCGGCGTGGGAGGTGGTGCGTCGGACATGATGCGTGCTCCTTGGTCGGACTCTCCGAGATCGCGAGATTCGGTGTTCCTCATGCTGGCACACGACGACGCGCCGAGCGAGGACGAGTCTCCCGGCGCGTCGGCGGGTCGGCGTTACTTGATGAGGCGGATGGCGAACGGGTAGCGGTAGTGGTTGCCGTCCTTCGCCTTGAGGAAGCCGAGGATCGAGAACACGATCACGGCCGCCCAGAGGGCGAGGTACAGCAGCGGCGCGAGGTATCCGAAGATGCCGAAGGTGACGGCCGTGAGGATGCTGGACACGATGAAGAGCGCCACCCAGGCCATCACGACGGTGATCTGGAAGTTCAGCGCTTCCTTGGCCTCGGTGTTCGTGAACGATCCGCGGTCCTTGAAGACGAGCCAGATGATGAGCGAGGGGAGCAGGCCCAGGATGCCGCCGAGGTGGGCGAAGGAGGCCCACTGCAGGTCCTGCTCGTGCGAGAGCGGCGCTGCGGGTGCGGGCGCGGCCGGCTGGGGTGCCGGGGGGACGTTCGGATCGGGGAGCTGCGAACTGGGGTCGGTCATCGACGTGCCTTTCGGGGGTTCGGGGTTGGGCCGCGTCTGCGCTGCGATCAGCGGTCAGGGGGGATGGCGATTCGCGGTGATGCATAACGTAGCGCGGGCGCTTCGGGCCCGGCAACGGTGCCTGCCCCGATATCTCGCGATATGATTAGCAGTCACGCAGATCGAGTGCTAAACCGAGTCGCCGAGGGAAGCGAGGGTCGATGGTCTCCGAACGCAGTCTCGCGGTGCTCCGCGCGATCGTGCAGGACTACGTCGCCTCCCGCGAGCCCGTGGGCTCCAAGTCGATCGTCGAGCGTCACTCGTTCGGCGTGTCGGCCGCGACGATCCGCAACGACATGGCCCTCCTCGAGGAGGAGGAGCTCATCGCGGCCCCGCACACCTCGTCGGGGCGCATCCCCACCGACAAGGGCTACCGGGTGTTCGTCGACCAGCTCACCGACGTGCGTCCGCTCACGCCGGCGCAGCGTCATGCGATCGAGACGTTCCTCGGCGAGTCCAGCGACCTCGACGAGCTGCTCGCCCGCACCGTGCGGCTCATCTCGCAGCTCACGAAGCAGCTCGCGGTCGTGCAGTACCCGAGCTTCGCGAGCGCGCGGGTCCGCCACGTCGAGCTCGTCTCGCTCGCGCCGACCCGGGTGCTCTGCGTGCTGATCTCCGACTCGGGGCAGGTCGAGCAGCGCCTCGCCGAGCTCGATGCGCCCGTCGACGACGAGACGCTCGCCGACCTGCGCGGGCGCCTCAACGAGCTCGCGGGGGGCCGCACGATGGCGGAGGCCGCCGAGGCGCTCATGGGCGACATCGAGGGGCTCGATCGGCGGCACGCCGCCGTCGCGCACACGCTCGCGGCGACGCTCGCCGAGCAGGCCCGCGTGCAGCGGCACGATCGCCTCGTCGTCGCGGGCGCCGCGAACCTCGTGCGAACCGAGCAGGACTTCGCGGGCTCGATCCTCGGCGTCATCGAGGCGATCGAGGAGCAGGTCGTCCTGCTCAAGCTCTTCGGCGAGATGGCCTCCGACGAGCACGCGGTCGCGGTGCGCATCGGGCGCGAGAACGCCTCGTTCGGGCTCGCCGAGACCTCCATCGTCTCGAGCGCGTTCGAGATCCCCGGTCGCGACGTCTCCCGGCTCGGCATCGTCGGGCCCACCCGCATGGACTACTCCCACAGCATGGCCGCGGTCCGCGCGGTCGCGCGCTACCTCTCCCGAACGCTCGGCGAGCACTGACCGCCGCGGGCCGCCCAGATCCGGCGTCCGCGACATCCGGCAATCGAAAGGACAAGCCCTCCGTGGCCGACCACTACGAGGTCCTCGGCGTCGCACGCGACGCCTCCCCAGACGAGATCAAGAAGGCCTACCGGCGACTCGCGCGCGAGCTCCACCCCGACGTGAACCCGGGCGCCGAGGCATCCGAGCGGTTCAAGATGGTCACGCACGCCTATGACGTGCTCTCGGACCCGAAGCAGCGCGAGCAGTACGACCTCGGCGGCCAGGGCGGGTTCGGCGGCGGCGGCCAGAACTTCGGCGGGTTCGGCGACATCTTCGAGACGTTCTTCGGCGCCGGCCAGGCCAGTCGCGGCCCGCGGTCGCGGCGCGAGCGCGGCCAGGACGCGCTCATCCGCGTGGAGGTCGGACTCGAGGAGGTCGTCTTCGGCACGCACCGCGACATCGAGGTCGACACGGCCGTGGTCTGCGACACGTGCCACGGCTCGTGCTGCCAGCCGGGCACCTCGCCCGTGACGTGCGACATCTGCGGCGGCTCGGGTTCGATCCAGCGTGCCGTGCGCTCGCTCCTCGGCAACGTGATGACCTCGAGCCCCTGCGGTTCGTGCCGCGGCTACGGCACGGTCATCACCACGCCGTGCGTCACCTGCCAGGGCCAGGGCCGGGTGCGCGCGCGCCGCACCGTGCCCGTCGACATCCCCGCGGGCGTCGACACCGGCGTGCGACTGCAGATGCCCGGCTCCGGCGAGGCGGGGCCCGCCGGCGGCGCGAACGGCGACCTCTACCTCGAGATCAAGGTGAAGAACCACGAGGTCTTCAGCCGCAACGGCGACGACCTGCTCTGCACCCTCGAGGTGCAGATGACCGACGCGGTGCTCGGCACCACGGCGCATGTGCCCGCGCTCGACGGCGACGTCGAGCTCGAGGTGAAGGCCGGGGTGCAGAGCGGCGAGATCCTCACCGTGAAGGACCGCGGCATCACGCACCTGCGCGGCTCCGGTCGCGGCGACCTCAAGGTCGCGGTGCACGTGGTGACGCCCACGAAGCTCTCGCACAAGGAGCGCGAGCTCATCGAGCAGCTCGCCAAGGTGCGCAAGGCGCACCCGCCGCAGCTCGGGCACTTCCAGCAGGGCCTGTTCGCGCGGCTCCGCGACCGGTTCCTCGGCTAGGCGGATGCCGCGATGGGCAACCTCTACCTCGACGAGTCGCTCGACCTCGCCGGCGCGACCGCGGGCTCGACGGTCGTGCTCGACGGCGACGAGGCGCGCCACGCCGTCACGGTCGCCCGCGTGCGCACCGGCGAGCGCGTTGCGATCGGCGACGGGCGCGGACGCGTCGTGCGCGGCACCGTGACGGCGACCGAGCCCCGGCGGCTCCAGCTCGAGGTCGACGAGGTGCACGTCGAGGCGGCCGCGGCTCCCCGCATCACGCTCGTCCAGGCGCTCGCGAAGGGCGATCGCGACGAGCTCGCGGTGCAGGCGGCGACCGAGCTCGGCGTCGACCGCATCGTGCCGTGGTCGGCCGCGCGCTCGGTCTCCCGCTGGGAAGGCGCGAAGGCCGAGAAGGGCCGTGCGCGCTGGGCGGCCATCGTGCGCGAGGCCGTCAAGCAGTCGATTCGCGCGTGGCTCCCCGAGGTCGACGCGGTCGCGAGCACCGGGCAGCTCCCCGCGCGGTTCGAGGGCGAGCGGATGCTGCTGCTCGAGCCCACCGCGACGACGCCGCTCAGCGGCATCCGGCCCGACGGCCGCGACCTCGTGCTCGTCGTGGGCCCCGAGGGCGGCATCGACCCGAAGGAGCTCGAGCGGCTCGAGGCGGCGGGAGCGGAGCGGGTGCGCCTCGGATCGTCGGTGCTGCGCACCTCGACGGCGGGACCTGCGGCGATCGCCGTGCTCAGCGCCTCGCTCGGGCGGTGGTGAGCGTTGCGTGGCTACGATGGACGCATGACCGACTCCGCCGCCGAATCGACCGTCTTCGAGCGCATCGCCGCAGGCGAGCTCCCCGCGAAGATGGTCGCGGAGACCGAGCGGATCATCGCCTTCCACGACATCGCGCCGCAGGCGCCCGTGCACGTCATCGTCGCCCCGCGGTCGGGCGCCTACCGCGACGTGGCCGAGCTCGCGGCATCCGACCCCGGTCTGCTCGCCGAGCTCGTGGCGGTCGCGAACGGCGTCGCCGCCGAGCTCGCCGACGGCCAGTTCCGGCTCATCTTCAACACCGGCCCGCGCGCCGGCCAGACCGTGTTCCACGTGCACGCCCACGTGCTCGCGGGCGGTCTCGGGGAGGGATCGCTTGTCGGAGGCTGACCCGACCGGCGCCGGCGGCGCGGCAGGTTCCGAGGAGTCGGAGCCGGGCGGCGAGGAGCGCCTCAGCATCGACGGCATCGCCATGGTGCGACTCCTCGGCCCGCAGGACCGCCTGCTCTCGAGCATCCAGCGCGAGTACCCCGGAGTCGAGGTGCACGTGCGCGGCAACGAGATCGCGATCCGCGGCGACGCCGACGAGCGCCGGCGCGTGCGACGGCTCATCGAGGAGCTGCTGGAGCTCGTGCGCGGCGACCAGGATCCCACCCCCATCGACGTGAGGAGCTCAGCGAGAATGCTCGAGTCCGACCCGAATGCCAAGCCGTCCGAACTGCTCGGGCAGGTCATCGTCTCGAGCCGCGGCAAGGCGATCAGGCCCAAGACCGAGGGCCAGCGGCAGTACGTCGACGCGATCGACGAGCACACGATCGTGTTCGGCATCGGGCCGGCCGGCACCGGCAAGACGTACCTGGCCATGGCGAAGGCCGTGCAGGCGCTGCAGCGCAAGGAGGTGAGCCGCATCATCCTCACGCGCCCCGCAGTGGAGGCGGGGGAGCGGCTCGGGTTCCTGCCCGGCACCCTGACCGACAAGATCGACCCCTACCTGCGGCCGCTGTACGACGCGCTCAACGAGATGATGGACCCCGAGATGGTGCCGAAGCTGCTCGCCTCGGGCACGGTCGAGGTCGCACCGCTGGCCTACATGCGCGGCCGTACGCTCAACGACTCGTTCGTCGTGCTCGACGAGGCGCAGAACACCACGCCCGAGCAGATGAAGATGTTCCTCACCCGGCTGGGGTTCGGATCGAAGATGGTCGTCACGGGCGACATCACGCAGGTCGACCTGCCGGGCGGGTCGAGCGGCCTGCGGATCGTGACGCGCATCCTCGACCACATCGACGACATCCACTTCGCGCGCCTCACGAGCGACGACGTCGTGCGCCACACGCTCGTCGGCAAGATCGTCGACGCGTACACGGAGTTCGACCAGCGCGCGCAGGCGCAGCGCTTCGAGCGCGAGCAGGCGCGCGAGTTCGCCAACCGCGCCGAGCGCCGCGGGCAGGCCGGGCCGCGCGACCACCTGCCGAGGAAGACCAAGTGATCGCGACCGGGAGGCGCGCCGCATGAGCATCGAGATCAACAACGAGTCCACGATCGAGGTCGACGAAGCCGCCATCCAGCGGCTCGCCGTGTACGCCCTCGACGCGATGCACGTGCACCCCGACGCCGAGCTCGCGATCGTGCTCGTCGACGAGGGCGCCATGGAGCAGCTCCACGTCCAGTGGATGGACGAGCCCGGCCCCACCGACGTGCTGAGCTTCCCGATGGACGAGCTGCGCCCCGGCACGGAGGACCAGCCGGCCCCGCCGGGGCTCCTCGGCGACGTCGTGCTGTGCCCGCAGGTCGCCGAGGCGCAGGCGAAGAGCGCCGGGCACTCGCTCCTCGACGAGCTGCAGCTGCTCACGACCCACGGCATCCTGCACCTGCTCGGCTTCGACCACGCGGAGCCCGCGGAGGAGAAGGAGATGTTCGGCATCCAGCGCGACCTCCTCGTCGGCTTCGCCATGCAGGAGCGACGCCGCTGACCATGCTGCCCTGGTTGTTCCTCGCGGCGGCCTTCGTCCTCGTCGCGTTCGGCGGTCTCATGGCCGCGGTCGACTCCGCGATCGGCGCGAGCTCGCGGGCCGACATCACCGAGCTGTCGATCGGCGCGCGCGCCGCGCGGTCGCTGCGCGCGATCGCCGACGACACGGGCGCGCACGTCAACGCCGTGAACTTCATGCGCATCCTCGCCGAGACGACGGCGGCGGTGCTCGTGACGCTCGCCTTCACGTTCTTCATCGAGAACACCTGGCTCGTGCTGCTCTGGTCGGCACTCATCATGACGGCGGTGTCCTTCGTGCTCGTCGGGGCGAGCCCCCGCAGCGTCGGACGCGCGCACGCGAGCGCCGTGCTGCGGCTCGCCGCGCCGCTCGTGCACTTCCTCCGGGTGCTCCTCGGACCGCTCGCGAACGCGCTCGTCTCCCTCGGCAATCGCGTCACCCCCGGCCGCATCCGCTTCGCCGGCGTCTCGAGCGAGGAGCAGCTGCTCAGCATGGTCGACGAGGCGACCGAACTCGACGTGCTCGAGGAGGGCGACCGCGAGCTCATCCACTCGATCTTCGAGTTCAACGACACGGTCGTGCGCGAGGTGATGGTGCCGCGCACCGACATGGTCACGATCGACGCGACGGCCCACCTGCCCCAGGCGATGGCGCTCTTCCTGCGCGCGGGGTACTCGCGCATCCCCGTGATCGCCCGCGACGCCGACGACGTGATCGGCATCCTGTACCTGCGCGACCTGGCCCGCCTGAGCTTCGAGCGACCGCTCGACGCCGACACCCTCACGGTGGGCGAGCTCGCGCGGCCCGGGCTCTTCGTGCCCGAGTCGATGAAGGCCGACGCCCTGCTGCGGCAGATGCAGCTCGAGTCGAACCACCTCGCGATGGTCGTCGACGAGTACGGCGGCATCGCCGGTCTCGCCACCCTCGAAGACCTCATCGAGGAGCTCGTCGGCGACATCTCCGACGAGTACGACCGCGAGGCGGCGCAGGTCGAGGAGCTCGACGAGGGGCGGTTCCGCGTCAACGCGCGGCTTCCGGTCGACGAGCTCGGCGAGCTGTTCGGCCTCGACCTCGACGACGACGACGTCGACTCCGTGGGCGGCCTCCTCGCGAAGGAGCTCGGCCACCTGCCGCAGACGGGTGAGCAGGCCCGGGTCAGCGGGCTCGTGCTCGAGGCCGAGCGCACCGAGGGCCGCCGCAAGCGGATCGGCACCATCCTCGCCTGGCGCGACCAGGCGCTCATCGACGTCCAGACAGCGCTCGCGAGCGAGGACGCATCCGAGAGGACCACCCATGACTGAGTACCGAGCCGGATTCGTCTCCTTCGTCGGCCGCCCGAACGTCGGCAAGTCGACGCTCACGAACGCGCTCGTCGGCGAGAAGGTGGCGATCACGAGCTCGAAGCCGCAGACCACGCGTCGCGCCATCCGCGGCATCGTGCACCGGCCCGACGGACAGCTCATCCTCGTCGACACACCGGGCCTGCACCGGCCGCGCACGCTGCTCGGCGAGCGCCTCAACACGCTCGTCGCCTCGACGCTCGGCGACGTGGACGTGATCGCGTTCTGCGTGCCCGCCGACGAGGCCATCGGCCCGGGCGACCGGTTCATCAACGAGCAGCTCGACCAGTACCCGCGCGCCAAGAAGATCGCGATCGTCACGAAGACGGATGCCGCGGGCAAGGCGCGCGTGGCCGAGCAGCTCCTCGCCGTCTCCGAGCTGCGAGAGTGGGCGTCGATCATCCCCGTCTCGGCGCCGAAGGGCGAGCAGCTCGACGTGCTCGTCGACGAGCTCCTCGCGCTCATGCCCGTGTCGGAGCAGCCGCTGTACCCGGCGGAGACCTCGACCGACGAGGACGTCGCCGAGCGCATCGCCGAGCTCATCCGCGAGGCGTCGCTCGAGGGCGTCTCCGACGAGCTCCCGCACTCGATCGCCGTGACGGTCGACGACATGGTCGAGCGGGACGACAAGGACCTGCTGGAGATCTACGCCAACCTGTACGTCGAGCGCGACAGTCAGAAGGGCATCATCATCGGCAAGGGCGGGTCGCGCCTGCGCGAGGTCGGCACGCGGGCGCGCGGCGAGATCGAGGCGCTGCTCGGCCGCAAGGTGCACCTCGCGCTGCACGTGAAGGTCGCCAAGGACTGGCAGCGCGACCCGAAGCAGCTCGGGCGCCTCGGGTTCTGATCCCCGCGGGTCGCCGCCGCACCGTCGCGTACCTCTCGAGGATGATTCCGCGGCATCCGCCCGACCGCGCCGCGGCGAGCGCGTACGGTGGATCGGTGCGCACCCCACCCGGACGGACCGCCGTCGTGGTCGACGCCGCGCTCGCGGCGGTCTTCGCCCTCGTGTGCCTGCTCTACGCGCTCATCGGCGGCTGGGCCGACGTGGTGGTCGTGCTGGCGTTCGCGGCGGCGCTCGCGGTGCGCCGCGTGTCGCCGGGCTGGTCGCTCGTGATCGCCTGGGGCGCCGCGGTCACGCAGATGCTGCTGCTGCGCGACGTGCAGCCCGCCGACCTCGCCGTGTTCGGCGTGCTCTACGCGACCTCCGCCTACGGTACGCGCACCGTGAAGTGGTGCGGGCTGGGCTCGGCGGGCGTCGGCGCCGTCGTCGCGACCGTGTACCTCGCACTCGTGAAGCCCGCGTTCGACGCTGCGACGATCCCGGGCGACAGCGAGATGGGGCGGCTCCTGTGGACCGGCATCCTCTTCGCCGCGTCGCTCACGGCGCTCGTGCTCGCCTGGACGGTTGGCCTGCTCGTGCGCACCGTCCGCCAGTCGCGCGAGCAGCAGCGACGCGCGGAGCTCGACCGGCGGGAGCGGGAGCACGCGGAGTACCGCTACGTGGTGGAGCAGGAGCGCAACCGCATCGCCCGCGACATGCACGACGTCGTCGCGCACTCGCTCGCGGTCGTCATCGCCCAGGCCGACGGTGCGCGATTCGCCGCGGCCTCCCGGCCCGAGCAGGCGTCGGCAGCGCTCGGCACGATCGCCGGGGTCGCCCGCTCGGCGCTCGGCGACGTGCGCCTGCTGCTCGCCGAGCTGCGACACCGCGAAGGCGGTGCGCCGCAGCCCGCCGTCGACGACCTCGACGCGCTCATCGCACAGGTCCGCGACGCGGGCCTCGATGTGCGCTTCGTGGAGCGCGGCGAGCGCACGCCCCTGGGTGCCGGCCACCAGATCGCGGTCTACCGCATCGTGCAGGAGGGACTCACGAACGCGCTCCGGCACGGCGACGCGGCCCAGCCGGTCGAGCTCCAGCTCGACTGGACGGACGGCGGCCTCGACATCCGGCTCGAGAACGCGATGCGAGCGGATGCCGCGGCGCACCCGGCGGCCGAGGCGGTCGCGTTCCGCCACGGCATCCCCGGCATGCGCGAGCGCGCCCAGCTCGCGGGCGGCACGTTCGACGCGCAGGCGGGCGACGACGGCCGGTTCCGGGTGCACGCGACGATCCCCGCGAAGGCGGCGGCATGAGCGGCATCCGCGTGGCGCTCGTCGACGACCAGGCGCTGTTCCGGGCGGGCATCCGCATGCTCGTCGAGTCGCAGCCCGACCTCGAGTTCGCGGGCGAGGCGGCCGACGGCCAGGCGGCCACCGCCCTCGCGGCGCGGTCGCGGCCGCACGTGATGCTCATGGACGTGCGGATGCCCGTGCTCGACGGCATCGCGGCGACCGAGCGGATCCTCGCCGACGCCGACCGCGACGGACGGGAGCCGCCGCGCATCGTCGTGCTCACGACGTTCGACCTCGACGAGAATGCCGCACGCGCGATCCGGGCCGGCGCGAGCGGCTTCGTGCTGAAGGACGCCGAACCCGAGTTCCTCCTCGCCGCGATCCGCACGGTGCACCGCGGCAATGCGGTGATCGCGGCGACGGCCACGCGCGAGCTCTTCGCGCACGCCGGGCGCGGCTCCGGGCGGCGGCCGGCTCCCTCCGCGTGGGGGCAGCTCACCCCGCGCGAGCGCGAGATCTTCGCACTCGCGGCGCGCGGGCTCTCGAACGCCGAGATCGCGGCATCCGAGTACCTGAGCGAGGCGACCGTGAAGACGCATGTGAGCCGCGTGCTCGCGAAGCTCGGGCTCCGCGACCGCGTGCAGCTCGTCGTCTTCGCCTACGAGCACGACCTCACCGCCTGACGCGGGTCATCCCAGCGGATGACCCCGACCATCCCATCGCCGGATGCCGCGGGCCGCGGCCCGTCCGTAGCGTCGGCGACATGCAGATCCAACCCTCAGACCTCGGTCTCATCGCCCGCGTCGCCGGGCTCGGCAAGCGCTACGGCGACGGTGCGGGCACCGTCACCGCGCTCGACGACGTCTCCCTCGGACTCCGACGCGGTGAGTTCACCGCGATCATGGGCCCGTCGGGCTCGGGCAAGTCGACGCTCATGCACATCATGGCGGGCCTGGACAGCCCCACCTCCGGACGCGCGTGGCTCGGTGACACGGAGATCACCGAGCTCTCCGACAGCGCCCTCACGGTGCTGCGCCGCCGCCGCGTCGGCTTCGTGTTCCAGTCCTTCAACCTCGTGCCCACGCTCGACGTGCGGGCGAACGTGATGCTGCCGTTCGAGCTCGACGGCCGCGCCACGACGATCGAGGAGCGCGCGTGGATCGACGAGCTCGTCGCGACCCTCGGGCTCACCGCGCGCCTCCGGCACCGCCCGCACGAGCTCTCGGGCGGCCAGCAGCAGCGCGTCGCGATCGCGCGCGCCCTCGCCACGCGGCCCGATCTCGTGTTCGCCGACGAGCCCACCGGCAACCTCGACTCCCGCACCGGCCGGGAGGTGCTCGGCCTCCTCGCCGCGGCGAGCGCGAGCGCGGGGCAGTCGATCGCGATGGTGACGCACGACCCGATCGCGGCGAGCCATGCCGACCGCATCCTGTTCCTCGCCGACGGCCGGATCGTGCGCGATGCGCCGCGCTCCACGCCCGAGGAGATCTCGGCGTTCATGCTCTCGATGGAGTCGGCGGCATGATGCGCTCCCGGTTCCGCGACCAGGTGCCCACGCTCCTCGTCGCGACGCTCGCCGGCACGTTCGGCGCGTTCCTCCTGCAGGTGATCGGCCTGCTCGAGGCGGTCATCTCGGCCGACGACGTCGCCGGCTCGAGCGGCACCGTGGCGCTCATGCTCGCCATCGTCGCCACCGTGTTCATCGTCATCGCGGTCTACGTGAGCGCGATCGTGACGGCGAACACGGTGTCGACGGTCGTCGCGGGGCGCACCCGGCTCATCGCCCTGCTGCGCCTCATCGGCTCGAGCGCCCGTGCGCAGCGTGCGGAGATCGCACGCGAGGGGCTCGTGATCGGGCTCGCCGGGGCGGCGCTCGGCATCCTGCTCGGATCGGGGCTCGCGTTCGCCCTCGAGCGCGTCGCGGTCGCGACCGGAACGATCCCCGAGGTCGGGTTCGACTACGTCACCCCGTCGGTGCTGCTGCCCGCCGCGGCCGTGGTGCTCACGACGTGGCTCGCGTCCTGGGTCGGGTCGCGACGCGTGCTGCGGGTGCGCCCCATCGAGGCGATCGGCAACGCGAACGAAGCCGCCCGCGACGAGCTCGTCGCACGTCGTGGCCGACACGGCGTGGCGCTCGCCTTCGTCATCGTCGGCGCGCTGCTGCTCGCCCTCGGCGTCGTGGTGGGCCTCGCGAGCCCGCTCGGGGTGTTCATCGGCCTCGTCGGCGGCATCCTCTCGTTCACCGGCATCGTGCTCGCCGCGCACGTCGTGATGCCCCCCGTGCTGCGCCTCGTCGGGCGCGTGCTCGGCGGTTCGCCGGCGGCGCGTCTGGCCGCCGAGAACGCGGTTCGCAACCCCGAGCGCTCCTCGCGCACGACGATCGGCCTCGTCATCGGCGTGACCCTCGTGACGACGTTCAGCGTCACGATGCAGTCGTACCGCGAGCTCCTGCTCGCGGCCGCGGCCGACCGGCCGGGCATGGAGCAGGCGATCGACGAGCCGCTCACGATCACGATCTCGATCTTCACCGTGCTCATCGGCTTCAGTGCCGTGATCGCCGCGATCGGCATGGTCAACACGCTCTCGCTCAGCGTGCTGCAGCGCACCCGTGAGCTCGGGCTGCTGCGGGCGCTCGGCTTCGACCGCGCGCAGCTGCGCCTGATGATCGTCGCCGAGAGCGCCGCGCTCACGGTGGCGGCGACGCTCACGGGCCTCGTGCTCGGGTTCGCCTACGGCTGGGCGGGGGCGCAGGCGCTGCTGGGGTCGATCCAGGGCGAGCCGCGGCTCGTCGTGCCGGCCGTGCCGTGGGCGGTCTTCGGCGTCATCCTCGTCGCCGCGGCGCTCCTGACGATCGCGGCCTCCGTCGCCCCGGCCCGTCGCGCGATGCGGGTGTCGCCGGTCGTCGCGCTCGCGGTCGACTGAGGGTTCACCGCGGGGCCGATCCGGCGGTCGACGGAGGGCGGGCGGATGCCGCGGGGCGCACTCGCGGCATCCGCTCGGCCCGTGCGCAGGTCGCACGGATGCGGGCCGGCCGCACGGGTGTTAGCCTTGACGCGTGCTTCACGGCCTGCTTCTCCTTAGCTGCCGCAGCGAGTCCTAGTTCACAGGCCTCCCTCGCTGCGGAGTTCGTCGTCGGCTGAAACCCCCGAATAGCGAGAAGAGCACCCCATGCAGAACAACCAGAAGCCGTCCCCGATGCCCGCGCACCGGTACCGCCCGTTCCACGAGCAGATCCGCGTCGACCTGCCGGATCGCACGTGGCCGACGAAGCGCATCACGACCGCACCGCGCTGGTGCGCGGTCGACCTGCGCGACGGGAACCAGGCGCTCATCGACCCGATGAGCCCCGAGCGCAAGCGCATCATGTTCGACCTGCTCGTGAAGATGGGCTACAAGGAGATCGAGGTCGGCTTCCCGTCGGCGAGCCAGACCGACTTCGACTTCGTGCGCAGCCTCATCGAGGAGGGCGCGATCCCCGACGACGTCACCATCCAGGTGCTGACGCAGGCGCGCGACCACCTCATCGAGCGCACCTACGAGTCGATCCGCGGCGCCAAGCAGGCCATCGTGCACCTGTACAACTCCACGAGCATCCTGCAGCGCGAGGTCGTGTTCCGCACCGACCGGCAGGGCGTCATCGACATCGCCCTGCACGGTGCACGCAAGTGCCGCGAGATGGAGTCGAGCGTTCCCGGCACCACGGTGTACTACGAGTACTCGCCCGAGAGCTACACGGGCACCGAGCTCGAGTTCGCCGTCGACGTCTGCAACCAGGTGCTCGAGGTCTTCGAGCCCACGCCCGAGCGCAAGGTCATCATCAACCTGCCGGCCACGGTCGAGATGGCGACGCCCAACGTGTACGCCGATTCGATCGAGTGGATGTCGCGGCACCTCGCGCACCGCGAGAACGTGATCCTGTCGCTGCATCCCCACAACGACCGTGGCACTGCGATCGCGGCCGCCGAACTCGGGTACCTGGCGGGCGCCGACCGCATCGAGGGATGCCTCTTCGGCAACGGCGAGCGCACCGGCAACGTCGACCTCGTCGCGCTCGGCATCAACCTGTTCACGCAGGGCATCGACCCGCAGATCGACTTCTCGAACGTCGACGAGGTCAAGCGCACCGCCGAGTACTGCAACCAGCTGCCCGTGCACGAGCGCAGCCCGTGGGCCGGCGACCTGGTCTACACGGCGTTCTCCGGCTCGCACCAGGACGCCATCAAGAAGGGCTTCGAGGCCATGGAGGCGAAGGCCGCGGCGAGCGGCGTCGACGTCGACGACCTCGAATGGGCCGTGCCGTACCTGCCGGTCGACCCGAAGGACCTGGGCCGCAGCTACGAGGCCGTGATCCGCGTCAACTCCCAGTCGGGCAAGGGCGGCGTCGCCTACCTGCTGAAGACCGACCACGCGCTCGACCTGCCGCGTCGGCTACAGATCGAGTTCTCGGGCGTCGTGCAGGCCAAGACCGACGCCGAGGGCGGCGAGGTCTCGAGCGACGAGATCTGGCGCGTCTTCAACGACGAGTACCTCCCGGCCCCGTCCGACCGGCCCGGTGCGAAGTGGGGTCGCTTCGAGCTCCTGTCGCTGCGCACCGAGAGCGCACTCGACGGCGTCGTCAACGTGCGCGTCGGACTGCGCGACGGCGAGGAGCGCGTCGAGGCCGACGCGAGCGGCAACGGCCCGATCTCCGCCTTCCTCGCGGTGCTCGGCAACGAGGGTGTCGACGTGCGACTGCTCGACTACGTCGAGCACACGCTGGCGGCGAGCGGCGACTCGCAGGCCGCCGCCTATGTCGAACTCGAGGTCGGCGGCCGCACCCTGTGGGGCGTCGGCATCGACGCCGACATCTCGACGGCGTCGCTCAAGGCCGTGGTCTCCGCCGTGAACCGGGCACTGCGCGGTGCGCGCGTCGAGGAGTCCGTGACGGAGCCGGTGCTCGCGTAGCATCCGAACGCGAACTCGATCGACGGGTCCCGCCATGTGGCGGGGCCCGTCGTCGCGTCGGGGGCCGCGGATCGTTCGGCGGGCGCGGCGCCCGCGGAGTGCGGCGTCAGGCGCGGCGCCACACCTTCCAGCTGCCGATCGCCCGTTGCTCCGGCAGGCTCCAGCCGAAGCGCACCGACCCGAGCCGGATCGCGGTCGTGACGACGACGCACACGGTCGCCGCGATCGGGATCGACACGCCCGCGAGCGCGAGCATCACGAGCAGCACGGTGCCGGCGGCGGCGGCCACCGCGTAGAGCGAGCCCACGTGCATGAGCGCGATCGGCAGGTTGAGCGACACGTCGCGCAGGATCGACCCGCCGACCGCGGCGACCACGCCCACGAACACCGCGGGGATCTCGGGCACGCCGAACGAGAGCGCCTTCGACGTGCCGATCGCGCCGAAGAGCCCGATCGTCACGGCGTCGAGCGCGATGATGAGCGGGTTCAGCCGCGTGAACACCTGCTGGAGCGCCATGCCGAGCAGGGCGGCCGCGGTGGCCACCGGCAGGTACCAGTTGCTCTGCATCGCGGCGGGCAGCTCGTTGAGCAGGATGTCGCGCAGCAGGCCGCCGCCGAGGCCCACGATGATGCCGATGAGCGCGACCCCGAGCAGGTCGATGCGGCGTTCCTTGAGGCGGCCGGCGAACATCGCCCCCTGGAGCGCACCGATGCCCACCGCCGCGAGGTCGGCCCAGAGCGGGATCTCGAACGGCACGACGGTCATGCCTCGGTTGTACCACGCGCGGTCGCCGCGCCCGGTGCCGCCGACCGCGGGCGCGGCACGGCGTCGGCGCGAGGTTCGGGGGCGGATGTCACCGGCACACCGCCAGGTCGGCGCGGCGTGCCCCGCGCGGTGGGAGAATCGACGGGTGCCCGTGTACCGAGATGAAGCCGTCGTGCTGCGCACCCACAAGCTGGGCGAGGCCGACCGCATCGTCACGCTGCTCACGCGGCGGCACGGCAAGGTGCGCGCCGTCGCGAAGGGCGTGCGTCGTACGGCCTCGAAGTTCGGGGCGCGGCTCGAGCCGTTCATGGTCGCCGACCTGCAGCTCTACGAGGGCCGCACGCTCGACGTGATCACCCAGGCCGAGTCGCTCGGCTCGTACGGCGCGCAGATCACCCAGGACTACGGCACGTACACGGCTGCGAACGCCATGGTCGAGGCCGCCGACCGCCTCACCGAGTCCGAGGGATCGTTGCAGCAGTACCTGCTGCTCGTGGGCGCCCTGCGCTCGCTGGCGCGTGCCGAGCACGGCTCGAGCCTCACCCTCGACTCCTACCTGCTGCGCGCGCTCGCCCTCGCGGGCTGGGCGCCGAGCTTCCAGGATTGCGCGCGCTGCGGGCGGGAGGGCCCGCACACGGCGGTCGTGGTGCAGCTCGGCGGCGTGGTCTGCGACACGTGCGCCCCGCCCGGCACGCCGCGCATCGCCCCGTCCACGGTCGGCCTCCTCGGCTCGCTCCTCGCCGGCGACTGGGCCGACGCGGAAGCGGCACCCGAGCGCGACCGCGCGCAGGCGAGCGGCATCGTCGCCGCCTACGCCCAGTGGCACCTCGAACGCGGCCTCCGCTCCCTGTCCCACGTCTCCCGAGAAAGCGCCCCGCAGTGACCCCGAAGCCCTACACGCACAAGGATGCGGTGCCCTACCGCCCGATCGACTGGACCGGCATCCACCCGCCGGCCATGCCGAAGGGCTCGGTGCCCGAGCACGTCGCGATCGTCATGGACGGCAACGGACGCTGGGCGAACCGGCAGGGGCTCACCCGCATCGAGGGCCACAAGGCGGGGGAGGCGGCGCTGCTCGACGTCGTCGCCGGCGCGATCCAGATCGGCGTGAAGCACCTGTCGGTCTACGCGTTCTCGACCGAGAACTGGAAGCGCTCGCCCGACGAGGTGCGCTTCCTCATGGGCTACAACCGCGACGTGCTGCACCGCCGCCGCGACCAGCTCAACGAGTGGGGCGTCCGCATCCGCTGGGCCGGCCGCAAGCCGCGCCTCTGGGCGTCGGTCATCAACGAGCTGCAGTTCGCCGAGCGGCTCACCGCCGGCAACAGCACCCTGACCCTCACGATGTGCGTGAACTACGGCGGCCGCACCGAGATCGCCGATGCCGTGCGGTCGATCGCCGACGACGTGGCATCCGGTCGCCTGCGGCCCTCGGCGGTCTCCGAGAAGCTCATCGGCAAGCGGCTCTACGTGCCCGAGCTGCCCGACGTCGACCTCTTCGTGCGCAGCTCGGGGGAGCAGCGCACCTCGAACTTCCTGCTCTGGCAGTCGGCGTACGCCGAGATGGTGTTCCTCGACACGCTCTGGCCCGACTTCTCGCGGGTCGACCTGTGGCGGGCCGTCGAGCTCTACGCCTCGCGCAACCGCCGCTTCGGCGGTGCGGTCGACACGCCCACGTCCTCGGGCGCGTAGCGAGGGGCGAGCGGATGCCGCGTGGCGCGTGCCGCTCCGGGAATACACGGGTCGTCGCATCCGTTCGCATACATCGTGAGTGAACCGATCAAGATCGACATCTGGTCCGACATCGCCTGCCCGTGGTGCTACATCGGCAAGCGGCACCTCGAGGGCGGCATCGCCGCGCTCGGCGACGACGCACCCGCGGTGGAGATCGAGTACCACTCGTTCGAGCTCGCACCCGACACCCCCATCGACTTCGAGGGGTCGGAGGTCGACTTCCTCGCCGGCCACAAGCACCTGCCCGCCGAGCAGGTGCACCAGATGCTCGAGCGCGTCACCGGCATCGCCGCCGCGGAGGGGCTCGACTACGACTTCGACGCGCTGCGGCACACCAAGACGCTGCAGGCGCACGAGCTGCTGCACTTCGCGAAGGAGCACGGCCGCCAGCTCGAGCTCTCCGAGCGCCTGTTCCGCGCGTACTTCTCCGAGGGCCGTCACCTCGGCCGGGTCGACGAGCTCGTCTCGCTCGCCGCCGAAGTCGGCCTCGACGCCGATGCCGCACGCGAGGCGCTCGAGTCCGGCCGCTACGGCGCCGCCGTGCAGGCCGACATCGCCCAGGCGGGCGCGTACGGCATCAACGGCGTGCCGTTCTTCGTCTTCGAGGGGAAGTACGGCGTCTCGGGCGCCCAGCCGGCCGAGGTCTTCTCGCAGGTGCTCACGCAGGTGGCCGGAGAGCGCGACGAGGCGGCCGCGTGAGCGACGAGGCGACGACGGCGACGGATGCCGTGGCGCCCGCGCCCTTCACGATGGTGACCGGCGACCCCGCCGCGATGGTCTGCGAGGGCGACGTCTGCTTCAACCCGTCTGCGCCGGTCGAGTAGGCGCGCAGCGCCGTATCGAGACCCCCGTCGGTCGAGTAGGCGCGCAGCGCCGTATCGAGACCCGCTCGGAGTGATCTCGATACGCGTCCTCCTCCGTCGGGCGCTCCTCGATCGACGGGGTTTCGTCCTCCTCCGTCGGGCGCTCCTCGATCGACGACCGGCTCACTCGGGGTCGCTGACGTCCGCGACGGTCGCGTCGAGGGCGCGGATGAGCTCGTCGGCCTCGACGAAGAGGCTGCGCCCGTGCTCGCCCGCGCCCATGGACACGCGCCGGCCGGCGATCGTGGCGTCCACCACGACGGGCCACGCGGTCGTCGAGCCGAGGGGCGTGATGGTGCCGCGCTCGTAGCCCGTTGCGGCGAGGGCCAGCGAGGCATCCGGCAACTGGAGCTTGTTGACGCCGAGGAGCCCGCGCAGCTTCGGCCAGCTGATCTTGCGACCACCGGGAACGAGCGCGAAGACGTAGGTGTCGTCGCTGCGCTTCACCACGAGCGACTTCACGATGTCGGCGGGCGTGATGCCCATGAGCTCGGCCGCCTCCTCGAGGCTGCGGGCGGCCGGCCGCTCGATCACCTCGATGTCGAGGCCGCGGGCCGCGGCATCCGCCCGCACCCGCTCGACGCCCGTGAGCCCTGCCGCGACCTCGTCCGTCATCTCGTCCTCCACACGTCCGACTTCCAGCATCGTAAGCCCCGGGCCGGGGCGCCCGACCGGGAGTGGCCCGTGATCTGGGAGAATCGATGCTGATGCCTTCCACCACCACCACTCCGCAACGGCCGCTCGCGATCGGCCCCATCGAACTCGACGTGCCCGTCGTGCTCGCCCCCATGGCGGGCATCACCAATACGGCCTTCCGCCGGCTCTGCCGCGAGTTCGGCGCCGGCCTCTACGTGAGCGAGATGATCACGTCGCGTGCGCTCGTCGAGCGCACGCCCGAATCGATGCGGCTCATCACCCACCACGAGTCCGAGACGCCGCGGTCCATCCAGCTCTACGGCGTCGACCCCAAGACGGTCGCCGAGGCCGTCACCATGCTCGTCGCCGAAGACCGTGCCGACCACATCGACCTCAACTTCGGGTGCCCGGTGCCCAAGGTCACCCGCAAGGGCGGGGGAGCGGCGCTGCCGTGGAAGCGCGGGCTCTTCCGCGACATCGTCGAGGGTGCCGTGCAGGCCGCGGGCGAGATCCCGCTCACGATCAAGATGCGCAAGGGCATCGACGCCGACCACCTCACCTTCCTCGAGGCCGGCCGCATCGCCGAGGGCGCGGGCGTCGCCGCGGTCGCGCTGCACGCGCGCACCGCCGCCGAGTTCTACTCGGGCAACGCCGACTGGTCGGCGATCGCCGAGCTCAAGCAGGCCGTCACGACCGTGCCGGTGCTCGGCAACGGCGACATCTGGTCGGCCGACGACGCCCTGCGCATGGTCGCCGAGACCGGCTGCGACGGCGTCGTCGTGGGTCGCGGCTGCCTCGGCCGCCCCTGGCTCTTCGGCGACCTCGCGGCGGGCTTCCGGGGCGAGGAGCGCAAGGCGGAGCCCTCGCTCGGCGACGTCGCGCGCACCTTCCGCCGCCACGCGGAGCTGCTCACCGAGTTCTTCGACAGCGAAGACCGCGGATGCCGCGACATCCGCAAGCACGTCGCCTGGTACTTCAAGGGCTACCCGGTCGGCGGCGAGCTGCGGGCGAAGCTCGCCACCGTCGAGTCGCTCGCCCAGCTCGACGAGTTGCTCGGCACGCTCGACTGGTCGATGCCCTACCCGGGCGAGGGTGCCGAGGGGCCGCGCGGCCGCGCCGGCACCCCGAAGAACCCGGCGCTGCCCGACGGCTGGCTCGACTCGCAGGAGCTCGCGGGCCACGACCGCACCACCCTCGTCGACGCCGAGCTCGACACGAGCGGCGGCTGAGCGTGCGCGACCGGCTCTTCGGCGGATACGACGAGACCGACGCCGAGCGGCTGCTGCCCGAGCAGCACACCAACCGGCGCAGCGACTTCGCGCGAGACCGGGCTCGACTGTTGCACTCCAGCGCCCTCCGCCGCCTCGCCGCCAAGACCCAGGTGCTGAGCCCCACCGCCGGGCTCGACTTCGCCCGCAACCGCCTCACCCACTCGCTCGAGGTCGCACAGGTCGGGCGCGAACTCGCCGAGAGCCTCGGCCTCGATCCCGACGTCGTCGACACCGCCTGCCTCGCGCACGACCTCGGCCATCCGCCCTTCGGCCACAACGGCGAGAAGGCGCTCAACGCGTGGGCGGCCGACATCGGCGGATTCGAGGGCAACGCGCAGACCCTGCGACTGCTCACCCGGCTCGAGCCGAAGGTGTTCGGCCCCGACGGCCGCAGCTACGGCCTCAACCTCACCCGGGCGAGCCTCGACGCGAGCTGCAAGTACCCGTGGCCCGAGGAGTCGGGCGTCGCCGACCCCTCGGGCCGGCAGAAGTTCGGCTTCTACCGAAGCGACCTCGAGGTCTTCGAATGGATGCGGCGTGGCGCCCCCGAGCGTCGGCTCTGCATCGAGGCGCAGGTCATGGACCTCTCCGACGACATCGCCTACTCGGTGCACGACTTCGAAGACGCCGTGGTCGGCGGGTACATCGACGTCGCGTCGCTCGGCAGCCGGGTCGACCACGACGACCTCGTCACCTCGATGTACGAATGGATCGGCGGGGCCATCACGCACGACGAGCTCATCGCGGCCTTCGACCGGCTCGACTCGCTCGACGGCTGGCTCACCGAGTACACGGGCGGCCGGCGCGACCAGGGTCGCCTCAAGAACCTCACGAGCCAGCTCATCGGCCGGTTCGCGCATGCCGCCACCGACGCCACCCGTGCGGCGTTCCCGCTCGCGAGCCTGATCCGCTTCGACGCCGACGTGATCGTGCCGCGCGAGATCCAGGCCGAGATCGCGGTGCTCAAGGGCATCGTGGCCGCGTTCGTGATGTCGAGGAACACACGCCAGCCCATCTACGCGCAGCAGCGGCAGGTGCTCACGGCACTCGCCGACACGCTCTGGCAGGCGGGCGACGCGCATCTCGACGCCGGCTTCGCCGAGGACTGGCGGCACGCTCCCGACGACGCGTCGCGGCGCAGGGTCGTCGTCGACCAGGTCGCGAGCCTCACCGACCAGTCGGCGCTCGCGTGGTACGAGCGACTCGTGCAGCGGTGATCGGCCGCACCGGCCGTGGCGCGGCATCCGGCGAATAGGATGAGGGGCATGGCGGGCCGAATTCGACAGAGTGACGTCGATGAGGTGAAGGCCCGCACGAACATCGCCGACATCGTGGGCGAGCACGTGAACCTCAAGTCCGCGGGCGTGGGATCGATGAAGGGCCTCTGCCCCTTCCACGACGAGCGCAGCCCGAGCTTCCACGTGCGCCCGCAGCTCGGCTTCTACCACTGCTTCGGCTGCGGCGAATCCGGCGACGTCTACTCGTTCCTGCAACGCCTGGACCACGTGTCGTTCACCGAGGCCGTTGAGCGGCTCGCCGGGCGCATCGGCTACGAGCTGCACTACGAAGACGGCGGCCAGGCGTCCGACCACGGCAATCGGGCACGGCTCCTCGCGGCGAACCAGGCGGCCGAGCAGTTCTTCCTCGAGCGCCTCGGCTCGCCCGAGGCGGAGGTGGGCCGCCGATTCCTCGGCGAGCGCGGATTCGACGCCGAGGCGGCCCGACGGTTCGGCGTGGGCTTCGCCCCCAAGAGCTGGGACGCCCTCACGAACCACCTGAAGGGCAAGGGCTTCACCACCGAGGAGCTCGCGGCATCCGGCCTCGTCTCGCAGGGCGACCGCGGCGTGTACGACCGGTTCCGCGGCCGGCTCGTGTGGCCGATCCGCGACGTCACCGGGCAGACCGTCGGCTTCGGCGCGCGCAAGCTGCTCGACGACGACAACGGGCCGAAGTACCTCAACACGCCCGAGACCGCCGTCTACCACAAGTCGCAGGTGCTCTACGGGCTCGACCTCGCCAAGCGGGACATCGCGAAGAGCCACCGCGTCGTGGTGGTCGAGGGCTACACCGACGTCATGGCCTGCCACCTCGCGGGCGTCACCACGGCGATCGCGACCTGCGGCACGTCGTTCGGCGTCGAGCACATCAAGGTGCTGCGGCGCGTGCTCGGCGACGACTCGGGCGTCGGCGAGGTCGTCTTCACCTTCGACGGCGACGCGGCGGGCCAGCAGGCGGCGATGCGCGCGTTCGCCGAGGAGCAGCGGTTCGCCGCGCAGACCTTCGTCGCCGTCGCCCCCGACGGGCTCGACCCGTGCGACCTGCGCCTCGCGCGCGGCGACGCCGCGGTGCGCTCGCTCGTCGATGCGCGCACGCCCATGTTCGAGTTCGTGATCCGGCACACGCTCTCGCGGTTCGACCTCGAGACCGTCGAGGGCCGCGTCTCGGCGCTCCGCGCGGCCGCGCCGGTGGTCGCGGGCATCCGCGATCCGTCGCTCCGGCCCGGATACACCCGCGAACTCGCGCGCATGCTCGGCATGGAGCTCGGCGAGGTCACGCGGGCGGTGCGGGGCGCGTCCGGCCGCGACCGGCCGAACGGCGCCACGGGCGGTGGCGCAGGCGGGGGATCGGCCGACCAGCGAGCGGGCGCGGCATCCGCCGACCGAACGCAGGCGCCCCCACCGGCGGGCTCCGCCTCTGTGGAACGGCCGTTCTCGATCGGCGACCTGCCCGCCGACCCGTCGACGCGGCTCGAGCGCGACGCGCTGCAGGCCATGCTGCAGTACCCCGAGGCGGTCGGCGCCGACCTGCTGCGCCACGGGGTCGACTGCCGCTTCGGCAACGCGTCGCTCGCCGTCGTGCGCGACGGGATCGCCTCGGCGCTGGCATCCGCACCCCCTAACGGCGCGGTCACCGTCGACGCGGTCGTCTCCGAAGTGCCCGAGCCGTTCGCCGGGCTCGTGCGGCAGCTCGCGGTCGCGCCCGTGCCGCAACGGAGCGAGGCCGAGCTCACGGCGTACCTGCGCGGCGTCGTGAGCGCCCTCGTCGACCGCGAGCTGCTGCGCCAGAAGCAGGAGCTGCTCGGCCGGCTGCAGCGCACCGACCGGGCGGATGCCGCGACCTACGCCGCCCTCCAGCGGGCGCTCGTCGACCTCGAGGTCGACCGGCGGGCGTTGCGCGGCGACTGACTCCCGCGCCCGGCTCCCGCCGCCCCGCCCCGCGCCGACCGTTGGGATCGCGCGGCGATCCGGCGTCACGCGCGCATCCGTTGCGTGCAAGGTTGCAGATCGATCACATTCGGGGATCCCTGCGAGGCCACCCCGAAACAGGTGACATCGAGTGTGCTAGGTGTTGGGGATACGAGATCGCGGCAGCCTGCCTGCGCGCGATCATTCCCGACAGGAAGAGGTAGACGGATATGACATCCGCATCCACGAACCGACGTCGCGGCTTCGCCGTGGCGGCCGGTCTCTCGGTCGCCGCGCTGGCGCTCGCGGGCTGCTCCGCCGGCACCAGCGGCACCGACACGAGCGGCGGCGCCATCACCATCGGCACCACCGACAAGGTCACGACGCTCGACCCCGCGGGCTCGTACGACAACGGCTCGTTCGCAGTCATGAACCAGGTGTTCCCCTTCCTCATGAACACCCCCTACGGCAGCCCCGACGTCGAGCCCGACATCGCCGAGTCGGCCGAGTTCACGTCGCCGACCGAGTACACGGTCAAGCTCAAGCCGGGCCTCAAGTGGGCGAACGGCAACGACCTCACCTCCTCCGACGTGAAGTTCAGCTTCGACCGCCAGGTCGCCATCGCCGACGAGAACGGGCCGTCGTCGCTGCTCTACAACCTCGACTCGGTCGAGGCCGTCGACGACACCACGGTCGTCTTCAAGCTGAAGAGCGAGAACGACCAGGTCTTCCCGCAGATCCTGTCGAGCCCGGTCGGCCCGATCGTCGACGAGGACGTCTTCTCGGCCGATTCGCTCACCTCCGACGACGACATCGTCGCGGGCAACGCGTTCGCCGGCCAGTACGTCATCTCGAAGTACGACTTCAACAACCTCGTCTCGTACAAGGCGTACGACGGCTACCAGGGTCTCCTCGGCCCGGCCAAGACCGACACGGTCAACGTCAAGTACTACGCCGACTCGTCGAACCTCAAGCTCGACGTGCAGGAGGGCAACATCGACGTCGCGTTCCGCAGCCTCGCGGCCACCGACATCGAGGACCTCAAGGGCAACGACAAGGTGAAGGTCGTCGACGGACCCGGTGGCGAGATCCGCTACATCGTGTTCAACTTCGACACCCAGCCCTACGGCGCGAAGACCGCCGAGGCCGACCCCGCGAAGGCGCTCGCCGTGCGCCAGGCCGTCGCGGACCTCATCGACCGCGACGAGATCGCGACGCAGGTCTACAAGGGCACCTACACGCCCCTGTACTCCTACGTGCCTGCGGGCCTCACCGGCGCCACCGAGTCCCTCAAGGGCCTCTACGGCGACGGCTCGGGCGCGCCCGACGCCGACAAGGCCAAGTCGACCCTCGAGGCCGCCGGCGTCGCCACGCCGATCGAGCTGAACCTGCAGTACTCGAACGACCACTACGGCCCCTCGTCGGCCGACGAGTACGCGCTCATCAAGGACCAGCTCGAGTCGTCGGGCCTGTTCAAGGTGAACCTGCAGACCACCGAGTGGGTGCAGTACTCGAAGGACCGCACGGCCGACGTCTACCCGGCGTACCAGCTCGGCTGGTTCCCCGACTACTCGGACGCCGACAACTACCTGACGCCGTTCTTCCTGGTCGAGAACTTCCTCTCGAACCACTACGTGAACCAGGAGGTCAACGACCTCATCCTCGAGCAGTCCGTGACGGCCGACCCCGCCGCGCGCACCGCGATCATCGAGGAGATCCAGGACAAGGTGGCGGCCGACCTGTCGACCGTCCCCTACCTCCAGGGTGCTCAGGTGGCCGTCGTCGGCTCCGACGTCAACGGCACCGAGGACACGCTCGACGCGTCGTTCAAGTTCCGCTACGCGGCGCTTTCGAAGGGCTGAGCCTGCCGAACGGCTAGAGTCTCCTCAACGCAAGGAACGGGTGGCCCGCTCTCAGGAGCGGGCCACCCGCATTCGAGCCCCCACTGATTGGCCATCATGACCTCAACGACGACGGTGTCCGAGACCCCGGGTGCGAAGCCCGCCGCTCCACGCGCCGCGAAGACCCCCGGAGGCGGCCTCGGCAGGTACATCCTGATCCGTGCGCTCCTCATCATCCCGACGGTGTTCATCCTCGTCACCCTCGTGTTCGTGCTCATGCGCACCACGGGTGACCCCATCACCGCCGCCCTCGGCGGCCGCCTCACGGCCGACCAGCTCCAGGAGCGCATCGCCGCCGCCGGCTACGACCGCCCGCTCATCGTGCAGTACCTCGAGTACCTCGGCCAGATCGCCACCGGCAACTTCGGCACCACGATCAGCGACAACCGGCCCGTCGTCGAAGTGCTCGTCACCTACGGCGGGGCGACCCTCGAGCTCGCGTTCTACTCGCTGATCGTCGCGTTCCTCATCGGCATCCCGTTCGGCCTGGTCGCCGCGTACTTCCGCGACAAGGGCCAGGACGCGGTGCTCCGCGTGTTCGCGATCCTCTGCTACGCGACGCCCGTGTTCTTCGCGGGCATGATCCTGAAGCTCATCTTCTCGGTGTGGCTGAAGGTGCTGCCCGTCGCGGGCCGCGCATCGACCGGGGCGGAGCTGCAGATGCAGTTCCTGCCCAACCCCACGGGCCTGTACACGATCGACGCGATCCGCACGGGCAACCCCGCGGTGCTCGCCGACGTGCTCGCGCACGCGGTGCTCCCGTCGATCGCGCTCGGACTGCTCACCGCCGGCGTGTTCCTGCGGCTCGTGCGCACGAACGTCATCGGCACGCTGTCGACCGACTACGTCGACGCGGCCAGATCGCGCGGCGTGGGGGAGTACCGCCTCGTGCGCACGCACGCGTACCGGCCCGCGCTCATCCCGATCATCACGGTCATCGGGCTGCAGATCGCGCTGCTCCTCGGCGGCGCGGTGCTCACCGAGACGACCTTCGAGTGGAAGGGGCTCGGGTTCATGCTCGCCGAGTACCTCCAGGCGCGCGACTTCGTCGCGGTGCAGGGCATCGTCGCCCTGCTCGCCGTGATCGTCGCGCTCACCAACTTCGTCGTCGACATCCTCGCGGCGCTCATCGACCCCAGGGTGAGGTACTGACATGACCGACGCCATCGCCACCCGGCCCCCGAAGCGGCTGCTCCGCGACCGCCTGCCCGTCGTGCACCAGCTCCGCCAGAGCGTGGGGCTCCAGCGCGGCATGCTCGTCGCCGGCCTCATCCTCACGGGCCTGTTCATCTTCACGGCGATCTTCGCCCCGCTCCTCGCGCCGTACGGCTTCAACCAGCTGCGCGACATCGACGGCCCCTTCGGCAGCCAGCAGCCGCCGTCGAGCGCCCACCCGTTCGGCACCACCGTCGGCGGCTACGACGTGCTCTCCCGCACCATCTGGGGCACGCAGACGGCGCTGCTCGTCATCATCGCCGCCGTCGTGCTGTCGATCTTCGCGGGCGTGTTCCTCGGCCTCGTCTCGGGCTACTTCGGCGGCTGGCTCGACCGCGTGCTCGTCGTCATCTGCGACGCCATCTACGCGTTCCCGTCGCTGCTGCTCGCCATCGTCATGGCGATCGTGATCTCGGGCGGGCAGTCGAGCCTGTGGGGCGGCGTGCTCGCCGCGGCGATCTCGATCTCGGTGGTCTACATCCCGCAGTACTTCCGGGTCATCCGCGCCGAGACCGTGCGCATCAAGGCCGAGGCCTACGTGGAGTCGGCGAAGGTGCTCGGCGCCTCGAACAGCCGCATCATGGTGCGGCACGTCCTCCGCAACGCCACCCGCACGCTCCCGCTCATCTTCACGCTCAACTCGTCCGAGGCGATCCTCACCCTCGCCGGGCTCGGCTTCCTCGGCTTCGGCATCGAGCCGACCGCCGCGGCGGAGTGGGGCTACGACCTCAACAAGGCGCTGGCGGATGTCTCCAGCGGCATCTGGTGGACGGCGCTCTACCCGGGCCTCGCCATCGTGCTGACCGTGCTCGGCATCACGCTCGTGGGTGAGAGCCTCAACGACCTCGCCGACCCGCGCCTGCGCGGACGCCGCCGGGTCGCGAAGGCGTCGGGTGCCGTGGCCGAGACGTCGGTCGTGCCCGGCGGCACCCTCATCGCCGGACCGGGCGGCCTCGACGGACTCGAGGACGGCGAATCGTTCGAAGAGCACGGGATCGAGGTCAAGTCATGAGCGCACTGGTGCGCATCGAAGGGCTCGGGGTGTCGTTCGCGACCGACGCCGGGCCGGTCAAGGCCGTCGACGACGTGACCCTGTCCGTCGAGCGCGGTGAGGTGCTCGCGATCGTCGGCGAGTCCGGCAGCGGCAAGACGGTCACGGCGAAGACGATCCTCGGCCTCCTGCCGTCGACGGCGACCACCAGCGGCGCCGTGATCCTGTCGAACAAGGCGGGCACGAGCGAGACCGACGTGGTGTCGCTGTCGAAGAAGGAGTTGCGGGCCATCCGCGGCACCGACGTGGCGATGGTGTTCCAGGAGCCTTCCACCGCACTGAACCCGGTCTTCCCTGTGGGCTGGCAGATCATCGAGGGCCTGCAGGCCCACTCGAAGATCTCGAGGAAGGAGGCGCGGCGCAAGGCGATCGACATCCTCGGCCGCGTCGGCATCCCCGACCCCGAGGTGCGCGTCGACCACTACCCGCACCAGTTCTCGGGCGGGCAGAAGCAGCGCGTCGTCATCGCCATGGCCCTCGTCCTCGAGCCCGGCCTCATCGTCGCCGACGAGCCCACCACGGCGCTCGACGTCACGGTGCAGGCGGAGATCCTCGACCTGCTCCGCCGGTGCCGCGACGAGTTCGGCATGGGCATCGTGCTGATCACCCACAACATGGGCGTCGTCGCCGACCTCGCCGACCGGGTCGCCGTGATGTACCAGGGCAACGTGGTCGAGCAGGCCGACGTCAAAACGCTGTTCGCCTCGCCCCAGGCCGACTACACCAAGGCGCTCCTCGCCGCGGTTCCGTACGTCGGACACGGCACGGTCACGGCCGAGGCTCGTGCCGCGAACCGTCCGGCGGACTGGCTCGAGCAGGCGCCCGTGGTGGAGGCCCGTGGCCTCCAGATCGAGTACCCGGGACGGTTCGGGCGTCCGCCGTTCCGCGCGGTCGACGGCGTCGACTTCGTCATCCGACCCGGCGAGGTGCTCGGACTCGTCGGTGAGAGCGGATCGGGCAAGACCACCATCGGACGCGCCATCGCCGGTCTCACGAGGGTCACGGGCGGCTCGCTGCAGGTGCTCGGGCACGAGATGAACGGCATCCGCGAGCGCCGCTTCCGCCCGTCGCGCAGCCGCATCGGCTTCGTCTTCCAGGACCCGGCGTCGAGCTTCAACCCCCTGCTCACGATCGCCGAGTGCGTCGCCGAGCCGCTCGTCATCCACGGCAGGGCTGCGGATGCCTCCGACGCACGCCAGCGGGTGAACGAGCTGCTCGAGGCGGTGCAGCTGCCGAGCGCGTACGGCGACCGGTTCCCGCACGAGCTCTCCGGCGGACAGCGCCAGCGCGCGAGCCTCGCCCGCGCGATCGCGCTCGAGCCCGAGCTGCTCATCGCCGACGAGCCCACCTCGGCGCTCGACGTGTCGGTGCAGGCACGCGTGCTCGAGCTCTTCGCCGAGCTGCAGCGCGGGTTCGGCTTCGCGTCGCTGTTCATCAGCCACGACCTCGCGGTCGTCGACATCCTCGCCGACCGGATCGCGGTCATGTACCGCGGCCACCTCGTCGAGGGCGGCACGGGCGCCGAGGTGCTCGGCGCCCCGGTCGACCCCTACACGAAGCGGCTGCTCGCATCCCTGCCGGTGCCCGACCCCGTGGCGCAGGCCGAACGGCGGGCGGAGCTCCGGCGCATCCGGGAGGCCGGCTGATGGGCTCGGGCGCCGCGCACGGCTATCCGGTCGTGCTGAGCGACCTCTCGATCGAGTACCCGCCGCGCGGCGCGAGCGCCGCGCACGTCGCGCTGCACGGCGTGAGCCTGCGCCTCGGCCCCGGCGAGGTGCTGGGCCTGCTCGGCAGCGCGGGGAGCGGCAAGTCCACGCTCGCGCGCGTCCTCTCGGGCGTCGCGCTCGAGGGGGGCGCCGACGCGCGCCCGGTGATCACGGGCGGCGACGCCGTGGTGCTCGGAACGCCGCTGCGCGGCATCCACCGACGCAAGCTGCACGAGGTGCGCTTCCACGTGGGCTACCTCGCGCAGGACGCCGCGGCGACCCTGCCGCCCGATCGCACCGTCGCCGAGATCATCGGCGAGCCGATCCTCGAGCGCGACCATCGCTACAACCGGCAGGCGCTCGCGACGCGCGTCGCGACGATGGTCGACGCGGTGCGGCTGCCGCTCGGCTTCCTCCAGAAGTACCCGTACGAACTCAGCGGCGGCCAGCGCCAGCGCGTCGCGCTCGCCCGCGCGCTCGTGCTCGGACCGTCGCTGCTCATCGCCGACGAGCCGACCGCCGGCATCGACCTCACGGTGCGCGACGCGGTGGCGCAGCTCATCAGCGAGCTGCGCGACGGGCACACCTTCTCGGCGATCGTCATCACCCACGACCTGCCGGTGCTTCGGCGCATCGCCGATCGCGTCGCGGTGCTCGACGGGGGCGCGCTCGTGGCGCTCGGCACGCTCGACGAGGTGCTCGACGACCCCTCGCATCCCTACGTGAAGGCGCTCGCGGGCGCGCTCGACGCAGGCCACGCCGTGATCGACGACCTCGAACCGGACCCCTTGGCGTGACGCATCACGGGGTGCTCGGTGCGACGCCGGCGGCCGTGCCGACGCCCGTGCCCTCGGGGCCGATCGCGGTGCTGCCGGAGACCGACGCCGACGTGGCGTTCACCGCGGTGGTGACCGCAGCGGGCGGCGTCGTCGCAGCGCTGTCGCCGGCCACGCGCGGCCTGGTGTGGGCCGCGTCATCCGGTGAGGGCGAACTCGAGGCGGTGCTGCGGTCGCATCCGGGGATCGCATGGGTGCAGCTGCCCTGGGCGGGCGTCGACGCATTCGGCGGGCTGCTCACGCGGGCGCGCGGCGACGGTCGCGTCTGGACGAGCGCGAAGGGCGCCTACGCGCAGCCCGTTGCGGAGCACGCGCTCATGCTGCTCCTCGCGGTGCTGCGCGAACTGCCGCGTCGCGTGCGCGCCGAGGCCTGGGAGGCCGACCAGCGCGGGCGCAGCCTCTACGGCGCCCGCGTCGTGATCGTGGGCGCGGGCGGCATCGCGGTCGAGCTGCTGCGGCTCCTCGCGCCGTTCGGCGTGCACACGACGATCGTGCGGCGAGCGGATGCCGCGGTGCCCGGTGCCGGCCGCACCGTCAGCGTCGACCGGCTCCACGAGGCCCTCACGGGGGCCGACGTCGTCGTCGTTGCGGCTGCGCTCACCGCGGAGTCCTCGGGCCTCCTCGGCGCGGCCGAGCTCGACGTGCTCGCCCCCGGCGCGGTCGTGGTCAATGTCGCGCGCGGGGGACTGGTGGACACGGACGCGCTCGTCGCGGCGCTCGAGTCGGGCCGGCTCGGCGGTGCGGGCCTCGACGTGACCGATCCGGAGCCGTTGCCCACGGGGCATCCGCTCTGGCGTGCGCCGAACTGCATCGTCACCCCGCACGTGGCGGACACCGAGGCGATGACCGTGCCGCTGTTCGCCGAGCGCATCGCGCGCAACACCGCGGCGTTCCTCGGGAGCGGTGACTTCGTTGGCCGGATCGACCTCGAGGCGGGCTACTGAGCTGCGTGACGCCGCGGCATCCGACCGTCGCCCGGCACCGGAGTCGAGGCTGCCTCGAATTGGGAGTCGGGCGCTCGGTTTGCTACAGTGAATCTGCGCATCACGCGATCCTCCATAGCTCAATTGGCAGAGCAATCGGCTGTTAACCGATAGGTTCTTGGTTCGAGTCCAAGTGGGGGAGCGAGCAGGCCGTCCGGTTCCCGGGCGGCCTTTCCTCGTTGCCGGCGGCGGCGCGCTCAGCCCTCGAGGTCGTCGACGCCGGGCATCCACTGCGCCCCGGGCCGGCCCCAGCCGCGCTTGCGCGTGATCTTCTGCACGATGCGCTGGTCGTGGTCGTCGAGGCGGTCCATGTAGAGCACGCCGTCGAGGTGGTCGTACTCGTGCTGGAAGATGCGGGCGAGCCAACCCTCGGCCTCGATCTCGTACCGCTCGCCGTCGAGGTCGGTCGCGCGCAGGATCGCGCGCTCCGCGCGGCGCAGGGCGAACCGCTCGCCCGGGAACGAGAGGCACCCCTCGGACTCGTCGTCCTCGTCGGGCATGCCGGGCACCGGCGGCGAGATCCACAGCTCCGGGTTGATGGCGACGCCGCGCCACGCACGGCCGTCCTCGTCGGTCCACCCGAACGTGAAGAGGCGCAGCGGAACACCGACCTGCGGCGCGGCGAGACCGACGCCCGGCGCGGCATCCATCGTCTCGTAGAGGTCGCGCACCAGGGCGCGGATCTCATCGTCGATCTGCTCGACGGGGGAGGCGGGTGCGTGGAGCGCGGGGTCGCCGGTGATTCGGATGGGGAGGACGGCCATTCGCCAAGGATATCGAGTGGCCACCGGGTAGGGTCGAGGGGTGGATCCGGACCTCAGCGAACTCACCGAGTTGGTTCCGCTCGACCCGACACAGTTCATCGGCATCCCGCTCGCGATCATCGGCGCGGTGTTCCTCTCGCTCGGAGCACAGTTCCAGCACCGCGGGGTCGTGAAGGTCGAGGCGCACACCGCCGACACGCTCGGCAAGGGCCTGAGCGGCACGCAGCTCGCGCTGCTCCTCGCCCGGCCCTCGTGGGTGCTCGGCACGCTCATGCTCGGCCTCGCGATCGTGTTCCAGCTCTCGAGCCTGTACTTCTCGCCGCTCATCGTCGTGCAGCCGCTCGGGGCGCTCGCGCTCGTGATCACCTCGATCCTGAACTCGCGCATCAGCAAGGTGAAGCTCAACCGCAAGTCGATCATCGCCATCGTGATGTGCGTCGGCGGTGTGCTCCTCTTCGTGGGCGTCGCGGCGTTCACCGCGGTCGACCAGCCCGTCACGCAACGCGAGCTCATCACGATCCTCATCGTGCTCGCCGTGGTGCTCACCGCCGCGGCACTCGCGTTCGCGTTCTTCCGCGCACGCATCCGGGCCATCTTCTACGTGATCATGGCCGGCGTGCTCTACGGCTTCGTCGCGACGCTCGCGAAGGTCGTGCTCACACGGGTGGAGCAGGGCGAGTTCGAGTGGCTCACGTTCCTGTGCCTCATCGGGCTCCTGCTGGCCACGGCGCTCGGCGCCTACTTCGTGCAGAACGCCTACGCGACGGGGCCGCCCGACCTCGTGATCGCCGGCCTCACGGTCGTCGACCCGATGGTCGCCGTCGCGATCGGCATCGTCGTGCTGGGCGAGGCCTCGCAGGCCCCCCTCTGGGCGAACCTCGTGTTCCTCGTGGCGGGCGTGATCGCGGTCTGGGGCGTGTTCCTGCTCGCCCGCAACCACCCGCAGACGCGCCTCTGACCGCACCGGCGTCGCCCCGGTCCCTCCCACGCCGAGCGTGTGCATCGGCCTCCCAGCGGGCCGTCTCGTAGACTATGGTCGGATGCAGCCCGCGCACCGCCCCCGCGCAGAGGCACCCTTCGGGGTCGATCACCCCCAATCGCGAACTGTGAGGAACAACTCCACGTGTCTGACACATCCGGTGCGCCGACCGTCGACGATCCCGCCGATGCGCGGCCGCTGCGCATCCTGATCGGCGCCGACACCTTCGCACCCGACGTCAACGGCGCTGCTCGGTTCGCCGAGCGACTGGCCGCCGGCCTCGTCGAGCGCGGTCACGACGTGCACGTGATGGCGCCCGCCGCGAGCCGCAAGCACGGCACGTGGAAGGAGGTGCACGAGGGGGCCGAGCTCACGGCGCACCGACTCCGCAGCTGGCGCTGGTACCCGCACGACTGGCTGCGCTTCGCGCTCCCGTGGCGCATCCGGCAGAACAGCGCCCGGGTCATCGACCAGGTCAAGCCCGACGTGGTGCACTTCCAGTCGCACATCATCGTGGGGCGCGGACTGTCGATCGAGGCCGAGAAGCGCGGCATCCGCATCATCGGCACGAACCACTTCATGCCCGAGAACATGCTCGAGTTCACCCTGCTGCCCAAGGCGTGGCAGGACTGGGCCGTCGGCCTGGCGTGGAAGGCGGCTCGCCGCACGTTCGGCCGTGCCGAGGCAGTCACCACGCCGACCCGCAAGGCCGCTCAGTTCCTCGAGCGGCACACGGGCCTCGTGGGCGTGCACGCCATCTCCTGCGGCATCGACGCGCACAAGTACGCACCCAACTGGGAGCCGCGCACCGAGAACCGCATCCTGTTCGTCGGCCGCGTCACGGGCGAGAAGCAGATCGACGTGCTGCTGCGCGCGATCACGCTCCTGCCGGCGTCGCTCGACGTGAAGGTCGAGATCGTCGGCGGCGGCGACCAGAAGCGCAACCTCGAGCACCTCGCGGTCCAGCTGGGCATCGCCGACCGGGTCACCTTCACCGGCTACGTCACCGACGAGGAGCTCCGCGAGGCCTACCACCGCGCGTCGGTGCTCGCGATGCCGTCCATCGCCGAGCTGCAGAGCATCGTGACCATGGAGGCGATGGCGTCGGCGCTGCCCGTCGTCGCAGCCAACGCGATGGCCCTGCCGCACCTCGTGCACCATGGCGAGAACGGCTACCTGTTCGATCCCGGCAACCCGCAGGACCTCGCCGACAAGCTGCGCATGGTGCTCGAGGCCGAACCCGACGATTACAACGCCCTGAAGGCGCGGTCGGTCAAGCTCATCAAGGCGCACGACATCACCCGCACGCTCGACACGTTCGAGAGTCTGTATCGTGGTCAGCGCGTGACCGATCCGGTCACCGAGTCGATCCCGGTCATACTGCCCGACTGAGGTCGCTCGCGGGGCGGTAGCTCAGCCGGTTAGAGCAGTGGACTCATAATCCATCGGTCACGGGTTCAAGTCCCGTCCGCCCTACCATCTAATCCGTGATCAGCCACGGCCGAACCATCTGCTCGACCGAAAGGCCGCAGATGGTCGGTGTCTCACGAGGGTTCGAGCCCCGGTCAGCGTCGTCGATGGTCGTCATGGGGAACCCAAGCCGATTCAATCCGAATGAGGATTCTGATTCCGAAACCGAAGCGCGAAGCCGCCCGGACGGGGCAAGCTGTTGACGATGAGTACGACGCCAACCTCCAATGCGGCGGCTTTCCTGGAGCCGCGCCAAGCCCGTAGCAGGCGCTCGTGGGAGCGGGTGCTGGACGCTACGCGCGATCTTCTGATCGCCCGTGGACGTGCGGACTTCGCCATCGCGGACGTCAGCAGCAGCGCCGGCGTGTCGATAGGGAGCATCTACGGTCGCGTAGCCAGCAAGGCGGCCCTGCTCGAAGCCGTCCACGAGCGTGAGATGGTCCGGATCGACGCGGAGACCGTGGCGGCGATGGCTGCCGCAGCGCAATCAGGAGACGACCTGTCAGCGTCGGTGACGGCGCTCATCGAGGCGCGAGTGCGCACCCTCGAGGGGAACGCTCCGCTGCTGGCTGCTGTCATCAGGATCGCGGAAGCGTATCCCGCCGTTGCGCGTCGCGGCATCGCTTCCGGGCGGACCGCGCAGACGGCCTTCACTGGTGCGCTGGCTTCGATCTGCGTTCGGAATCGCGTCGACTGCGACGAGCCGGGACTGGCGTGGTGCGAGGAGATCGTCTACAGCGTCGCGTCCCGGCAGGTCGGCATCGGGCTCGTGGCCCAGGGCGGCCCTCAGCAGCGCATGACCGACGCCCAGCTGGTGAGCTTCCTCACGTCGACCGTCACCTCCTTCCTCCGCCGCGAGGAGCTCGACCACCGCTGATCACCGGTGCTTCCGCACATCAACAGCACTGCTGTCGGGTATCAGCGCTTCCGAGGTCGTGCCGACCGCATCGGTGAGATCATCAATGAAACCGAATGATCATTCGGATACTGATTCGCGACCAAGAACGGTCCCGTGTCTCGATGGACGCGACCTGGGGCGTGTGACGCTTGGAGCGATTGAGGCGGCCGGGCGACTCTCCCGGACGGGCCGCTCCTCGACCCCGATCAGAGAACTCGAGTAGTAGGAGGATCAGTGACTGGACACACGTCACCCGGCGGTACTTCGACGGGCAAGGTTGCGCGCTTGCGCGTCGGTATTCTCGGCGCTGGAGGTATCGCCGAGCGTGCGATGGTCGAGCCGGCACGGGATGTCGACGGTGTCGAGGTCGTGGCGATCGGGGCGCGGGATCCACAGCGGGCTGCGGCATTTGCGGAGCGGCTCAACCTGCCTGTCGCGGGGGATTACGACACGGTGCTCTCCCACCCCGACATCGATCTGGTCTATCTCGCGCTGCCTCCGGTCGTGCACGCCGAGTGGGCGGTTCGCGCGCTCGAGGCGGGCAAGCACGTCCTCTGCGAGAAGCCGCTGTCTGCGAACGAAGCAGGCGCACGGCGGATCGCCGAAGTCGCGGCGGCGAACGGTCGGCGCGCATTCGTCGGCTTCCACTACCGGCTGCACGGGTTCACCCAGCGACTTCTCGAGGTCATCGCCTCGGGCGTGCTCGGCACCGTGCGTGACGTGGAGATCGACTTCAGCATCCCGCACTTCGTGGTGAAGCCCGGCAACATCCGCCTCGACGGCGACCTCGCCGGCGGAGCGGTCATGGACGTCGGATGCTACGCCGCCGATCTCCTCCGCGCTGCGTGGGGCGAGCCGGAGGTGGTCTCGGCGACGGCGCAGCTGTATGCCGACGATCCGCGGATCGATCTGCAGACCGACGCCGTCCTCCAGCTCCCCGGCGGCGTCCCGGCACGGGTGCGTTCGTCGTTCATCGGCGACGACACGGGCAGCATGTCGCTGCGGGTCGTCGGATCCGACGCGTCGTTGGAGGCCACCAGCGTCATCGTCCCGCAGTGGGGTGCGGCCCTCACCGTGACGGCCGGAGACCGTGTCCTGATTCAGGAGCGCGCCGCCGAGGGGGAGAACAGCTATGCCAGGCAGCTGGAGCATCTCGTGACCGTGCTGCGCGACGGGTCGCCGAGCCTGCTCGATGCGGATCGCGCGGTCGGCACCATGCGGGTGGTCGACGACATCTATCGCGCCGCAGGGCTCCAGCCCCGGTGAGCGAAGCGGGCTGCGCGGCTCGACTTGGGCAGGGCCGGTTGATCGAGGGTTACGCCCTCGCGGCAGCAGGAGGAGGCACGCCCGCCTCACCGAGCGACTGAGCAGGGCGGTTCCTACCGATCGTCGGGCTCAGCCTCAGCCTCACGGCCCGCAATCGGGCGCGCACCGCCGGCGGAGTCGGCCCGATTGCTACCGCCGGTATCGTCAGGCGCGTTCGAGCCCGTCACGAGTCGGTTGCCCTCCGGCGGTGGGCGGTCTGATCGCGGCCGGCGTCAGTCGTGAGACGCGGTCGACGCCCGGGGCACGAGCGCCACGCGCAACTCGGGCCCGGCGAGGGGCAGCGGCCGGTCCTCGACCGCGCTGAGCGCGAGGCCGGCGAAGTAGCGGCCGAGTCCGACGGTGTTCACGCTGATGGTGGAGATGCGCGGCTGGAACATCGAGGCGAGCGGCGTGTCGTCGTGGCCGATGACGGAGAGGTCGCGGGGGAGGGACAGCCCCATCCGAAGGCCCGCGCCGACGAGCGCCGCCGCGACGTCGTCGTTGTAGGCGGCAACTGCCGTGATGCCCGCGGCGCGCCAGCCGTCGATCGCGCCGCCCGCCGAGGCATCCGTCAATTGGATGTCGGCTGACGGCAACGGCGGAAGGCCAAGCGCCGCCGCGGCATCGTTCGCGCGGCGGCGGCGCAGTGCCACGAGGTCGGCGACGCGTGGGTCCGCAGATCCGGCGAAGGCGATCGACCGGTGTCCGAGCTCGAACAGGTACCGTACCTGCAGCACCGGGCCATCCTCCGGGTACTCCTCGCCGACCGGGGCGTCGGGATCGGGGATGAGTCGCGTCACGCCGGCGGCGCGGATGGACTCCGCCTGGCCGGGAGCGAACGGCGTCATCGACATGACGACGTCGGGCTGGAGCGTCTCCCACAGGGGGCGGGAATGGCCGGTGGGGTGCGGGGTGTAGGTGATGAGCGCGTAGCCGGCCTCGTCGAGGGCGAGCGAGGCCTCCTCGATGTTGCGGCGCAGGTTGAAGTCGAGCGGCCAGTCGGGCAGGACGAGCAGCACGATGCGGGAGCGACCGCTCGCGAGGGCTCGTGCCGCGATGTTGGTGCGATAGCCCAGGCGCTTGGCCTCATCGAGCACGCGGGTGCGGGTCGCTTCCGAAATGGTCTGGCCCGGCGTGTCGTTCAGCACGAAGCCCACCGTGGCTCGCGAGATGCCGAGCGAGCGGGCGATGTCGGCCGCGGTCACCCGGCGAGTGCTGGTCGTCTGCGACATCCGCTGGCCTCCGATTGAAACGTTACTTGCGCGCGCTAGTTCCTCACTGTAGCATCGACGACATCCGCTAGCACGCGCTAGTAACGCTTCGGTCCGAACCGGCGAGCGGATGTCACAGCCCTCCCCACACGACAATGGAGTCCCCATGAATCCGACCGACCGCGACGACGAGCCGATCGTCACCCCGGTGCCGTCCCCCTTCCCCACCGCCACCGTCGATCCCGAGGTCATCGTCGAGGAGCACGACGCCGCGCCCGACCTGCCCAAGGTGAACGCCCGCTACATCTGGTTCATGGTGCTGGCGCAGTTCGGCGTCTTCATGGCCTTCATCACCCCCCTCGCGATCTCGCTCTCCGTCCGCGTGAACGAACTGGCCCCCGGCCGCGAAGAGCTGCTCGGCTACATCACCGGCGCCGGCGCGCTCTTCGTGATGCTCACGGCGCCGTTCATGGGTGTGTGGAGCGATCGCACGCGCACGCGCATCGGCCGCCGCCGCCCGTTCATGATCGGCGGCATGTTCGTCGGCGTGATCTCGCTCGTCGTCATGGCGCTCGCGCCGAACGTGTTGCTGCTCGGATTCGGCTGGGTACTCGCCCAATGGGGCTGGGGCACTGTGCTCAGCAACCTGCAGATCTCGACGGCCGACCGCCTGCCCGAGGAGCAGCGCGGCAAGGTCGCCGGCCTCACCGGGTTCGCCACGCAGGTCGCGCCCGTCTTCGGTGTCATCCTGACAGTGGGCTTCGTCGGCAACGCGCTGCTGCTCTTCCTGATCCCGGGCATCGTCGGTGTCGTGCTCGTCACCCTCTTCGTCGCGCTCGTGCACGAGGACGACAGCCGCGGCCTCCCGAAGGACACGCTCACCGTCGGGGGCCTGCTGCGCAAGTACCTCTACAACCCCGCCCAGTACCCCGATTTCTCCCTGAACTGGCTCGGGCGATTCCTCTTCTACTTCGGTCTCACGCTCAACACGACGTTCACGGCGTTCTTCTTCGCGAGCCGGCTGGGGGTGGAGGTGACCGAGGTGGCCGGCATCATCGCCACGCTCGGCGGCGTCGGCGTCCTCGCCGTGACCGCAGGCGCGCTCGGCGGCGGTTTCCTCTCCGACCGGTTCCGCCGCCGCAAGGTGTTCGTCGTCACCGGCGGCGCGCTCATGGCCGCGGGCATGGTGCTCATGGCGATCTCGACCGACCTGCCCGCGCTCATCGCCGGCTCGCTCATCGTCTCGACCGGCATCGGCATGTTCTCCGCGGTCGACCAGGCACTGCTGCTCGACGTCCTGCCCGAGAAGACCACGGACGCCGGACGCTTCATGGGCATCACCGGCTTCGCCACCTCGATCCCGCAGTCGGCCGCCCCGCTCATCGCGTCGTCGATCCTGCTCGTCGGCGTGACCGGCGACGAGAAGAACTACTCGCTGCTCTTCTTCATCGCGGCGGGTCTCGTGCTCGCCGGCGGGCTCGTCATCCTCCGCATCCGCTCGGTGCGCTGAGCCGCTTGAGAAGCCGGCCGGCGGATCGCGTCGGCGACTTCCGAGGGCGTCGCCCAGCGGCGCCCTCGGATCCCACCGGCCCGGTTCACGTTCTCGCAGGCGGAGCCGATTCCCCACGATCACACACGCACGTCCAACCGGAGCGCACATGTCGACACCAGCCACCGCCACCGTCGCCACCGCGGAGGACCTTCTCGCCTCCGCCGAGTGGATCGCTGCGGCGGAAGCCGAACCGGCGCCCGCCGGAAGTCGGCCTGCCTACGTCTTCAGGACGACGTTCGCACTCGAGGAGCTTCCCCTTGCAGCGGAACTCTCCGCCACGGCGCACGGGATCTACGAGGCCTACCTGAACGGGCAGCGCGTCGGCGACCACGAACTCGCACCGGGCCTGACGAGCTATCGCAAGACGCTGTACGTGCAACGGTACGACGTGCGCGACATCCTCCTCCTGGGTAGCAACGAGCTTCGATTGGTGCTGTCCGACGGGTGGTTCCGCGGTCGGTCCGGCCCCAGCCGCGTGCCCGACAACTTCGGCACCCGTACCGGCGTGATCGCGTCACTCGCCCTCACTGAGCACACGGGAACCCGCCACATCAGCACCGACCGGAGCTGGGAGGTCGGCGTGGGAGAGATCATCGCAGCCGACCTCATGGACGGCCAGACCGTCGACTTCCGGCGCAGCGACCGCATCCGATGGCAGGCCGCGACGGGATACGAGGACCCGCTCGCGATCGACCGGACCCGACTCGCGTTCTCGCCGGCTCCGCCGGTCCGGCGGATCCGGCAGCTCAGCCCGACCTCGGTCACCCGGCTGAAGACCGGACGACAGATCGTGGACTTCGGCCAGAACCTCAACGGATGGGTACGGCTCACGCAGCTGGGTGCCGAGGGAACCCGCATCACGCTCAGCCACGGTGAGGCTCTCGACCAGGATGGCGACCTCACCATGGCGCACCTCGCGTACACCGAGTACCCGGACCCCGAGCCCCTGCCCACCGGTCAGATCGACGTCGTCATCTCCCGCGGGAATGCGGCCGACGTCTTCGAGCCGCGGCACACGACCCACGGCTTCCGGTACGTCGCCGTCGACGGGCTCGACGACGACCTCGCCCCCGACGCGATCACCGCCGTCTTCGTCCACAGCGACCTGGTCGCGACCGGTGACTTCGTCAGCTCCAATGAGCGCCTGAACCGCCTCCATGAGATCGCCGTGGCGAGCTGGCACTCCAACGCCTGCGACGTCCCCACCGACTGCCCGCAACGCGAACGATGGGGATATTCCGGCGACTACCAGATCTTCGTCCGCAGTGCGGCGTTCCTCGACGACATCGAGGGCTTCTCGCGAAAGTGGCTGCGCTCACTCGCGGACGATCAACGAGACGACGGCTGCGTCACCAACGTCGCCCCGAACACGGGCATCGTCAAGAGCCCCGCCCTGCCGTTCTCCTTCGACGGATCGGCCGGCTGGGGCGACGCCTGCACCATCGTGCCGTGGCAGATCTACGAGACCTACGGGGACCCGGCCGTACTGGCCGAGACCTTCGACATGATGAGGCGCTGGGTCGACTATGCGGCCGCCGTCGCGGCGACCGGGCGCCACGACAGCCGCATCGCCCGCACCGCTGAGCCCGCTCCGCATGAGCGGTACCTCTGGGACAGCGGCTTCCACTGGGGGGAATGGGCGGAACCCGACGCGGTCTTCGACTTCTTCGCCGACAAGGGCATCATCGCCACCGCGTATCTCGTCCGATCCGCCGAGATCACGAGCAGGTCGGCCGCCGTGCTCGGCCACGATCACCTCGCGGTGTCATACGCAGATCTGGCCGAACACGCCAGAGACGCCTGGCGGACCGAGTTCCTCGGCGACGACGGACGCCTGAGCGTCGAATCGCAGGCGAACTACGTCAGGGGTCTCGCCTTCGGGCTCATCCCCGAAGCGCTGCGATCGCCCAGCACGGCACGGCTGGTCGAGCTCATCCGCGAGAAGGACACCCACCTGTCCACCGGGTTCCTCTCCACTGCACTGCTGCTTCCGACGCTGGCCGACAACGGCGAGCTCGAATTGGCCTACGAGCTGCTGTTCCAGCGGAGCGAACCGAGCTGGATGGCGATGCTCGACCGAGGCGCGACGACGATCTGGGAGTCCTGGGGTGGCATCGACGACGACGGGAACCCGCACGAGTCTCTCAACCACTACTCCAAGGGCGGAGTCATCCGGTTCCTGCACGATTACGTCGCGGGCATCAGAAGCGACGAGCCGGGCTACCGGCGCGTGACGATCGCACCTCGCCCGGGCCACGACCTCACCTTCGCCCGCGCCCACATCGATACCCGTCAGGGGAGAGTCAGCTCCGACTGGCGCATGGAGCGCGACGGACGCTTCCACCTGAGCGTGGCCATTCCCGCGGGCTGCTCGGCGCGGGTGATCCTCCCCAGCGGCACCCACCACGACGTGGGGCCCGGAATCCACCGGATCACCGGATGAGGGCATCCGCGCGGGTCTCGCTGCGTTCCCGCCTCCTCCGCGCGATGATCGCTCGAGGCAAGAACACCGCTCCCATCGCCGCGACCGTCGCCGCCGCCGCCGCGGCGGAGATCGACGGCCGCCCGGAACCGCTGCCGACCCCCTTCGCCGTGCGAGGGCTGCGGGTGTCTCGTACGCGGATCGGCGACACGACAGTGGTCGTCCTCCGCCCGGACGGCACTCCGCCGACTTCGGCGGTGCTGTACCTGCACGGCGGCGGCTACATCGAGGACGCCTCGATCGGCACGTGGCAGCTCGTCGCGAGGCTCGCGACGAAGCTTGGAGCGGAAGTCTGGGTGCCCGCCTACCGGCTTGCTCCGCGTTCGACCGCGCAGACCACGGTCGCCGCGATGGTTGAGATCTACCGGGCGCTCGGCGAGCGGTGGGATCCGGCGCGGGCGACCGTTGCGGGCGACTCGGCCGGCGGAGGCCTCGCCCTCGCCACCGTGCAGGCCGCCGTCGCAGCGGGGGAGCGTGCGCCGGCGCTGCTCGGGCTGTTCGCGCCGTGGGTCGACCTCACCATGTCGGACCCCGCGGAACAGGACACGGAGTCGGACGCCATGCTCGACTCCGGGCGGCTGGCCGAGTCTGCCGCAGCGTACGCGGGAACTCTCCCGCGCACCGATCCGCGGGTGAGCCCGCTCTTCGGCCGGATGGATGGTCTGCCTGAGACGTGGATCATCACCGGGGGCGACGACGTCCTCGTCCACCAGAGTCGGCGGCTCCGCGATGCGCTGGCCCAGGCGGGCGTTCCCGTGACCTACCTGGAGGATCCCGGCATGATCCACGTGCACGTGATGCTGCCGGTTCCCGAAGGGAAGAGGTCACTCGGCCGATTTCTCCGCGCCGCCTCGGCGCGGGCTGGTGCTTCCCCCGTCTCCGATACCGACGAGCCCGAGCGGCTCGTGATGGCTGGACTCGCGCCGCGAACCGGTCGGCGTCCCGCCAGCCTGGTTCACCCTCAAGAAAGGAACTGCGCCATGGTCTCCCAGTGGCACGCCTCGTTCATCAGTGGCGGCTCTCCCGCCCGCCCCGGTGACCCCGCCTCGTACTTCCGGCGCGAGTTCGCGGTCGCCGAGGGGCTCCGGCGTGCGACCCTGCTCGTCACCGCACTGGGCATCGTCGAGCCCTACCTCAACGGCGTCCGCGTCGGTGACGAGGTGCTCGCTCCCGGCTGGACCTCGTACCGTCACCGCATCAACGTGAGCAGCCACGACGTGACGGACCTGATCGCCGCGGGCGAGAACGCGGTCGGCGCGATCGTCGGCGAGGGCTGGGCTGTCGGTCGACTGGGCTGGGAGGACCGGCGGGTACACTACGCCGACCGGCCCGCCCTGTTCCTCCAGCTCGAGCTCGAGTACGGTGACCGGACGGAAGTGATCGGCACGGGCCCCGAGTTCCGGGTCGGGACCGGGGCGGTGCGGGCGAATGGGATCTACGACGGCGAGACCTACGACGCGCCCCTCGAGCCCGAGGGATGGAGCAGCGCCGGGTTCGACGACAGCGACTGGGCGTCTGCTGAGCCGATCGAGTGGAACCTCGAGGCGCTCGAAGTCGGCATCGCCCCGCCGATCCGCCGCATCGACGAGCTCGCCCCCGTCGAGATCCTCACCAGCCCGAGCGGGAAGACGATCGTCGACGTCGGCCAGAACATCTCCGGCTGGGTCCGGATCACTCTGACCGGCGAGGCAGGATGGACGATCACGCTCCGCCACGCCGAGGCACTCACCCCCGACGGCGAGCTCGAGCCCGAGAGCAACCGCCGGGCGGATGCAACGGACCGGTACACGTTGCGGGGCGGTGCAGAGGAGACCTGGGAGCCGCGCTTCACGTTCCACGGGTTCCGCTACGTCGAGGTCGACGGCTGGCCCGGCGAGCTGTCGGTGGATGCCGTCCGCGCGGTGGTCGTGCACAGCGAGATGACCCGCACGGGCTGGTTCGAGACCTCGGACCCGCTCGTCACCAAGCTGCACGCGAACGCGGTCTGGTCGATGCGCGACAACTTCGTCGGCATCCCGACCGACTGCCCGCAGCGCGACGAGCGCATGGGATGGACCGGTGACATCAACGCCTTCGCGCCGACCGCGACCTTCCTCTACGACGTCCGCGGTGTCCTCGGCTCCTGGCTGCAGGACCTCGCCGTCGAGCAGGCCGAACGGGGCTACGTTCCCTGGGTCGTCCCCGACATCCTGTCCACGCCCTCCTCGCCCACCGCACTCTGGAGTGACGTGGCAGTCAGCCTCCCCTGGGCGATGTACCAGGAGTACGGCGACCTCGACATCCTGCGCGGCAGCTACGACTCCATGACGGCGTTCATCCGCCAGGTCGAGGATCTTCTCGACGAGAGCGGCCTGTGGAGCAGCGGCTTCCAGTTCGGCGACTGGCTCGACCCGGATGCCCCGGCCGACAACCCGGCGGGCGGCAAGACCGACCGGCACCTGGTCGCCTCCGCCTACCTCTGCAAGACCACCCGCGAGATGGCCGAGACCGCAGGGCTGCTCGGCAAGGCGGAGGACGCAGCACACTTCGCGGCGCTCGCCGACCGCGTCCGCCGGGCCTTCCGCCGCGAGTACGTCACCGAGTCCGGCCGGGTCGTGAACGAGTCCACCACCGCCTACGCACTCGCGATCGCGTTCGGGATCCTCGACGAGGACCAGAATGCGAAGGCCGGCGACCGCCTCGCCGAGCTCGTTGCGAAGGGGGGCTACAAGATCTCCACCGGGTTCGCGGGCACCCCGCTCGTGACCGACGCGCTCAGCAGCACCGGCCACCTCGACGAGGCCTACCTCCTGCTGATGGAGAAGGAATGCCCCTCCTTCCTCTACCCCGTGACCATGGGCGCGACGACGATCTGGGAGCGCTGGGACTCGATCCTGCCCGACGGCACCCTCAACGCCACGGGCATGACCTCCCTCAACCACTACGCGCTCGGCGCCGTGGCCGACTGGCTGCACCGCATCGTCGGCGGGCTGCAGCGGATGGAGCCCGGCTACCGGCGGATTCGCATCGCGCCGCAACCCGGCGGCGGACTCACCTCCGCCCATGTCGCGCACGACACCGTGCACGGCCGCGCCGAGGTGGACTGGCGCATCGAGGACGGCGAGATGTTCCTCGACGTCACCATCCCCGAGGGCACCTCCGCGGAGGTCGTGCTCCCGCTGCACCCGGCCGGCGTGGTGGAGCAGGCAGCGCCCGGGTCGCACTCCTGGCGATACGCCCTGCCCGAGCAGCCCGAACGGCCCGAATACTCGATGGACACCCCGTTGAAGACGCTGGCCGACGACCCCCAGGTGTGGCGGGCGATCACGGAGGTGTTCCAGACCCACTTCCCGGGCATCCCGCTCGACGGCACGGCGCCCGGGGCGGCAGGCATGTCCCTCAACGTCATGCTCCAATACATCCCCGGCGCGCCTCCGACCCTCGCGGACGAGTTCCGCCGCGCCCTCACCCTCGAAGGAGCCCGCTGATGCCCCACCTGACGACCCTCACCCTCGAGCAGAAGGCCTCGCTCCTGTCGGGGGCCGGCTTCTGGGCCACTACGCCGGTCGACGAGGCCGGCATCCCGGCGATGACCCTCACCGATGGACCGCACGGCGTACGCCTGCAGCGCGGAGATGCGGACCATCTCGGCATTCACGAGAGCGTCCCGGCCACCTGCTTCCCGCCCGCCGTCGCCGTCGGCTCATCGTGGGACCCCGAGGTCGCGGAGAAGGTCGGTGCGGCGGTCGGCGCCGAGGCCCGCGCCCTCGGCGTGACGGTGCTCCTCGGGCCGGGAATCAACATCAAGCGTTCGCCCCTGTGCGGTCGCAACTTCGAGTACTACTCGGAGGACCCGCTGCTCTCCGGTGTGCTCGGGGCCGCGCACGTCCGCGGCCAGCAGCGCGCGGGCGTGGGCGCCTCGGTGAAGCACTTCGCGGCGAACAACCAGGAGACCGATCGGATGCGCGTCAGCGCGGACGTCGACGAGCGGACGCTCCGCGAGATCTACCTGCCCGCCTTCGAGCGCGTCGTCACAGAGGCCCGGCCCGCCACCGTGATGTGCTCCTACAACAAGATCAACGGCGTGTACTCATCGGAGAACCGGTGGCTGCTCACCGACCTGCTCCGCGGCGAGTGGGGCTTCGACGGGGCCGTCGTCTCGGATTGGGGAGCCGTGGGCAACCGGGTCGCTGCGCTGGCCGCCGGTCTCGACCTCGAGATGCCAGGTACCGGCGGCGTCACCGACCGGGAGATCGTCGACGCGGTCCGGTCGGGACGACTCGACGAGGCCGTGGTCGACGAGGCCGTCCGGCGCGTCGTCGCGCTCGCCGACCGTGCGCCGGCCGAGGGTGCCCCGATCGACGCCGTCACCCAGCACGAGCTCGCCCGGTCGCTCGCGACCGAGAGCGTGGTGCTGCTCAAGAACGACGGCGACGTGCTGCCGCTGGATGACGCGACGACCATCGCCGTGATCGGCGGCTTCGCCCAGACGCCGCGCTTCCAGGGCGGCGGCAGCTCGCACATCAACCCCACCCGCACGGATGCAGCTCTGGACGCGATTCGCGCCCTGGCCGGGCAACGCGGGCAGCAGGTCGGCTACGCGCCCGGCTTCGCCGTCGACGGGGCGGGCGACCCCGTCGAGCTGCGCGCTGCTGCGGTCCAGATGGCCGGGTCGGCCGATGTCGCGGTCATCTTCGCGGGACTGGGGGAGAAGGATGAGTCGGAGGGCTTCGACCGCACGACTCTCGACCTCCCCGCGGTGCAGGTCGATCTCATTCGTGCCGTCGCCGCGGCGGCCGAGAAGACGGTGGTCATGCTCAGCAACGGCGGCGTCGTGTCGCTCGAGGGCTGGCACGACGACGTCGACGCGATCCTCGAGGGCTTCCTCCTCGGTCAAGCCGGCGGCTCCGCCATCGCCGACCTCCTGTTCGGCCGCGCCAACCCGTCGGGACACCTCGCGGAGACGATCCCGCTCCGCCTTCAGGACACCCCCAGCTACCTCAACTTCCCGGGCGAGCAAGGGCACGTCCGCTACGGCGAGGGTGTCATGGTCGGCTACCGCCACTACGAGACCGTCGCGGCCGCCGTGCGGTACCCGTTCGGCCACGGCCTGAGCTACACGTCGTTCGAGACGAGCGCCCTCGCGGTCGAGGTGACCGGGGACGCCACCGCCGTCGTGAGGGTGACGGTGACGAACACGGGACAGCGCGCCGGTAAGCACGTCGTCCAGGTCTACGTCGCCACTGAGGCGGGGCCGGTGCGCCGGCCCGCACGTGAGCTTCGCGCCTTCCGCAAGGTCGCGCTCGAGCCGGGCGAGAGCCGCTCGGTCGTTCTCGACCTCGATCGCCGCGCCTTCGCGTACTGGGATGTCGAGCTCGGCGGCTGGACCGTGGCGCCCGGCGGGTACCGCATCCAGGTCGCACGCGACGCTTCGACCGTCCTCGCCGAGGAGACCGTGACCCTCATCGGAGACGTGATCGTCCCCGTGCTGTCCTTCGAGTCGACGGTGGGGGAGTGGTTCGCCCACCCCATCGCCGGGCCCGCCCTGATGGAGGGCATGGTCGCAGCGATGACCGACGAGCAGAAGGAGCACGCCGTCGAGCAGCAGGATCAGCTGCGGATGGTGGAGTCGATGCCGATGAAGCAGTTCCTGGGTTTCCTCGGCGAGGCGGTCCCCGTCGAGGCCCTCGAGCGACTGATCGAGGCGAGCAAGGCTGCGCAGAGTGCGTGATGGTCGGTCGCACGAATCAGCCCGCGCTGAAGCAGCGGGATCCCGTCGCCGTTGATCTGGAGATGCAGCCGCTACTCCGGTTGCGCGTCGATGGGTTGGGTGTCGCGCGCGATGGGGCGGGTGTCGATGTGCTGTGGGTCGAGTTGGACGCCGCCGGCGGTGTTGGCGGCGCGCATCAGGTCCTCGATCCATTCGCGATCCAGGGTCGGCGGTTCGGGCTCGTCGAATACGAACCTGAGGGGGATGTCGGGATGCAGCCACAGCGAGCTCCTGCCACGCGGCTGGTCATCGGCATGTCGCCACGAGATCATCAGGGGCTCATTACGCCGCAGCTTGGTCGTGATCGCGATCTTCAGGTGCGCCAGGACCACATCATCGATACCGATCGGCGTGCCCGAGTCGCCGTAGAACAGTGTGCCCATGATCGCAGCCTACGACTCCGGGAGTAGCTTCCGCTGAGCGAGCTTCCCCGACAACCCCGAATTCCTGAGGCGACACCGGGGCGGCGCAGACGTCTGCGCCGATGGCAAGCCCCTGCCAGGCTGCGGCACGCACGTGCAGAGTGAGGTGTCACGCCACGTCGGCGTTCGAGCGCGAGGTGCGGCATGGAGAGCGAGGTCACGATCGTCGAGCGAGTCGTGCGATTCGACGACGCCACCTTCCGAGTCCTGTCGTCGACGAAGCCCTTACCGATCGGGCACGCGGTGTTCGTCCTGCTCCACGGGCTGCCGAAGCCGGGGTCCGCGCTCAGCGTTCGCAGCATGGCGGCGGCGCTCGCGAGGGTGCTCGATCATCTCGGCGTCACATCGGCGGTGCTGGTGGGTCATTCGATGGGCGCTCAGTGGGTCGTCGAACTCGCGGCCTCCCGGCCAGACCTTGCAGCCGGGGTCGTGCTCATCGGTCCGGTTGCGGATGACACCCATCGCACAGTGTTCGCGCAGGCTGCCGCACTTGTCCGGGACACCATCTGGGAGCCTCCAGGTGCGAACGCGGTCGTGTTGCGTGACTACCTCCGATGCGGACCCGTCTGGTTCTTGACTCAACTCCGGCACATGATCGCGTATCCGATCGAGGAGCGCGTTCCGGAGATACACGTCCCATTCCTCGTGATGCGAGGAGGGAATGATCCGATCGCGGGAACGGAGTGGTGCCGGAAGTTGCGGTCGCGCGCCCCTGACGGATCGTTCGTCGAGGTCCCGGGGCATCGGCATGTCGTGCAGTTCAGCGCGGCGCCGACCGTTGCCTCGGCCATCCGTGCGTTCATCACACCGGCTCTCGGGCCCTCTCGTCAGGTCGGGGCCCGGCACTCACGAGATCTTGGAGCCGATGGCTCGCGGTGGTCGTGAGAAGCCCAGCGCCAGTCTGATCAGCGCTGCGATCAGGAGAGGATCTCCTGGAGCGTGGACTGCAGTTCCTCGCTCGTGTGGAGCTCCTGGTCGAGGTTCGCCTGGAGCAGGCTCACCACATCGGAGAGCCGCATGGCCGAGGCCGGTGCGATCAACGCCTGGTACGCGGAGATCTCGTAGTGTTCGTTGCCCAGCGCGCTGGAGAGCGCGACCTGGTCGCGCAGCTTCGGTGCACTGCGCTCCAGCAGCGACACTGCCTGCTTCGAGATGCCCTTCGTGCTCGGCGAGGGAGCGGTCGACTCCTTGACCTCGAGCAGTCGGAACACCTGCTGCAGGTTCGCGATCTGCTCCTTCGTCTCATCCGCGTGGTGCCGGAAGAGCTTCTTGATCTCAGCGGACTTCGCTGCGCGCGCCAGCTCACCGAGCGCCGCGAGCGAGTCGTTCTCCATCGTCATCGCCGTACGGAGCTGGTAGTGGAGCAGCTCGGACGGGTTCGTCAGGGTCTGTTGGACCATCTGGGTGTCCTTTCGCAGGTGCCGCGAGGCGACTGCCCTCGGCGTGGATCTCAGCGTCGCCCACGAGGGCTGCCGCCGAACAGGGGCTTGCCATCGGCCCGTATGTCTGCGCGGGGTCAGGGTCGCCGTTCCCGTCCTGTCCGAACCGGCGTCTGGATGGCAGGGTGGGGTCACCTCGATGCTCGTCCCGCGCTGCCGCACGCGGCGATCGTCAACGCATCCGCTCGGACCCCGTCGGCGGGTGGTGTGACCAGAGTGGAGTCGACCCTCCGGTTCCCAGAGCTTTCTGTGTTGGGCGTCCGCGTCCGCGCACCGGCTCAACGACGGTGCGGGTCGCCGCCGCGCTTCGGCGGCAGAGCGAAGATGCGGGTTGCGGCTTCGCCAGTGCGTCCGATCGACGGCTCGGCGACGGTCGCCACGCGCTCGACTCCGACACCTATCGCGCTGCAGGTTGGGAGTACCGGGCGCTCGGACAGCCCGCACAGGGACGCACAGCCACCGTGGCGCGGGCCTGAGCGCAGACGCTCGGAAGCGACGGCTCCGCAAGCCGCCGCTTCCGAGCGTCCCGAGCGTCCCGAGCGTCTGGAGGTCGCGGATCGCGACGGCGGAGCACGATCCGGGTCGAACTGCAACCCGATGGACTGGCGACGTCAGCCGTGCGAAGTTCGAATCATGATCCAGCCCAGCTCAGAGGTTCACGTCACGTCGAACCACGCGACGGGTCCGGGCCAGGAACGCATGGGCGGTCGAACGATGTCATCGCCGATCGAGCGGCTGGCCCCGGCGCTCGAGATCGACGCCCGGCTCACCGAGATCGAGCGCCGCGTGAACCTCCTTGTCAACGTCACGCCGCTCAACGCGGCGGAGGCGTGGGCGGACTTCGAACGCAGCGACTTCGGCACGGCCCCCACGCTGCGGCTGCGGCCGCTGGATTTCGACCCGGACCTGGCGCAGCGCGACCTGTACGACCTCGAGGTCGAGAAGGTCGACGACCCCGCGCTGCACACCCTCTTCCGCGCGAAGCGGGACGAGATCGCCCGGCAGATCACCGCGTTGGAGGACCGCGACACGTCACGGTTCCTCTACGGGTCGCTCCAGCTCTACGGCACGGTGGCCGCTCCGCTGGCCGCGACCGCGGAGGAGCTGCTCGAGACCATCCCGCCGCAGGCGCCGAGCACCCAGACCGTCACGGCCGGGGCGTTCGCCGACGCCGCCCGTGCGGAGTTCGAGCGCTATCGCGCCGTGTACCCGGACTTCCCGGTCCGCGTCGAGGTGCGAAACGACATCTCCGAGCTGATGGTGTCGTTCGGCCGCCTGCTCATCCCGGAGTCCGCCGCCTTCCGCGCCGACCGGGTCGATCCGTTGCTGCACCATGAGGTCGGCACGCACGTGGTCACCTACCAGAACGGTGCCCGGCAGCCACTGACGCTGCTGACCATCGGCCTGCCCGGCTACGACGAGACCCAGGAGGGCCTCGCCGTCCTCGCCGAGTACCTGACCGGCGGGTTGGACCCGCGGCGGTTGCGCGTGCTCGCGGCGCGAGTGGTCGCGGTCGGCAAGATGCTCGGCGGCGCCGGCTTCCTCGACATCTTCGAGTCGCTGCGGGCCGACTACCGCATTCCGGCACGGACCGCGTGGTCCATCGCCATCCGGGTCGTCGTCGGGGGCGGTTCGGTGAAGGACGCGATCTACCTGCGCGGGATCACGCGCATCCTCGACGCCCTCGCCGAGGGCAGCCGCCTCGACGTCCTGCTCGTCGGCAAGCTCGCGTTGGACCAGATCCCTTTGGTGCAGGACCTGCTCGACCGCGAGGTGCTCCACGCGCCGTGGGTTCGGCCACGCTGGCTGGACGTGCCTGGCGCCTCCGAGCGCCTGGAGCGGCTGCGCGCGGGCGCGACGGTCACCGACCTGTACGAAGGAGACGTGGCGGCATGAGGCTCGCATTTCTGGTCAACGACGTCGCCACCGAGGTGGACGAGTACGCGACCACCCGACTCGCCCGGGCCGCAGCCAGGGGCGGGCACGAGACCTGGTATCTCGGCGTCGGCGACCTCGAGCTCGGCAGCAGCGACGGGCGGTTCGCGGCCATGGCTCGCGCCGCGAGGTGGAAGAGCGGCGACACCCTCGCGAGCTTCATGGAGGGGATCAAGGCGCGCGACGCCGAGCGGATCGTCATGGACGACCTGGATGCGCTCTTCCTGCGCAACGAGTCGATCGACGACCTGCAGGAGCGCCCGTGGGCCAGCCCGATGGGCGTGGTGTTCGGGCAGATGCTCGCGGACCGCGGTGTGACGGTCGTCAACGACCCGAACACCCTCCATCGAGCGACCAGCAAGCTCTACCTCGAGGAGTTCCCCGAGCAGGTGCGACCACGGTCGCTGGTCACGCGGAACCCGGAGGCGATCGAGCGGTTCGTCGACGAAGTCGGCCACTGCGTCGTCAAGCCGCTCTACGGGGCAAAAGGCCGCAACGTCTTCATGATCGAGGGCCCGGACGAGACCAACCTCGCGCAGATGACGGAGGCGGTCCTGCAGGACGGCTACGCCATCATCCAGGAGTTCATCGAGGGAGCCCGGGACGGCGACGCCCGGATCTTCCTGCTCGAGGGCCGAATCCTCGAACGCGACGGGAGGCCGGCAGCCTTCCGACGCGTTCCCACCGGCAACGACCCGCGCGCCAACATCAGCACCGGCGGTCGGTCGGTGCCCCTCGAGGTCGGTGCGGCCGAGCTCGGCATCGTCGAGGCGATCGGCGACAAGCTCGTCGCGGACGGCATGTTCCTCGTCGGCATCGATGTGATCGGCAGCCAGGTGGTGGAGATCAACGCCGAGAGCCCCGGCGGGTTCCAGAGCGTCGAGCGGCTCTACGACATCGATATCGCCGAGACCGTCATCGAAGCCCTGGAGCACCGCGCGAGCCCGGGGTCCTGAGCCGCACCGCCGGGCATTCGTCATGTTGTGGGCATGGATGTGACTGTGCACGACAAGTCGGTCGCCCGCCGGGCCGTCGAAGCGGTGATCTGGGGGATCCCGTACGTGAACTACCGCCTCATGGCGGCAGCGGCCGAGGAGGCGGGCGCCTCGGCGAATCAGATCGTATTCTGGTCACGGCTGTTCGATTGGCGCAACCAGACGCTGACACCCAATCCCGACGTCGTCTACCTGATGCCGTTCATCGACACGACGACGACCGGACCGATGGTGTGGAGATTCCCGCAGCCGTCGGCGGCGCGATCAACGGTTCGGTGATGGACGCATGGCAGGCACCGATCGAGGATGTCGGGCCGGCCGGCGTGGATTCCGGAAGGGGAGGCAAGTACCTGATTCTGCCCCCCGGGACACGTCGAACCGATCCCGGAGGGCTTCATCGCCATGCCGTCCGACACCTTCGAGGTGTACGCGCTGCTGCCCGCGCTTCTGCGCAGCGGCAGCGACGACGACGTCGCAGCGGCAGTCGCCGATGCCAGGCAGGTACGGCTCTACCCACTGTCCGAGGTGGACGACCCGCCGGAGACGGTGTTCGTCGACCTCGCCGGAGTGCTCGTGGACTCCGCAATCCCGTACGATCGTCGCTTCTTCTCCATACCTCCACGAGTACGTGCAACGCGAGCCGTGGCTCGAGCGCGACCGCGTCATGATCGATCAGCTGCGGACGCTCGGCATCCGGAAGGGCGAGCCGATCCAACCCGATGAGGCGACCCAGGTGATCTTCGATCGCGCTGCGAGCGAGGCTCATGAGTGGCTCGACGACACCTACGAATCGCTGAACACCCCCTTCGCGTCGGGGGCGCGGTGGTCCGTCCCCATCGACCCCGACTACCTGGACGCCACCGCCACCGGATTCGCCGGACCGGAGACGTACCCGGTCGACGCCCGTGCCATCCCGTTCCACTACGGGTTCTTCTCCGCCCGTCACCTCGGCGCCGGCCAGTTCTCCCTCATGAGCATCCAGGATGCCGCGGGCGCGCCCCTTCGCGGAGCGAACACGTACACGCTCACGGTTCCCGCCGGCGCCCCCGTCGAGGCGTTCTGGTCGGCAACCGCGTTCGACCGCACCCGGCACACACTCATCCGGCACACGCCCTGGTCCAGCAGGTCATCTGTGACCCCCGGTCTGCAGTCGAACCCCGACGGAACCATCACCCTGACCTTCGCGCCCACGGCCCCCCAGGGCGCCGAGAGCAACTGGATCCCCACGGCGCCTGATGCCGAGTTCGAAGTGCTCTTCCGCTTCTACCGACCCACGGCAGCCCTTCGCGACAAGACGTGGGTGCTCCCGGACATCACGCTCGCCTGACCGCGACCCGCGCCCCGCGGAACCGCTGGTCGGACGTGTTTGCGGCGGATCGCGCGCCCGGATTACACTCCGCACGGAGGCCTCGGTATGGGCGTGCACGACGAACAGCTCCTGCTCGGTCGTGCCCGCGAGGTGAAGCTGCTGGACGATCTGCTGGCCGAAGCACGAGGCGGTCATGGGGCGGTGCTGGTGCTCCGCGGTGAAGCCGGGGTGGGCAAGACGAGCCTCCTGCGCCACTGCGCCGAGCACGCCACCGGCCTCCAGGTTCGCCGTACGGCCGGCGTGCAATCGGAGATGCAACTGCCCTTCGCGTCGCTGCATCAGCTCTGTCGGCCGATCCTCGATCGAGTGGGCTCACTCCCTCGACCGCAGGAGGTGGCGCTCAGCGTTGCGCTGGGGCTCATGGACGGGGCGACCCCGGACCCGTTCCTCGTGTCGCTCGCTGCACTGAGCCTGCTCTCGGAGTCCGCTGCGCAGCAGCCGATGCTCTGCCTCATCGATGATGCGCAGTGGGTCGACAGCGCCTCAGCCCAGGCGCTCGCGTTCGTCGCGAGACGGCTGCTCGCCGATTCGATCGCCATGGTCTTCGCCGTGCGAGAGCCCGCCGCGAACCGCGAACTCGACGGCCTGCCCGAGCTGCGGTTGGAGGGTCTCGCCGAGGGCGATGCTCGCGCCCTCCTCCGCACGGTCATCCCCGGCCGACTCGACGCGCGGGTGCGTGATCGCCTGCTCGCCGAGACGCGGGGCAATCCGCTCGCCTTGCTCGAGCTGCCGCGGCGACTGAGCTCGACGCAACTCCCGGGTGCATTCGTCCTGCACGACGAGCGAGAGCTGCCCGAGCGGATCGAGGAGGTCTTCCTCGCTCGCCTGGAGGCACTCTCAACGCAGGCGCGACTTCTGCTCCTCCTCGCGGCGGCCGAGCCCGCGGACGACCCGATGCTGCTCTGGCGGGCCGCGGAACGCCTCGGCATCGACGCCTCCGCCGCGGAGGCCACCGAGAGCGAGGGACTGCTCGCCGTCGACAGCGGCGTGCGGTTCCGGCATCCGCTCGTGCGGTCGGCGATCTACCGGGGAGCGTCGCCGCGGGACCGGCGAGCCGCGCACCTCGCGCTCGCGGAGTCCCTCGACCCGCAGGCCGATCCCGATCGGCGCGCGTGGCACCTCGCTGCTGCGACCATCGGACCCGACGAGGCCGTCGCCGCGGAGCTGGAGCGATCCGCGGATCGCGCTCGGGCCCGAGGTGGTCTCTCCGCGGCCGCAGCGTTCCTCGCGCGCTCGGTCGAGTTGACGAACGACCCCGCAGCGCGGGCGGACCGCGCCCTCGCGGCGGCGCAGGCGAGCCTGCACGCAGGCGAGTTCGCGTCCGCGCTGCACGTGCTCCAGGCGGTCGACGCATCCGCGCCCGACGAACTGCAGCGTGCTCGCGCCGACCTGATGCGAGCCCAGATCGTGTCCGCTTCGGGAGCGCTCGAGGAGGTGCCCGCCCTCCTGCTCGCCGCGGCGGAGCGGCTGGAGCCGCTCGATCCGGTCGTGGCTCGCGAGGCCTATCTCGATGCGTGGGGAGCGGCGCTCTTCGCGGGCGACCGCGCCGAAGCCGACATGCGCGAGGTCTCGCGCGTCGTGCGCGGGCGGCAGCGCTTCCAAGGCGATCCGCACGGCACGGATCTCCTCCTGCACGGGATGTCCGTGCTGATGACCGATGGACGCGAGGCGGCGGCGCCCGCCCTCCGTCGCGCGCTCAGCGCGTTCCTGGTGGAGGACATTCCCGTGGACCGCGGCATGCGGTGGAACGTGATCGCCTCGTGCGCCGCGCTCGAGCTCTGGGACTTCGAGAGCCGGAACCAGATCACGACCAGGCAGCTGCAGCTGGCGCGTGAAGCGGGTGCTCTGACCCCCCTTGCGTTCGGCCTGAACGGCTCCGCGATCACCATGGCGCTGACGGGGCAGTTCGAAGCCGCCCTGCGCCTGTGCGCCGAGGCGGATGCCGTCAACGAGGCGATCGGAAGCCGGGTCCCGGCGTTCGGAGCGATGTTGCTTGCGGCCCTTCGCGGCCGCGAGTCCGAGGGTTCCAGCCTGCTGGAGGACGCCACCAGGAGGGCCCGTGCGAGCGGATCCGGGTTCGGGCTCCAGTGGGCGCACTGGACGGGCGCGATGTTCCTGAACGGCCTGCGGAGATACGACGAGGCACTGGATGCCGCTCAGCGAGCTTGGGACGCCTGGCCCGACTGGTTCGTCTCCGTCTTCGCCTCGGCGGAGCTCATCGAGGCGGCCGCGAGGCTCGGCCGACCGGAGCGAGCCGCGGATTCGCTCCGGCGACTCATGGCGAGCGCGAAGGTGGGCGGCACCGAGTGGGCGATCGGCATCTCGGAGCGCTCGACCGCCCTGCTCAGCGACCCGGCGGAGGCGGAACCGCACTATGTCACGGCGATCGAACGGCTCAGCACGACTCGACTTCGTCCGGAGGTGGCGCGATCGCATCTGGTGTACGGCGAGTGGCTTCGACGCGAGGGCCGGCGGGTCGACGCCCGCGAGCAACTCCGCCTTGCACACGCGATGTTCACCGATCTCGGCGCCGAGAGCTTCGCGGAACGCGCCCGGGACGAGTTGCTCGCGACCGGGGCGACGGTGCGCAAGCGGACGGAAGCACAGCACGAGGAGCTCACCCCCCAAGAGGCGCACGTGGCGCGACTGGCTGCCGACGGGAGGACGAACGCCGAGATCGGCGCCACGCTGTACCTGAGTCCCCGTACGGTCGAATGGCACCTCAAGAAGGTGTTCCTCAAGCTGCAGATCAACTCGCGCCGGGCGCTGCGAACCGCCCTCCCGAAGCACGAGCCGATCGCCGGCTGACGCTGCCCGAAGCGGCAGCGCCAGCCGGCCGGGATTCGGCCTCTCGGTCAGCCGTCAGCCGCCGGTCACGGACAGGATCACCTTGCCCGGCCCGCTGCGCCGGGCGCCCGGCCCGTACGCTTCCGCGCCACGGGCGAGCGGCAGGACGTCCGAGACGATCGACCGGACGTGGCCGGCGTCGAGCAACCGGCCGATCTCGGCCAGCTGGCCGACATCCGGCCGGACGACGAACCAGATCGCCCGGCGTCCGTCGACGACCTCACGGTCGGGCGGACGCGGGACGGCGATCGACACGAGTCGCCCACCGGGGCGGATCACGTCCCACGATCGCGACCACGTGTCCCCTCCGACGGTGTCCAAGACCAGGTCCACGTGCGTCAGAACGTCCTCGAACCGCGTGCCGCGGTAGTCGATGACCTCGTCGGCTCCGAGTTCGCCCACGAACGAACGATCGCGCTCGGAACTCGTCGCCAGGACGTGAGCGCCCCGCCAGCGGGCGAACTGGACGGCGAACGTCCCGACGCCCCCGGCACCGCCGTGGACGAGCACGCGCTGACCCGACTGCAGGTCTCCGTGATCGAAGAGCGCCTGCCACGCCGTCAGGGCGGACAGCGGGACTGCCGCCGCCTCCGCGTGGGTGAGCGTCGCGGGCTTCTGGGCGAGTTCGCCGGCGTCCGACCTGACTGCGACGTACTCCGCGTCGGATCCGTCACGATGGGCGTCGATGTACCCGAACACCTCGTCGCCGAGGGCGAAGCCCGTCGCGTCCGGGCCGACGGCCACGACGAGGCCCGCGACTTCATGCCCCGGGATGATCGGCGGCACGCGGGGCGTGCCGTCGTGGTCGAGCCACGCACCCGGCCAGTCCAGCTCGCCCGGGCTCACGGCGCTGGCGTGCACTCGGACCAGGACATCCCGCGGGCCGAGGTCGGGCGACGGGGCCTTCTCGAAGGCGAGCCGTTCCGGCTCGCCCGGTGCGTAGGCGCGGAGCGCGAACATCAGCGCAGCGACCTGAACGCAGCCCGCACCTCGGCCGTGAAGAGCTCGGGCTCCTCCCAGGCCGCGAAGTGGCCACCGCGGTCGGCCTCGTTGAAGTACGTGGTCGTCGGGTAGACCGTCTCGACCCACGAGCGCGGAGACGCGAAGAGCTCGCCCGGGAAGGTCGTGAACGTGACCGGCACCTGCACGGGTGGCGGGGTCTGGCCGTGGGAGGCGGCCAGGAACCGGCCGAACTCCCAGTACCACCGGGCGGCCGACGCGCCGGTACCGGTCATCCAGTACAGGGTGATGTTGTCGAGGATCTCGTCTCGGGTGAGGTTGCCGACGGGGTCGCCGTCGACGAACGCGCGGCTGATCTTGAGGTAGCTGTCGGTGTCGTGGTCGAGCATCCAGGCGGCGAGGCCGATCGGCGAGTCGAGCAGCGAGTAGCCGATCGTCTGCGGACGCGTCGACTGCTCGAGGAAGTAGCCGAAGCCGTCCGTGGTGAACGCGTCGAGGGCCGCGTGCGCGGCGCGCTCCGGCTCCGACTCCGCCGGGAGGATGTCCTTGACGCCGATCGCGAGGGCGAGCAGGTTCATGTGGATGCCGATCAGCCCGTCGGGTCCTTGGCGGCCCATCGCGTCGGTGACCGCGGCGCCCACGTCGCCGCCCTGGGCGACGTAGCGCGTGTAGCCGAGGCGGTCCATGAGCGTGGCCCAGGCGCTCGCGATGGGGCCGTTCTCCCAGCCGAGCTCGGTCGGTTCGCCGGAGAAGCCGTAGCCGGGCAGGGACGGCAGCACGACGTGGAACGCGTCCTCGGCCGAGCCGCCGTGCGCGGTCGGGTCGGTCAGCGGGCCGATGGTGTCCAGCAGCTCGACGACCGAACCGGGCCAGCCGTGCGTCATGATCAGCGGCATCGCGTTCTCGTGCGGCGACCGAACGTGGATGAAGTGGATCTCGACCCCGTCGATCTCGGTCGTGAACTGCGGCAGCGCGTTCAGCCGACGTTCGACCCTGCGCCAGTCGTACTCGCCCGACCAGTACCGCGCAAGCGCCTGCAGCGTCGTGAGCTGCACCCCCTGCGAGCGGTCCGGGACGAGCTCCCGGCTCGGGAACCGAGTCGCCGCGATGCGCCGGCGCGCGTCGTCGATCTGCTCCTGAGAGAACTCGACGGCGAACGGCCGGATGGCGGTGGTGCGATCGATGATGGTGCTCATGATGATTTCCTTTCGGTGACCTCGTGGGTCTGGTGACAGCATCGAGCCTGCCCGTCGCATCCGTTCGTCGCGCCCGTCGTCGTCACTGGTCGTGGCTACTGGTGACCCCCGGGGTCGTGGCAGCGCGCATCAGCGGCATCCGACCCTCTACCGCCGGGCGTGGGACGGGTGCGACCGCCCGGCGCAAGGGGGTTGAACCGCGCCGGCACCGCGCGGAGAGTGAGGCGATGACCGACGAAGGCACGACCGTCACGACCGGAGCTGCGCGCGGCCGGGTGCGGGATGTGTGGGGCCACCGGACCCCGTTCGGCCGCGGCGACCGCTGGCCGGACCGTGCTGACCAGCTCCTCGCCGAGGGCATCGCCGAGGAGGACGTCGACCGATGGGTGCGCTCGGCGTGCGCGCTGTGCAGCAACGGATGCGGCTGCGACATCGCAGTGAAGGACGGCCGCATGGTCGGCATCCGCGGCCGCATCGACGATGCGATCAACCACGGCCGCCTCGGGCCGAAGGGCCTGTACGCGAGCTGGCAGGGCATGGAGCATCACGACCGGCTCACCACTCCGCTCGTGCGGCGCGACGGCGAGCTCGTCCCCGCGAGCTGGGACGAGGCGATGGCCATGATCGTCGAACGAAGCCGCGCGCTCCTCGACGAGGTCGGCCCGCTGAGCCACGGCTTCTACACGAGCGGCCAGCTCTTCCTCGAGGAGTACTACGCGCTCGCCGTCATCGGCAAGGCCGGCATCGGCACGCCGCACATGGACGGCAACACCCGGCTGTGCACCGCCACGGCCGCGTCGTCGCTGAAGGAGACGTTCGGCGCCGACGGCCAGCCGGGCTGCTACGAGGACATCGACGAGTGCGACGCGCTGTTCCTCTTCGGCCACAACATGGCCGCAACCCAGACCGTGCTGTGGTCGCGCGTGCTCGATCGCCTCGACGGCCCCGAACCGCCCGTGCTCGTCGTGGTCGACCCGCGCGAGACGCCGGTCGCGAAGCGCGCCGTGGTGCACCTCGCGGTGAACCCCGGGACGAACCTGGCGCTCATGCTCGCCCTCGTGCACGAGGTCCTGGCCAACGGTTGGGCGGACGACGCGTACGTCACCGCCCACACCCTCGGCCTCGACGCGCTTCGCCGCGAGGCCGAGCAGTGGTCGCCCGAGCGCGCGGCCGAGGTGTGCGGGGTCGCGGCATCCGACATCCGCGAGGCCGCCCGCATCTTCGGCACCTCCGAGCGCGTGCTGTCGACCGTGCTGCAGGGCTTCTACCAGTCGTCGCAGGCGACCGCCGCGTCGTGCCAGGTCAACAACCTGCATCTGCTGCGCGGCATGATCGGCCGGCCCGGCGCGGGCATCCTGCAGATGAACGGCCAGCCGACCGCGCAGAACAACCGCGAGACCGGCGCCGACGGCGACCTTCCCGGATTCCGCAACTGGGAGAACCCGGACCACGTCGCCGAACTCGCGCGGCTCTGGGGCGTCGACCCGCTCGTGATCCCGCACTGGGCGCCCCCGACGCACGCGATGCAGCTCTTCCGTTACGTGGAACAGGGCTCCATCCGCTTCCTGTGGATCTCGGCCACCAACCCGGCGGTCTCGCTGCCGCAGCTCTCGCGCATCCGCGACATCCTCGCGAAGCCCGAGACGTTCGTCGTCGTGCAGGACCTCTTCCTCACCGAGACCGCCGAACTCGCCGACGTGGTGCTGCCCGCGGCGGGATGGGGGGAGAAGACCGGCACCTTCACCAATGCGACGCGCACCGTGCACCTCTCCGAGCAGGCCGTCGAGCCGCCCGGCGAGGCGCGCGCCGACCTCGACATCTTCCTCGACTACGCCCGGCGCATGGACTTCCGCCGCGACGACGGCCGCCCACTGCTCGAGTGGGCCGGACCCGACGACGCCTACCGTGCCTGGCAGGAGTGCTCGCGCGGGCGGCCGTGCGACTACACGGGCATCTCCTACGACGACCTCCGTCGTGAGAGCGGCATCCAGTGGCCGCGCCGCGAGGGCGAGACGACGAGCATCCGGCGGCTCTACGCCGACGCCGACTTCCCGACGTACCCGGAGTACTGCGAGACCTACGGCCATGACCTGGCAACCGGGGCGGACGTCGGCGAGCAGGCGTTCTCGGCGCAGCGGCCCGACGGTCGCGCGTTCCTCAAGGCCGCCGCGTACTCCGGTCCGCACGAACCGCCGGACGACGGGTACCCGCTGCGCTTCACGACCGGTCGTTCGGTGTACCACTTCCACACCCGCACGAAGACGGCGCGGTCACCCGAGCTCGATGCCGCCGCTCCGTCCGTGTGGGTCGAGCTGGCCGAGGCGGATGCCGCAGCGCGGGGTCTCGGCGACGGCGACATGGTCGAGGTGCGGTCGCGTCGGGGCCGACTCGTCGCACCCGTTCGGGTCACGGGCATCCGGCCGGGCACGGTCTTCGCGCCCTTCCACTACGGCTACTGGGACGCACCCGAGAGTGCCGAGCAGCGCCGCCCGACCGCCGCGAACGAGCTGACGATCACCGAATGGGATCCCGTCTCGAAGCAGCCGGTGTTCAAGACGGCCGCCGTCCGGGTGACCCGAGTCGAGGTCGAGCGATGAAGCTCCCGGTCTACCTGTCCCTGCTCGCCGGGTCGGAGCAGACCCTCGCCGACTCGTACCGTCAGGTCGCCGAAGCCCACGGCGACGAGCCGGACGTGCACTTCCTCTGCCTGACGCTCGCCACGCAGTGCGACGCCCGCCGTGAGCGTCTCGCAGCGGTGATCGCGCGCTACGGTGCGGCCCCGGCGGACGACGAACCCGAACGGCTCCACACCCAAGGGCTGGGGGAGCCTCGCACGGGCCCGCTCGGCCTGCTGCGCGACCTGCAGGACGTGTACCTCCTCGCGAGCTTCGCCGATGTCACGTGGATGATGGTGAAGCAGGCGGCGCAGGCCCTGAGGGACGTCGAACTGCTCGACCTCGTCGCCGACAGCGAGCGCGACATCGAAGTGCAGCTCCGCTGGCTGCAGTCCCGGATGAAGCAGGCAGCACCCCAGGCCCTCATCGCGGCGAGGTGACGACCGGTCAGCGGGGGAGCCCGGAGCCGTGGGGTGGTTCCTCGTCCGGAACCCGGACACGGCCACGCGCATCGAGCTCGTCACCGCGGAAGCACCCCGCGACGTGGTCGTTCACGACGCCGATCGTCTGCATGAACGCGTAGGTGCTCGTGGGGCCGATGAAGGCGTACCCCTCGGCCTTCAGCCGACGGCTCAGCGCGTCCGACGCGTCGGTGCGCGAGGGGACGTCGACGCCCCGAGTCGGTCGCCCCAGGCCGGCCGCCCGGAACGAGAACGCGACATCCGCGAGCGCGTCACGGGCCCCGACCAGCACCCCGGCGTTGTGCACGGTCGCCCTGATCTTCGCTTCGTTCCTGATGATCGACGCATCCTGCAGCAGCGCGGCGACGTCCCGCTCGGTCATGGTTGCCACTCGGGCCGGGTCGAAGCCGTGGAACGCGGCACGGAATGCCTCGCGTTTGTGGAAGACCGTCAACCAGCCGAGACCCGCCTGGAAGATCCCGAGCGACAGTGCTTCGAACACCGGCGCCGTCTCGGAGCGCGGCGTTCCCCACTCCTGGTCGTGGTAGGCCAGCAGCGCGGCATCCGCTTCATGCAGGGTCGCCCACTCGCATCGCGTCCTGCCGTCTGAGCCGACCGAGACCGCACTCGACTCCCACCCCGCCATGAGTTCAGACCCCGTTCGCGTGCTCCGGAGCGTCGTGTGCGTCGCTCCGGAGCACGGCCAGTTCGAGCACCGCGTCCGCGAACGCGTGCGGCGCCTCCCTCGGGAGGTTGTGTCCTGCGTCGGGCACGACATGGTGCGCATGACGGCCAGTGAAGTGGGCGGCGTAACCGGTGCCGTCGGTCGCGGGGAAATTGCCGTCGGCGGCGCCGTCGAGGGTCACCGCCGGTGCCGTCACGGGCGGCGCGAGCGCGAGGCGTCGCTCGAGTGCCGCATAGTCCGGGTGACCCGGCGCGAGGCCGAGCCGGTGGCGATACGAGTGGATCACGACCTCGACGTAGTCGGGGTTCTCGAACGCGCGCGCCGCCTCCTGCAGGTCGGCGTCGGTGAACGACCAACGCGGTGAGTTGCGAGTCCAGATGATCCGAGCGATCTCGGCGCGGTTCGCGGTGAGGCCGGCTCGGCCCCGTTCGGTGGCGAAGTAGTAGAAGTACCAGAACCCGGCTTCGAGGGCGGGGGCGATCGGCCGTGCGGCGGCCTGGATGTCCTGGATGAGGTACCCGTTCACGCTCACGACGCCGTCGCACCGCTCCGGCCAGAGCGCTGCGGCGACACAGGCCGCTCGGCCGCCCCAGTCGTACCCGGCGTAGGTGGCGCGGTCGAGACCGAGGGCATCCATGAGGGCGACGAGGTCGGCGCCGAGTGCGGCCTGCTGTCCTGAGCGGCCGGCGTCGGTGAGGGACCGGGTGGGTCCGTGCCCACGGAGGTAGGGGACGATGACGCGTCGCCCCCGGGCGGCGAGCAGCGGAACGACCTCCGAGTAGCTGTGGATGTCGTAGGGGTACCCGTGCAGGAGGATGACCGGCTTCCCACCGTCCGGCCCCGCGTCGAGGTACCCGACTTCCAGGTCCCGGGTGCGGATGCTGCGCAGTGGGCCGAGTTCCGGATGCGCCATGTTCGCCGTTCCCTCCTCGGCCGATCCGGCGTGAGCTTTGGCCGGCCGTCCGGGCTCAGTCGACGTGCACGAACGTGGCCAGGGCCTGCTCGGCGTCGACGATGTACGTGGAGAGCATCATGCCGGTACCGGGACCCAGGTCGCGCGCGTTGTGGGCCGTGCCGGGCGGCATCAGGAATGGGTCGCCGGCGTTCAGGCTGAGCGTGGGCTGCCCCTCGATGCGCATCTCGACGGTTCCGGCGAGGATGTAGCCCACCTCTTCACCGGGGTGGATGTGCCAACCCGACTCGACGCCGACGGGAATCTCGGTGAGCACCTGCACGATGTCCCGGCCGGGGATCGAGGAGTGCTCGCGCTGCAGTTCGGTCCGCTTGAGCTTGGACGCCAGTTCGTCGGGGGGTCGCGGGTTCGACATGGCGCTCACCCGACCGTCTCGAGCGCGGTGAGGATGACCTGGGTCACCGGCTCGGGCTGGGACATCATGATGAGGTGCGAGCCCTCGAGTTGGAGGGTCTCGGCGTTGGCCCGTCGCGCCATCGAGAGCAGCACGTCGGAACCTGCCGCCTTGTCGCCCGTGGCGACGACCGACCAGGTCGGAAGCCTCTTCCAGGCCGGGGCGCCGGACTTCTCGTCGAAGGCGGATGCGGCGATCGGCCGCTGTGACGCCGCGAGCGTCGCGGCGAGCGCTGCCGGGAGATCCGCAGCGAAGACCGCCGGGAACTCGTCGGCATCGACGTAGAGCTCGATCGCCGTCTCGTCGCCGACGCCGGTCGGGAACTGCGCCTGCACGAGGGCGGGGGCCAGGGCGCTGTCGCGCGAGGTGCCCTCGGCCTCGCTCAGGGCCTCGTCCTGCTCGGGCGCGAAGCCGGACACGAGCACCAACCCGGTGACGTTGGTGGCCTCGGTGGCGGCGTTGCTGATCACCGCACCCCCGTAGGAGTGCCCGACGGCGAGCACGGGCCCGGGGATCTGGGAGATGAAGCTCGCGATGTACGCGGAATCGGAACGGAGCCCGCGGAGCGGGACTGCAGGTGCTCGCACGGGGATGCCGGCGGCGAGCAACCGATCGATGACCGGTCCCCAGCTGCCCGCGTCGGCGAACGCGCCGTGCACGAGGACGACGGTCGTCGACCCCGGGTGCGATGCCATCATGATGTCTCCTCAGTCTCCTCAGTCTCTGCTGGCGAGGGTGGATGCGTCTACGCGCCGTCGTCGTGGGCGACGGCGGCGACCGCCTCGCGGATGAGGTCGGCCACCGTGGCCGCCTCGGGTACCGCCACGCTGTGGGAGCCGCCCTGCAGCTCGACCGTCTTGCGAGCGCCGGCTCGGTCCGCCATGAAGCGGTGGCTGGCGGCGGGGATGTTCCTGTCGTCGGAGCCGAACAGGAACCACGAGGGAATCGACTTCCAAGCGGGTTCGCCGGACGGCTCGTTGAGTGCGGCTTCGACGATGGGTCGTTGCGTCGCGGCCATGAGCGCGGCATCCGCCTCGGAGGAGTCGGCTGCGAACTGGGCGCGGTACTTGCCCTGGACGATGTACAGGTCGTTGCCGCCGTCGGGAAGCGCGACCGCGGTCAACGTGTCGCCGAGGGTACCGCCCTCGTACCGGCCGGCGAGTTCGGCGGCGGTCTCTCCCGCGTCGGGAGCGAATCCCCCGATGTACACGAGCGCCCTCACGTCGGCGTTTCCCGTCGCCGCGTTCGTGATCACCGTGCCGCCGTAGGAGTGGCCGACGAGGATGATCTGCCCGGAGACGTCATCGAGGACGGCTCGGAGGTAGTCGGCGTCGAGTCGCACGCCCCGGAGCGGATTCGCGACCGCGATCACCGGATAGCCCTCGCGCAGCAGGATCGCGATCAGCCCGCTCCAACTGGAGGACTCTGCGAACGCGCCGTGCACGAGCACGATGGTTGGCCGGGTCGGGGATGTCGCGGTGATGCTCATGGTGGTCCTCGCCGTCGTTCTGCCGGAGTCTCCGGACCGCTCCAGCATCGCGACGGGGGAGCGGCGCGTCGATCACGCCAGCATCCGTCTTGGCTGCATCCCAGCGGGAGGATCGGACCCCCGGCTGGCAGGGGGGTGCCCACGGGGAGCTAGCCCGTGATGGGCAACGTCGCGATCAGGCGGGTGCCCTGTCCCTTGGGACTCCGGACGCTGATCGAGCCGCCCAGCGCCTCGACGCGATCGACCAGGCCGGTCAACCCGGTCCCGAGGGAGGGATCGGCACCCCCGGCGCCGTCGTCCACCACGGTGACTTCGAGACGGCCGTCGTGGCAGCGCACGGTGATGTCGACCAGCGCTGCGTGCGCATGCTTCCCGGCGTTCGCGAGCGATTCCGAGACGACGTAGTACGCGGCGACCTCGACGGGATCGGCGAGCCTCGGCAGGTGCTCGAGCCGCACGCTCGCCGGCACGGGAGACCGGCGTGCCAGGGAACGGATCGCGGGTTCGAGTCCGCCCTCGGAGAGGATCGCCGGGTGCAGGCCCCGCGAGAGTTCCCGAAGGTCCTCGAGCGCGTCCGCGAGTTGAGTGGCGACCCCGGAGAGCTTCGCCCGGGAGCGTTCGAGCTCGGGCGGAAGTGATTCGCGCGCGCCGTGGAGGTCGAGCGCGATACTCACCAGGCGTTGCTGAATGCCGTCGTGCAGGTCGCGCTCGAACCGCCGGCGGGTCAGGTCGGCCGTCTGCACGATCCGGGCTCGGGACTCGATCAGGTCCAGCCGCGACTTCATGTTCCCGATCGCGGTGGCCACGAGCTCGGTGAACTGCCCGATGCGCTCCTCCGTGTCGGCCGGGAGCTTCTCCGGCTCGGTGCTGACCACGACGACCGCGCCCCACAGCTGGTTCTCGACGATCACCGGGCTGGCGACCACGCAGGTGATGCCTTCACGTCGAGTGAGCTCGGCGAGCGTCCCCCGGGCGTCCCCGAAATCCTCCTGCCTGGCGGGTCGCCGGGTGCGCCACACCTGCGCCGCCGGATTGTCGCCGTCGAACGCCAGCCGCTGGCCGACGTAGTCGGTCATGTCGGGCGATCCCCACGCGGCGAGGACCGTCACTGTCTCGTCTGCTTCGTATCGGAGCAGTACGGACCCGTCGACCTCCAGGAGGAGCGCCACCTCGCGGACGATGGTGGCGGAGGTGACATCCCACTCTCCTCGTGCGACGACCGTGGCCACCCGCCGCAGCGCCGCCTGCTCGTCGGCGAGGGCGTGCAGCGCGACGCGCGCCTCCAGGTTCGAGAGTGCGACGGCGACGAGGTCGGCGAACTTCGTGATGCGCTGCTCGGTGTGCGGTGGCAGCGGATCGGCGGCGACGGTGCCGACGACCAGTGCGCCCCAGAGGCCGCCGTCGACGACGATGGGGGCGCCGACCGCCGAGCGCATCCCCGCGGATCGTTGGAGGGCGGCGATCGCCCCGGTCGCAGTGCCGTAGTCGTCCACGCGTGCGGGACGGCCGGTGGCGAAGATCTGCCCGGTCACGCTGGTGCCGGTGATGCTGAGCCGGGTGCCGGCCGGTATCCCTGCCTCGAGGGAGCCCCAGCTGGCGAGGAACGTGGCCATTCCGTCCTTCTCGTAGCGGAGCATCTTCGCACCGGCGGCGTTCACGACCCGCCCGAGTTCCTCGGCGACGGCCGCGAACACCTCCACCGGCGGCGCGCCGCGAGCCACCAACTCCGCGACGCGCAGCAGCGCGGCCTGATCCGCTGCGAGCTCCTCCACCGCAGTGTTCGCGTGGCTGTTTGCCACTGCCGAGGCGATGAGCTGGGTCAGCCCCAGCAGGCGGGCTTCGGTCTGGTCGGGCAGCGGCTGGTCGCCGATCGAGTGCACGAAGATCGCTCCCCATACCCGGTCCTGCAGCAGCACCGGCACGCCGACGGACGACCTGATGCCGTGCCGTTCGCCGGCGTTCTCGGACGTCGCATCCGGACCGCCATCGCCGGCGTCCTCCCGGGTGGGGGCGCGCGTCGTGGCGATCCGTCGCGCGGCACGGTCGTCGTCGAGCGCCCATCGCTCCAGGGCGAGCACGCGGTCGCCTCGTGACGCCCACGCGGCGATGACCCGGGGTCGATCGTGTTCATCGAACTGCAGGATCTCCAGGAAGTCCGCTTCCACTGCGACGGCGACGTGACGCGCCACGCTCTCGAGGACCACCCGCGGCGATGCCCCTCGCGCCACCAGGGCGGCCGCGGTCCGCAGCGCCGCCAGCTCGGCGGCGATCACGTCAGTGCTCGGGAAGATTTCCTGCATGCAGTACCTCGATACGGCTCCGACCTGTTGTCTCCAGCCCCGTCCGCGCTCAGACTGGCACAAATACCGAGAAACGGTCTGGGAACGTGATGCCGGGAATCACCGCGATGATCGCCGACGACGACGTCCTGCTCAGGGAGGGTCTCGCCAGCCTCTTGACGCAATCGGGCTACGACGTCGTCGCGCAGGTCGCGGAGGCGACACGCATCCTCGAGCTCGCGCAGGAGCTCGAGCCGCAACTCCTGATCATCGACATCCGCATGCCCCCGACCCACACGATCGAGGGCCTGATCGCGGCGAAAGCCGTGAGGGCCGAGGTGCCGTCGATCGCGATCATGGTGTTGTCGTCGTATGCAGAGGTGGAGCATGCGATCGAGCTGCTCGCGAGCGGTCCGCGAATCGGGTACCTGCTGAAGCAGCGCATCTCGATGGTGAGCGACTTCCTCTCGTCCCTCGAGCGAGTGAGGGTGGGGGAATCGGTCATCGACCCGGCGCTCGTGCAGGAGCTCGTCCTCGCGCGGCGGGCGCGGGATCCGCTCGCCGGACTCACCCCGCGCGAACGCGAGGTGCTCTCCCTGATGGCGCAGGGCCGCTCGAACCTCGGTATCGCCCGCGTGCTCACGGTCTCGGAGACCACGGTGGAGAAGCACGTGCACCGCATCCTCGGCAAGCTCGACCTCGGCGACGAGGATGACGGAGACCATCGCCGGGTGCTCGCCGTGATCGCGTTCCTCGACAACGCGTGACGGCGAGCGCGTCGAGGGGGCCGAGGATCGAACGTGGGCTCCGCGGCCGCGAAGACGACGAGATCGGGTGTCGGTGTGCGCGGGCGGCTGGGGGAGGAGCTCGACCGTGCGGTTGCCGAGGTCGAGGGCCGATGCTCCCGAGGACGCGGAACGGGGAGCGGGCCGGACGGCCCGCTCCCCGTCGACGCCGCTCCTACTCGGCGCGCGCGTCGGCCTTCACGAGCTGTCCGCCGGCCAGACCCGCGAGGATCGCGCCGACATCGAGCCCCGTGAGCGACTTCACGACCTCGGTGCCCTCGCCGAGCACCTGGCCCACGGTCTTCGTGACGGCGCTCGCACCGTCGGTCGAGACGACGGTGAGCGTCTTGATGTTGGAGATGGGCTCGGCCGCGGCCCGCACGATCTCGGGCAGCCGCGAGATGATCTCCTGCGCCAGTGCGGCCTCGCCGTACTTCTTCAGCGCCTCGGCCTTGGCGTCGGTCGCAGCCGCGTCGGCGAGCCCCTCGGCCTGCACCGCGGCGGCCTTCGCCTCACCCTCGGCGCGGATGCCCGCGGCGAGCGCCACCTGTCGGTCGCGCTCCGCCTCGCCGGACACGCGGACGGAGGTCGCGGCCGCCTCGGCGTCCTGCACCGCTGCGACCTTGTTCGCCTCGGCGATCTTGGTGCGCTTGTACGCCTCGGCCTCGGTGCTGGCGTTCGCGGCGTCGCGCTGCGCGGTCGCGCGCTGCACCTCGGCGTATGCTTCGGCCTCGGCCGGCTTGCGGATCTCGATGTCGAGGCGCTCCTGGGTCACGAGCGCCTGCTCCGAGAGAGCGTCCCGCTCCTGCACGGCCACGAGCTTGTCCTGTTCGGCCTTCGCGAGCTGGCCGGCCGCGGCCGCTTCGGCGTTCGCCCGGTCGGTCTCAGCCTTGATGATCGCCTGCTTGAGGCTCAGCGCCTTCTGCCGCTCGGCGATCTGCTCTGCCGCCTCGATGCGCGCGAACTCGCTGGCACGGGCGGCCTCCGCCTCGCTCACCTCGGCGACCTGGCGGGCTCGGGCGGCCTCGGCGCGGCCGAGGTTCGCGAGGTAGTCGCTGCCCGGGGTCGAGATGTCGGAGATGTTGAGGAGGTCGACCTGCAGGCCCTGCTCGACGAGGTCGGTCTTCGTCTCGGCGACGACCCGGTCCGAGAGGCTCTTGCGGTCGGAGATGATCTGCTCGATCGTCATGTCGCCCACGATCGAGCGCAGCGAGCCCTCGAGCGACTCCTTGATGATCTCGGTCAGCAGTTCCTGCTGCGAGAGGAACCGCTGGGCGGCGCGGCGCACGCCGTCTTCGGTGCCGCTCACCTTGAAGTTGATCGACGCCTTGATGGCGATCTTGATGCGGTTCTTGTCGACGCCCTCGACCGTGATGCCGATCTGGCGCTGTTCGAGCGAGATCGCGAAGCCCTGCTGCAGGATCGGCCACACGAACGTACGGCCGCCGATGACGACGCGCTGGCCCGTGACGGGCTCGCCGGATGCGGCGCGGCCGGCGCCGCGCCCGACGATGACGAGTGCTTCGTTGGGCGGCACGCGTCGGATGCGTCGTGCGATGAAGACGAGCAGGCTGAGCAGTGCGATCGCGATCGCGACGATCGAGATGACCTGGATGAGCTCGGGGGTCAGCATGGTTCCTTCCGGGGGTTCGGGTGATGCCGTGTGGGGGCGGTGCAGGTTGGGCGGCGGACGGGACGGGCCGTCACGCGGCCTCGACCTTGACCCGGGTTCCCGCGTGCTCGACGACTCGCACGCGGACGCCCTCGGGGATCGGCAGGTCGGAGTACGCGAGCCGGCGTTCGAGCTCGCCGGGACCGTCGAGGCTGACCTCGCCGCCCGCAGCGGAGACCGACGACTTCGTCACGCCGGTGAGGCCGAGCGCCGATTGCGGGACGCCGTCGGAGCTGCGGGTGAGGGAACGCACCGCGAGGGCGCTGAAGGCGTACGCGAGGGCGGCGAGCACACCCGCCAGCACGTACGCCCAGACGAGCTCCCAGCCGAGGCTCGCGGTGATGGCACCCGCGGCCCCGAAGACGACGAGTCCGACCGCCAGGGCCGTTCCGGAGATCGCGCCGTCGCCGATCTCGAGGTGATCGAACACGTCGCCCAGCACGAGCGACACGACGAGGATCACGAGGCCGAGGCCTCCCACGATGAGGAAGGGAAGGAGCACTCGAGGACCTCTCTGCACGCGAGACCCTCGCCGGCACGGCGAGGGCGGCTCTCACCCTATCGAGCCACGACGACCCGTGCGGCGATCCTCCACAGACGGTCGCGGCGCGCCGTCAGGAGGCGGATGCCGCATCCACGCGGAGTGCGTCCACCGCCGCCTGGCCGCGGATCTCGGCCATCAATCGCACCACCTCGTCGACCGCCTCGACGGTGAGCGTGCGGCAGACGACGCTGTACGGACCGAACGACTCGAGCCCGCCCGCCCGAATGCGGATGACCTCCCAACCCACCTCGCGCAGCGCGTCGTCCTTCTCGAGATCGGACGCCTCCTTGAGCCCGAGATGCGCGCGGCGCGAGCGGCCGGGATCGTCGTACTCGACTGCGACCCGCAGCTGCGGCACGAGGATGTCGGGCCACACCTCCTGCTTGCCGTAGAACATACGGCGGATGCGCACCGCATTCACGCGGTGATGCAGCCGGATCCGCTCGCCGAGCAGCATCCGCAGCCGCTGCTCGGTCATCGAGGTGCCCACGCGGAGCCCCGGCTTCATGAACGCCATCCCCGCCTCGCGAGCCGCACCGGGCGCCGCGGCGTTCGCCATGCACTTCGCGCAGCTCGGACCCGTGAGCACGTCGAGCACGGTCGCCGTGTACCGGTCGTGCCCACGGGCGCAGCGCCACGTGTATCGTGCACCGACGCGGGTCTCGCCGGCGAGCGCCCGGCGTTCGGGCGGCGCCACCCGCCCGAGGAGCTCGGACCGCGACCGTTGCGTCTCGTGCAGGAGCATGCACACGGGGCAGGGTCGCCGTAGCGAGACGACCCCGGGCACGCCCGCCTGCTCGCCGTGGCCGCAGGCGAAGCTCACCGCGACCATTCGTGCGTTCCCCTGAACCTCGGCTTCGCCGTCATCCGTTGCATGACCGCATTCTTCGGCCGACCGCCGACATCCGACTGCGGGATCGCCGATGTCGGCTGCTCGGGCGAGAATCAGGGGGTGCGCATCGTGGTCGGAACAGACGGGGCCGGCCTGGTGTCCCTCGTCGATCCCGACCGCGGCGGCGAGGTGCTCGCGACATCCGATCGCCTCGACCTCGCAGCGCTCGTGCACAGGTACGAGCCGCAGCGCCCGCGCTGGGTGTGGATCGACACCCGCGAGTTCCTTCCGCAACTGCTCGCGGCCGGGGTGCGAGTCGAGCGCTGCCATGACCTGCGACTCTGCGGCGCGATCCTCGCGAACTCGACCCGGGCCGCCGTCGCGACCGAGCGCCTCGGCGATCGTCCGGACTGGTTGCCGCACGGTCCCAACGAGGGCGTCGCCGTCGAGGCGGCGGCACCCGTGCCGGCAGCCGTCGACGGCCCGGCCCTGTTCGACCTCGACGACACGCCCGCCCCCCGTCCGAACCGCGACCCGTCCTGGAACGGGCCGGCGGATGCCGCGCCGCCGACGCTCGCGGCGATCGTCGCCGAGCACGACCGGCAGCTCGCGGTCGTGCGCGACAGCGAGACTCCCGCCGCACTGCGGCTCCTGCTCGCCGCCGAGTCCGCCGGGGCGCTCATCGGCGCGGAGCTGCAGGCCGCCGGCCTTCCGTGGAATCGGGCGGTGCACGAGGGCGTGCTCGAGGCCGAGCTCGGGCCGAGGCCGCCCGTGGGCCGCAAGCCGGCCCGCATGGAGGAGCTCGCTGCCACCGTTCGCGCAGAACTCGCTGCCCCGGCACTCAACCTCGACTCGCAGGTCGACCTGCTGCGCGCCCTGCAGCGCGTGGGGCTCCCGGTGACCTCCACGAGCCGATGGGAGTTGCGGGAGCACGAGCATCCGGCCATCGAACCGGTCGTCGCCTACAAGAAGCTGGCCCGGCTGCTCGGCGCGAACGGCTGGGCGTGGATCGAGGAGTGGGTGGCCGACGGGCGCTTCCGCCCCGACTACGTGCCCGGCGGCACCGCGACGGGGCGATGGGCGACCTCGGGCGGTGGCGCACTCCAGCTGCCGAAGAACGTGCGGGCCGCGGTGACCGCCGATCCCGGCTGGCGGCTCGTCGTGGCGGATGCCGCGCAGCTCGAGCCGCGCGTGCTCGCCGGCATGTCGCACGACACGGCCATGGCCGAGGCGGCGCGCGGACGCGACCTGTACGGCGGCATCGTCGATGCGCGCGTCGTCGAGACGCGCTCGCAGGCGAAGATCGCGATGCTCGGCGCGATGTACGGCGCGACCACGGGGGAGAGCGGCCGGCTCGTGCCGCGACTCGCCCGCGCCTATCCGAAGGCGATGGCGCTCGTCGACGCCGCCGCCCGCGAGGGGGAGCGCGGCAGGTCGGTCACGACCCTGCTCGGCCGGTCGTCTCCTCGCCCCGGCCCGGCCTGGCACGAGGTGCAATCGCGGGCGAGCCAGCCGGATGCCACGGCCGCCGACGAGCGGCGTGCGCGCTCGACGGCACGCGACTGGGGCCGGTTCACGCGCAACTTCGTGGTGCAGGGGAGTGCGGCCGAGTGGGCGCTCTGCTGGATGGCGGCGCTGCGAGCCCGGCTGACCGCGATCGGCGACACCGCCCCGGCGAGGCATGCTGCTGCGGCATCCGGACCGGCCTTCGACCGCGTGCCGCACCTCGTGTACTTCCTGCATGACGAGCTGATCGTGCACACGCCCGCGGAGCACGCCGACGCCGTGGCGGCCGCGGTGCTCGACACCGCGAAGGCCGCGGGCGAGCTGCTCTTCGGCGACTTCCCCGTCGACTTCCCGCTCGACCTCGCGATCGTCGACAGCTACGCGGCGGCCGACGCCTGACCGCGCCCGGTCACGCGGCCGGAGCGGCCGAGGGGCGTCGGCCCCGCTTGGGGCGCGTGCCGCTCGGGGCGAACGAGAGCGCCGACTCGTCGACCGCGGCGACCGCAGCGAGCCAGTCGAGGGCCGCGCGGGCGCGGGCGGCCTCCGCGGCCGAGGCGAGGTCGACGAGTCCGCGGTGCGCGGAATCCGCGGGCCCCTCGGATGCCGCGGCCGACGCGCCGACCGCCGACTGACGCTCTCGCCACTTCGCGCCCTCGGCGTCGATGATCGACGCGGCGTCGATGCCCGGCAGGGACAGCGCGACGAGCACCCGGTCGACGGTCTCGTCCCACGGGTCGGCGCCCGCAGCATCCGCGCCCGCCAGCCAGGCCTGTGCTGCGGCCTCGCCGGCGGCGGTGAGGCGATGCAGCGGCAGCCCGTCGTCGGTCGCGCCGGCGGGCTCGACGAGGCGCTGCTTCGCGAGCCGCTCGAGGGTGGCGTAGGTCTGGCCGACGTTGACCGTCCGCCGGCCCCCGGTGCGCTCGGCGAGCCCGCCGTGCAACTGGAAGCCGTACGCGGGCCCCGTGGTCAGCAGGGCGAGCAGGGCGTCGCGCACCGCCATCCGGTCCTCCTCGATCGAACGAATGAACTCCTCACCGAGCATACAGTTGGCGTGGCACCCTTGTCAGCGCCCGGAATACCGGGCATAATCGCCCTGACGGCATGCCGTCGCCAATCGAACAGGCCGCACTCGCTCGTTCCGAGGTCGTAGGGGAAGACGAACCTCAGCGAACGGAGATGGAGATGGCGGAGCAGAACACGCGGGCACTGCGCGCCGCGCGAGGAGTGCTGTTCGTGCACTCGGCACCACGTGCCGTGTGCCCGCACGTCGAATGGGCGGCCGGGCGCGCGCTCGGCACGCCGGTGAACTTCGACTGGGTCGAGCAGCCCGTGCTGCGTGGCGCCATGCGCGCCGAGTTCTACTGGGAGGGCGACGCCGGCAGCGGCGCCCGACTCGCGTCGGCGTTGCGCGGCTGGGAGCACCTCCGATTCGAGGTGAGCGAGGATCCGGGGCCGGGCTCCGACGGCTCGCGCTGGATGCACACGCCCGAGCTCGGCGTCTTCTACGCGCAGACCGACTCCGCCGGCAACATGGTCATCCCCGAGGATCGCGTGCGCTATGCCATGGAGGTGGCCGGCCTCGACGCCCGCGAGCTGCACCGCGAGCTGCGCCTCGCACTCGGGCAGGCGTGGGACGACGAGCTCGAGCCGTTCCGCCACGCGAGCGACTTCGCGCCGGTCGTCTGGCTGCACCAGGTGGGGTGAGGGATCGCATCATGGCGGTGGCGTGACGCGTCAGCCGGTCGACCTGGTCCCGGCGGTGCACGATCGAAACCCCGATGCGATGCGAAGACCCCGGCGCCCTCAGGGCGGCCGGGGTCTTCGCACGCGTGCCGCCGGTGATCCGGCGGTGCGGGTGTTGCGCGCGTCAGGCCGAGCGGAACGCGGCGACCGCGTTGTGCCCGCCGAAGCCGAACGAGTTGCTGATCGCGATGAGGTCGCCGTCGCCGAGGGCGCGCGGCGAGGTGACCACGTCGAGCGGGATCTCGGGGTCCTGCTCGGTGAGGTTGATCGTCGGCGGAGCGGTGCGCTCGTGGAGCGCCATCACGGTGAACAGCGCCTCGATCGCGCCCGCGCCGCCGAGCAGATGACCCGTCGACGCCTTGGTGGCGGTGACCGCGATGCGGTCGAGGTGGTCGCCGAACACGCGGCGGAGCGCGTTGTACTCGGCGATGTCGCCGACCGGCGTGCTCGTCGCGTGCGCGTTGACGTGCGCGACATCCGTGAGGCTCGCGCCCGCACCCTCGATCGCGGTCTTCATGGCGCGCGCGGCTGCCGAACCCTCGGGGTCGGGCGCCGTGATGTGGTACGCGTCGCTCGTGACCGCGCCGCCGAGCAGCTCGGCGTAGATGCGGGCGCCGCGGGCCTTGGCGTGCTCCTCGGTCTCGACGACGAGCGCGGCCGCGCCCTCGCCGAGCACGAAGCCGTCACGCCCGAGGTCGTAGGGACGCGACGCGATCGCGGGCTCGTCGTTGCGACGCGAGAGCGCCTGCATCGACGCGAACGCCGCGATGGGCAGCGGGTGGATCGCCGCCTCGGAGCCGCCGGCGATCACGACGTCGGCGAGACCCGCCTGCAGGTGGTCGTAGGCGTTGACGAGTGCCTCGGTGCTCGAGGCGCACGCCGAGACGACGGTGCGGATGCCGGCGCGGGCGTGCAGGTCCATGCCGATCGCGGCGCCCGGACCGTTCGGCATGAGCATCGGCACGGTCATGGGCAGCACGCGGCGGGGTCCGCGTTCGCGCAGGGTGTCCCACGCGTCGAGGAGCGTCCAGACGCCGCCGATGCCCGTCGACCAGTCGACGGCGAGCCGCTCGGGAGCCACCTCGGGCGACCCGGCATCCGCCCAGGCCTCGCGGCCGGCGATGAGTGCGAACTGGCTCGACGGGTCGAGTCGCTTCACCTCGTGGCGTTCGAGCACGTCGGCCGCGCTCTGCTTCGCCGTCGCGGCGAAGGTGACGGGGAGCGCGAGCTCGGCCACCCAGTCGTGTTCGAGCGTGCGTGCGCCCGATTCGCCGGCGAGCAGCGCCTTCCAGCTGTCACGCGCGGTGCCGCCGATGGGCGAGGTCGCACCGATGCCCGTGATCACGATCTTCTTGGTCATACGAAAACACTCCAGGGGAGGTGAACGGTGGTCGCGTCGAGGGGATGGGCCGGCACACGGCCGGCCCATCCTGATCAGCGACTAGGCCTGGGCCTTGACGATGAAGTCGACGGCGTCGCCGACGGTCTTGAGGTTCTTGACCTCTTCGTCGGGGATCTTGACGTCGAACTTCTCCTCGGCGTTGACGACGATCGTCATCATCGAGATGGAATCGATGTCGAGGTCATCGGTGAACGACTTGTCCAGCTCAACCGTGTCGGTCGCGATGCCGGTCTCGTCGTTGATGAGCTCGGCCAGGCCGGCAAGCACTTCTTCGGTGGACAATGCCATGGTTCTTCTCCTTGAGGGGTGTCTCGTGTGACCGAGGAACAGTCTAGAGGGACGGGGGACGGCGGCTCAGGGCAGAACCACCACTTGGGCGCCGAACACGAGGCCGGCGCCGAAGCCGATCTGGAGGGCGAGGCCCCCCGAGAGCTCGGGATGCTCCTCGAGCAGGCGGTGCGTCGCGAGCGGGATCGACGCGGCCGACGTGTTGCCCGTCGTCGCGATGTCCCGGGCGATCACGACCGATTCGGGAAGCTTCAGCTGCTTGGCGAACTCGTCGATGATGCGCATGTTCGCCTGGTGCGGGATGAACGCCGCGAGGTCCGCGCTCGTCACGCCCGCGGCATCCAGCGCCTGCTTCGCCACCTTCGCCATGTCCCAGACCGCCCAGCGGAAGACCGTCTGACCCTCCTGGCGGAGCGTGGGCCACGCGGCCGTGCCGTCGCGGAACTCGGTGAGGGTGTGGTCCATGCCGACCGCGCCCGCCTTCGACCCGTCGGAGCCCCAGATGGTGCGCGCGATGCCCGGGAAGTCGCTGGGGCCGATCACGACGGCGCCGGCGCCGTCGCCGAGGAGGAACGAGATCGAGCGGTCGGTGGGGTCGACGACGTCGGAGAGCTTCTCGGCACCGATCACGAGCGCGTAGTGGGCGGCCCCCGAACGGATGAGGGCGTCCGCCTGGGCGACGGCGTAGGCGTAGCCCGCGCAGGCTGCGTTGGTGTCGTATGCGGCCGCGGGATTCGCTCCGATGTTGTCGGCCACGACGGCCGCCATCGACGGGGTCTGCTGCACGTTCGAGATCGTGGCCACGATGACGAGGTCGATGAGCTCGGGCGCGACGCCCGATCGCTCGATGGCCTCGCGCGCGGCCTCCGTGGCCAGGTCGAGCGCCGAGACGTCGGCGCCGGCGCGCGTGCGCGTGATGATTCCCGTGCGCTGCTGGATCCACTCGTCGGAGGAGTCGATCGGCCCGACGAGGTCGTCGTTCGGCACGACGTTCGCGCCGCGGGCCGCCCCGACCGCGTAGATGCGGGTGTAGGCGGGGCCGTGCGACTGCTGCAGGGTGGGTCTCGTCATGGTGCGCTCTCTCGTGTGATTCGCGGATGCCGCGGGCTACGCGGCCTGCTCGATGAGCTCGATGGCCGCGGGCAGGTCGTCGGGGGTCTTGACTGCGACGGTGGGCACGCCCTTGAGCGCGCGCTTCGCGAGTCCGACGAGCGCGCCGGCGGGCGCGACCTCGATGATGCCGGTGACACCGGCCTCGCCGAAGGACTCCATGCAGCGGTCCCAGCGTACGGGGGAGGAGACCTGGCCGACGAGCAGGGCGACGAAGTCGGCGCCGGATGCCACGCGGGAGCCGTCGTGGTTCGTCCAGAGCGGGATCGCGGGGTCGGCGGGCGCGAGCGTCGCCGCGACCTCGCCGAGGCGCGCGGCGGCCGGCTGCATGTAGCGCGTGTGGAATGCACCCGCGACCTGCAGCGGGATGACCCGGGAGCCGGCGGGCGGCTCGGCCTTGAGCTGCTCGAGCGCGTCGAGCGCGCCGGCGACGACGAGCTGGCCGCCGCCGTTGAAGTTGGCGGGCTCGAGGCCAAGCTCGGCGAGGCGCGCGAGGAGCTCCGCCTCGTCGGCGCCGATGACGGCGCTCATGCCCGTGGCGACCTCGGCCGCGGCGGCCGCCATCGCACGCCCGCGCTCGGCGACGAAGCGCATCGCCTCGGCGTCGGTGAGCACGCCGGAGCCCGCGGCAGCGGTGATCTCGCCGACCGAGTGGCCGGCGATCCCGCCGATGCGCGCGTCACGGCCGTCGGCGAGCAGTGCGCCGAGGGTGAGGATCCCCGCGGCGACGATGAGCGGCTGGGCCACCCGGGTGTCGCGGATCGTGTCGGCGTCGCTCTCGGTGCCGTGCGCGGCCAGGTCGAGCCCGGCGGCTTCCGAGAGCCCGGCGAGCCGGTCGGCGAAGGCGGATTCGGCGAGCCAGGGGGCGAGGAATCCGGGGGTCTGAGAGCCCTGTCCAGGGCAGACGACGACGATCACAGTCCCAGTCTGCCAATCTGCGGGCGCGCGCGAGTGTGCACACACTACAAGCTCTTCGCGGAGTCGTTGTGCCGGCGGTACAGCTCCGGGGTCAGGATCCGCTGCGTCGGCGCGGCGGCAGCTCGTGGTCGCTCATCGATCCGATGATGAGCGCCGACTGCAGGATGAGCGCCTCGCGCGCGCCCGTGGCATCCCACCCGATCACGTCGGAGACGCGCTTGAGGCGGTAGCGCACGGTGTTCGGGTGCACGAACAGCTCGCGGGCCGTCGCCTCGAGCGACCGGCCGTTGTCGAGGTAGCTCCACAGCGTGGTGAGGAGTTCGGTCGAGTGCGCCTGCAAGGGCCGGTAGATGCGGTGCACGAGGGTGGCACGCGCGAGCGGGTCGCCCGCGAGGGCGCGCTCGGGCAGCAGGTCGTCGGCGTGCACGGGGCGCGGGGCGTGCCGCCACGATCGCGCGACCGCGAATCCCGCGAGGGCCGCCTTCGCGCTCTTGCTCGCATCGACGAGGTTCGCGACCTCGTGGCCGAGCACGAGGTGCCCCGTGCCGAAATGCGGCTCGAGTTGCGTGGCGATCTCCATGAAGCTCAGGGCGGCGGCGGTGCCGACCGACTCCTCGCCCTCGACTCCTCGGGGATCGGCGCGACCGATCACCACGACGAGGCGGTTGCCCTGCACGCCGATGAGCACGTCGGCGTGCATGTGCCGTGCGGCGCGCCGCACCTGGTCGACGTCGAAGAGCTTCGGCGCCGTGCCGACGAGCACCGCGACCTCGCCGTGACCGTGCCAGCCCAGCGCGGCGATACGGCTCGGGAGCTCGTCGTCGTACTCGCCCGAGAGGATCGAGTCGACGACGAGCGCCTCGAGGCGGGCGTCCCAGAGGCCGCGCGCCTCGGCGGCCCGGGCGTAGACGTCGGCCGCGGCGAACGCGATCTCGCGCGAGTAGAGGAGGATCGCCTCGCGGAGCGCCTCGCTGCCGTCCTTCACGCGCTCCTCGACGACCTCGACCGTCACCCGGATGAGCTGCAGCGTCTGCTGCAGGCTCACCGAGCGCAGCAGCTCGCGAGGAGCCGCGCCGAAGACGTCGGCCGCGATCCACGGCGTGGATCGGGGATCGTCGAACCACGAGATGAACGACGAGATGCCCGCCTGGGCGACGAGGCCCACCGCCGAGCGTCGGCTCGGCGGCATGTCGCCGTACCAGGGCAGCGTGTCCTCCAGTCGCTTCAGCGTCTGGGTCGACAACTCACCCGCGATGGTTCGCAACCACGCGAGCGTCTCCGCCTTGGTCTTGGGCCTCGTCGCCACCTGGGATGCCTGCTAGCTCTCGCCGCCGGCCGATCCGGTGGTGCCGGCGTTCACGTCGTGGAGCCGGTACTTCTCGATCGCGCTCGCGGGGAGCGAGCGGTCGACCTCGCCGCGGTCGGCGAGCAGCTGCAGCGCGCGCACGACCATCGACGGGCCGTCGATCTTGAAGTAGCGCCGCGCGGCCGCGCGGGTGTCGGAGAACCCGAACCCGTCGCCGCCCAGCGTCGCGTACTGGCCCGGAACGTACGGCCGGATCTGCTCGGGCACGGCCCGCATGTAGTCGGACACCGCGACGAACGGCCCTCGCGCTGCCGAGAGCTTCTGCGTGAGGTACGGCACGCGGCGCTCGGCGTTGGGGTTGAGGTAGTTGTACTCGTCGACCGCGAGGCCGTCGCGGTTGAGCTCGGTCCAGCTCGTCACCGACCAGACGTCGGCGGACACGCCCCAGTCGTCGGCGAGGAGCTGCTGCGCCTCGAGCGCCCACGGCACGGCCACACCCGACGCGAGCAGCTGGGCCTTCGGCCCCGCGACCTGCGACTCCGAGATGCGGTGGATGCCGCGGTTGATGCCCTCGACGTCGACGCCCTCGGGTTCGGCCGGCTGCACCATCGGCTCGTTGTAGACGGTGATGTAGTACATGACGTTCGGGTCGGGGTGGTTGCCGCCGTACATGCGGTCGAGGCCCGAGCGCACGATGTGGCCGATCTCGTACCCGTACGCCGGGTCGTACGAGACCACCGCGGTGTTGGTGGCCGCGAGCAGCGGCGAGTGCCCGTCGGCGTGCTGGAGGCCCTCGCCGGTGAGCGTCGTGCGACCGGCGGTCGCGCCGATCATGAAGCCGCGCGTCATCTGGTCGCCGGCCGCCCAGATCGCGTCACCGGTGCGCTGGAAGCCGAACATCGAGTAGAAGACGTAGATCGGGATGAGCGGCTCGCCCTGCGTCGCGTACGAGGTGCCCACGTTGGTGAACGCGGCGAGCGCGCCGGCCTCGTTGATGCCGACGTGGATGATCTGCCCCTGCGGGCTCTCCTTGTAGGCGAGGAGCAGCTCGCGGTCGACCGAGGTGTAGTGCTGGCCGCGCGGGTTGTAGATCTTCGCGTTCGGGAAGAACGCGTCCATGCCGAACGTGCGCGCCTCGTCGGGGATGATCGGCACGATGCGGTTGCCGAAGTCCTTCGCCCGCATGAGGTCCTTCAGCAGGCGCACGAACGCCATGGTCGTCGCGACCTCCTGCGTGCCGGAGCCCTTCTTCGAGATCGCGTACGCCGAGTCGTCGGGCAGCGAGATCGCCGTGTGCTTCGTGCGACGCTCGGGCAGGTAGCCGCCGAGCTCGCGACGGCGCTCGTGCAGGTACTGGATGGCCTCGTCGTCGTTGCCGGGGTGGTAGTACGGCGGGAGGTAGGGGTTCTCCTCGAGCTGCGCGTCGGTGATGGGGACCCGCATCGTGTCTCGGAACGTCTTGAGGTTCTCGAGGGTCATCTTCTTCATCTGGTGGGTCGCGTTGCGACCCTCGAAGGAGGGACCGAGGCCGTAGCCCTTGATGGTCTTCGCGAGGATGACGGTCGGCTGGCCCTTGTGCTCGGTGGCCGCCTTGAACGCCGCGTACACCTTGCGGTAGTCGTGGCCGCCGCGCTTGAGGCCCCACACCTGGTCGTCGGTGAGGTCCTTCACGAGCTCGAGGGCGCGCGGGTCGCGGCCGAAGAAGTTCTCGCGCACGTAGGCGCCGGACTCCGCCTTGTAGGTCTGGTAGTCGCCGTCGGGCGTGACGTTCATGAGGTTGCGGAGTGCGCCGTCATGGTCGCGCGCGAGCAGGTCGTCCCACTCCCGGCCCCAGACGACCTTGATGACGTTCCAGCCGGCGCCGCGGAAGAAGCTCTCGAGCTCCTGGATGATCTTGCCGTTGCCGCGCACCGGTCCGTCGAGGCGCTGCAGGTTGCAGTTGATCACGAACGTGAGGTTGTCGAGGCCCTCGTTCGCCGCCACCTGGAGCTGGCCGCGGCTCTCGACCTCGTCCATCTCGCCGTCGCCGAGGTAGGCCCAGACGTGCTGGTCGGAGGCGTCCTTGATGCCGCGGTTGGTGAGGTACTTGTTGAGCTGCGCCTGGTAGATCGCGTTGATCGGACCGAGGCCCATCGACACCGTCGGGAACTGCCAGAAGTTGGGCATGAGCCGCGGGTGCGGGTACGACGGGAGGCCGTTCGGCGCGTGCGACTTCTCCTGGCGGAATCCGTCGAGCTGGTCGGTGGTGAGCCGGCCCTCGAGGAATGCGCGGGCGTACGTGCCGGGGGAGGCGTGGCCCTGGATGAAGATCTGGTCGCCGCCGCCGGGGTGGTCCTGGCCGCGGAAGAAGTGGTTGAAGCCGACCTCGTAGAGGGCGGCGGATGACGCGTACGTCGAGATGTGGCCGCCCACGGCGATCCCGGGGCGCTGCGCGCGGTGCACGAGCATGGCCGCGTTCCACCGGATCCAGGCGCGGTAGCGACGCTCGATGTCCTCGTCGCCGGGGAAGTCGGGTTCGTTCTCGGGGGCGATCGTGTTCAGGTAGTCCGTGGTGGGCACCATCGGCACGCCGAGGTGCAGCTCCTTGGAGCGCTTGAGCAGGCTGAGCATGATCTCACGCCCGCGCTGGTGCCCCTTCTCGGCCACGAGGGCGTCGAGGGACTCGGCCCACTCGCTCGTCTCCTCGGGATCGGCGTCCATCGCCTCGACCGAATAGGGGTCCTGGTCGTTGACAGTCACACTCGACCTCTCTCTTCAGCAGATCGTGCCTGCGTTCTGTGCGTGCGCACGACGAAACGACCGGGTTGCGGTCGCGGGCACCACGCCATCCTAGTGATTCTATGCCCGGTGTGACGGCACTAGGCTGGCCCGCGCGAACGCCCGCGGGCATGGAGGAGGAACGCGTGATCCCGGCACTCGGCACAGCCGCCCCCGACTTCGAACTGCCCGACCAGTGGGGCGCGCCGGTGCGGCTCTCGGGGTTCCGGGGCGTGCGTCCGGTGGTGCTCGTCTTCGTGCCGTTCGCCTTCTCGCGCACGTGCACGGGCGAGCTCGGGGAGCTGCGCGATCACGCCGCGCTCTTCGATCGAGCGGATGCCGCGCTGCTGATCGCTTCCGTCGACTCGAAGTACGCCCTCCGCGCGTGGGCCGAGGCGGAGGGCTACGGGTTCCGCCTGCTCTCCGACTTCTGGCCGCACGGCGCCGTGGCCGACGCCTACGGCGCGTTCTCGGCGGACTCGGGCTTCGCCACCCGGTCGACGTTCGCGATCGACCGCGCCGGCGTCATCCGCTCGCACTTCGCCACCGGCCCGGGGGAGGCCCGGCCCCTGTCGGCGTACCGCGACGCGCTCGCGACGCTCTGAGCCCGGCTCCGCGGCATCCGCGCGCCGCAGCACGCGGCGGTGCCGGCGTCAGCGGGGCGAATCAGCCGAGTATGTTCACCGACCGCGCGATCACGAGCGCGAGGATCAGGAAGCAGCCGAACGCCTGCAGGCCCATGAGCAGCTTGAACCGCGGCGAGAGCGGCATCGCGTCGGTGGCGCTGAACGCCATCGAGTTCGACAGCGACGAGTACAGGTAGTCGACGAACCGCGGCGTCCAGTCGCGCACGACCGACGAGCGGGCCGCCACCTCCGCGACGGCGTCGTCGTCCTCGTCCTGCGGGAAGCGGAAGTCGGCGGGCGGCAGCTCATCGCGGGCCGCCATGGTGCGCAGCACCGGACCACCGCGGTCGAGCTCCCAGTAGAGGGCGGCGAACCCGATGACGTTGGCCACCCACACCTGCAGGGCGGCGCGCAGCAGCCCGGGGGCGTCCTGGGAGTGGGCGTTCAGCAGCTGCACGATCAGCAGTACGAGCGTGAGCTGGTTGGCGGCGACGAGACCGACCGCCAGCGTCACCGCGAGGGCACGCGACCAGGGCGACTGGCGGGTGAGGCGGTGCGGGTTGACGATCACGAGGGGGACGAGCAGCGCCAGGCCGATGACGACGACGGCGAAGCGCTCCACGCCGAGGAACGCGCTGGGCAGCGCGGCGTACAGACCGAGCGTGACGAGCAAGGCGATGACGACGGGCCAGCGGTGCTCCGAGGGGGCGCTGCGGCTCGGATGCTGCTGCATCGGCTCCATGCGCGAGAGTCTAGGCATCCGGGCGGGCGGCGACTCCGCGGCGCGCGCGGCTGCGGCGCGAGCGGCTCGGATACCATGGACCTGCGCCGTCGGCGCGGGGGCCTTTAGCTCAGTTGGTAGAGCGCCACGCTTACACCGTGGATGTCGTCGGTTCGAGCCCGGCAGGGCCCACCACACCGGCGCCGTGGCGTGCGCCCGACGCTAGGCTGGGCGGGTGCCCGCCGAACTCCGCGACATCCTGACGACGGTCGATCGACTGTGGCCGCTCGGGGGAGCCGAGCCGTGGGACGCGCCGGGGCTCGTCACCGGCGACCCCGTCGCATCCGTCGCCCGCGTGCTGCTCGCCGTCGACGCGGTCGCGGCCACGGTCGACGAAGCCGTCGACTCGGGCGCCGACCTGCTCGTCGCGCACCATCCGCTGCTGCTGCGCGGGGTCACGAGCATCGCCGAGGACCGCTACAAGGGCGCGCTGCTGGCCCGGCTCATCCGCGCCGACTGCGCGCTCGTCGCCGCGCACACGAACGCCGACGTCGTCGAGACGGGCACCTCCGCGGTGCTCGCCGATCGGCTGGGGCTCGTCGACGCGCGACCCATCGTGCCGAGTGCGACGGATGCCGCGCGCGGCCTCGGTCGCGTCGGCGCCCTCGCCGAGCCCACCACCCTCGGCCGGCTCGCCCGGCAGCTCGCCGACCTGCTGCCGCCGACCGCCACGGGCGTCCGCGTCGCCGGCGGCTACGACGACCCGGTGCGCACCGTCGCGCTGTGCGGGGGCGCCGGCGATTCGCTCCTGGCCGATCCCGCCGTGCGCGCCGCCGACGTCTTCATCACCGCCGACCTGCGCCACCACCCGGCATCCGAGGCGCGCGAGCAGGCCGCGCACGGCGGCGGGCCCGCGCTCATCGACGTGTCGCACTGGGCGAGCGAGTGGCTGTGGCTCGACGCCGCCGCGGCGGAGCTGCGGGCGGCGCACCCCGAACTCGAGGTCGTCGTGAGCGACCTCCGCACCGACCCCTGGGACTTCCAGGTCGTGCAATGACCCGTCCCGAACCGAACCACCCGAGGAGCACCACGTGAAGGCCAGCCCCGCCGAGCAGCAGGAGCTGCTTCGCCTCCAGTCGATCGACACCCGCCTGCAGCAGCTGGCGCACCGACTCGGCAGCATGCCGCAGGCGGCGCCGCTCGCCGAGCTCGCGGGTCGCGACGAGGCCGTGCGGCGCACCCGTGCGGAGGCGGTGGGTGCGCTCGAGGACGCCCGCGCCGAGCTCGGCCGCATCGAGTCCGACGTCGCCGTCGTGGAGGCGCGCATCGCCCGCGACGGCGACCGGCTGCAGCACACGTCCTCCACGAAGGACGTCGCCGCCCTCGAGTCGGAGCTCGTGTCGCTGCGTCGCCGGCTCTCCGACCTCGAGGACCAGGAGCTCGCCGTCATGGAGAAGGTCGAGTCGGCCGAAGGCGTCGTCGCCGCCATCGATGTGGAGCGCGCGGCCATCGCCGTCGACGTGACCCGGCTCGAGGCCGATCGTGACGAGGCCGCGGCCGGCCTGGCCACCGAGCGCGACCACGCCGAGCGCGACCGCGCGGTCGTCGCAGGCGGGCTCCCGCCCGAGCTCGTCGCCTTCTACGACCAGCGCCGCGTGCGCGGCGGCGGGGTCGGAGCGGCCCTGCTGCGCCAGCGCACGTGCAGCGGCTGCACCATCACCCTCACAGGCGCCGACCTCGCCGCCGTGCGCTCCGCGGCGCCCGACGCCGTGCTCCAGTGCCCCGAGTGCGACCGCATCCTCGTGCGCACCGACGAGTCCGGCCTTTGACCCCATGACACGCTCCCTCATCGTCGAAGCCGACGGGGGATCCCGCGGCAATCCGGGCATCGCCGCAGGCGGCGCGCTCGTGATCGACGGCGAGACCGGCGAGGTGCTCGCCGAGCTGGGCGTCTACGTCGGCGTCGCCACGAACAACGTCGCCGAGTACCACGGCATGCTCGAGGGGCTGCGCCGCGCGTACCACCTCGACCCCGGGGCGGCCGTGCACGTGCGCCTCGACTCGCAGCTCCTCGTCGAGCAGATGTCGGGGCGTTGGAAGATCAAGCACCCCGACCTGCAGCACCTCGCCCGCCAGGTGCGTGAGCTCATCGGCCACCGCCACGTCACGTTCGAGTGGGTCCCGCGGGCCGACAACGCCCGAGCCGATGCCCTCGCGAACCGGGCGATGGACCTGCGATCCAGCTTCGGGCTGTAATCTGGCTGAGCGAGCGGGTCGGCAAGACGGCCGCGTCATCCGGTGGCTGCGTCTTCGGGCGCAGTGACGGATGCCGAGGAACGTCCGGGCTCCGCAGGGCAGGACGGTGGGTAACACCCACCCGGGGCAACCCGCGAGACAGTGCCACAGAAAGCAGACCGCCACGGGCCTCGGCCCGCGGTAAGGGTGAAACGGTGGGGTAAGAGCCCACCAGCGGCCAGGGCGACCTGGTCGGCTCGGTAAACCTCGTCCGGAGCAAGGCCAGACAGGGAACGATGGGGCTGCCCGTCCCGTTCCCGGGTAGGCCGCTGGAGGGCTGCGGCAACGCAGTCCCGAGAGAGATGGCCGTCCAGCCGGTGTCGCGCAAGCGCCCGGTCAACAGAACCCGGCGTATCAGCCGGCCCGTTCGCACCCCGCCCGCAGGCGCGATTCCCGTTCCGCTACCGCGCCGCGAGCGCCGCCGCGCCGAGCAGGCCGGCGTTGTTGCGGAAGAATGCCGGGACGATCGGCGTCGCCAGGTCGAGGAGCGGCAGGAACTCCTCGTGGTACTTCGAGACGCCGCCGCCCACGACGAACAGGTCGGGGGAGAAGAGGAACTCGACGTGGGAGTAGTAGCGCTGCAGTCGCGCGCCCCACTCCGTCCAGCTCAACGACTCGCGTTCCATCGCCGAGTAGGCGGCGCGCCGCTCCGCGTCGTGGCCGTCGATCTCGAGGTGTCCGAGCTCGGAGTTCGGCACCAGCACGCCGTCGTAGATCATGGCCGATCCGATGCCCGTGCCGAGGGTGGTCAGGATGACGAGGCCGTCCGCGCCGCGCGCCGCGCCGAATCGCGACTCGGCGTAGCCGGCGGCATCCGCGTCGTTGATGAAGTGGATCTCGCGGCCGAGCTCCTGCTCGAACAGTCGCTCGGCCTCGAGGCCGATCCACTCGTCGGAGATGTTGGCCGCGGAGAGCGTGCGACCGTGCCGCACGATCGCGGGGAAGCAGACCCCGAGCGGGAGCGAGGCGCCCGCGTGCTCGGCGACGTCGTCGAGCAGTTCGCGGGTGGCCTCGAGGATGTCGGCGGGGCGCCCGCCCGCCGGCGTGCGCACCTTGAATCGCTCGGTGACGAGCTCGCCGGTGCCGAGGTCGACGACCGCCCCCTTGATGCCCGTGCCGCCGATGTCGATGCCGATCGCGTGGTCAGTCGCCATTGCGCCACACTATCGCGAGCGGCCGGTCGGGCGCCGCACGCCGCGGGTGCTCGCCGGCCTCCTGGTCAGGGCAGCGTGAGGATCTCGGCGCCGCGCTCGGTCACGACCAGGGTGTGCTCGAACTGCGCCGTGAGCGAGCGGTCGCGGGTCACGACGGTCCAGTCGTCGGGCCAGAGGTCCCACTCGGTGGTGCCGAGCGTCAGCATCGGCTCGATCGTGAAGACCATGCCGGGCTCCATCACGGTGTCGAACCGGGGTGCGTCGTAGTGCGGGATGACGAGCCCGGTGTGGAACGCCCGCCCGACGCCGTGGCCCGTGTAGTCGCGCACGACGCCGTAGCCGAACCGCTTCGCGTACGCCTCGATCGCGCGGCCGATCACGTTGACCTCGCGGCCGGGTGCGACGGCCCGGATGCCGCGGGCGAGCGCCTCGCGCGTGCGCTCCACGAGCAGTGCCGCCTCCTCGCTCGCCTCGCCGACGAGGAACGTGTGGTTGAGGTCGCCGTGGACGCCGTCGAGGTACGCGGTGACGTCGATGTTCACGAGGTCGCCGTCGGCGAGCACCGTGTCGTCGGGGATCCCGTGGCAGATGACCTCGTTCACCGAGGTGCAGGAGGACTTCGGGTAGCCCCGGTAGCCGAGCGTCGAGGGATAGGCGCCGTGCGCGACGACGAACTCGTGCGCGATGCGGTCGAGCTCGTCGGTCGTGACGCCGGGTCGGATCGCGGCCGCGGCCGCCTCGATGGCGCCCGCCGCGATCCGTCCGGCGGCCCGGATCCGCTCGACCTCGTCGGGCGAGTAGACGTCGCCGCCCGTGTTGCGGGCGGGCTCGCGACGGCCCACGTACTCGGGGCGCGGGATCGACGGGGGCACCTCTCGGGCAGGCGACAGTCGGCCGGGAATCAGGTGACCGGCGGCATCCTTGGGCATAGGATCACCCTATGTCGGAGGACGTCGAGCACCAGTTCTGGTACAACATGAAGACCGGCGAGGTCGAGCAGGGATTCCTGTCGCCCGCCGTCGACCGCGTGGGTCCGTTCGAGACCCGCGCCGAGGCCGAGCAGGCGCTCGAGATCCTCCGCGCGAACAGCGCGAAGTGGGCCGAGGAGGAGGCCGCGGAGGACTGAACCGCAGCGCTCCGGCCGCGACCGCACCAGACGGATCGGCGGTCTCAGCGCACTCGCTCGGTCGCAGGAATCTCGCTCAGTACGAGTGCTCCTCGGTGGGGTAGGCGCCGTTCGTGACATCCTGCCGCCATGCCGCCGCCGCATCGCTCAGGATGCCGGCGAGGTTCGCGTACTGCTTCACGAACTTGGGGATGCGGCCGATCGTGAGCCCGGCCCAGTCGGTCCAGACGAGGAGCTGGCCGTCGGTGTGCGGGCCGGCGCCGACGCTGATCGTGGGGATCTCGAGCCGCTCGGTGACCTGGCGCGCCGCGTCGGCGGGCACCATCTCGAGGACGACCGCGAACGCGCCCGCCTCCTGCACCGCCTCGGCGTCGGCGAGCAGTTGCTTGATGCCCTCGCCACGACCCTGGATGATGTGGCCGCCGAGGCCGTGCTCGCTCTGCGGGGTGTAGCCGATGTGCGCCATCACGGGGATGCCGGCGGCGACGATGCGCCGGATCTGCTTCTGGCTGCGTTCGCCGCCCTCGAGCTTCACGGCGTGAGCGCCCGTCTCCTTCATGAAGCGCACGGCCGTCTCGAGGGCCTGCTCGGGGCCGTTCTCGTAGGAGCCGAACGGCATGTCGGCCACGACGAACGCGCGCTTCACGGCGCCCGCGACGGCGCGCGTGAGGGGGATGAGGTCGTCGACCGTGACCGGCAGGGTGGTCTCGTAGCCGAGCACGTTGTTGCCGGCCGAGTCGCCGACGAGCAGGAAGTCGATGCCGGCCTCGTCGAAGATGCGGGCGGTGAGCTGGTCGTAGCTCGTGAGGCCCGTGATCTTGATGCCCTCGCGCTTCGCGTTCTGGAAGTGTCGGGTGCGGACCCGCTTGGGGCCGCCGGCGGACGTGGATCCGCCGCCGTAGGGGTTCACGACGACACCGGCCTCGGCGTCGGATGCGGCGGCGTTGACGGGCTGCTCGGACATGCCGCCAGTCTCGCACACGGGCGCGGGGGTCGGCCCGCCACGGCCCTGCGGAACGGTACGCTGAGGGAAGCGAGAGAGGGTGTGGATGGATAAGCAGCGCGACTTCGTTCTTCGCACGATCGAGGAGCGAGGGGTCAAGTTCGTCAGGCTCTGGTTCACCGACGTCGTCGGCACCCTGAAGTCCGTGGCGATCGCCCCGGCCGAGGTCGAAGGCGCCTTCACCGAGGGCATCGGATTCGACGGCTCGGCGATCGAGGGGCTCAGCCGCACGTACGAGTCCGACCTGCTCGCCTATCCCGACCCCAGCACGTTCCAGACGCTGCCCTGGCGCGGAGACATCGACCCCACCGGCCGCATGTTCTGCGACATCACGACGCCCGACGGGGAGCCCGCCGTGGCCGACCCGCGCAACGTGCTGAAGCGCACGCTCGCGCGCGCCGCCGACCGCGGGTTCACGTTCTACACGCACCCCGAGATCGAGTTCTACCTGCTCAAGTCGTCGAAGTACGGCGAGGAGGGGCCGGTCCCGGTCGACTCCGCCGGCTACTTCGACAACGTCCCGGGCGGCACGGCGCACGACTTCCGCCGCCGCTCGGTGCGCATGCTGGAAGACCTCGGCATCTCGGTGGAGTTCAGCCACCACGAGGCGGGCCCCGGCCAGAACGAGATCGACCTGCGGTACGCCGACGCGCTCACGACGGCCGACAACATCATGACCTTCCGCACGGTCATCAAGGAGGTGGCGATCGAGCAGGGCGTGTACGCCACGTTCATGCCGAAGCCCTTCTCCGACAAGCCGGGTTCCGGCATGCACACCCATCTCTCGCTCTTCGAGGGCGACGCGAACGCCTTCTACGAGCCCGGCGCCCAGTACCAGCTCTCCAAGATCGGCCGCCAGTTCATCGCGGGCCTGCTGCGCCACTCGAACGAGATCTCCGCCGTCACGAACCAGTTCGTGAACTCCTACAAGCGCCTGTGGGGCGGCGACGAGGCGCCGAGCTTCGTCTGCTGGGGCCACAACAACCGCTCCGCGCTCGTGCGCGTGCCGCTCTACAAGCCCAACAAGGGCCAGAGCGCGCGGGTCGAGTACCGCGCGATCGACTCCGCCGCCAACCCGTACCTCGCCTTCTCGTTGCTGCTCGCAGCGGGTATGAAGGGCATCGAAGAGGGCTACGAACTACCGCCCGAGGCGGAGGACGACGTGTGGGCCCTCACCGACAGCGAGCGACGGGCGCTCGGCTACAGCCCGCTGCCGGCGAGCCTCGACCACGCGATCGAGTACATGGAGGAGTCCGAGCTCGTCGCCGAGACGCTCGGCGAGCAGGTCTACAACTACGTGCTCGCCAACAAGCGTGCCGAGTGGCGCGACTACCGCTCGCAGGTCACGCCCTTCGAGCTGCAGCGCAATCTCGAGATCCTCTGACCAGGCGGATGTCGCGGCAGGCGCCCACCCTCGGCGGACTCGCTCGCGCGGGGTTCTTCGACCTCGATCGGGCGGCTGCCGCACTCGAGCGACTGGGTGACGCGACCGGCGTCGAGCAGGAGTCCCTGCTCGAGGCGTTCGGTCGCGCCGCCGATCCCGATGCGGCACTCGCCGACGTCGAACGCCTGCGCGACCGCGCTCCCGACCGCGTCGCGGCGCTGCTCGCCGTGCCCGACGCCGCCACGAGGCTCGCTCGTGTCGTCGGTGCGTCCCGTGGCCTCTCCGACTTCTTCACGCGGCATCCCGCCGAGCTCGACGTGCTCGAGCGGCATCCGGCGCCGCCGCGCGCGGTGGAGGCGGCTCGCGCCGAACTCCTGGCGGCGGCCGAGGCCGTACCCGGGTCGGGCACGGCGCTCGTCGAGCCGGCGGCGCAGGCCGTGCGCGTGCGGTACCGGCGCCTGCTCGCCGAACTCGCGGCCTACGACCTGGGCGCCGCCGACGCGGTCGAGGTGGTCGACGCCGTCGCGACGGGACTCGCCGATCTCGCCGGAGCCGTGCTCGACGCGGCGATCGCGGTCGCGCGACGCGTCGTCGCCCGCGGCGAGGGCGAACCTGCGGGCCCGGGCCGGTATCCGGCAGCCGAGGTCGCCGCCACCCGGCTGGCCGTCATCGGCATGGGCAAGGCGGGCGCCCGGGAGCTCAACTACGTCAGCGATGTCGACGTGATCTTCGTCGCGGCATCCGCCGACGAGGAGGCGGTGTCGACGCCGCGCGCCCTCGACATCGCCACGCGACTCGCCATGGTCACGATGCGCGTCATCAGCGAACCGGGCATCGAGCCGCCGCTCTGGGAGGTCGATCCGAACCTCCGCCCCGAGGGCAAGGACGGCGCACTCGTGCGCACCCTCGACTCCCACCTGCAGTACTACGAGCGGTGGGCCAAGAGCTGGGAGTTCCAGGCGCTGCTGAAGGCGCGCCCGCTCGCGGGCGACCTCGAGCTCGGCGAACGATACGCGGCGGGGGTCGCGCCCAAGGTGTGGTCGAGCTCGAGCCGCGACGGCTTCGTGGAATCCGTGCAGCGCATGCGCGAGCGCGTCACCGAGCACATCCCCGCCGACGAGATCGACGTGCAGTTGAAGCTCGGACCGGGCGGCCTGCGCGACATCGAGTTCACCGTGCAGCTGCTCCAGCTCGTGCACGGCGCGGGCGACGAGGCGATCCGACAGCCGGGCACCCTGCCGGCCCTCGCGGCGCTGGCCGAGCACGGGTACGTGGGCCGCGAGGAGGCCGCCGAGTTCTCGCGCGACTACCGCATCCTCCGGGTGCTCGAGCACCGCCTGCAGCTCGCCCGGCTGCGGCGCACGCACCTCATGCCGCGCGACGAGGACGGCTTGCGAGTGCTCGCGCGCGCGTCGGGACTCGCCCGCACCGCCGGCGACCTGTCGGCACTGTGGATGACCACGCGGCAGCGGGTCCGCGGCCTGCACGAACGGCTCTTCTACCGCCCGCTCCTGTCGGCGGTGGCGGCGCTGCCGGCGAGCGGGCTCGGGCTCACGAGCAGCCAGGCCGAGGCCCGGCTCGCCGCGATCGGCTTCCGCGACCCGAAGGGCGCGCTCGCGCACATCGGCGCCCTCACGGCGGGCGTCTCCCGTCGGGCCACGATCCAACGGCACCTCATGCCGGTGCTCATCTCCTGGTTCGCCGAGGGCGCCGACCCCGACTACGGCCTCCTCGCGTTCCGCCGGCTCAGCGACGCGCTCGGCACGACGCACTGGTACCTCCGGCTCCTCCGCGACTCGTCGGATGCCGCGCGGCGGCTCACGCGCGTCCTGTCGGGCTCCCGGTTCGTCGGCGAGCTGCTCGAGCGCATCCCCGAGGCGGTCGCCTGGCTCGAGGACCTCGAGGAGCTCCGGCCGCGGTCGCTCGCGTCGCTCCGTGACGAGACGCGCGCCGTCCTCGCCCGCCACACCGAGGTCGACGCCGCCGCGAAGGTGCTGCGCGCCGTGCGCCGGCGCGAAGTGCTCCGGCTCGCGCTCTCCGCGATCCTCGACGTGTGCACGGTCGAAGAGCTCGGCCATGGGCTGAGCGACGTCACCGAGAACCACATCGCGTCGCTCGTGCACGCGATCCGAGGCGACGATCCCGATGGCATCGAGTTCGCCGTCATCGGCATGGGCCGCTTCGGCGGCCGGGAGCTCGGCATCAGCTCCGACGCCGACATCATCTACGTCTACCGCCCGGCGGATGCCGCGCCCGACGCCGCGCACTCGCGGGCGCTGCGCATCGTCGCCGAGCTCGTGCGGCTCAGCGAGGACGCGCGGCTGCCGTTCGAGCTCGACGCCGACCTGCGCCCCGAGGGACGCAACGGCGTCGTGGCGCGCTCCCTCGACGCATACCGCGCGTACTACGCCCGCTGGTCGCTCACCTGGGAGGCGCAGGCGCTGCTCCGAGCGCGCGGCGTGGCGGGCGACGAGCCGCTGATCCGCGACTTCACCGAGCTCGCCGACAGCGTGCGCTATCCCGCGCAGATCTCCGAGACCGACATCCGCGAGGTGAAGCGCATCAAGGCGCGCGTCGAGAACGAGCGGCTGCCGCAGGGCGCCGATCCCACGCGGCACCTCAAGCTGGGCCGCGGATCACTGAGCGATGTGGAGTGGTTCGTGCAGCTGATCCAGCTCGAGCACGCGGCCACCATCCCGGCGCTCCGCACCACGTCGACGCTCGACGCGCTGCACGAGTCGGTCGTCGCCGGGCTCGTCGAGGACTCCGACGCGGACACGCTCCGCACGGCCTGGGTGTTCGCGTCACGGGCTCGCTCGGCGCTCACGCTCTGGCTCGATCGTACGACCGACGTGCTCCCGGTGGAGCGCACGCAGCTCGAAGGCGTCGCCCGGATCATGGGGTACCCGCCCGGCTCCGCCACTCGGCTCGAGACCGACTACCTGCAGGTGACCCGCCGGGCGAGGGCCGTTTTCGACCGCGGGTTCTACGGCCTCGAGGCGCGTCGCGAGCCCACCACCGGTTGACTGCCGCGGGTCGCGGCCCCGGGTGACGATGCTCGACCGAGCTGCGGCGGCCGCACGACGAACGAGGGCCCGCATCGCGATCGCGATGCGGGCCCTCGTCCTGGGGGGTCTGTCGGGGATCAGACGCCGTAGTACAGCTCGAACTCGAAGGGGTGCGGACGCTGCGCGAGCGGCTTGATCTCCTTCTCGCGCTTGTAGTCGATCCACGTCTCGATCAGCTCGCGGGTGAACACGCCGCCCTCGAGGAGGAAGTCGTGGTCGGCCTCGAGCGCGTCGAGCACGGCGTCGAGCGTGCCGGGAACCTGCGGGATCGACTTGGCCTCCTCGGGCGGGAGCTCGTAGAGGTCCTTGTCGACGGGCTCGTGCGGCTCGATGCGGTTCTTGATGCCGTCGAGGCCCGCCATGAGCTGCGCCGCGAAGGCGAGGTACGGGTTGCCCGAGGCATCCGGTGCGCGGAACTCGATGCGCTTGGCCTTGGGGTTGGTGCCCGTGATCGGGATGCGGATCGCCGCGGAGCGGTTGCCGGCCGAGTACACGAGGTTGACGGGTGCCTCGAAGCCGGGCACCAGGCGGTGGTACGAGTTCACCGTGGGGTTGGTGAACGCGAGGACCGCCGGCGCGTGCTTGAGCAGGCCGCCGATGTACCAGCGAGCCACGTCGGACAGGCCGCCGTAGCCGGCCTCGTCGTAGAACAGGGGCTTGCCCTCGTTCCAGAGCGACTGGTGGGTGTGCATGCCCGAACCGTTGTCGCCGAAGAGCGGCTTCGGCATGAACGTGGCGGTCTTGCCCCACTGGTCGGCGGTGTTCTTGACGATGTACTTGAACTTCAGGATGTCGTCGGCCGCGTGCACCATGGTGTCGAAGCGGTAGTTGATCTCGGCCTGTCCGCCCGTGCCCACCTCGTGGTGCGCGCGCTCGAGGATGAGTCCCGCCTCGATGAGCTTGAGCGAGATGTCGTCGCGCAGGTCGGCCTGCTTGTCGACGGGGGAGACCGGGAAGTACCCGCCCTTGTACGGGGTCTTGTTGCCGAGGTTGCCGCCCTCTTCGGTGCGGCCCGAGTTCCACGCGCCCTCCTCCGAGTCGACCGAGTAGAAGCTCGCGTTCTGCTTCACCTCGTAGCGCACGTCGTCGAAGATGTAGAACTCCGCCTCGGGAGCGAAGAACGCCGTGTCGGCGATGCCCGTCGACGCAAGGTACTTCTCCGCCTTCTTGGCGACCTGGCGCGGGTCCTTGGCGTAGATCTCGCCGTTGCGCGGGTTGTAGATGTCGAACACCATGATCAGCGTGCGCTCGGCCCGGAAGGGGTCGATGTACGCGGTCGACACGTCGGGGATGAGCTGCATGTCGGACTCGTGGATGTTCGCGAAGCCGCGAATCGACGAGCCGTCGAAGAGCTGGCCGACGGTGAAGAACTCCTCGTCGACGGTCGACGCCGGGATGTTGAAGTGCTGCTGCACGCCCGGGAGGTCGGTGAAGCGGATGTCAAGGAACTTGACGTCCGTCTCCTTGATGAACTTGAGGACTTCGGATGAATCACTGAACATGTGAAGCAGCTCCAAGAGGCGGGTAGGGGGCGAATCGCAGTCGTTCGACCGTGACTGACGCTAGCCCGAGGCGGTTTCCCGACCGTGACCGGAATGTTTCGGCCATGTTACGCCGTCGTCGATCGGTAGAATCGATCAATGCCCGACCCCGCTGCCCCCGCGTCCGGAGCCATCGAACCGAGTCGCTGGCCGGGGGAGCGGCTCGGACTTCCCGAGCAGGGCGTGGGCTCCGTAGGCCGCGTCGGCAGACGGCTCGCGGCCATCGCCGTCGACTGGGCGATCGCCAACGTCATCGCGCTGCTCGCCGGCCCCTACGCCAGCACGGCGCAGTCATGGGCGACCCTCGGCGTGTTCGCCGTGATGCAGATCCTCTTCATCCCGACGATCGGCGGCAGCATCGGACACCGGGTGCTGGGCATGCGCGTCGTGCCGGTCGGCGGCGGCTGGGTCGGTCCGTGGCGCCCCATCGTACGCACCCTCCTGCTCGTGATCGTGCTGCCGGCGCTCGTGTGGGACTCCGACCAGCGCGGGTTCCACGACAAGGTGGCGGGAACGGTGCTCATCCGCGGGTGAACGACCGCGCGGCATCCGCTCGGTGAACGGATGCCGCGTGCGTGACGCCGAAGGAGAGTGGTCAGCGCATCTTGCCGCGCTGCGCTCGCACCTTCATCGGGTCGATGCCCTTGGGGATCGGCAGCGACGACTGCAGGGAGTTGAGGCGGTTCGAGACCGCGAGCACCTCGGGCTTCGTGAGCGAGCGCTTGGTCTTGCGGAGCGTGGCGGCGAGCTTGTAGAGCTGCACCGATCCCTCTTCGTGACCCACCGAGACCTGCGTGATCGGCACGTTGGGGAGCACGCGGGCGACCTTGCGCTGCTCGTCGTCGAGCATGCGCTTCGTGCGCGACTGCGGGCCCTCGCTGATGAGCACGACGCCGCCGCGCCCGACGGCGCGGTACACGGCGTCCTGTGTCTTGCCGTTCACGGCGACGGGCATCTCGTTGCCGACCCATCCGCCGCGGAGGCCGCTGCGGAGCACCGCGCCGACCGCGCCGGGCTGGCCGTCGATCTGCGAGTACGCGGCGCGCTCGGCGCGACGGCCGAGGATGACGAGGGCGAGGAGCAGGCCGGCGAGCACGCCGGAGATGATCCAGAGGGCGATGATGAGGCCGTTGCCCTCGCCGAGCCAGAGCGCCAGCACGAGGCTGAGGACGATCGGGCCGAGGAAGCCGAGCAGCATGAGCCACTGCGCGCTCGAGTCGTAGCGGCGGGTCATCTGGAAGACCTGCCACATCTGCTTCATGCGGCCGGGCTCCTTCGGAGCCTTCGGAGCGGACGATGCGTCCTTGGTGCGTGCCATGGTGTCAAGGATAGCGGCGGTGGGGGCCCCGTCCCGACGTGTTCGCCGACGGCGACGGGGTCCCCGCCGGCGTCAGCCGACCGCCTGCGCGAACCCGAGGGACGCGTCGGCGAGGTGGGACAGTTCCTCGGGGAGCGCGCGACCCTTCGCGTGCATCGACTGCGCCCAGAGACGCCCCGCACGATAGGAGGAGCGCACGAGCGGGCCCGCGAGCACACCGAGGAATCCGATCTGCTCCGCCTCCTCCTTGAGCTCCACGAACTCCTCGGGCCGCACCCAGCGGTCCACCGGGAGGTGTCGGGGGCTGGGCCGGAGGTACTGCGTGATCGTGATGATGTCGGTCCCCGCGTCGTGCAGGTCCTGCAGGGCCTGCGAGACCTCGGCGCGCTCCTCGCCCATGCCGAGGATGAGGTTCGACTTCGTGATGAGGCCCGCGTCGCGGCCCTGCGTGATGACGTCGAGCGAGCGCTCGTAGCGGAACGCAGGCCGGATCCGCTTGAAGATGCGCGGCACCGTCTCGACGTTGTGCGCGAACACCTCGGGCCGCGCGGAGAAGACCTCGGCGAGCAGCTCGGGGTTCCCGGAGAAGTCGGGCACGAGGATCTCGACGCCGGTGCCGGGCGACTGGCGGTGGATCTCCCGGATCGTCTCGGCGTACAGCCAGGCGCCCTCATCGGGGAGGTCGTCGCGCGCGACGCCCGTCACGGTGGAGTATCGCAGCTGCATCCGTACGACCGACTCGGCGACCCGCCTCGGCTCGTCGACGTCGTAGTCGGCGGGCTTGCCCGTGTCGATCTGGCAGAAGTCGCAGCGCCGCGTGCACTGCGAGCCGCCGATGAGGAAGGTGGCCTCGCGGTCCTCCCAGCACTCGTAGATGTTCGGACAGCCCGCCTCCTGGCAGACGGTGTGGAGCTCCTCGCTCTTCACGAGCTGCTGCAGCTGGCGGTACTCGGGGCCCATCTTCGCGCGGGTCTTGATCCACTCGGGCTTGCGCTCGATCGGGGTCTGCGCGTTGCGGACCTCGAGGCGCAGCATCCGCCGCCCGTCGGGTGCGGCGCTCATGCCGTCACCGCCAGCTCGGCGGTGAGGCGGCGCTGCACGGGCTCGACGAGCTCCGACGGCTCGACCGTGCGGCCGAGCACGCGCGACATGGTGGTGACGCCCGCGTCCCGGATGCCGCACGCGACGATGCGCCCGTACGGCTCCAGGGAGTTGCTGCAGTTGAGGGCGAAGCCGTGCATGGTCACGCCCCCTTCGACGCGGATGCCGATCGCGGCGATCTTCTCGTCGCGGCCGTCGCCGACGATCCACACTCCGGAGCGGCCGTCGACGCGGCTGCCCTCGATGCCGAACTCGGCGAGCACGTCGATGAGGATCCCCTCGAGGCGCCGCACGTAGCCGACGACGTCGATGGGCTCCGACAGGCGCAGGATCGGGTAGCCGACGAGCTGGCCCGGACCGTGCCACGTGATCTTGCCGCCGCGATCGACGTCGACGACGGGAGTGCCGTCGGTCGGCCTCTCGTCGGGCGACGTGCGCTTGCCTGCGGTGTACACGGGATCGTGTTCGAGGAGGATGACGGTGTCCGGCCGCTGACCGGAGACCACCGCCTGATGGACGGCGCGCTGCAGGGAGAGTCCCTCGCTGTACGGCACGGAGTTGGCGCTTAGCCCCGCGACGACGAAGTCGAGCATGGGCCAAGTCTAGGCGACTCCTCCTCGACATCCGGCCGCCTTCGGGCCGCTTCCACCGGCGAGTGCGACGGATGCGACGGGCGCGGCGTCGGCGTGAGGATCGCACCATGAGCCGTTCGAGCCGGAGAAGCGCGCGCCCGCCCGTCGACCATGCGGCGCCGTCGTCCGCGCAGTCCCGCTGGACCCGGAACGAGTCCCCTCCGATCGAGGGAGCGGTGGCCGGATACCGCGTGCTGCGACGCATCGCGTCCGGCGATCGGGCCGACGTGTACCTCGCGACGGTGGATCCGGGCGGCGCGTTCGGGCGGTCCGAGCCCGACACGCCGCCGGCCGCCCGGCCGCTCGTCGCGCTCCGCGTGTACGACGCGTCGGCGTCCGACGAGGTCATCGCGACCGAGATCGAGGTGATGGCGTCGGATGCCTCGGGCTCGACGCCCTCGCTCGTCGACGTCGCCGCCCTCGACGACGGCCGCACCTGCCTCGCCGTCGAGCGGATCCCCGGGCCGGCGCTCGCGCAGCTGCTGGGGGAGCGCACGTTCCTGGCCGGCGAGGCGGTCACCCTGCTCGCGCCGATCGTGCAGGCCCTGCGCGAGCTCGAGCGCCGCGGATTCGTGCACGCCCGGCTCTCGGCGGCCGACGTCCTGCTCGACGAGCGGGGCCGTCCGCGTGTCATCGGTCTCGGCTCGGTCCGACGGCTCACCGAGGCTCCCGCCGGCCCGGGTCGTGTCGCGCTCCTGCGGGAGGGTGAGACTGCACTGCTCCGACTCGTCGAGGACGTCGCCGCCGCGACGATCCCCGCCGGAGCGTTGGCCGGCTGCGAGCGGGTGATCCGCGCCTCACTCGACCGTCGTCCGTTCGAGACGTGCGGCGAGCAGCTCGAGCGAGCGATCTTCGAGGTCGCACCGGCGGCACCGATCTCCGGCGTCGCAGCGCCCGGGCGCGCACCGGCCGTGCCGGCTCGCGTGTCGCCCGCGGCGGCCGTCGTCCGGCGCGCGGAGCTGCTCGACCCCGCCGCCGGCATGGTCACTGGCGCGCCGAGCACCACTCGATTTCGGCAGATGGCATCGCTCGCTCAGCTGCCCGCCCATCTCGTCGACGAAGCTGCTGCCGCGGCCGACGGACTGTCGACCCGGGCGCTGCGCGGGCGCATGGCCGCGATCGTGTCGTCACGCCGTCGGCAGCTCGTCGTCGCCGGAGGCGTCGGGGCCGCGATGCTCGCGGTGCTGCTGACGCTCGTTCCACCGAGCGGCGGCACCGCGTCCGTCGCGGAATCCGAGCCGGTTGCCGATGCGGCGGCCGTCGCGCCGTCCGCCCCGGCCGATCGGCCCGCCGAGGTCATCGATGCGAGCGCAGTCGTGGGTGACGTCGACCCCGTCCGGGCTGCCGCGGAGTTGCTGGAGGTGCGGGGGAGCTGCCTGGCCGCCCGAGACGTCGACTGCGTCGGGGCGGTGGCGCAGGCGGGCTCCCCGATCGCGGCCTCGGACCGTGCGGCGATGCTCGCGGCCGACGGTGATCGTGCGCTCGACCCGTTCGACCTCGGTGCGATCATGCTGGTCGCGGACATGGGTTCGGCCGTGCTGCTCGAGGTGCCCTACGCCGACGCCGAACGCGAACCGGCCTCGCTCCTCATGATGCGGAGCGAGGCCGGTTGGCGTCTGCGTGAGCTGTTCGACTAGAGGCCGAGGTCGCCCTCGAATGCGCCCTCCTCGAGGCGGGCCTTGACGGCCGTCAGGAAGCGGGCCGCGTCGGCGCCGTCGATGATGCGGTGATCGTACGACAGGGCAAGGTAGACCATCGAGCGGATCGCGATCGCCTCCGAGCCGTCCTGGCTCACGACGACCGGGCGCTTCACGACGACACCCGTGCCGAGGATCGCCGACTGCGGCAGGAACACGACGGGAGTGTCGAAGAGCGCGCCGCGCGACCCCGTGTTGGTGAGGGTGAAGGTGCCGCCCGAGAGCTCGTCGGGCTTGAGCTGGTTGTTGCGGGTGCGCTCGGCGAGGTCGGCGATCTGGGCGGCGAGGCCCGCGATGTCGAGCTCACCGGCGTCGCGGATCACCGGGGTGAGCAGGCCGCGCTCGGTGTCGACCGCGATGCTCATGTTCTCGGTGGCCGGGTAGACGATGCTGTCGCCGTCGACCGTCGAGTTGATGATCGGGTAGGCGCGCAGCGCCTCGGCGGCGGCGAGGGCGAAGAACGGGAGGAACGACAGCTTGTTGCCGGTCTTCTCGAGGAACGCGCCCTTCACCTTGTCGCGCAGGCGCGCGATGCGGGTGACGTCGACCTCGACCACGCTCGTGAGCTGCGCGGTGGACGTCATCGAGACGACGGCGCGCTCGGCGACGACCTTGCGCAGGCGCGTCATCGGCACGGTCGTGCCGCGGAGCGGCGACGTCTCGAGCTGCTGGCGCGCGGGCGCCTCGGCTGCGGCCGGAGCCTGGGCCGACAGGATGTCCTGCTTGCGGATGCGGCCGCCCACGCCCGTGCCGGTGACCGACGCGAGGTCGACGCCCTGCTCGTTCGCGAGCTTGCGCACGATCGGGGTGACGTAGCCCGACGATGCCGCATGCGCGCCAGTGCTGGCAGCCGTCGGCGCGGGTGCGGCCGCAGGGGCCGGAGCGGCGGCAGGCGCGGGAGCGGCGGCAGGCGCGGGAGCAGCGGCAGCGGCCGGAGCAGGTGCGGCGGCCGGCGCAGGTGCAGCGGCCGGTG
>NZ_RHHB01000059.1 GCF_003710805.1 Agromyces tardus | reverse complement strand
CGGCCGCGGCGACGGCCGACGCCGGGGCCGTGCGCCTGCGACTGCCTGCGCGCGCGCCGTTCGACGCCGCCGGGGTGTTCGCGTGGCTCGCGGCGCGCGCGCTCGACGGTGTGGAGGTCGCAGCAGACGACGCGTACGAGCGCACCCTCGCCCTGCCCGGCGGGCCGGCGCTCGTGCGCCTCGCCACGAGCACCGACGCGCCGGGCATCGAGGTCGACGCCAGGCTCGCGACCCTCGCCGACCTGCCGCCGCTCGTGGCGCGCGTGCGACGGCTCTTCGACCTCGACGCCGACGCGGTCGCGATCGACGAGGCGTTGTCGGCCGACCCGTCGCTCGCCGCCTCCGTCGCCGCCGCGCCGGGCATGCGGCTGCCCGGATGCCTCGACCCCCACGAGCTCGTCTTCCGTGCCCTGATCGGTCAGCAGGTCTCGGTCGCCGCCGCGCGCACCGCCCTCCGCCGCCTCGCCGCCGACCTCGGCGAACGCGTCGAGCTCGTGCCGGTCGAGGGATCCGGGCCGCGGGTGCTGTTCCCGTCGGCCGCTGCGATCGCCGAGCACGGCGCAGAGGTCCTGCGCGGCCCTGCGGCGCGCATCCGCACGATCGTCGACGTGGCGGCGCGGCTCGCCTCGGGCGAGCTCGTGGTCGCCCCCGAGCGCGGACGCCACGAGCTCCAGGCCGAACTGCTCGCCGTGCCGGGCATCGGCCCGTGGACGGCCGGGTACCTCGCCATGCGCGTCACGCGGGCGCCCGACGTGCTGCTCGTGAGCGACCTGGCGCTGCGCAACGGGGCCGCTCGGCTCGGCCTGCCCCACGACGCGCGCGAGCTCGAGCGGCACGGCGCGCGCTGGGCGCCGTGGCGCAGCTACGCGTCGATGCACCTCTGGCGAGCCGCGGCATCCGCCTGAGCCGCGCCGACGGCGCACGCACGCCCATGTGTGCGGAAGGCGCACGATTCCGTCGCCGCTCTTGTGCGACATCTCACATTGGCGCCGTTGCGGGCCCGATAGCCTAGAGGGGTGAAGTTCGCACACCTCAGAGTCGAAGGCCAGCCGACCCCCCGACTCGCAGTGGTGATCGCCGAACACGCGCTCTTCCTCGACGAGGCCATGGCCGACGCGCCGCGCGACCTGCAGGACCTCATCGAGCGCGGCCCCGATGCCCTGGCAGCGGTGCGCGCCGTCGTGGAGCAGGCGGTCGCCGCGGGTCGCGAGCTTCCGCCCGTGTCCGAGCTGCGTCACTCCTCGGCCGTGCTGCGGCCGCCGCAGGTGCTCGCGATCGGCGCGAACTACGCGGCGCACGCGTCCGAGCTGAAGCTGCGCTCGGAGACGGCGATGACGATCTTCTCGCTGTGGCCGAACTCCCTGACCGGCCACGGCGCCACGACCACATGGGTGGGCGACATCGCGACGCAGGTCGACTACGAGGCCGAGCTCGGCGTCATCATCGGCCGCCCGGCGCACAACGTGCACGTGCAGGACGCCCTCGACCACGTCTGGGGCTACACGGTCGTCAACGACATCACGGCCCGCGACATCCAGTTCAGCGAAGCGCAGTGGTCGCGGTGCAAGTCGTTCGACGGCTTCACGCCGACCGGCCCCGTCGTGGTCACCGCCGACGAGATCGCCGACCCGCAGGACCTGTGGCTCACGACCAACCTCGACGGCCGCATCCTGCAGGACGCCTCGACGAACGAGATGGTGCGCGGGGTCGCCGAGATCATCTCCTACCTCTCGCGCATGGCGACGATCCCGGCGGGCACGCTCATCTCGACGGGGAGCCCCGGCGGCGCCGGCTACTCCCGCAACCCGCAGGTCTTCCTGCGCGACGGCGCCACCGTGACGGTGTCGATCGGCGGCATCGGCTCGCTCACGACGCACTGCCGCGTCATCTGACGCTGCGGGAAGACCCCGTGATCGAGGTCTCCCGCGGCGCGCGGCCTACTCGGAGGGCTCGCCCTTGGAGTCGATGATGGGGATGGCCTGCGTCACGGGCTGCACGCCCGAGAGCCGCCCCGGCTGCAGCTGCTTCATCACGTCCTCGCGGGTCATGAGCCCCGCCTCGACGACGAGGTCGGCGACCGGACGCCCGGTGGCGAGCGCCTGCTTGGCGAGGGTCGACGCCTCCGTGTAGCCGATGAAGGGGATGAGCGCGGTGATGACACCGACGCTCGACGCGACCTGCGCCGCCAGGAACTCCCGGTTCGCCGTGATGCCGTCGACGCAGTTGACCCGGAGGGTCCAGCAGGCCTGCCGCATCCACGTGATCGACTGGAGCAGCGCGTGCGCGATCACGGGCTCGAACGCGTTGAGCTGCAGCTGACCGCTCTCGGCCGCCATCATCACGGTCACGTCGGCGCCGGCGACGGCGTAGGCGACCTGGCTCACGGCCTCGGGGATGACGGGGTTGACCTTGCCCGGCATGATCGACGAGCCGGCCTGACGCGGCGGGAGGTTGATCTCGCCGAAGCCCGCCTGCGGGCCGGAGGAGATCAGGCGGAGGTCGTTGCAGATCTTCGAGAGCTTGATGGCGCTGCGCTTGAGGGCGCTCGAGAACGTCATGAAGACGCCCGTGTCGCTCGTGGCCTCGATGAGGTCGGGCGCCGTCTCGAGGTGCAGGCCCGTGATCTCGCTGAGGTGACGCACGACGGCGGCCGCGTAACCCGGATCGGCGGTGATGCCCGTGCCGATCGCGGTGGCGCCGAGGTTGACCTCGGAGAGCAGCTTGATGGTCTCGCGCAGTCGCGCGATGTCCTCGCCGAGCGTGGTCGCGTAGCCGTGGAACTCCTGGCCGAGCGTCATGGGCACGGCGTCCTGCAGCTGCGTGCGGCCGACCTTGAGGACATCCTTGAACTCGCGGCCCTTGCGGCCGAACGAGATGCGCAGCAGGTCGAGCTCGGCGAGCATCGTCGTGAGCGACGAGGTCATCGCGAGCTTGACCGCCGTGGGGTACGTGTCGTTGGTCGACTGGCTGCGGTTGACGTCGTCGATGGGGTGCAGGATGTCGTACCGCCCCTTGGCGTAGCCGGCGATCTCGAGCGCGAGGTTGGTGATGACCTCGTTCGCGTTCATGTTCGTCGAGGTGCCCGCGCCGCCCTGGATGACGCCGACGACGAACTGGTCGTTGAGCTCGCCGTCGATGATGCGCTGGCACGCCTCGTCGATCCAGACCTGCTTCTGCGCGTCGAGCACGCCGACCTCGCGATTGGCGCGGGACGCGGCCTGCTTCACCTGTGCGAGCGCGACGACGAGTTCCGGGTAGACCGAGATCGGCCGCTTCGAGATCGGGAAGTTGTCGAGCGCGCGCTTCGTGTGCACGCCCCAGTACGCGTCGGCCGGCACCTCGACGCTGCCGAGCGAGTCGGTCTCGGTACGAGTCGCCGTCGGGGTCGGAACGGTCACCTGGTCCTCCGCTCGCTGGGATTCGACGATGTGGTCGGGTCGGGTCATCGACACTGTGGCTCCATTGCCTCGGGGGGTGCGCGGGGTCGCCGCGCCGTACCCTTCGAGCCTACTCTCGGGGCCTCGGCGGAGTCCGCAGCCCGGCGGTGGATCCATGCAGAGCGTCCGGCGATCGCGCGGTTTTCGCGCGTGCCGACCGGGAGCCACGCGCGATCGCGCACGGACGACGGCGGCGGAACGCCCCCACGTTCCGCCGCCGTTCGGCGCAGTCGCGCCGCGATCCCCCCGCCCTCGTCAGTTGATGGGTTCTCCAGCCCCCGTCGACTCGTCGACGCCGTCGGTCGCGAGGATCTCCTCCTCGACCTTGCCGCCGTAGCCCTCCTCCTGCGGGTTGCCGTGCAGGCCGCCCGAGACGGCGTACTCCTCCTCGGGCGAGAGCACGAGGTGGCTGCGTCCGTAGACGGCGAACCCGATGAGCATGACGGCGTACACGACCGCGATCGCGATGATCGCCGGCACGAAGGTGGGATTGAGCAGGAATCCGAGGAAGATGAGCGCCGCGATGACCGCCGCGGTCACCGCGCCCCCGACGCCCCACGGGCTGCGGTATGGGCGCTTGGCGTTCGGGTACTTGCGGCGGAGGATCACGAAGGCGACCATCTGCAGCAGGTAGGCGAGCACGGCGCCCCAGACGGCGATGTTCAGCACGATCGCGCCGGCCACGGCGCCCGCGCCCTCGGCGTCGACCTGGGCGAGCAGGTCGAGCACCACGAGGGCGATGAAGCCGATCACGGCGCCCGCGACGAGTGCGACCCACGGGGTCTGGCGCTTGCCGGTGAGCGAGAGGAACTTCGGGTAGTAGCCGGCACGCGAGAGCGAGTACATGTTGCGTCCGTAGGCGAACATGATGCCCTGCAGCGAGGCGAGCAGGCCGATGAGGGCGAAGAGCGCGAGCACCGCCGCGAGCCCGTCGCCGACGATCGCGCGGAACCCGTCGAGCAGCGGCTCCCCCGCGGTGGCCGCGGCCTCGGCGCCGATGACGCCCGTGTTGAGGAACAGCACGAGCAGGCCTGTGATGATGAGCGTGCCGCGTGCGATGAGACCGGCGCGCGGGATGTCGCGGACGGGGTTGTGCGACTCCTCCGCCGCGAGGGGGAGCTCCTCGATGCCGAGGAAGAACCACATCGCGAACGGCAGCGCGAACAGGATCGGCAGCACCCCGTGCGGCAGGAACTCGGTCTGGCCCGCGTCGGGCGCGATGTTGAAGAGGCTGTCCCACGAGAACTGGCCGGAGAAGATCGCCATCACGCTGAAGACGAGCAGGATCGCGATCGAGATGATCGACACGACGATCGCGAACTTGAAGGAGATGTTGGCCCCGGCCGCGTTGATGCCGATGAACACGGCGTAGAGGACGATCCACCACACCCAGCCGGGCATCGAGAACCCGAGCAGCTCGCTCGTGATCGCGTCGGCGTACGACGCGGAGAAGAACACGATGACCGCCGTGGTCGCGACGTACTCGATCGTCTCCGCGAGGCCCGTGACGAATCCGCCCCAGGGGCCCATCGCGGCGCGAGCGAACGAGTACGCGCCACCCGTGTGCGGCATGGCCGACGCCATCTCGCCGATCGAGAAGATGAGGCCGTAGTACATGACGACGAGGATCGCGAAGGCGATGAGCATGCCGCCGAAGCCGGCGAAGTCGATGCCGAAGTTCCAGCCCGAGAAGTCACCCGAGATGACGGCGGCGACGGCCAGGCCCCAGAGGCCCCAGACGCCCGCGGCCCTCGTGAGCTTCCGTTTCTCGAAGTATCCGTCTTCGGCCGTCGTGTACTTCACGCCGTCGACGTGCAGGGTGTCTTTCGTCATTGCGGCTCCCTCGAGCTCATCGCGCTGCCCGTGGGGGGCGGGCGCGGGGTGCGATGCGTTGGCCACATGGTATGGGCCCAATGGTCGCTCGTCCAGACCATTTTTCGGGGGGTGGATGCCGCGGCCCGCGGGATCATCGCAGAACACGACTGCGCCGTGGCATCCGCCTGTGATGTAATGGTCGCCACGACCGACCATTCCGAACTCGAGGAGGCGCTCAGGATGACGGCACCGACCGGATTTCTCTCGCTCGACGAACTGCGCGCGGCCGTCGCCGCCGGCCACGTCGACACCGTGATCGTGGCGTTCACCGACATGCAGGGCCGACTCGTCGGCAAGCGCGTGTCGGCGCGGCTCTTCCTCGAGGACGTCGCCGGCCACGGCGCCGAGGCGTGCAACTACCTGCTCGCGGTCGACGTCGAGATGAACACCGTCGACGGCTACGAGATGTCGAGCTGGAAGCGCGGCTACGGCGACATGGCCCTCATCCCCGACCTCTCCACGCTGCGCATGGCGCCCTGGCTCGAGGCCACCGCGCTCGTGACCGCCGACCTGCAGTGGCTCGACGGCGCGCCCGTCGAGGCGTCGCCCCGTCGCATCCTGCAGCGACAGCTCGCCCGGCTCGCCGACCGCGGGCTCACCGCGTTCGTCGGCACCGAGCTCGAGTTCATCGTCTTCGACGACTCCTACCGGTCGGCCTGGCAGAAGGGCTACCGCGACCTCACCCCGGCCAGCGACTACAACATCGACTACGCCCTCCTCGCCTCCACCCGCATGGAGCCGCTGCTGCGCGACATCCGCAACGCCATGGACGGCGCCGGCATGTACTGCGAGGGCGTGAAGGGCGAGTGCAACTTCGGCCAGCAGGAGATCGCGTTCCGCTACACCGACGCGCTCGGCACGTGCGACAACCACTCGATCTACAAGAACGGCGCGAAGGAGATCGCCGACCGCCACGGCAAGGCGCTCACCTTCATGGCGAAGTTCAACGAGCGCGAGGGCAACAGCTGCCACATCCACATCTCGCTGCGCGGCGAGGACGGCAGCGCAGTGTTCGCCGACGAGTCGGCGCCGTACGGCATGTCGACGCTCTTCCGCCACTTCCTCGGCGGCCAGCTCGCCGCCATGCGCGAGCTCACGCTCTTCTCCGCACCGAACATCAACTCCTACAAGCGCTACGCGGCGGGCAGCTTCGCGCCGACCGCGATCGCCTGGGGCCTCGACAACCGCACGTGCGCACTGCGCGTCGTGGGCCGCGGCCACGGCATGCGCGTCGAGAACCGCGTGCCCGGCGGCGACGTGAACCAGTACCTCGCGGTCGCGGCGCTCATCGCGGCCGGGCTGCACGGCATCGAGCAGCAGATCGAGCCCGGCGACGTGTTCGAGGGCAACGCCTACGAGAGCGACGTCGACCGCGTGCCCGCGACGCTCCGCGAGTCCGCCGAGCTGTTCGCCGCCTCGACCGTCGCCCTCGAGGCGTTCGGCGAGGAGGTCGTCGCCCACTACCTGAACAACGCCAGGGTGGAGCTCGCCGCCTACGACGCGGCCGTCACGGACTGGGAGCGGGTGCGTGGCTTCGAACGTCTCTGATCCGGTGGCGGCCCCGCAGGGCGGTGCGGATGCCGCGGGGGCTGTGCCCGCGGCATCCGCGCCCCTGATCGGGGTGACCACCTACCTCGAGCAGGCGCAGACCGGCGTGTGGGACGTGCGTGCCGCGTTCCTGCCGAAGGTCTACCTCGACGCGGTGACGGATGCCGGCGGCATCGCCGTGCTGCTGCCGCCGCAGCCCGCCTCCCCCGAGGTCGCGCGTCGCGTGCTCGGCGCCCTCGACGGCCTCGTCGTCTCGGGCGGCGCCGACGTGGACCCGGCGCGCTACGGGCAGGAGCCGCACGAGCGCACGGGCGCCCCGCGCACCGACCGCGACGAGTGGGAGGACGCCCTGTTCGCCGCGGCCATCGAGCTCGAGCTGCCGTTCCTCGGCATCTGCCGGGGCGCGCAGCTGCTCAACGTCGCCCTCGGCGGCACCCTCGTGCAGCACCTGCCCGACGTCGTGGGCACCGAGGCCTACCAGCCGGCGCCCGCCGTGTTCGGCCAGACGCGGGTCGCGGTCGACGCCGGCTCGCGGCTCGCCGACGTGCTCGGCCCCGAGGCGACGCCGCACGCCGTGCACGTCTACCACCACCAGGCGATCGACGAGGTCGCCCCCGGCCTCACCGTGACCGCCCGCACCGACGACGGCGTCATCGAGGCCGTGGAGCTCGACTCGGTGCCGTTCGGCATCGGGGTGCAGTGGCACCCCGAGCAGAACGACGCCGACCGCCGCCTGTTCGCCGGCCTGGTCGAGGCCGCCCGCACGCATCGCACCAGGAGGACGCCCGCGTGACCCACACCATCGTGAACCCCGCCGACGAGACCGTCGTGACGACCGTCGCCGCCGCGTCGATCGAGGACGCGGATGCCGCGATCGCCCGCGCCGCCCGCGCCCAGCGCGAGTGGGCGGCCGTCGCGCCCGCCGACCGTGCCCGGGTGCTGCGCCGGTTCGCCGACGCCGTCGACGGCGCGGTCGAGGAGCTCGCCCGCATCGAGGTGCGCAACTCCGGCCACCCGATCGGGCAGGCACGTTGGGAGGCCGGCCACGTGCGCGACGTGCTCGAGTACTACTCGGCCGCGCCCGAGCGCCTCTTCGGCCGCCAGATCCCGGTCGCGGGCGGGCTCGACGTCACGTTCCAGGAGCCGCTCGGCGTCGTGGGCGTCATCACGCCGTGGAACTTCCCCATGACGATCGCGTCGTGGGGCTTCGCGCCGGCGCTCGCGGCGGGCAACGCCGTCGTGCTGAAGCCCGCCGAGTGGACGCCGCTCACGAGCCTGCGCCTCGCCGAGCTGGGCCTCGAGGCGGGCGTGCCCGAGGGGCTCTTCCAGGTGATCCCGGGCAGGGGCTCGGTCGTCGGCGAGCGGTTCATCACGAACGAGACCGTGCGCAAGATCGTCTTCACCGGCTCGACCGAGGTGGGCAAGCACATCATGGCCGGCTGCGCCGACCAGGTGAAGCGGGTCACCCTCGAGCTCGGCGGCAAGAGCGCCAACATCGTGTTCGCCGACGCCGACCTCGAGAAGGCGGCGGCGACCGCGCCGTACGGCGTGTTCGAGAACGCCGGGCAGGACTGCTGCGCCCGCAGCCGCATCCTCGTCGAGCGCAGCGTCTACGAGCGCTTCATGGAGCTGCTCGAGCCCGCGGTGCAGGGCGTGCGCGTGGGCGACCCCATGGACGAGGCGACCGAGATGGGCCCGCTCGTCTCGGCGCCGCACCTCGACCGGGTGCGCTCGTTCGTGCCCGACGATGCCGACGTCGCGTTCCGCGGCGCCGCGCCCGCCGGACCGGGGTACTGGTTCGCGCCCACCGTGCTCACGCCGGCGCGCGATGCCCGCACGGCGCGCGAGGAGATCTTCGGACCGGTGGTCTCGGTGTTCCCGTTCGACGACGAGGCCGACGCGGTGCGCTTCGCGAACGCGAGCGAGTACGGCCTCTCGGGGTCCATCTTCACGCGCGACCTGAGCCGCGGCATCCGCGTCGCCCGTGCCGTCGAATCGGGCAACCTCAGCGTCAACTCGCACTCGTCGGTGCGGTACGCGACGCCGTTCGGCGGGTTCAAGCAGTCGGGCCTCGGGCGCGAGCTCGGCCCCGACGCCCCGCTCGCCTTCACCGAGACGAAGAACGTCTTCCTCGCCGTCGATCCCGCCACGCCGGTCGAGTAGCGCGCAGCGCGGATCGAGACCCCGAACCACGAACCACGAACAGGAGCACCAATGGCCGACCTCCCTCGCATCGACCTCACCCAGCGGCTCGCAGGCCGCGTCGCCGTCATCACGGGCGGCGCGTCGGGCATCGGGCTCGCGACCGCGAAGCGGCTCGCCGCCGAGGGGGCGAAGGTCGTCATCGGCGACATGGATGCCACGGCGGGGCCCGCCGCGGCCGAGCTCGTCGACGGGCTCTTCGTGCAGGTGAACGTGACCGACGAGCAACAGGTCGACCACCTCTTCGACGAGGCCGCCCGCGTGTACGGCTCGGTCGACATCGCGTTCAACAACGCCGGCATCTCGCCGCCCGACGACGACTCGATCGAGACCACCGAGCTGCCCGCGTGGCAGAAGGTGCAGGACGTCAACCTCAAGTCGGTCTACCTGTGCTCGCGCGCGGCGCTGCGCCACATGGTCGCGCAGGGTCGCGGGTCGATCATCAACACGGCGTCGTTCGTCGCGGTGCTCGGATCGGCGACCTCGCAGATCTCGTACACGGCATCGAAGGGCGGCGTGCTCGCGATGAGCCGCGAGCTCGGCGTGCAGTTCGCGCGCCAGGGCATCCGCGTGAACGCGCTCTGTCCCGGTCCGGTGAACACGCCCCTGCTGCAGGAGCTCTTCGCCAAGGATCCGGAACGCGCCCAGCGCCGGCTCGTGCACATCCCGGTGGGTCGCTTCGCGGAGCCCGACGAACTCGCCGCGGCCGTCGCCTTCCTCGCGAGCGACGACTCGTCGTTCATCACCGGCTCGACGTTCCTCGTCGACGGCGGCATCAGCTCCGCCTACGTGACTCCGCTCTAGGCTCGGACCATGCTGAACCCGGGCGACGAGACGGCGAAGGGCGCGGATGCCGCTGCGCCCGCGCCGACGCCGGGCGACGCGTCCCCAGCGCCGCCCGCGCTCGGGCCCCCCGAGCCGGCGGAGGTGCTGAGCGCCGGGCTCCTGCTCACGCCGGCACGCCCCGCCAACGCGTTCGAGGAGACGGTGCAGCGCCTGCTGCAGTCGATCCGCCTGGGGCTCATCGCGCCCGGCGAGCGCCTGCCCGCCGAGCGCGAGCTCGCGAGCATGCTCGAGGTGAGCCGCGACACGCTGCGCGACGCGATCGGGTCGCTCGCCGACGCCGGCTGGGTCGTGTCGCGGCGCGGACGCTACGGCGGCACGTTCGTCGCCGAACGGCTGCCCGACGCGACGGCGGTGCTTCCGGCGGCGCACGGCGGGGCCGCCGCGCTCACTGCGGAGCTCGAGGACACGCTCACCCTGCGCGCCGTCATCGAGGTCGGTGCGGCGCGGCGCGCGGCGGAGCGCCCGCTCGCGGCATCCGACCGGGAGCGCCTGTGGCTGGCGTACCAGGACTGCCACGACGCCGCACCCGGCCAGTACCGGGTCGCCGACTCGCGGTTCCACCTGCTCATCGCCGAGCTGCTGGGGACGCCGGGCGTGATCCCGCTCATGGCCGACGTGCGCATGCGCGTGAACGGGTTCCTCGACGGGATCCCGCTGCTCACGCCGAACATCGCGCACTCCGACGACCAGCACCGGGCGATCGTGAGCGCGATCCTGCGCGGCGCACCCGACGACGCGGCCCGGGCGATGGCGGAGCACCTCGAGGGCACCGAGGCGCTGCTGCGCGGCTTCTACGGCTGAGGCCCGCGCCGGCGCCGCGGCATCCGCTGCACGCCGCGACGCGGCAGTCAGGCGGAACCGGCGACCGCGAACAGGTGCCACCTGCCCGGCACGCCACGCAGCGCATGCGACCCCCGGTCGGCGAATCGGATGGGCGAGCCGACGACCAGGTCCTTCACGGTGCCCGACACCAGCACGCCGCCCGCCTCGGCGAGCGCCATGACGCGCGCGGCGATGTGCACCGCGATCCCCGCGATCCCGTCGTCGTGGAGTTCGACCTCGCCGCAGTGGAGCCCGGCCCGGATCTCGATCCCCAGGGGGCGGACCGCGGCCGAGATCTCCGAGGCGCACCGAACCGCGCGGGCGGGGCCGTCGAAGATCGCGAGGAACCCGTCTCCCGTCGTGGCGATCTCCCGGCCGCGATACCGTTCGAGTTGCGCCCGCACGAGCGCGTCGTGGGCGTCCTTCAGGTCGAGCCAGCGGCGATCGCCGAGCCGCGCGGCCGAGTCCGTCGAGCCGACGATGTCGGTGAACAGCACCGTCGCGAGGACCCGGTCGTCGGCCGGCTCGGGACGGTCGCCGGTGAGGAACTCCTCGATCGCGTCGAGAACGGGCTCGGCGTCGACGAAGGGCGGGTACCAGTCGCCCCCGGCGAGCTCCAGGTAGGCGGCGCCGGGGATGTGCTCGGCGAGATAGCGGCCCATCGGCGGCCGGTAGTGGCGGTTGGCGGCCCGGTGCAGGATCAGCGTGGGTGCCTGGATGCTCGGCAGCACCGAGCGCACGTCGAGGTGGAGCACCCAGCGGTAGATCCGCATGGCGGTCGCGGGCGACGCCGAGAGGCGCATGTACCGGCCGGCCCAGCGCTGCAACTGCGGGTCGTCGGCCATGCTGGACGCGGACATCGGCAGCACGACGGCGCCCCTGCCCCATCCGTGCTCCCACTCGGCCAGGAGCCGTTCCGCGGACTGCTCGGGCATCCCGATGGGGTAGTCGTCGGCCCGCAGCATCCTCGCGAACGTGTTCACGAGCACGAGTTCGCGGGTGCGCTGAGGGTAGGTGGCGGCGAACATCATCGCCATGGGACCGCCCTCCGCATCGCCGAGGAGCGCCGCGCTCGCGGAGCCGACGGCGTCGAGGACGGCGCGCGCGTCGTCCATCCAGTGCTCCAGCGTCGGCAGCGCATTCATCGGCACGGGATCCGAGAGGCCGGAGCCGCGCTTGTCGAAGCAGATGACGCGCGCGAACCGCCCGAGGCGGTCGAGGTAGCGAGCCATCGCGGGATGCTCGGTCATCACCTCGATGTTGCTCGCCCAGTTGCCGATGACCAGCAGGTCGCGCGGGCCGCCGCCGAACACCCGGTAGGCGACGTACCCGTCCTCGGTCGCGGCATACCCGGGTTCGTCGAACCCCGCCGCCGGCACCGACGCGGGGCGCCCCCGCTCCCCCACCATCGCAGTCCTCCCGGCGCCAGAGTACGCCACGTCCCGGTTCGCGCACCCGGGCGCACGACGAGATGCCCCGACCGCGGACGGTCGGGGCATCTCACCAGGCGGGCCGTGGGCCGCCGGCGCCGCTCAGGCGAACGCGAACGGCAGGAACGGCAGCACGGCGAGGCCGAACGCGACGGCCACGAGCGTGGCCAGCACCGCGCCGGCGAGCATCACGCCGTTGAGCACGATGCCCCAGATCGCCATCGTGCGCGACGCGGGCTCGCGCTTGAGCGCGAGGATGCCGAGCACGAGGCCGCCGGCGGGCACGACGAGTGTGAAGCCGGCGAGGATCGAGACGAGGCCGAGCACGAGGCTCGAGATGCCGAAGCCGCGGCTGTCCTCGGCGAAGGGTGCGCCGGCGGGAGCGCCGACGGGGGCGACCGGCGCGACGGGCACGGGCGCGACCGGTGCGGATGCGACGGGGTCGCCGGTGGTGACGGCGGCGGGCTGGTCGGTGACGGTGGTCATGGGGTTCTGCTTCCTCCTCGGTGGACGTCCTCCACGCTACGAACCGGGACGGGACGTCGGTATGGGGCTATCCCCCGGATCGACACGGTGGCCGGCGCTCGACACGGTGGCACGCGCTCGCCCTGCGCGGAGCCGCCCCGCCGCGCCGATAGCATCGCAGCGATCCTCGCTCCCGACGGATCACGCACGAGCGGATCGGAGCCCCCATGCCCCTGCCCTGGACCCTGCACGGCGACGGCACGACCGTCGCGACGGGCGAGGTCGTCGCGCCCGGCGAGCGCCTCTCGTGGCCGCGCACGATCGGGCTCGGCGCACAGCACGTGGTGGCGATGTTCGGCGCCACCTTCCTGGTGCCGATCATCACAGGATTCCCGCCCGCGACGACGCTGTTCTTCTCGGGGCTCGGCACGATCCTCTTCCTGCTCATCACGGCCAACCGCGTACCGAGCTACCTCGGCTCGTCCTTCGCGTTCATCGCGCCGATCACGGCCGCGAAGGCGGGCGAGGGCATCGCCGATCCGATGGGCGCCGCCCTGTTCGGCATCCTCGTGGTCGGCGTGCTGCTCGCCCTCGTCGGGCTCGTCGTGCAGTTCGCGGGCTCGCGCTGGATCGACGTGCTCATGCCACCGGTCGTGTCGGGCGCCATCGTGGCCCTCATCGGCTTCAACCTCGCCCCCGTCGCGAAGGCGAACTTCACCGAGGCGCCGCTCACCGCGCTCATCACGCTCGCGTCGGTCATCGTCGCGAGCGTCGGCTTCCGGGGCCTGCTCGGACGCATGTCGATCCTCCTGGGGGTGGCGATCGGGTACGTGGCCGCAGTGATCCAGGGCCAGGTCGACTTCACCTCGGTCGGCGAGGCCGCGTGGGTCGGACTTCCGTCGTTCCACCTGCCCGCGAACCCGTTCGCCGAACCCGCGGTGTGGGGCATCCTGCCGGCCTTCCTCCCCGTGGTGCTCGTGCTCGTGGCCGAGAACGTCGGGCACATCCGGGGCGTGGCGCAGATGACGGATGCCTCGGTCAACCGCTTCACCGGCCGGGCCCTGCTCGCCGACGGCCTGGCCACGACCGTCGCGGGGCTCTTCGGCGGGTCGGGCACCACGACGTACGGCGAGAACATCGGCGTGATGGCCGCGACGCGCATCTACTCGACCGCGGCGTACTGGGTCGCCGGATCGTTCGCGGTGCTGCTCGGCCTCTCCCCCAAGGTCGGCGCCGTCATCAACACGATCCCGCCGGGAGTGCTCGGCGGCATCACGACGGCCCTGTACGGGCTCATCGGCGTCATCGGCGTGAAGATCTGGGTCGACAACCGGGTGGACTTCTCGAAGCCCGTGAACCAGTTCACGGCGGCGACGGCGCTCATCATCGGCATCGCCGACTTCACGTTCAGTGCCGGACAGGTCACATTCAACGGCATCGCGATCGGCACGATTGCGGCGATCGTGATCTACCACCTCATGAACGGCATCGCGCGGGCGCGCGGCACCGCCTGACCGCGGCTCGCGGTCAGCCGCCCGCGAGCGCCTCGACGGGCCCCCGGGCGAAGTACACGACGAAGCCCACCGCGACGACCCACAGCAGCGGGCTGATCTCGCGCGCCCGGCCCGACAGCGACCGCAGGACCACCCAGCTGATGAAGCCGGCGCCGATGCCGTTCGCGATCGAGTACGTGAGCGGCATCACGGTGACCGTGAGGAACACCGGCAGCAGCACCGCGAAGTCGGAGAAGTCGATCGAGGTGATCTGGGCCATCATGAGCGCACCGACGATCACCAGTGCGGCCGCGGCGACCTCCGACGGCACGATCGACGTGAGCGGGGTGAGGAACATCGCGGCGAGGAACAGGAGCCCCGTCACCACGTTGGCGAGCCCCGTGCGCGCGCCCTCGCCGATGCCCGCGCCCGACTCGATGAAGACGGTGTTCGACGAGCTCGAGGTGAAGCCGCCGGCCACCGCGCCCACGCCCTCGACGATGAGCGCCGAGCGCAGCCGCGGGAAGTCGCCCTTCGCGTCGGCGAGCCCGGCCTCCTTCGAGAGGCCCGTCATCGTGCCCATCGCATCGAAGAAGTTCGTGAACACGAGCGTGAAGACGAGCATGAGGGCGGCGAGCACGCCGATGCGCTCGAAGCTGCCGAGGCTCACCTGCCCGACGAGCGAGAGATCGGGAACGCTGACCCACTGGCCGGGCAGCTCGGGTACGGAGAGCCCCCAGCCGGCGGGGTTCGGGTCGCCGTCGGCGGGGAACTTCGGGCCCAGGTCGAGGATCGCCTCGAGCGTCACCGCGAGCACGGTGCCGGTCAGGAGCCCGATCAGGATGCCGCCGCGCACCTTGCGGGCGACGAGCACGCCCGTGATGAGCAGCGTGACCACGAACACGAGCGCAGGGATCGTGGCGACCGAGCCCCCGATGCCGAGGCCGACGGGAGGCGAGGACGTACCCGTCGCCGTGACGAAGCCGGCGTCGACGAAGCCGATGAACGCGATGAAGAAGCCGATGCCCACGGTGATCGCGAGCTTGAGCTGCAGTGGCACCGCGTCGAAGATCATGCGACGCAGGCCCGTGGCCGCGAGCAGCACGATGATGAGGCCGTTGACGACCACGAGGCCCATCGCCTCGGGCCACGTGACCTGGCCCACCACCGAGACGGCGAGGAACGAGTTGATGCCGAGACCCGCCGCGAACGCGAACGGCAGGCGGGCGACGATGCCGAAGAGGATCGTCATGACGCCGGCGGTCAGTGCGGTGACCGCCGCGACCTGCGGGAAGCCGAGCGTGTCGCCCACGACGTCGGGCGCACCCGACAGGATGATCGGGTTGAGGATGACGATGTAGGCCATCGTCACGAACGTGACGAGTCCGCCGCGCACCTCGGTCGAGACCGTCGAGCCGCGTTCGGTGATCTGGAACCAGCGGTCGAGGAAGCCGGTGCGCGCTTCGGGGGCGCGAGGCGTTTCGCGAGTCGTCGAGGTCGTCATCGGCGGTCAGGCGCCTCCGTGCAGGGCGGGCACGATGAGGTAGATGCCGTAGAGCACGGCGCCGGCGCTGATCGCGAAGCACACCCACGCGCCGACGAGCGCGAGGCGCTTCTGGCCGTCGGTCAGCGGGCTCTTCTTGGCCGCCTTCGCCGCGCGCTTCGCGGCGGCCGCCGCCTCGGCGGGCGTGATGACGGCGATCGCGTCGGTGAACTCGGCGGGGGTCACGATGGGCGTGCGCCCGGAGAGCGTGAGCAGGCGGATGCCGAGCGCATAGGCGCTCACGACGACCGCCGAGGCGAACAGCGTCACGACGAGCACCACCAGGAACGCGTACCAGTCGATCACGAGGCCACCTTCCGCTTCGGCTTGGGGTTGCGCTTGATCTTCACCGCGCGGCCGGAGTCGGCGACCTCGCTGAGCACGTTGCGGTGCGAGATCTCGTTGCGCCGCGACCACATGAAGATGATGCCGATGATGGCGGCGCCCGCGATCGTGTCGATGAGCACGCCGAGCGGCCCCATGAGGGCGACGAACGCGGCGAGGGCGCCCACGCCGCCGGCGCACGGCAGCGTCATGAGCCAGCCCACGCCGATGCGGCCGGCGGTGCGCCATCGCACCTTGGAGCCGCGCCGCCCGAGGCCGGAGCCGATGACGGACCCCGATGCGACCTGCGTGGTCGAGAGCGCGAAGCCGAGGTGGCTCGACGCGAGGATCGTGACGGCCGTGGAGGTCTCCGAGGCGAAGCCCTGGGCGGGCTTGACGTCGGTGAGGCCGGTGCCGAGGGTCTTGATGATGCGCCATCCGCCCATGTACGTGCCGAGGGCGATCGCGATGGCGCACGTGACGATGACCCAGGTCTCGGGGCCCGACCCGACGGGCTGCATGCCCACCGAGATGAGCGTGAGCGTGATGACGCCCATCGTCTTCTGCGCATCGTTCGTGCCGTGGGCGAGTGCCACGAGCGAACTGGAGAAGATCTGCGCGAATCGGAAGCCGTCGCGGCCGTCGGGCTTGCCGTCGTAGCGCCGGGTGATCGCGTAGGCGAGCTTGGTGGCCGCGTACGCGGCGAGCCCGGCGGTGAGGGGCGCGAGCAGCGCGGGGAGGACGATCTTCGAGAGCACGACGCTGAAGTCGATCGCCTGCACGCCGAAGCCCACGAGCGCCGCGCCGATCAGGCCGCCGAAGAGCGCGTGGCTCGACGACGAGGGCAGGCCGAGCAGCCACGTGACCATGTTCCACACGATCGCGCCGATGAGGCCGGCGAAGATGAGCTCGGGCGTGATGAACACCCCGTTCTCGCCCTCGCGGATGATGCCGCCCGAGATGGTCTTCGCGACCTCCGTCGAGAGGAACGCGCCGATGAGGTTGAGGATCGCGGCGATCGCCACGGCGACCTTCGGGCGCAGCGCGCCCGTCGCGATCGGCGTCGCCATCGCGTTCGCGGTGTCGTGGAAGCCGTTCGTGAAGTCGAAGAAGAGCGCCAGCGCGATGACCAGCACGACGATGAGGGTGAGATCCACCGGCGTCTTTCTCTGTGATCGGTGACGAGTTCACCGGGTGTTCACGGGAAGAGGTTGCAGAAGTCGGCGATCGCCGAGCCCCGTCGATCCTACGCGACCGGCCTGCGCTCCTCCACCACGGTGGCGAGGTCGGCCCCGAACACGAACGTGCGCCGCACGCTCCCGCCCGCGAGCACGTCGGGCAGCCAGCGGCTGGCGTCGTCCCACATCTCGTCGAGCGGCACCGCGGCGAGGTCGAACCACTCGGGGTCGAGCTCGTCGGATGCCGCGGGCTCCCCGATCCACGTGCGGCAGACGAACACGCTCGACTCCTGGCTCCACGCCTCGCGGTGCGGGAAGTGGTAGGTCAGGAGGCCCCGCGGCTCGAGGTCGGCTGCGACGACCCGCACGCCCGACTCTTCGAACACCTCGCGCACCGCGGCGTCGACGGCGGACTCCCCCGGCTCGAGCTTGCCGCCGAGGCCGACGAAGTACCCCTCGCCGAGTCCGTGCTTCTTGCGTCCGAGCAGCACTTCGGTGCGGCCGCCCCGCTCGCGCAGGAGGTAGCAGACGCAGACCTGCGGCAGCGGCATCCGAACCCCCTGAAGCGCGCGACGGTCAGCCGAAGAGGATCCTGGCCTCGTCGTAGCGGGCGTCGGGCACGACGTTGAGCGTGCCGACGGCCTCGGCGATCGAGACCGTCTTGATGTCGGTGCCGCGGAGGGTGACCATCGAGCCCCACGCCCGGGCGTAGACCGCGTCGATCGCCGCCATGCCGAGGCGCGTGGCGAGGACGCGGTCGTAGGCCGACGGGGCGCCGCCGCGCTGGATGTGCCCGAGCACGGTGTCGCGCGACTCGATGCCGGTGCGCTCCTCGATCATGGGCGCGAGGCGCTCGGCGATGCCGCCGAGGCGGGGGCGGTTGAAGGCGTCGAGGCCCTTGTGGGAGTGGGCCTCCTCCATGTCGGTGAGGTGGAAGCCCTCGGCGACGACCACGAGCGGCGCGCGTCCGCGATCGCGCACCGACTCGACCCACTCGCAGATCTGGTCGATCGACTGCGGCTGCTCGGGGATGAGGATGGCGTGCGCGCCGCCCGCCATGCCCGAGTGCAGGGCGATCCAGCCGACGTGGCGGCCCATGACCTCGACGACGATGCAGCGCCCGTGCGACTCGGCCGTGGTGCGCAGGCGGTCGATCGCCTCGGTGGCGATCTCCACGGCCGTGTCGAAGCCGAACGAGTAGTCGGTGGCGGCCAGGTCGTTGTCGATCGTCTTCGGCACGCCGACGATGTTGAGGCCCGCGTCGGTGAGGCGGCGGGCCGCGGTGAGCGTGCCCTCGCCGCCGATGGCGATGATCGCGTCGATGCCGTTCTCGTCGAGCATGCGCTGGATGTTCTCGGGGCCGCCGCCCTCGCCCTCGAAGGGGTTGGTGCGGCTCGAGCCGAGGATGGTGCCGCCCTGCTTCGAGAGGCCGCGCACGTCGTGGCGCTCGATGGGCATGAAGTCGCCCTCGACGACGCCCTTCCAGCCCTTGCGGAAGCCGACGAACTCGGCATCATGCGAGATGACGCCCTTGAGCACCGCCCCGCGGATGACCGCGTTCAGTCCGGGGCAGTCCCCGCCGCTGGTGAGAAGGCCGATCTTCATGGGTGGACGACTCCAGGTTGCTCGTTGCGGACATGCAGTTGCCGGTGGCCACAACGACGGGGCGATTCGACTGCCGCAGTCTATAGGGTTCCCACCGGCGAGCCGCGTCCGGTGACGTGCGCGGCCCGCCGACGGTGCGGAGGCGGGGCCTACAGGGTGCCGTCGAGCGCGCTCCGCAGCAGGTGCTGCAGCGCGTCGAGCTGCACCGAGTCGGCCGAGCCCGGCTCCACGTCGGTGCCGTCGAGCGCGCGTGCCGCGAGACCCTGCTTCGAATCGATGAGCTCGGCGATGCGGGCGTCGATCGTGTGCGCGGCGATGATGCGCCACGCGGTCACGGGCTCGTCCTGGCCGATGCGGTGCACGCGGTCGATCGCCTGCGTCTGCTCGGCGGCGGTCCAGCTGAGCTCCGCGAGCACGACGTTCGACGCGGCCTGCAGGTTCACGCCGACGCCCGCCGCGGTGAGCGAGCACACCGCCACGGCGACCTCGGGGTCCTTGTTGAACGCGTCGATCGCGGCCTGGCGCTGCAGGGCCGTCTGGTCGCCGCGCAGCGAGACCGTGCGCAGGTCGCGGGCCGCGAAGGCGGCCTCGGCCTGGTCCATGACGTCGATGTGCTTCGCGAAGAACACGACCTTGCCGACGGAGCGCGCGAGCTGCGCGGCGTAGTCGGAGGCGAGCCCCGCCTTCGCCTGGCCGATGCGGCGCACCATCGTGAAGACGTTCTCGCCCGACTTCGCGCCCTTCGACTCCTCGAGCTCCGAGAGCGCGACTGCGCGGACGAACTGCGCGCGCTGGTCGTCGTCGAGGTCGCCGATGCGGAGGTTCCGCGCCTCGACGAGCGCGCGGAAGCGGCCGGCGAGGCGGTTGCCCAGCTCGCGCTCGGCGGCGCGGATGGAGCGGCCCAGCTCGTCGTCGAGTTCGACGGGCAGGTCGGCGATGCGCTTCTCGGGCAGGTCGGCGGCGACGTCGACCTTGCGGCGGCGCACGATGCCGAGGTCGATCACGGTGCGTCGCGCCTCGGCGTAGAAGCCGTGGTCGGCGGGCGTGAGCCCGGTCTCCTCGAGCTTGCCGAGCAGTTGCGGCGAGGGCCGGTCGCCGGCGATCCAGCCGAGGAACTGCCAGATCGCCCGGAAGTCGTCGACGTCGTTGATGAGCGGCGTGCCCGTGAGCGCGAGGAGCAGGGGGTTGCCGCCGGGCGTCGTCTTGCGGATGCGCTCGGCGAGCGCGAGCACGTTGCGCGAGCGCTGCGACGAGAGGTTCTTGATGAAGTGCGCCTCGTCGACGACCATGCCGCGGAATCCGAGGGTGGAGAGCCACGCCATGTGGCGGTCGAGCACGTCGTAGTTCACGATCACCACGTCGGCGAACGCGTCGAGGGTGTCGCCGTCGCCGTGGATCACGGTCGGGCGACGGTGCGGCGTCCAGCGCTCCACCTCGCGGGCCCAGTTCATCTTCACGACGTTCGGCACGACCGCGAGCAGCGGGTAGGCGTCGGCGACGGATGCCGCGAGCACCGACTGCGCCGTCTTGCCGAGTCCCGGCTCGTCGGCCAGGAGGAAGGTGCGGTGTCCCTCGCGGGCGGACTCGATGAAGCGCGCCTGGTGCTTCATGAGCTCGAGCCCGCGCGGGGCGAGCCGGTCGACGACGGGCGCCTCGGGCAGCTCCATCGTCGCGGCTCCGCCGCCGGAGCCCATCTCGAACGACTTGAACAGCGGGCCGAGCAGCTCCCAGTTCGCGAGTCGCCGCACGGGCACGGGGGGCGCGGTCGGCATCGAGAAGTCGGGGGCGAGGAACGGGTTGGCGAGCTGACGAGCGCGCACGGATGCCGGGATCACCTGGTTCTCGGCGAGCTCGGGCTTCACCTCCGGCTCGCGCGTGATGATGAGCTCGTCTTCCGAGAGCTCGGCGCCGGACTCGAGGAGCCAGTCACGGCGGAACCGCTGCGCGACCGTGGAGATCGAGGCATCCGGCTCGAGGAGCGTGATGAGGCTGGTGTCGCGGGCTGCCGTCTTCGCGAGGATCTGCGCGATGCCGTCGAGGCGCTTGAGCAGCTCGGCGCGTTCCGCGGGCCCCAGCTCGGGGTCGCCCTTGACCCGCGCGCGCTCCTCGCGCATGAGCAGCGCGATGACCTGGAACTTCGTGCGGTTGGTGGGACCCAGCTTGTTCTTCTGGGCCTTCTGCTCGACCTCGCGCACCTTGCGCGCGAGGATCGGGATGATGGGCGCGTCGTCGTCGCGCGAACGCGTGCGTTGCCGCTGCCTCGTCTGGGCCAATGGTCCTCCCGTTTCTGGGCCGCATCCGAATCGCGCCCGCACCGCCTGCACGGCGGTCGGCACCGGGCGAACGGATCGAGTCGGATGCCGTCGGTCGCGGTGCGCCGAATCCGGGCTGCGGGGATATCTGCAAGGGCCGAGCAGGGCGCGGGAACGATCCCCCGCCGTCGGCCCGGAGAACGGATTCGTCGGGCGCGCAGCAATTCTAGCCGGTTCAGGCGAGCTGGTGCACCGCGAAGCTGAGCAGGAAGCCGAATGTGGCGAGGAGCCCGGTGACCCGGCCCTCGGTGCGGAAGGCCTCGGGGATCATCGTGTCGCAGATCATGGCGAGGATCGCGCCCGCCGCGAGGGCGGTGATGAATGCCGTGAGCGTCGCGGGCGCGCCGTCGAGGAGCACGTAGCCGGCGATGGCGGAGACGGCGCTCACGAGCGCGATGCCGGTCCAGAGCACGAAGACGTAGCGAGCGGATCGGCCGGCCTGCTTCAGCTCGGCCGTCGAGGAGAGCCCCTCGGGGACGTTGGAGATGACGATCGCGACGAGCACCGGCACGCTCACGCCGCTGCCGCCGATCATGCTGAGGCCCAGGACCGCCGACTCGGGGATGCCGTCGAGCAGTGCGCCCACGGCGATGCCCGTGCCGGTGCCGGGGTCCTCGCCCTTGCCGCGCGGGTTGCGCTTGTCGTAGCGGTCGAGCAGCTGGTTCGCGATGACGTACGCGACGGCGCCGACGACGAACCCCAGCACGGTCGGCATCAGGCCGCCCTCGTCGTTCGCCTCGAGTACGAGGTCGAAGGCGAGCGCCGAGATGAGCACGCCCGCGCCGAACGCCATGATGCCCGCGACGACGGGAACGGGGACCCGCGCGAACCACCCCACGACGGCGCCCACGAGCAGCGCGCTGCCGGCGATGAGTCCGGCGAGTCCGGCAGCGATCCACTCGGGCATGGATGGAGCCTACGGCGGGCACTCGACCCGAGACGGATGCCGCACCGGGGCTGTCGGCTGCGGGCAGGCGGGTCTAGGCTCGCGGCATGGACGAGGTCTCGGGCGAAGGCGACGAACTCGTGGGCGACGACCACGAGTTCCAGGTCGCACAGGACGGGGAGTTCGTGGAGAGCGACCTTCCCGAGGACGACGACGAGCGCGTCGACGACGACGAGGTCGACGACGTGACCGGCATCGACGAGGAGCGGCGCGTGCCGGGCCTCGACGATCCGCTCGGCGACGTCGACTGACCCGGCCGGCGACCCACCCGGTCGCGGCGGCCCGCGTCAGCGCGCCTCGGCGGGCGCCCGGGCAGCCCGACGCCGCCGCGGGCGGTCAGACGCCGCCCC
>NZ_RHHB01000058.1 GCF_003710805.1 Agromyces tardus | reverse complement strand
ACAGCGCCACGGCCGCGGGCGCGAGCGCGGCGAGCGCGACCGCTGCGCCGATGACCGCCCGCCCCGGTGCGGAGACCCCGGCGGCCCCGGCGCCGCCCGCCGCGGCATCGGCCCCGGACTTGGGCACCAGCGTGCCCGAGCCGAGGAAGGACGCGGCCTTGAACAGGCCGTGCGCGATCACGTGGAACAGGGCGAGCGCCCAGGCGCCGACCGCGCAGGCCAGCAGCATGAAGCCCATCTGCGCGGCCGTGGAGTGCACGAGTCGGCCCTTCACGTCGGGCCGGGTGAGCATGGCCGCACCGGCGACGACGACCGTGATCGCGCCCGCGGCGCCCACCACGATTCCGGCGACGGGGCTCGGCAATTCCGACGTGCGGAGCAGCAGCACCGCGCCGGCGTTCACGAACCCGGCGTGCAGCAGCGCCGACACGGGCGTGGGCGCCGCGAGCGAGGCGGTGAGCCAGCCGTGGAAGGGCACCGATGCGGCTCGCGACACGGCGGCGACGGCGATGCCGGCACCCGCGACCGCCGCGGTCGTCGGGGACGACTCGGCGAGACCGGCGATCGAGAGGTCGCCCCGGTCGACGAGCACGGCGGCCACCGCGACCCACAGTGCCGCGTCGCCGATGAGGAGCGCGCCGGCGGCGCGGCGGCGGGCGACTCGCGCCTGAGCCCACGCTCCGGCGTGGCCGAGCAAGGCGATCACGATGGCGGTGCCCGCGGTCCACGCGAGCGCGATGGCGAGCAGGTCGAGGGCGGATGCCGCGGCACCGGCCGCAACCGCCAGCCAGGCGGCGAGCGCCGCGAACCGGCCCGCGGCGGGGTCGCCGCGCAGGTTGCCGCGGGCGAACGCCTGCACGAGCAGGGTGACCGCGAGGATGAACGCGACGAGCACGGGACCGACCCGGTCGCCGCCGCGTGCGACTGTGTCGACGATGCCGGCGAGCGCGAGCACGAGGGACGCGGCACCGCCGCCGGTCGCGATCCGCAACGCTCGCTCGGGCCGGGGCGATGCGATCGTCGCGGCGACCGCCGTGCCCGCCTGCACGAGCAGGGCGGTGAGGACGAGAGTTGACATGCGAAGAAGATTACCGGCGTTACATTTCTGCTGTCAAATGATTCGGGAATTCTGATTCTGGTTATGCGCGTCGGGTAACATGGGTCCATGAGCGCCTGGACGTTCCTCACCAACCACGCCCATGTGCTCATCTGCCTGGCGCGAGATCCCGACATCCGCGTCCGCGAGATCGCCGAAGCCGTCGGCATCACCGAGCGAACCGCGCAGGGCATCATCGCCGACCTCGTCGAAGCGGGCTACGTGCATCGCGAGAAGGACGGCCGCCGCAACCGCTACGAGACCGTCGACGAGCTGCCGCTGCGCCATCCGCTCGAATCCGACCACCGGATCGGCGAGCTCCTCGAGATGCTCGCCGCGGCCGGCGGCACCCCACCGGCGCCGCCCACCCCCGCGGACGCGCCCGCAACGGTTCCTGCCGACCGCACCGGCCCGGCCGGTCGTGCGCCAGACGCGGCGGCGCGCCGCGCCTAGTTCGTCGGCACCTGCGGCCGCTCGGCCTGCTCCCGGTACAGCGACGCGTACACGCCGCCGTTCGAGATGAGCTCGGCGTGCGTGCCCTGCTCCACGATCCGTCCGGCGACGATCACGAAGATGACGTCGGCACCGACCACGGTCGAGAGCCGGTGGGCGATCGCGATCGTGGTGCGGCCGCGCGACGCGTCGTCGAGCGCCTGCTGCACGACGCGCTCGCTGATCGTGTCGAGCGCGCTCGTCGCCTCGTCGAGCACGAGCACGGCGGGGTCCTTCAGCAGCACGCGGGCGATCGCGATGCGCTGCTTCTCACCGCCCGAGAGGCGGTAGCCGCGCTCCCCCACCACCGTCGCGTAGCCCTCGGGGAACGACGCGATGGTCTCGTGGATGTTCGCGGCGCGGGCCGCGACCTCGAGCTCGGCGTCGGTGGCATCCGGCTTCGCATAGCGCAGGTTCTCGGCGATCGTGGCGTGGAAGAGGTACGTCTCCTGGCTCACGATGCCGATGTGCGACATGAGCGACTCCTGCGACAGCTCGCGCACGTCGACCCCCGCGAACCGCACCGAACCGGCGGATGCCTCGTAGAGCCGGGGCACGAGGTAGGAGATCGTGGTCTTGCCCGCGCCGCTCGGCCCGACGAACGCCGCGAACTGCCCGGGCTCGATCGTGAACGACACGTCGTCGAGCGTGGGGCGTCCGTCGTCGTCGGCGTCGGGATAGCGGAAGGAGACGTGGTCGAACTCGATGCGGCCGAGCAGCGACCCGCCCGGGGCATCCGCGCCCGTGGGCACCGCCCGAGCCTCGGGACGGTCGCTGATGGCGGGCTTCAGGTCGAGGTACTCGAAGATGCGGGCGAACAGCGCGCTCGACGTCTGCAGGTCGAGAGCGACGCGCATGAGGCCCATGAGCGGGAACAGCAGTCGCGCCTGCACCGTGGTGAAGGCCACGATCGTCCCGGCGGTGATGTCGGCGCCGTTGCCGAGCAGCCAGCCCGAGACGAGGTACACGATCGCGGGGATCGACGACATGAAGATGGACACCATCGCGAAGAACCACTGGCCGGTCATCTGCTGCCGCACCTGCAACTGGATCTGGTTGCGGTTCTCGTCGTCGTAGCGATCGATCTCGCTGCGCTGCCGGGTGAAGCTCTTCGACAGCAGGATGCCCGAGACCGAGAGCGTCTCCTGCGTGATCGCCGTCATCTCCGACAGCGACTCCTGGGTCTTCGCCGCCACCCTGGCCCGCACCTGGCCCACGCGCCGCTGCGCGATGACCATGAACGGCATGAGCACGAGGGCGATGAGGGTGAGCTGCCAGTTGAGCAGCAGCATCGCGACGAACGCCGCGAGCACCGTGACGGTGTTGCCGAGCACGCTCGACACGGTGTTCGTGAGCACGGATGCCACGCCGCCCACGTCGTTCTGCAGGCGCGACTGGATCACGCCCGTCTTGGTGCGCGTGAAGAAGCTGAGCTCCATGGACTGCAGGTGCGTGAACAGGCGCACGCGCAGGGCGCCCATGACCTTGTTGCCGATGGTCGAGGTGAGCCACGTCTGCCACACGCCGAGCAGCGCCGAGACCACGAAGACCACGATCATCGCGCCGACGATCCAGCTGAGCGCGGTGAGGTTCGGGCCGGTGGGCTGCCCCGCGGCATCCGTGGGGAAGAGCCCGTCGTCGAAGGCGCGCTGGGTCAGCAGTGGCGGGATGACGCTGAGCGCCGCACCGACGAGCACGAGCACGACCGTGGTGATGAGCGCCGCCCGGTGCGGCTCGAACAGCTCGACGATGCGCCGCAGCAGGTGCGGGATCTTCGGCGCCTCGGCGTTCTCGGCGCGCTGCGCCTCGGGGTCGCCGCTGGAGATGCGTGCGCGGGGTCCGCCCCGCCCGCCGCCCGGACGGGCCCCGGGGGGACCCATCCCGGCCCCGTGCATGCTCATGCATTCACCCTAAGCGGCCCGTCCGTCGCGACCGCCGTCCGGTCGCCCCCGACGGGGGCTGTTCGCCGAGGGCGTGACCCACTACGTTTGGGCTGATTCCGCTGAGTCGAAGGGATGCCGCGATGGCACTGAGGCCCGCATACGCACGACGTTCCGACTCGCACGGGATGCCGCGCCGACGGTCCCTGCTCGCCGGGCTGCTGGCAGCCGGCATCGCGATGGCCGGGCTCGCCTTCACGGGCTCGCCCGCCTCCGCGGAGGAGACGGCGGCGGCCTCCGGCGAATCGACGCTCGAGATCGCGATCACCGACTGTGAGACCTATGGCGGCGACGGGAACCTCCACTACGCGGTGCACGACCCGTATACGTACTATCGCGACTTCATCACCGTCCGGGATGCGGCAGGGACGGTCGTGCATGAGGCGACCTACCTCGACGACCCGGTGTTCGAGGCCACGGACTTCGAGACCGACGTCCCGCTCCCGCCGGGCGACTACATCATCGTCTACAGTGCCGAGCGCGAGACCGGCGGCCGGAGGATCGACGAGCAGAACTTCACCATCGGTGCGTGCCCCGACCTGAACGTCGACCTCGTCGACCCCACGTGCAGCACCGGGGACGACGGGCTGATCACGCTCGTGCTCTCCGGCCTGGTCGTGGGCGAGCCATACCACTGGACGGCCGGCGGCTTCAGCGGCTCGTTCGTCGCCGAGTCCGACACGCTCGAGATCCCGCTCTCGAGCGGCTCCCCGCCTGGCAACTACCTCGCCTACGCCGAGACCGTCGACGACTCGCCCGTCTACGACTGGCGTGCCTTCGCGATCGAGCCGTGCCAGCCCGGCCTCACGGTGACCGTCACGCAGTGCACCGTGGCAGGTGGCACCGGCACGGTCGACGTCGCGCTGGCCAACCTCGTGCACGGCGTCGTCTACACGGTCACCGGCCCCGACGGCAGCACCCGGCAGGCGACCGCCCAACCGTCCGGCTTCACGACGCTCTCCTTCCCGTCGATCCCCGGGGGCACCCACTCGACCGTGACCGTCGCCGGAACCTGGACCGTCGACCAGCCGTATGAGGAGCCGCCCTACATCGGCGGCGGCGACTTCGTGCCCCTCGACACCGTCGCGCTCACCGCCAGCGCGGATGTGAACCTCGAGCCGTGTCCCGCCGCGGTCGTCCCCGCCTCGAGCGGCGGCACCACCGGGCTCCCCGCAACGGGCACCGACCCGGTCGTCCCGATCGGCGCCGCCCTGCTGCTGCTCGGGCTCGGCACCGCAGTGCTCGCCATCTCCCGACGCCGAACGGCCGTGCGAGCCCCCCGGTAAGAGCGAGCCCGCGTCTGGACACCATCGTTGACGAGTCGGGTCTCGTCGCCCCCATCGCAGAACCGGAGGGTCCTCCCCGAACCGGGGGTGTTCGCGCAGGGCGTCGCGGGAGTACGTTTCTCTCATCTCTGTGCCATCCCTGCGCATTTCCGAGGAGCCCGCGATGACCCGTTCCAGCGATGCCACCCGTCACCCGTCGTCGCGAGGCCGAGCAGGGGTGCGCGTACTGCTCGCCGGGCTGGTCGCGGTGGGCATGGCGATCGCCGGGCTCGCGTTCGCGGCGCCGGCCAACGCCAAGACGGGGTTCCCCTCGCTCGAGGTGGTCTCCACGTCCGACTGCGACTACGAGAACAGCGGCGAGCTGACGTACGCGGTGTCCGATCTCCTGCCGTCCAACACCTACAAGGTCACCCTCACGACCGTCGATGGCACCCCCGTCGACGAATGGCTCTACCAGGGCGTGCACGACGGGTCCCAGACGACCTCGGTCGCCCCCGGCGAGTACCGGCTCGCGCTCTTCGAACAGGTGAGCGAGAGCGAGTGGGCACTGGCCGCCGAGGGTGGCTCCTTCACCATCGGCGCGTGCCTCGAGCTCGACCTCTCCGTGAGCCCGTCCTGCAGCACCAGTGCCGATGGGTCCGTCATGGCGACCTTCACCGGTCTGATCCCGGGCGACGAGTACACCTACTTCGTCGAGGGCACCGACACCAGCCGGTACGTGCCCTTCACCGCTGCCGGCGAAACCGAGGAGGTGGTCGCCGGCGACCTCCCGCCCGGCAACTTCTACGTCTACGTGCAATGGAACGGCTCGACGCAACAGGGCGGCGTGTACGACTGGCGCGCGTTCGCGATCCAGCCGTGCCAGCCCGACCTCACTGTGACCGTCACGCAGTGCACCGTCGCCGGCGGCACCGGCACGGTCGACGTCGCGCTCGCGAACCTCGTGGAGGGCGTGGTCTACACCGTCACCGGCCCCGGCGGCAGCACGCAGCAGGCCACCGCGCAACCGTCGGGCGTCACGAACCTGACCTTCCCGTCGATCGCCGCGGGGACCTCCTCGACCGTCACGGTCGAGGGCACCTGGACTGTCGACGTGCCGTATGAGGAGCCGCCGTTCATCGGCGGCGGCGACTTCGTGCCCCTCGACACCGTGTCGCTCACCGCGAGCGCCGACGTGACCCTCGACCCGTGCCCGGCCGCAGTCGTCCCCGCGTCGAGCGGCGGCACCACCGGGCTTCCCGCGACGGGCACCGACCCGATCGTCCCGATCGGTGCCGCCCTGCTGCTGCTCGGCCTCGGTGCAGCGGTACTCACCGTGTCCCGCCATCGAGCGACCGTACGGGTCCGGAAGTAGCGACGAGGCGGCGGCGGGTGCCGAGGCCCCCGGGCGCCGTGCGCGGAGCGTACGCCGTTCGCCCACTCCGGGCAAGGCGCATGCCCGGCGGCGCCACATGACCCTAGACTGACCGCGAGGTGGTCCGCAGGGGGGCGGAGGTGCACATGGGCGCGACACCCGTCGCCGTGATGCCGCCCGTCGCCTGGCACGAGGTGGTCCATCTGCGGCCGGCCGAGCTGCGCTTGCGCATCGAGCGGATGCCGGAGGCCACCTGGTCCCGCGATCCGGCCGCGCTGCTCGGGCTCGCCATGGCGCACCGGTCGCCGGGATCCACCAACCCCTACGCGGCGGAACCGTACCTCGACGCCGCCGACGAGTTGCTCGCCGACGGCGTGGGCGAGCCCGCACTGCACGTGCTGGCTCCGATCGTTCGCTCGATCCCCCTTCGGGAGCTCGGGGCGTTCGACCAGGCGCGCGGCCTGCTCGCCTGCGCCGCGCGCGAGCTCTCCGCCGCGCGGTTGCCGTTCGCAGCGCGTGTCGAGCTCCAGGCGGTCATCCTCTTGAACGACGGCATCTGCGCGACGCTCGGCGGCCGACTCGACGAGGGGCGCCGCACCCTCCTGCGGGCACTGCACCTCGCAGAGAGCCGCACTCCGGCGACGCTTCAGGCTGAGGCCTGCGGATGCATCGCACTCATCGACCTCCGCACCGGCAGCCTCCGCAGTGCGGTCGCGCACCTCACGACCGCACGCTCCGCCGCGGGCGGCTCCGGCCCGATCCGCGATCTCGGTTCGGCTCCCGTTCGCCTCGCGGAGATCGCGGTGGCCATGGACCGCGGCCAGGTGGACCGCCTCGAAGCGGAGCTGTCGTCGCTCATCGCCGAGACGGCGGGCACCGAGTACGAACCGCTCGTGCTCGCCGAGCTCGCGGCCCTGCGCGAAGCCGCCGACGATGACGACGCGATCGACGTCCTGCAGGAACTGCAGCTCCTCATCCGCGATTGGGACGCCCCGAACCTCCCGCGCATGATGCACGACGATACGCGTATCGCGCTGCTCGTCCGGCGACACGAAGCCGTCGCCGCACGGGCCGAGCTCGCCGGCATCCTGCCCGATGAGACGCACACCCAGTGCCCCGCGACCTGGTCGGCCCGACTCGCGCTCGACGGCGGGGCCCCGGCACATGCGATCGAGCTCGTCGCGCCGTGCCTCGCCATGGGCGACGCCCACTCGCCGCGCACGGCGACGCTCGCCCGCCTCATCGCGGCCGCGGCGCACGCCGTGCTGGGCGATCTCAGCACCGCCGACGCGCTCTTCGCTCAGGCGATCAGCGTCGCGGCGCCCACCGGCTCGGTGCGCCAGTTCGGCGTGGTTCCGCGAGGACAGCTCTCGCTGCTCGTCGCCCGCTCCCGACGTGTCGGGCACACCGCACCGGTGCGCGCCCTCCTCGACGCGATCGCGGCCCGCTTCCCGACCGGCGACGACGGCGCGTCCGACACCCTCAGCACGCGCGAGCGGGTGGTGCTCGCACGCCTCGTCGCGGGCGACACGCAGCAGCGCATCTCGTTCGAGCTCTCGGTCTCTCCGAACACGGTGAAGACCCAGGTGCGGAGCATCTACCGGAAGCTCGGCGTGACGACCCGCGACGGCGCCGTGCACCGTGCGCGATCGCTCGGCATCATCGACTGAGTTCCCCGCCGAACCGGAGGCGGCGAAACGGTTTTCATGCCCGCGTCACCCTGTGCTCACCACGTCATGCCCTTCCTGCTCACCCCCTGCCGAGTGCTTGCATCGGAGCTGTACGGCGCCCGAACGCCGTACGTGCGCGAGCGCGAACGGTCGCGCGGACAACTCGAGGGGGACCAGTGAACACACGTATCCGCGGCGCGTCGCGCCGTGCGGGGGGACGCGCGTCGTCCGACCCGGCAGACGAGTCCGTCGACGTCCGTCGGCGCTGGCGCACGACACTCGCCGGCGTCGTCGTCGCGACCATGGCGATGGGCGGGATCACCGCGCTCGCCGCATCGCCCGCGATCGCGGACGACGCGGTCGCCGGCGACCAGTCGACCGTCACCGCGGCCGAGTCGACGACCACCACGGCGCCTGCCGGGGACCCGGCGGATCCGGCCGCACAGGAACCGGCGGTACCACCGGCAGACCCCCCGGCCGATCCGCCGGCCGAGGAGCCGGCCTCGCCGCCTGCCGACACGCCGGCCGACACACCGGCGCAAGAGCCCGCGGCACCCGCGGAGGCCGCGGCGCCGCCAGCGGAAGTCGCTCCAGCCGAGTCGCCCGCTGAGCCCGCTGCGAAGTCCGCAGCCGATGTGCAGCTGCTTCTGGTGCCACCGGGTGAGGAGGTCGTGGAGAAGGTCGAGATCTGCCACCGGACCGACTCGTACAAGAACCCCTACGTCATCAACGAGCCGAACGCGAACGGCGACGTGGACGGCCACGCGACCGAGCACGTCGGCCCCGTGTTCTACCCGGAGATCCCGAAGCACACCGAGTGGGGCGACATCATCCCGCCGTTCTACTACGGCGACCCGGCGGACCCGTCCTACTTCCCGGGCCTCAACTGGGATGCCGACGGCCAGGCGATCTACGAGAACGACTGCGCCGTGCCGACCGAGGTGCCCGAGCTCATGATCACGCCGCAGTCCTGCGTCGAGGGGGGACCCAACGGCCAGCTCGACTTCACGCTCGGACCGCTCCAGCCCAACGTCGACTACCGGGTGACCGTCTGGGATTCCAGCGACACGCTGGTCGCCCAGTTCGGTTGGTCGGGCATCTCGGGCGACGTCAACGGGAACGCCGGCCTGGCCCCCGGCGACTACACGATCACCGTCGAGCAGTCGATCATCGCGGACGTGTGGGAGCAGATCGACGAGCAGTCGTTCACGATCGAGGAGTGTCCGCCCGTGATGGTGATCGAGGTCGAAGCCGCAGCGACGGGTTGCAGCCTCGGGGATGACGGGACCGCACTCGTCAGCATCTCGGGCCTCGTTCCCGGTGAGGAGTACAGCTGGCTGCTGAGTGGCGACGACTACGAGGCGAGCGGTGTCCTCGACGAGGTGACGTCCGAGTCGCTCGACGTGCCGTTCGCCGACCTGCCGCCCGGCAACTACTTCTTCTACATCCGCTGGCAGGAGGGTGAGGAGATCATCGATGCCCAGGCGACGTTCTTCGTCGAGCCGTGCCCGCCGAACATCGCCGTCGTGGTGAAGGAGTGCCCGGCGTACGGCGGTGAGGGCGGAGCAGTGGTGAAGCTGTCCGACCTCGTCGAGGGCCTCACCTACGAGGTGTGGGTCGTCGACGCGCATCAGAACGGCGTCGTGTACGGCGACGTGAAGAGCGTGGTCGGTGACGCGACGCACATGGCAGAGGTGGACATGTCACCCCTGCCCGCCGGCAAGGATTACACGGCGTGGGTCTACGCACCGTGGATGCCTCCGGGTGGCATCTCCCAGTGGGGCGATGTCAACTGGTTCGAGGTGTCCGCCAGCGTGGACTTCAGCCTGAAGCCCTGCCCGGCCGCACCCGTGACACCGGTGACACCGGCCGGCCTCGCCGTGACGGGCACGAATGACCCCGGCGGCCTCGTGACCGCCGCGCTCATCCTGCTCGGCCTCGGCGGAGCCGCACTCGTCGGACGCGGTCGCCGTCGGGCGGAATCGCGCGTGACCGAGTAGCGCGCTGAGCGGAATGGCGGGCGCCCCGATGGGCGCCCGCCACTTCGCTGTCCGCCCGTGCCGCGCGAGGCCACAACGCGAGGCCACCGCCTCACGACGAGGCACGAACGCCGGCGGGCAGAGTGGATGCCGCACGCCCCCACGTGCGGCATCCGTTTCCCCCTGCCCGTCTCCGGGCGTTTCCTACCCCTTCGTGGCTCCCGCCAGCAGGCCGCGCACGAAGTAGCGCTGCAGGCTGAAGAACACGATGAGCGGAACGACGAGCGAGATGAACGCGGACGCGGTCAGTCGCTGCCACTCCTGCCCGCGGTTTCCGGTGAGCTCCGCCAATCGCTGGGTCAGCGGCGCGACATCCGGTGTGCCGCCGGAGAACACCAGCGCCACGAGCAGGTCGTTCCAGACCCACAGGAACTGGAAGATCGCGAACGACGCGAGGATCGGCACCGACAGCGGCAGGATGATCCGCAGGAAGATCTGCCCGTGGTTCGCCCCGTCGACGCGGGCGGCCTCGATGAGCTCGCCCGGGATCTCCGAGATGAAGTTGTGCAGCAGGAAGATCGCGAGCGGCAGGCCGAAGATCGTGTGCGCGATCCACACCTGGATGTAGCTCTGCTCGGGGATGATCGGGATCGCGTCGTGGATCGCCTTCTGGATCGGCAGGAGGAACGTCGTGAACATCTGCAGCAGCGGGATGAGCGCCATCTGCAGCGGCACGATCTGCAACGCGAAGATGCCGATGAAGATCCACGCGGCTCCCTTGAAGGGGATCCACGCCAGTGCGTACGCCGCCATCGCCGCGAGGACGGTGGCGAACACGACCACCGGGATGGTGATGGCGATCGAGTTCATGAAGTACGCGCCGAGCTGCGGGGACGACGCCGACGAGGAGAACAGCACCTCGGTGTAGTTGTCGAACGTGAAGCCCGGGTTCTGGAAGATCGTCCACCAGCCCGTGGTCTTGATCAGCTCCTCGGGCCGGAACGACGAGATGAACAGGCCGAAGGTGGGGATCACCCAGATGATCGCGATGAGCAGCGAGACGATCGTCGCCGTGCGCGAGGTCAGGCGCTTCTTCACGCGGACGGCCTTGGTGCCGTCCTTGTTGTAGCCGCGCTGGAGTTCTCGGCTGGTCTCGGCGTCGACCGGGACTTCGATCGGTGTGTAGGTCATCGGATCTCCCTCTGCTTGCGGAGGACGCGGATGTTGTAGATGACGATCGGCAGCACCAGCACGAACAGGATGAGCGCGAGTGCCGAGCCGCGGCCCGGCTCGAGGGCGCGGAACGCCTGCGTGTACATCTCGTTCGCCACGACGCTCGTCTCGAAGTTGCCGCCCGTCATCGTGCGCACGATGTCGAACACCTTCAGGGTGGCGATCGAGATGGTCGTGACGACGACCACCAGGGCCCCGCGGATGCCGGGAAGCGTCACGTTCGTGAACTTCTGCCACCCGTTCGTGCCGTCGAGATCGGCGGCCTCGAGCTGCTCGGTGGGGATGCCCTTGATCGCCGCGGAGAGCACGACGACCGCGAAGCCCGTCTGCACCCAGATCATGACGACGATGAGCAGGAGCGTGTTCACGGGCGGCGTCTGGAGCCACAGCACCGGATCCTGGCCGAACCACACCAGGATCTGGTTCAGGAGTCCGATCTGGTCGCGACTCGCGGGCCGGTACTCGTAGACGAACTTCCAGATGATGCCGGCGCCGACGAAGGAGATCGCGAAGGGCATGAAGATCAGCGACTTGTAGATCTTCTCGCCGCGGGAGCGGTCGATGAAGTTGGCGTAGGCGAGGCCGATGATCGTGGAGATCGTCGGCACGAGGATCACCCAGATGACCGTGTTGCGCAGCGTGAGGAGCGCCTCGGGCTGGGTGAACATCCACACGAAGTTGTCGAAGCCCACGAACTCCCCTGCGGAGTTGGCGAAGGCGGCGATCGCGGTGCGGATGGCGGGGTAGACCAGGCCGATCCCGAGGAGGATCAGCGCGGGAAGCAGGAACGCCAGCAGCTGCAGGACGTCTCGGCCGCGCTTGGGGGCTCGATCGATGAAGAACAAGATCAGTCCGACGACGGCGGCGAAGACCGCGATACCGGCGACGAGTTGGACGATCTTGCCGATGAGATCAGCGGTCGTCATTCGGTGTGCTCCTCTCCATTGAGGTGTGCAACAGGGCCGCACGGCGAGCCGTGCGGCCCTGTTGGTAGTGATGTTAGGGCAGTGATCGCCGTGCTACTACTGCGGCCAGCTGTCCTGGATGAAGGTCGTCGTGTCGTCGGTGGACTTGCCGCCGATCCAGTCGACCATTCCCTTCCAGAAGGACCCGGCACCCACTGCACCCGGCATGAGGTCGGACGCGTCGAACCGGAACGTGGTGTTCGGGTCCTGCAGGATTCCGACCGCGTTCTTCAGCAGGTCGCTCGAGGCGTTCTCCGGGTCGAGCCCGTTGTTCGCGCTGATGACACCGCCGAGCTTGACGCGGATGTTCGCCCACGTGTCGCTCGAGAGGTAGGTCTGCAGCGCGACGACCTCGGGAGCGTCGCTGTACGCGCCCACGATCTCGCCACCACCGGTGACGGCGTTCGCGCCGGCCTCGGTGCCAGGGAGCAGGAAGGCCCACACGTCGCCGTCGGGGGCGACGGTCGTGCCCTCGGGCCAGAAGCCCTCGTAGAACGTGGCCTGGTGGTGCAGCGCACACGTGCCGTCGAGGATCGGGAGGCCCGCGTCGCCGAACTCGGTCGTGGCGATCGAGTTCACGTCACCCAGGCCGCCGTTCACGAAGTCGGGGTTGCGGATGTAGTCGCCCACCGAGTCGAACGCCTCGCGGATCTTGGGGTCGGTGAACTTGACCTCGTTGGTCACCCACTGGTCGTAGACGTCGGGGCCCTGCTGGCGGAGGACGAAGTCCTCGACCCAGTCGGTGCCCGGCCAGCCGGTGGCGTCACCCGATGCGAAGCCGACGCACCAGGGCTTGTCGACCGCGCCCGACTTCTGGATGTCCTCGGTGAGCGAGAGGAGCTCGTCGAGGGTGGTGGGAACCTCCCAGCCGTTGTCGGAGAACATCGAGGGCGAGTACCACACGTAGCCCTTGACGCTCGCCATGAGCGGCGCGCCGTAGACGGTGCCGTCGACGGTGCCGTACTTCTGCCAGTCCTCGGACCAGAACTTCTTGGCGTTCGCTGCGACGGCGTCGGGGGCGGGCTTGATGTAGCCGGCGTTCGCCTGGGCGGCCAGCAGGCCGGGCTGCGGGAAGATCGCGAGGTTCGGCGGGTTGCCGCCCTGTGCGCGAACGTTGATCTGGGTCTCGAACTCCTTGCTGGGCTCGTACTTGACGTCGATGCCCGTGCAGGACTCGAAGTCGGCCCACGATTCGTTGAGGCGGTCGGCCTCGACGTCGCTGATGGTGCCGTAGATGCTGACCTCCGTACCCGAATCGAAGGTGCCGTAGTCCGAGTAGGGGCCGCAGTCGACGTTGGCAGACTCCTGCGCTGCCTGGTCGCCGGTACAGCCTGTCAATGTGATGCCGATGGCCGCCGCAGCAGCGATCGGCCCGATCCAGCGACGATGCCGAATGGAACTCATCTCTCATCTCCTCGTCGAGTTGTGAGCCGGTGCAGGGCGAAACCGGGAACCGGTTCCAGCGATGAGGCTAGAACACTGCGGCGTCGAACGCAAGGAAATCGAGGTCACGGTTCGGACACCGTCGGCCGTTCGGCCCGAGGCGCGCAAGAGAGCGCTCTCACGTTCGATTCAGGCGTATGGAACTCTCGGAAACCGGGTAGGGAACCGGTTCCACAAATCCGGTCCGCGGCAGTACACTCGGCTCGGAGCAGCCCAACGGAGGGAGGCAACGGATGCCCGCGATCGGGGATGTCGCACGTCTGGCCGGTGTGTCGAAGTCCACCGCTTCCCGAGCGCTGAGCGGGCGCGGGTACGTCGCCGAGGAGACCCGGCTGCGGGTCGAGGAGGCGGCCCAGCGCATCGGCTACATCGCCTCCCCCGACGCCGCGAGCCTCGTGACGGGCCGCACGAAGAACGTCGGAGTGGTCATCCCGTTCGTCAACCGGTGGTTCTTCGGCGAGGTGCTCGAGGGCGCGGAGCGGGCCCTCCTCTCCGCGGGTTACGACCTGACGCTCTACAACCTCGCGATCGGCGGCCCCGAGCGCGATCGCGTCTTCGACTTCTTCCTCGCGCGCAAGCGCGTCGACGCGGTCATCGCGGTGGGGGTGGACCTCGACGAACGCGAGGTCGACACGATCACCTCACGAGGCAAGCCGATCCTGGCGCTGGGCGGCACCGCTCCCGGTGCCCCCCGCCTCGCGATCGACGACCGCGCCGCCGCCGGCCTCGCGACCCAGCACCTCATCCAGCTGGGCCACACGCGCATCGCGCACCTCGCCGGCGCCGGCGCCGGATCGGCGGCGCGGAGCGTGCAGGCAATGCGAACCGCCGGGTTCCAGGATCGGATGTCGGCGGCCGGGCTCGTTCCGGTCGGCGAACCGTCGGGAGTCATCGAGGCCGACATGACCCTGCCGGGCGGCTACTCCGCCGGCCTGCAGCTGCTCGGCCACCCCGGCGCCCGGCCGACCGCCGTGTTCGCGGCATCCGATGAGATCGCGTTCGGCGTCATGCGCGCGGCCGAGCGGCTCGGCATCGCGGTGCCGTCGGCGCTCTCGATCATCGGGTTCGACGGCCACGAGCATGCCGAGCTGTTCGGGCTCACGACGATCGAGCAGTACCCCGAGGAGCAGGGCCGGCTCGCCGTCGAGACGGTCATGGAGTGGCTCGGCGAGGGGTACGGCGAGGTCGACCTCGCCACCGCCGGCGTCCCGCTCGCGACGCGCCTCGTGGTGCGCAGCAGCACGACGGCGGCGCCGCGCTGAGCGGCCGCGCGTCGAGACCCGAGCAGCACACCGGCGCACCGCCGAGCGGATGCCGCGGGGCGGACGCCTCAGGCACCCTCGCCCACCGTGATGGCCTCCGCCTCGACCGCCGCCGGCTCGGGTGCGGCATCGTCGACGCGCCGGAGCGCGCGATGCCCCGCGACCACGACGGCGAGGGCGACGATCACCGAACCCGCGGCCGCGAAATACGGCGCCTCGGGCGAGATGAGGCGCGCGAGCTCGGCGGCGGCGGGCGGGGCCACGGCCCCGCCGAGGAACCGCACCGCCGAATAGGCGCTCGACGCGACCGAGCGCTGCAGGTCGGTCGCCTCCATGACGCACTCGGTGAGCACGGTGTTGAGCACGCCGAGCACGAGTCCGCCCGCGACGATGCAGACGACGAGCGCGCCGGGGTCGTCGATCACGAGACCCGCCACGGCCAGGTCGACCGCGAGGAGCGGCAGCGCGATCCACAGCACGCGGGTGCGCGGCATCCGTGCGGTGAGGAGGGGCGCGACGAACACCGAGGTGATCGCGAGCGCCACGCCCCACCCGAAGAAGGTGAGGCCGAGCCCGATCGCGTCGAAGCCGAGCGGGAACGGCGAGTACGCGAGGAGGACGAAGAAGCCGATGTTGTAGAACAGCGCGGCCGCGGCGAGCACCGCGAGCGCGGGTTGCCGGAGGGCGCGGACGGGCGCGGACAGCCGCGTCCGCTCGGGGCGTCGCCCAGCGGCATCCGCCCCGTCCGTGAGGAACACGAGGATCGCGATGAGGCCGATCGCCATGAGCACCGCCGTGCCGAAGAACGGACCGCGCCAGCTGAGGGTGCCGAGCAGGCCGCCGAGGAGCGGACCGATCGCGATGCCGAGACCGAGCGCGGCCTCGTAGAGGATGATCGCGGAGCCCGAGCCGCCGGCCGCTGCACCGACGATCGTCGCGAGCGCAGTGGAGATGAAGAGGGCGTTGCCGAGCCCCCAGCCCGCGCGGAAGCCGATGACGGACTGCACGTCCTGCGCCATGCCCGCCGCGGCGGCGAACAGCACGACGATGCCCAGGCCGATCACGAGCGTCTTCTTCGCGCCGATGCGGCTCGAGACCCAGCTCGTGCCGAGCATCGCGATGCCGGTGACGAGCAGGTAGCTCGTGAACAGCAGCTCGGTCTGCGTGGGGGTCGCCTCGAGGCTCTCGGCGATCGCCGGCAGGATCGGGTCGACGAGGCCGATGCCCATGAACGCGATCACGCACGAGAACGCGACGGCCCAGACGGCCTTCGGCTGCTTCAGGATCGAGGCGGATGCCGCGTGGCCGCCGCTCACGCGGCGACCCCCGCCGCCGCGCCGTCTCGTGCCCGCTCGAGCCGGGTGCGCACGATCTCGACGGACGCGGCGAGGGTCGCCAGCTCGTCGTCCTCGAGGTCGGCGAAGGTCGGGGCGAGTGCGGCGGCGAGCTCCTCGCGCCATGCGTCGAGCGCGGCGAGGCCGCGCGGGTCGGCCGAGATGAGCCAGGCGCGGGCGTCGTTCGCGTCGGCGATCCTGCGGATCCAGCCGCGCTCGTCGAGGGCGTGCACGAGCTTGGTCATGGTCGGCTGGCTGACCCGGCTGATGCGGGCGAGCTCGCCGAGGCGCAGCGGCCCGACATCGCGGAGCACGCTGATCGTGCGCCAGACGGCGGGCGATTCGGTGCTGCCGGTGACGGAGGCGGCGAGACGCGTGAGCCGGTGGTTCACCGACACGAGCTCGCCGAGGACGGAGGAGAGGTCGTCGTGTTGCACTCGCCCAAGTATACATAGCTTGGCTATACAAACGAGCGGCGGACGTGCGGCTCCGGCGCGGCGGCCCCTGTCGACAGCACGGCCACGCCATGCTGTGCCTGATCATCGCCGGATTCCGGCGCCGTCTCGAAGGAGCCTCCAATGTCCACCGCAACCGGTACACCGCTCTCCCAGCCGCTCTACGGAGCGTCGATCGGCCAGGCCGTCAGCCGATTCTTCAAGAAGTACGCCACCTTCTCGGGTCGCGCCAGCCGCAGCGAGTTCTGGTGGTGGTACCTCGTGTTCGCCGTCGTCACCGGCGTGCTCTACGCCATCGCCGCAGCGGTCGGCGCCGCCGGCGCGACGGTCTCGGACGACGGGACCACCCTCGTCTACGGGCCGTCCTTCTGGCTGGGATCGATTCCGTACATCGCCTGGGGGCTCGCGACGGTCATCCCGTGGCTCGCGCTGGCGTGGCGTCGACTGCACGACACGAACCGCTCGGGCTGGTGGTACTTCATCGGGCTCGTCCCGGTCGTCGGCGCCATCATCCTCATCGTCTTCTTCCTCCTGCCGTCCGACCCGGTGGGCGCTCGCTTCGACCGCTGACGCGGCCCGGGACGAGCCCGGAGACGACGGATGCCCCGTGGCCGATCGGCCACGGGGCATCCGTGTGTTCAGGTGACGCGGGTCACCTCAAGTGGTTCCCTCTTGCGAGGGCCCGATTACTTGAGGGTGACGGTCGCGCCGGCCTCCTCGAGGGCGGCCTTCGCCTTGTCGGCGGTCTCCTTGTTCGCGCCCTCGAGCACGGCCTTGGGAGCACCGTCGACGACGGCCTTGGCCTCGCCGAGGCCGAGCGAGGTGAGCTCGCGGACGACCTTGATGACCTGGATCTTCTTGTCGCCGGCAGCCTCGAGGACGACGTCGAAGGAGTCCTTCTCCTCGACCTCTTCGACCGGGGCGGCAGCGCCGGCACCGGCAGCCGCAACGGCGACCGGGGCAGCGGCGGTGACCTCGAAGGTCTCCTCGAACGCCTTGACGAACTCCGAGAGCTCGATGAGGGTGAGGCCCTTGAACTGCTCGAGCAGCTCCTCAGTGGACAGCTTCGCCATTTTTTCTTCTCCTTGGATTCTGTGGTTACTCACCGCTGGGAAGGCTCGCGCCTACGCAGCGGACTCCTGCTTCTCACGCAGCGCGTCGACCGTGCGAACGGCCTTCGACAGCGGTGCGTTGAACAGATATGCGGCTCCGAACAGCGAGGCCTTGAAGGCACCGGCGAGCTTCGCCAGGAGCACTTCGCGGGACTCGAGGTCGGCGAGCTTGCCTACCTCTTCGGCGGTCAGGGGCTTGCCATCGAAATAGCCGCCCTTGACCACGAGGAGGGGGTTCGCCTTGGCGAAGTCACGCAGCGACTTCGCGACGGCGACCGGGTCACCGTGCACGAATGCGATCGCCGACGGACCGGCGAGCTCGTCGTCGAACGACGAGATGCCGGCGTTGTTCGCCGCGATCTTGGTCAGCGTGTTCTTCACCACGGCGTAGCTCGCGTCCCCACTGATGGACTTGCGCAGCTCCTTGAGCTTCGCAACAGTGAGGCCGCGGTATTCGGTCAGCAGAACGGCGGTCGAGCTCTCGAACAGGTTCGTGAGTTCGGCAACCGCGGCTTCCTTGTTCGCCATGGCCACTCCTTGTGTCTTCTGCATGCATCGCGGTGGCGATGCACGGCCTCGGAGCACACCGGCGGGCGCAGCACTTGGGAAAAGAAAAAGAGCTCCGGCGCAGTTGCGCGGAGCTCGCCCCGAATGAACGGGAAGTCTTCGTCACACCTGCGCGGGCACTTGCTTTCGCAAGACTTCGGTCGGCTTGCCCGGTGAGTGATCACAGTGCGCGCACGACAACCAGCGGTCTTCGGCTCCGTCCAGCGTAACGGATGCCGCGTGCGCCGCCAAATCGGCGCCGGCCGCGCCGATCGGGCTCGCCGTGGCATCCGGACGGGAATGAACCGCAGCGCACAATAGTTGCTCAATGTCATCTAGTTCTGTATAGTTGACCGCTGTCAATCAATATTCGGGAGTCGAATGAGCAACGCACCGCGCGGGTCGCGCACCACGTCGAACCAGAACCCACCGAGGGCGTCGAAGCCCGAGGCATCCGCACAGCTCACCGAGAGCGGCATGACGCACCGGGAGGTGCTCACCGCGCTGTCCGGGCTGCTGCTCGGCATGTTCGTGTCGATGATCGCCTCGACCGTCGTCGGCACCTCGCTGCCGGTGATCATCTCCGACCTCGGGGGCGACCAGTCGTCGTTCACCTGGGTGGTCACCGCCACGCTGCTCGCGACCACCGTGTCGACGCCGATCTGGGGCAAGCTCGCCGACCTCTTCAACCGCAAGCTGCTGCTGCAGCTCGCACTCGTCATCTTCGTCGTGAGCTCCGCGGTCGCCGGCTTCTCGCAGGACACCACCATGCTCATCACGATGCGCACGTTCCAGGGCATCGGCGCGGGCGGCCTCGCGGCGCTCAGCCAGATCGTCATGGCCGACATCCTCAGCCCGCGCGAGCGCGGCAAGTACGCCGGCCTGTTCGGCGCAGTGATGGCGGTGGCCACGATCGGCGGCCCGCTGCTCGGCGGGGTCGTCACCGACGCGTTCGGCTGGCGCTGGAACTTCTTCATCGGGCTCCCGATCGCGATCGTCGCGCTCGTGCTGCTGCAGCGCACGCTGCACCTGCCCGCGCTCGCGAAGCGGAAGGTCTCCATCGACTACCTCGGCATCGTGCTCATCTCGGCGGGCGTCTCGCTGTTCCTGCTGTGGGTGTCGCTCGGCGGCAACCAGTTCGAGTGGGACTCGGCCGTCTCGTGGGCGATGGTCATCGGCGCGGTCGTGCTGCTCGCGGTCGCCGTGCTCGTCGAGCTCCGCGCGACGGAGCCGCTCATCCCGCTGGGCCTGTTCCGCAATCGCACGTTCACGCTCGCGGTCATCGCGAGCATCTCGGTGGGCGTCGCGATGTTCGGCACCGCGGTCTTCCTCAGCCAGTACATGCAGCTCGCCCGTGGCGCGACGCCGACCGAGTCGGGCCTGCTCACCATCCCAATGATGGGCGGCGTGCTCATCTCCTCCACCGTCGTCGGCGGGCTCATCTCCCGTCGCGGCAAGTGGAAGGGGTTCGTCATCACCGGGTCGGTGCTCATGGTCGCGGGGACACTGCTGCTGAGCCGCCTGCACTACGACACCGACTTCCTCTACGTGGGCGTCTCGATGTTCGTGCTCGGCGCGGGCGTCGGCATGATCATGCAGAACCTGGTGCTCGTCGTGCAGAACACCACCGAGGTGCGCAACCTCGGCGTCGCGACGAGCGCGGTCACGTTCTTCCGGAGCCTCGGCGGCACCGCCGGCGTCGCCGTGATGGGGTCGATCCTCGGCACCGTCGTCGCCGACGACATCAAGAGCGGCATCGCGAAGCTCGAGCCCGAGCAGCAGCTGCAGGCCGCCCAGACGCTCGGCGGCGGCGGCATCCCGCACGTGTCGGAGCTGCCCGACTTCCTGCGGGTCATCGTGGAGTCGGCGTACGGGCTCGGCATCGGCACGGTGTTCCTCACGGCGGTCCCGCTCGCCGTGGTCACCCTGCTCGCGGTGATCTTCCTGCCCAACGTGAAGCTCGGCACGCTCAACGCCGTGCAGCGCGCCAAGACCGAGTCCGACGAGCAGGTCGGCGAGCGCGAGCTCGAGTTCGAGCTGGCCGGCGAGGAGCTGTTCGAGGTCGCCGAGGGCTCGGTCGCGGTGCCCGTGACCGGAGCCCTGCAGGTCGACGACGAGGCGCGCAGCGGCCGGAGCGGCCGGGGAACCCGCGCCTAGAATGACGGCCATGACCGCCGCAGAGCGCCCCGCCCACCTCGACGGGACGCCTGCGTCGCCCGCCTCCGACACCGACGCGGTGTCGGAGGCGGCGATCGCCGCCGTCGAGGACGAGTTCGGCCGGCTGTTCCACCGGATCCGCGCGAACTGGAAGCGGTACGCCGCACGCGTGCACCCCGACCTCCAGCCCATGGGCTACAAGGTGCTCAGCATGATCGTCGCCCGCGGGCCGGTGAAGGCGGGCGAGCTCGTCGACGAGCTGCACACCGACAAGAGCGTGCTGAGCCGCCAGGTGCGGCAGCTCGAGTCGCTCGGGCTCGTCGAGTCGCACGTCGACGACCGCGACGCCCGAGCGCGGCTGCTCGTCGCGACGCCCACGGCGGTCGAGAGCGTCCGGGCGGTGCGTGCCGAGAACCAGGCCGAACTGCGTGCCCGGCTCGCGGCCTGGCGGCCCGACGAGGTCGCGACCCTCGCCGAGCTGCTGTCGCGGCTCGCCGACTGACGGGGGCGCGCAGCGGGCGTCAGAGCGGGAGGTCGACCGTGAAGGTCGTCTCCCCCGGCTCGCTCTGCACTGACACCGACCCGTGGTGCGCCTCGACGACGGCGCGCACGATGGCGAGCCCGAGTCCGGTGCTGCCGGCGCGGCGCGAGCGCGAGGCATCCCCCCTGGCGAACCGCTCGAAGAGCGTGTCGCGCAGCTCGGGGTCGATGCCGGGCCCGTCGTCGGTGATCGTGATGCGCGCGAACGGGTGCGCGACCACGCCCGAGGCGGGCACGCGCGTCAGCCGCACGACGACCTTGGTGCCGTCGGGCGTGTGCGCGCGGGCGTTCGCCAGCAGGTTCGCGAGCACCTGGTGCAACCGCGCCCCGTCGCCCGTGACCGTGACGGGCTCCTCGGGCATCGCCACCCGCCAGTCGTGGCCCGGGGCGGCGACCTGCGCGTCGCCGACGGTGTCGCGCACGAGCGTCGACAGGTCGACCGGGTCGCGCCGCAGCTCGCGGCCCTCGTCGAGCCGGGCGAGCAGGAGCAGGTCCTCGACGAGCTCGGTCATGCGCAGCGACTCCGACTCGATGCGGCCGATCGCGTGCACCACGTCGGGGGGCAGTTCCCCGCCGTGCAGGCGGGTGAGCTCCGCGTAACCGCGGATCGACGCGAGGGGCGTGCGCAGCTCGTGGCTCGCGTCGGCGACGAACCGGCGCACCTTGCGCTCCGACTGCTCGCGGGCCGACAGGGCGGATGACACGTGGCCGAGCATGCGGTTGAAGGCGTTGCCGAGCTGGCCCACCTCGGTGCGCTCGTCCTCCACGGCCACGCGGGCGGGCATGTCGACGTCGCCCTGTGCGAGTGGCATCTCCGACACGAGGGTCGCGGTCTCGGTCACCTCGCCGAGCGGCGCCAGGGCGCGTCGCACCGTGACGGCGCCGAGTCCGAGCGCGATCGCGAGCCCCGCGATCGCCACGACGGCGACGGTTCCCGCGAGCTGTGCGGTCGTCGCCTCGACATCGGTCATCGGCAGCGCCACGACGAAGGAGTAGCCGCCGTTGGTGGGCGCCGCGACGGCGCGGTAGTCGCCGAGGTCGCCGAGTGTCACCGTGACGGGGTGGCGATCGGTCGGCACCGACGCGAGCGCGCGGAGCGCGTCGGTCGACGGGGCGTCGATGTCGCCGTCCTCGTCGATCGAGCCGCCCTTCAGGATGGTCTCGTCGCTCACGAGGGCGGCGATCGTGCCGACCGGCTGGCCGGGCACGCGCAGCAGCACCGCGGCGCCCTCCGGCGGGATCGGCAGCGGGCCGCCCGGGTCGTCGAGCGCGCGCCCCGCCCGCTCGGTGACCTGCGCGAGCTGGCCGTCGAGGCGCGCGACGAGCTGGGTCTGCAGCACGGCGACGCTCACGAGCCCGACGACGGCGCTCACGAGCACCACGAGCGCGGCGATCACGATGAGCAGGCGCCGGCGCAGGGTGAACGCGGGGCGACGCCTGACGGCGCGCTTCGCGGTCGCGGGCCGCTCGGCGTCCATGGTGGCCGCGGGCGATGCGGCGGCCGCCGGGCCGGCGGTGGCGGGCGCCGAGTGGGGCCCGTCCGGATCCGTCGCGGTCGGGGCGACGCGGTCGTCGATCG
>NZ_RHHB01000057.1 GCF_003710805.1 Agromyces tardus | reverse complement strand
CGGCCGTCGCCGCGGCCGCCGGCGCCGCGGCATCCGTTCGACCGCGCGCGCCCCTCGCGTGCGCGGCGGCCCGCAGCTCGAGCGGGCTGCGCTCGTAGACCGCCCGCACGGTGTCGTTGAACTGGCGCACGCTGCCGAAGCCCGACGCGAACGCGATGTCGGCGACGGGCAGCGCCGTCGAGGTGAGCAGGGCGCGTGCCGTCTGCGCGCGGTGGGCCCGGGCGAGCGCGAGGGGGCCCGCGCCGAGCTCCGCCGTGAGCACGCGCGTGAGGTGCCGCGGCGTGTACCCGAGGCGCGCGGCGAGCCCCGGCACGCCCTCGCGCTCCACGACGCCGTCGGCGATGAGGCGCATGGCACGGGCGGCCAGGTCGTCGTCGAGGTCCCATTCGGGAGAGCCGGGCACGGCGTCGGGCAGGCAGCGCTTGCACGCCCGCAGCCCCGCCTCGTGCGCGGCGGCCGCGGTGCGGTAGAAGCTCACGTTCGACGGCTTCGGCGCCACCGCGGGGCAGCTCGGCCGGCAGTAGATGCCCGTCGAGTGCACGCCCGTGATGAACTGCCCGTCGAAGCGCGCGTCGCGTGCCTGCATCGCGCGGTACCGCTCGGCGAAGACGGGGTCGGCGAGCGGGTCGGCGAGGCTGTCGGCGCTGCGGGCGGCGCGGTCGGCCCCGCGGGTCGCACCGCGGTCGACGGATGCCGCGGGGCGGCGGGTCGTGGCGAGGCTCATGCCTCCACCCTCGCACGCGACGCATGCCCGCACCAGCGGGAATCGGACATCGCTCCGGCGCTAGGCTGGGGGCCATGCCGCGCGACGTCCTCGACCTGCTGGGCGATGCGCTCGGCGACGCCCTCGACACCGGGGAGGCCGCCCTCGAGGCCGCCCGCGAGGATCGGTCGGGGTGGCGCGGCGAGCATCGTCCGCTCGCCGTGGTGCGCGCGGCATCCGTCGCCGACGTGCAGGCCGCCCTGCGCATCGCCACTGAGACCGGCACGCCCGTCGTGCCGCGCGGGGCGGGCACGGGGCTCGCGGGCGGGGCCATCGCGAGCCGGGGCTCGATCGTGCTCGACGTGTCGCGCCTGGACCGCATCCTCGAGGTCGACGAGGCGAACGAGCTCGCCGTCGTGGAGGCGGGCGTGCTCAACGGCGCGTTGAACGACGCGCTCGCGCCGCGCGGGTACTGGTACGCGCCCGATCCCGCGAGCCGGGCGATCTCGTCGATCGGCGGCAACATCGCCACCAACGCCGGCGGGTTGCTGTGCGCGAAGTACGGCGTCACCCGCGAGGCCGTGCTCGGGCTCACGGTCGTGCTCGCCGACGGGCGCCTCCTGCGCACCGGCCGGCGCACCGTGAAGGGCGTCACGGGCTACGACCTCACCGCGCTCTTCACCGGCTCCGAGGGCACGCTCGGGGTCATCGTCGAGGCCACCGTGCGCATCCGCCCGATCGTCGCGGGCGACGTCGTCACGATCGCCGCCGCCTTCCCCGACGTCGCCTCGGCCGCGGCCGCCTCCGCGGCGATCACGGCGGCGCGCGTGCGCCCCGCCGTGCTCGAGCTCATCGACGCCGCCGCGCTCGCACGCATCGGCGAGTACCTCGGCCCCGAGGCGGTCGCGGGCACGCCCCTCGAGGCGCTCGCGTCGGGGGAGGCGTTCCTGCTCGCCCAGTGCGACGACGGGGCCGCCCACGCCGAGGCCGCGGTCGTCGCCGAGGTGATCGAGCGCGCGGGCGGGCGCACGACCGTGTCGACGGATGCCGCGTCGGGCGAGCGCCTGCTCGACATCCGCCGCGCGATGCACCCCGCGATCGCCGCCCGCGGCAACGTGCTCATCGAGGACGTCGCGGTGCCGCGTTCGGCGCTGCCCGCGATGTTCCGGGCGATCGAGGAGATCGGCGAGCGCTACGGGCTCGTGATCCCCACGATCGCGCACGCCGGCGACGGCAACCTGCACCCGAACTTCGTCTTCGAGGGCGACGAGGTGCCCGCCGAGGTCTGGGCGGCCGCCGACGAGCTGTTCCGCGCGGGCGTGGCCCTCGGCGGCACGCTCACGGGCGAGCACGGCGTCGGCATCCTGAAGCGACGGTGGCTGGCAGCGGAGCTCGGCGAGGACTCCGTCGAGTTGCAGCGGGGCATCAAGTCGGTGTTCGACCCGGCGGGCATCCTCAACCCCGGCGTCATGTTCGACCCGCCGGCATGACCCGCGGCGACCGCCGGCGACCGGCGTCGGCCTCGCCGCGGCATCCGCTCGCTCGGTAGGCTCGGCCCGTGAGTTCGATCACCCCCTCGTCGCAGCCGCAGCCGACCCACCTGCCCGCATGGCCCCAGCCGGCCTCGAGCAGGGCGGGGATGGGCGTCGGCGCCATCATCGGCATCGTGGTGGCCGCCGTCATCGGCCTCGTCGTCGCCGGCTACCTCGGGCTCGCGCTCGGATTCTCGACGCTCGCCGTCACCGCGCTGCTCGCGCTCGTGCCGCTCACGCTCGTGCTGCTCGCGATCCGCTGGGTCGACCGGTGGGAGCCCGAGCCGCGCTGGGCGCTGTGGTTCGCCTTCCTCTGGGGGGCCGCTGTCTCGGTCGCGATCGCGCTGCTCGTCGACCTCGGCGTGCAGCTCGCGTTCGCGTTCGCCGGCGGTGGCGCATCGCCCGACGAGGCCGTGCAAGCCGTCGTCCAGGCGCCGATCGTCGAGGAGCTCGCCAAGGGCATCGGCGTGCTGCTCATCTTCATGTTCTCGCGATCGCACTTCGACGGCCCGGTGGACGGGCTCGTCTACGCGGCCACGGTCGCGGCGGGATTCGCGTTCACCGAGAACGTCCTCTACTTCGGGTCGGCGCTCATCGAGGGCGGTGGCGCGGAGCTCGGCATGACGTTCCTGATCCGCGGCATCTTCTCGCCGTTCGCGCACGTGCTGTTCACCGCCTGCACGGGCCTCGCGATCGGCATCGCGGCGAGCCGGGGCGGCGGGCCGCGCGTGATCGGGTGGTTCCTGATCGGCCTCGCCGGGGCCGTCATGCTGCACGCGTTCTGGAACGGCTCGCTCGCCTTCGCCGACGCGTTCCTGCTCTACTTCACGGTGCAGGTGCCGATCTTCGTCGGCGCGATCCTGCTCGTCGTGTTCCTGCGCAGGCACGAGATCCGGGTCACGCGCACGCACCTCGCGGAGTACGCCGCGGCGGGCTGGTTCAACGCCGACGAGGTCGCGGGCCTCTCCACCCCCCGCGGGCGGCGGGCGGCCGTCGACTGGGCGAAGGCGCAGCATCCGCCGCGCACCGCCGAGGTCCGGCGGTTCATCGCGGATGCCACGCACCTCGCGTTCACCCGTCACGCCCTCGTCACCGGCCGCGGCGACGTGCGCCGCCTCGACGACGAGCGCGTGCTGCTCGACGCCATCACGGCCGACCGCCGCGCGATCGCCGGCTGACGGGCCGGGACAGGCCGGGCCCGGCCGGGCCCCTCTGCCAGGCTGCGCCACCGGACGCGACCGCAGCAGCCGCGGCTATGATGGCGGCACCCTGATTGACGGCGATCGGAGACGGCATGGCCGTGCCGGAGCGGCACCCGCAACGAAGCGACACGAGCTCCCTGCGCGATCGGCTGCTGCGCGCCCAGCAGGACGCGATCGAAACCGGCGAGGTGCCGCTCACCCTGCGTCCGGTCGTGCGGGCATCGTGGGAGCGGGCGCTCCGCGGGGCCATCGACCCCGACCGCACGCTGCCGCGCATCGACCTCGACGACGATGCCTTCCGCGAGTACCGGGCGGCGCACGCGCTCGCGCCCGTGATGCCGGTGATCCGGCGGCTCCTCGTCGACGGCGCGGATGACGCGGGCCTCGTCGTCGCCGTCGGCGACGCGCACGGCCGCCTGCTCTTCGTCGAGGGCGACGCGGGACTGCGGCGCCGGGCCGAGGACATGCTCTTCATCGCCGGCGCCGACTGGTCGGAGGCGAGCGTCGGCACGAGCGCGCCGGGCACGGCCCTCGAGCTCGACCGGGCCGTGCAGATCCGCGGCGCCGAGCACTACAACCGCATGGTGCACCCCTGGAGCTGCACCGCGGCCCCCGTGCACGACCCCTCGAGCGGCGCGGTCCTCGGGGTCATCGACATCACCGGCACCGACCACGCCGTCGCGCCGCACACCCTCTCGCTCGTGTCGGCGACCGTCGCGGCGGTCGAGGCGGAACTGCGCATCGCGAGCCTCGAGTCGACCGTGCGCGCGACGCTGCGGCGCTCGCGCATGACGACGGTGCCCACGCCGAAGCCCGCCCGAACGGCCCTCACGGTGCTCGGCGGGCGGCGTCCGCGCCTCGGCCCGCAGGAGCTCAGCCCCCGCCACGCGGAGATCCTCACGCTCCTCGCGTGGCATCAGCGCGGCATCGGTGCCGAGCGGCTCGCCGGCCTGCTCTACGAGGGCGAGGCCTCGCCCGTCACGCTCCGGGCCGAGATCGTGCGACTCCGGCGCGTGCTCGAGGCCGCGGGGGAGCCGCCGCTCGAGTCGCGCCCCTACCGGCTCGGCCGCGAGGTCGACCTCGACGCGACATCCGTCGCCCGGCTCGTCGGCCAGGGCTCGCTGCGCAAGGCACTCGAACGCTACGCCGGGCCCGTGCTGCCCGCGTCGGTCGCGCCGGGCATCGTGGAGCTCCGCGAGGAGCTCGACGGGCGGCTCCGCGAGTCGCTGCTGTCGGATGCCTCGCCCGAATTGCTGCTCGACTACGCCGAGCGCGACGAGCACCGCTACGACACCGAGGTGTGGCGGGCGCTGCTCGAGATCCTGCCGCCGCGTTCGCCCCGGCGCGCGTCGGTCGTCTCCCACCTCGAGCGCATCGAGTCGGCCCTGCGATAGCCGCACGGGCGATCGACGGATGCCGCGGCATCCGTCACTGCAACCCGCCTGCAACCTTCGGGCAACGGGGCCGCAACGGCCTCCCTCGTACCGTGACGCTCACCCTGTTCTCCCGGCCGCACGGGCCGGGAGGGCGGGCACCAGACAACGACGTCACGAGGAGACACGATGACCGTGTACGCAGCGCCCGGCACCGCCGGCGCACTGATCGACTTCAAGCCCCGCTACGAGCACTTCATCGGCGGCGAGTGGGTGAAGCCCGTGGGCGGCGCCTACTTCGAGAACATCTCGCCGGTGAACGGCAAGCCGTTCACCGAGGTCGCCCGCGGCACCGCCGCCGACATCGACGCGGCGCTCGACGCCGCGCACGCCGCGGCACCCGCGTGGGGCCGCACGAGCGCCGCGCACCGCGCCGGCATCCTGAACGCCATCGCCGACCGCATCGACGCGAACCGCGAGCTGCTGGCCGTCGCCGAGACGTGGGACAACGGCAAGTCGATCCGCGAGCCGCTCAATGCGGACCTGCCGCTCGCGAGCGACCACTTCCGCTACTTCGCGAGCCTCATCCGCGCCCAGGAGGGGAGCTTCACGCAGCTCGACGAGGACACCGTCGCCTACCACTTCAACGAACCGCTCGGCGTCGTCGGCCAGATCATCCCGTGGAACTTCCCGCTGCTCATGGCGACCTGGAAGCTCGCGCCGGCGCTCGCGGCGGGCAACTGCGTCGTGCTGAAGCCCGCCGAGCAGACGCCGACGTCGATCCTCGTGCTCGTCGAGCTCATCGGCGACCTGCTGCCCGCAGGCGTGCTCAACGTCGTGAACGGGTTCGGCGTCGAGGCCGGCAAGCCGCTCGCGTCGTCGAACCGCATCCGCAAGATCGCGTTCACGGGCGAGACCACGACGGGCCGGCTCATCCTGCAGTACGCGTCGGCCAACATCATCCCGTCGACCGTCGAGCTCGGCGGCAAGAGCCCCAACATCGTGTTCGAGTCGGTCGCCGACCGGCGCGACTCGTTCTACGACAAGGCGCTCGAGGGGTTCAGCCTCTTCGCGTTCAACCAGGGCGAGGTGTGCACCTGCCCGAGTCGCTCGCTCATCCAGAAGTCGATCTACGACACGTTCCTCGACGACGCCATCGAGCGCACGAAGCAGGCGCGGCAGGGCAACCCGCTCGACACCGAGACGCAGGTGGGCGCGCAGGCCTCGAACGACCAGCTCGAGAAGATCCTCAGCTACATCGACATCGGCAAGAAGGAGGGCGCGAAGCTGCTGCTCGGCGGCGAGCGCGTCGACCTGGGCGGCGACCTCAGCGAGGGCTACTACGTGGCGCCGACGATCTTCGAGGGCGAGAACCGCATGCGGCTCTTCCAGGAGGAGATCTTCGGACCGGTCGTCGCGGTCACGAGCTTCCGCGACTACGACGACGCGATCTCGATCGCCAACGACACGCTCTACGGGCTCGGCGCGGGCGTCTGGAGCCGGAACGGCAACGAGGCGTACCGCGCCGGTCGCGACATCCAGGCCGGGCGCGTGTGGGTGAACAACTACCACGCGTACCCCGCGGGTGCGGCGTTCGGCGGCTACAAGTCCTCGGGCATCGGCCGTGAGAACAACAAGCTCGCGCTCGACCACTACCAGCAGACGAAGAACCTCCTCGTCAGCTACAGCGAGAACCCGCTCGGGTTCTTCTGATCGGCACGTGACATGACCTTCGATCGCATCGCCGGCCACCCCGTGGTGGCGTCGATCACGATCGTGGGCGAGGCCTCGCCGCGGGTGGAACTCTCACCCGCGGCGAGCGGCCTGCTCGCGACGCTGTGGGCGCAGCACGGCCCGCTCATGTTCCACCAGTCGGGCGGATGCTGCGACGGCAGCGCGCCCATGTGCTACCCGGCGGGCGAGTTCGTCACGAGCGCCGCCGACGTGCTGCTCGGCGAACTCGACCTCGGACCCGACGACTCGGGGGCGCCGCGCGTCGCGCCCTTCTGGATGTCGACGGAGCAGTTCGCGTACTGGCGGCACACGTACCTGACCGTCGACGTCGTGCCCGGCCGGGGCAGCGGATTCTCCGTGGAGGCGCCGGAAGGGGTGCGCTTCCTCATCCGCTCCCGACTCATGGCGGACGAGGCCCCGGCCTGAGCGGCCGCACAGAACCTCACCACGGGGCGGCGCACGCCCGCCTGCCTGCCCGTTCCCTCGGGGGCCCATGCCCCGACACGAGGAAACTCGCCGCCCCGTGGTGTGGCACTGCCGACAACGCTCCGGGGCGACGAGTTCTCGGATTCCAGAGTGCGGGATGTTCGCAGTCAGCGCAAGAGGGGGGTGGACGGTTGTCCGCGGCGGGCGTCTTCCGTTTGGATGGAACCCATGACTGACACCAACAGCAAGCCCGAGGTCGACGCCCCCGAGGGACCGGCCCCCGTCGAGCTCGTGATCGAGGACATCGTCGTGGGCGACGGACCCGAGGCGAAACCGGGTTCGACCGTCGACGTGCACTACCTGGGCGTCGAGTACGACACCGGCGACGAGTTCGACTCCTCCTGGAGCCGCGGACAGTCCATCAACTTCCCCCTGCAGGCGCTCATCACGGGCTGGCAGGAGGGCATCCCCGGCATGAAGGTCGGCGGACGCCGCATGCTCACCGTTCCCCCGCACAAGGCGTACGGCCCCGCGGGCGGCGGGCACCAGCTCTCCGGCAAGACGCTCATCTTCGTGATCGACCTGCTCGGCGTGAGCTGAGTCGTCCCGCACCGTCTCAGAAGGCCGCCGGTGATCCGGCGGCCTTGGTGCGTTCCGATCGTCGGGTCGATTCGCCCGGTCCCGAGAAACTTTCCATGCAGGTGCATCCGAACACGCGGTTCCGCCCGAAGTAGGTGATGAAGGCAACTCGCCGCCCCACTCCCGGGGCTCACCTGGAGGGAACCATGAAGAAGATCATCGCCGCCGGAGTCGGGGTCGGAGCGCTCCTGGCGTTCGGCGCCATCGCGCCGGCCAACGCCGCCGACGACAACGCCATGCTCTCCGTGCTGCACGGCGTGCCCGGACTCACCGTCGACGTGTACGTGAACGACGAGCTGAAGATCGACGACTTCGAGCCCGGCGACCTCGCCGGACCGCTCGAGCTCCCGGCAGGCACCTACACCGTCGCCATCACGGCATCGGATGCCGCGGACGCGTCGTCGCCCGCGATCGGACCGGTCGACCTGCCGCTCGAGGCCGGAATGAACTACACCGCGGTCGCGCACCTCACCGAGGCGGGGGAGCCCACGGCGACCCTCTTCACGAACGACACGTCGCAGATCGCGGCCGGCCAGGGCCGGCTCACGGTGCGCCACGTCGCAGCCGCACCCGCGGTCGACGTGCTCGCCGGCGGCAGCGCGGTCGTCTCGAACCTCGCGAACCCCGACGAGCAGAAGCTCGACATCCCCGCGAGCGTCGTCTCGGCGACGATCGTGGCGGCCGGCACGACCGAGCCCGCCGTGCTCGGCCCGGCCGACGTCGACGTGGCCGAGGGCGTCAACACGATCGTCTACGCGTGGGGCAGCCTCGCTGACGACAACCTCGCCCTGGCCGTCCAGACGGTGTCCGGCATGCACTCCACCCCCGACGGCGTTCCGGCGGGCTCGGCCGGCCTCGCCGCAACGAACGCCCCGGGTTCCGGGACGGGCACCTGGGCGGTGATCGGCGGGGCGATCCTCGCCGCGCTCGCGCTCGGCTTCGCACTGCTGCGCCGCCGTGGCGCCGCCGAGTCGGAGCGCTGAGCACCGTGCCCGAGGTGAAGGTCGCGGCCGGGGTCGTCGGGTCCCTGGTCGCGGCCTTCGCCGCGCTCGCGCTGCTGAGCGGATGCACGTCCGCTCCTGCTGCGCCGACTGCCGCGCCCGCCTCGCAGGCGCCCCGCGAGTCGGCCTCCCCGGCCGCCGCGGCTCCGGCCCGTGCGGTCCCCGACGTCCCGCGCACCTCGGCGGCGCTCGAGGACCACCCGGTCGTCGTGCCGCCCGCACCGACCCGCCTCGAGGTACCCGACCTCGGCATCGACGTCTCCGTCCGACCCGTCGGCCTCGACGACCAGGGCCGCATGGGCCTGTACGACGACCCGGCGATCGCGGCCTGGTACCAGTGGGGACCGGCGCCGGCCAGTCCCGCCGGTTCCACCGTGATCGCGGCGCACGTCGACTCGCTCGAGTACGACCTGCTGCCGTTCGCGCGGCTTCGCGACGCCGCCGCCGGCATGACGGTCTTCGTGACGGATGCCGCCGGCACGCGCCGCGGCTACGCGGTGCAGTCGCTCGAGGTGATCGAGAAGGCCGACGTCGACTGGCGGGCGGCCTTCGACCGCTCGGGTGCTCCGCGACTGACGCTCGTGACCTGCGGCGGCGAATTCGACTACGAGAACCGGCGCTACCTCAGCAATCTCGTGGTGACGGCGACGCCCGTCGGATGAGGGGAGAGGAGGCTCGCTATGCTGATCGAAGCGCCGCGCCGAACGGGCGCGGCACCGCGCCGGCGATCCTCAGCCGGCGATGGCAACCTCGCACGACCACGAAGGGGTGAGCGTCAGCTGGGCAGTTCCACCGCTCCGGGATCGGTCGACGATCAGGCGCTCGCCGCGAGCTTCTCGGCGGGCGACGAATGGGCGCTGCGCGAGGCGTACGCGCGCTGGTCGCCGCTCGTGTTCCGCCTCGCGCTCCGCTCACTGGGCGATCGCACCGACGCGGAGGACGTCACCCAGCAGGTGTACATCTCCGCGTGGCGCACGCGGTCGGGCTTCGACGCGTCGCGTTCCACGCTGAGCGCCTGGATCGTGGGCATCACGCGGCACCGCATCGCCGACGCGCACGAGGCGCGCTCGCGCGGCCGCCGGCTCGAGGAGGCGCTCGTGGCCGAGGCATCCGCAGCGCCCGACCACATCCACGACGACCTGGCCGAACGGGTCATGGTGGCCGAGGAGCTCGATCGGCTCGAACCGGTGCCGAGGCGGGTGATGCAGCTCGCCTTCTACGATGAGCTCAGCCACTCGCAGATCGCCGAGCGGCTCGGACTGCCCGTGGGCACCGTGAAGAGCCATGTACGACGCAGCCTCACGAGGCTGAGGAAGCGATGGGAGGTGGATGATGGATCACATCGAGCCTGACGAACTCGCCGTGCTGGCGCTCGAGGGGCGCCTGCCCGACGGCGTCGAGCGCACCCACCTCGACGAATGCGTCGAGTGCCTCGCCGAGTACGAGTCCCTCACTCGCACCGTCGCACTCGGCCGCGCGAACCCGGCGGATGAGCTCGAGGCGCCGCGGTCGGCGGTGTGGAGCGCGATCCACGGCGAGCTGGGCCTCGCGCCCGAGCTCGCGGCCGATCCGTTGGCGGTGGCCGTCGCACCCGAACCCACCGCCACCGTGACGCCGATCACCGACGCGCCCGTGCGCGAGCGGCGCGACGACCGCAGGGGCGGCGGCGCGGGCGCGGGTCGCCGGTGGTGGCCCATCGCGGTCGCGGCGGGCGTGGTCGGCGTGCTCGCCGGCGTGGCCATCGGCGCCGCGACGGGCGGCTTCGGCCTCTTCGGCGGCGCCCCCTCGCAGACCGTGCTCGCGACCGCTCAGCTCGACGCGTTCCCCGGGTGGTCGGCCACGGGCGAGGCGCTCCTCGAGCAGGACGACGACGGCGTGCGCTCGATCGTGGTGGACCTCGATGCCCCGGTGCCCTCGGGCGACGTGCGCGAGGTCTGGCTGATCCGATCGGATGCCTCGGGGCTCGTGAGCCTCGGACTCCTCGACGGCTCCACGGGGCGCTTCGTGGTGCCCGACGGCATCGACCTCTCCGAGTTCAACCTCGTCGACGTGTCGGCGGAGCCCGTCGACGGCGACCCGGCGCACTCCGGCGACTCGATCGTGCGCGGCGAGCTCAGCGCCACCTAGCGCGGTCGCCGGGAAGGAGCGCCGGGTGGGATTCACGCGTGCCGAGCTCGAGTCGTTCCGCGGCGCGAGCGTCGAGGACCTCATGCCCGAGCAACCGAGGCTCGTGTTCGTGGGCATCAATCCCGGGCTTTGGACGGCGGCGACCGGCACGCACTTCGCGCATCCGGGCAACCGGTTCTATCCCGCGCTCGCGGCAGCGGGCGTCATCCCGCGGGTACCCGATTTCGCGAACGGCCTCACCGACGACGACCGGCGCATGTTCCTCGACGCCGGGATCGGCATCTCCAACCTCGTGCACCGCGCGACCGCCCGCGCCGACGAGCTCGATCGCGCGGAGCTGCGGGAGGGCGCGGTGCGCCTCGCGCACGACGTGGCGCGGTGGCATCCGCTCGTCGTCGCCGTGGTCGGACTGACCGCCTACCGCCAGGGGTTCGACCGCCCGAAGGCGCGCGCCGGCCTGCAGGGGGAGCGGCTCGGCGGCGCGGAGCTCTGGGTCGTGCCGAACCCGAGCGGCCTGAACGCGCACGCGACCGTCGCCGACCTCGCGCGGGCGTACGCCGAGCCGGCGCGGGCGGCCGGGATCCCGCTCCACGCCGCCGCCGGGTAGGCCCCGAGCGCTCAGGCGACGACGGGCGTCGCCAGCCGCTTCAGGATGCCGCCGACGGCAGCACGGCCGGCGCGGTTCGCGCCGATCGTCGACGACGACGGGCCGTAGCCGATCAGGTGCACGCGCGGTTCGGCCGCGACCTGCGTGCCGTCCATGACGATGCCGCCGCCGGGCGCACGGAGGTGCAGCGGAGCGAGGTGGTCGAGCGCCGCCCGGAACCCCGTCGCCCACAGGATGACGTCGGCGCGCAGGAAGGAGCCGTCGGCCATCCGCACGCCGTCGGGCTCGACGGCGGTGAACATCGGATGCCGCTCCAAGGCGCCGCGCTCCGCCGCCGCCCGCAGCGCCGGAGTCCACAGCAGCCCCGTGACCGAGACGACGCTCTGCGGCGGCAGGCCCTGGCGCACGCGCTCCTCGACGAGCGCCACGGCGTCGTGACCGGCCCGGTGGTCGAACTCGTCGTCGCGCCAGACCGGTTCGCGCCGGGTGAACCACGTCGTCGACGTGACCTTCGAGATCTCGTCGAGGAACTGCACCGCGGAGATGCCGCCGCCCACGACGACGACGTGCTGCCCGGCGAACTCGCTCGCCGCGACGTAGTCCTTCGTGTGCAGCTGCCGGCCGAGGAAGGTGAACTGCCCCGGGTACACCGGCCAGAACGGGCGCGTCCAGGTGCCGGTCGCATTGATCACGGCGCGGGCCGACCAGGGGCCGGCGGAGGACTCGACCGTGAGCCGTCCGTTCGGGTCGTCGTCGTCGCGGCGCACCGCCGACACGGTGACGGGCCGCAGGATCGGCAGGTCGAGCTGCCGCTCATAGTCGCCGAAGTAGCGCGTGAGGAACGCCGAGCTCGGCTCGTCGGGGTCGACCTCGGGCTGCGCGATGCCCGGCAGGTCGCTGATGCCGTTCACGGTCGCCATGCGCAGGCTCTGCCAGCGGTGCCGCCACGCGCCACCGGGGCCCGGCTCGGCGTCGAGCACGATGTAGGAGCCGGCGGCGGAGTCGGTGGTCGAGCCCGTGCCGGACCCATCGGCCGAGCCCGCGGCATCCGTCGCCGGGACGAGCCCGCGACGCCGCAGGTGGTACGCGGCCGAGAGGCCCGCCTGCCCGGCGCCGATCACGACCACGTCGGCCGTGCGAAGGGCGGCGACCGGTTCGTCCGCCGCGCGGGTGCTGAGCAGGGTGTCGGTCACGAGTGGATGCAACGCCGCAGGGCGGCGTCGTCTTCCCTGGCGGCGGCGCGGTTCGTGGGTCGCGCGACCGCCGATCAGCGCGACTACCGTTCGGCGCGGCCGCCGCGCTGGGGTTCCGCCGCCTCCCGCACGCGGTCGAAGAGCTCGCGCCACGGGCCGGTGAGCTGGCGCTCGGCGAGTGTCGCCTCACGCGCCTCCGCCGCAGCGTCGTCGTGGGGCTTCGGGGAGGTGGGCTCGTGGTCGTCGCCCTCGTGACCGGCGTCCTCGTGAGCGGCGCCCTCGTGCGGCTCGCAGCGGATGCGGTAGGTGTAGCGGTCGGGTTCGGGCGGCGCCGCCGGCGCCTCCTCCCACGGGATCTCGCCGATGAGCACGTACCAGCGGTCGGGGTCGGGCTGCGTGTCCACGTCGACGCGCCAGGTGAGGCGCAGCCCCGCGATGCCGCCGCTGCGCGACACGATCACGTCCATGCCCGCGATGCTACCCCGGGCCCGCCGCGGGCCGACGGGACGTGGGTCCCGCGACGGGGCCCGTACCGTGCGCAGGTGAGAGGATGGCGGCCATGGGTCGGATCACGGCGCGTCGGCGCGTCACCCGCTATACGATCGGCGAGCGCACCGCCCGTCGCGAGGATCACCTCACCGTCGAGGAGCCGCTCGAGATCCGCGTCGGCGGACAGGCCCTCGCGGTGACGATGCGTACCCCGGGGCACGACGTCGAGCTCGCGCTCGGCCTGCTCGTCTCCGAGGGGATCGTGCACGACCGCGAGGACGTCGTCACGGCGCGGCACTGCGCCGGCGCACCCCCAGGTGCGTCGGACGGGGGCGGCGAGTTCAACGTGCTCGACGTGCGGCTCGCCGCGGGGGTCACCGTGCCCGATTCCGCACGGCACGCCCTCACGATGACGAGCGCCTGCGGGCTGTGCGGCAAGGACAGCATCGAGGCGGTGCGCTCGAGGTCGGTGCACGCGGTGCGCGACGACGGCGTGCTCGTCGACCCGGCGTGGCTCGCGGGCCTGCCCGATCGGATGCGACTTGCGCAGTCGGTGTTCGAACGCACCGGCGGGTTGCACGCGGCCGCTCTCGTCGACGTCGAGCGCGATGAGCTGCTCGTCGTGCGCGAGGACGTCGGACGCCACAACGCCGTCGACAAGGTCGTGGGCTGGGCGGTGCGCGAGGGTCGGCTGCCCCTGCGCGGCACCGTGCTCGTGCTCTCGGGTCGCGCCGGGTTCGAGCTCGCCCAGAAGGCGTCGATGGCCGGTATCCCCGTGGTCGCGTCGGTCTCGGCGCCGTCGTCGCTCGCGGTGGACCTCGCCGAGGAGGTGGGCCTGACGCTCGCCGGGTTCGTGCGCGGCACCTCGCTCGTCGTCTATGCAGGTGACCGGCGGGTCCGGCCGACGTCCGTCACGGCCACGCAGGTGTCCGCGTGACTCCCGAGCACGGCGACTACCCCGAGCTGCACGTCGGGCACCCCAAGCGCCAGGCGGTCGGCCCCGACGCCGTGGTGCGCACGCTCGAGGCGACGGTCGCGAAGCTCGGCCCCGCTCGCGCCGCCCGGCTCCTGCTCGACGTCAACCAAGACGGCGGATTCGACTGCATGAGCTGCGCGTGGCCCGATCCCGGCCACCGCAATGCGCTCGAGTTCTGCGAGAACGGCGCCAAGGCGATCACGTGGGAGGCGACGCAGCTCACGGTTCCGCGCGAGTTCTGGGCGCAGCATCCGCTGTCGTCGCTGCAGGATGCCACGGAGTACTGGCTCGGGCAGCAGGGGCGCCTCGTCGAGCCCGTCTACAAGGCGGCGGGCGCCGACCGGTACGAGCCCATCTCGTGGGAGCGCGCGTTCGAGCTCATCGGGGAGCGCCTCAACGCCCTCGACTCGCCCGACGAGGCCGCCTTCTACACGAGCGGCCGCACTGCGAACGAGACGGCGTTCCTGTACCAGCTCTTCGTGCGCGCGTTCGGCACCAACAACCTGCCCGACTGCTCGAACCTGTGCCACGAGTCGACGGGCACCGCGCTGAACGAGGTGATCGGCGTCGGCAAGTCGACGATCGCCTACGACGACTTCGGCAAGGCCGACCTCGTCATCGTCATGGGGCAGAACCCCGGCACGAACCACCCGCGCATGCTCACCGCGCTCGAGGAGACGAAGCGCAGCGGCGGATCGGTCGTGGCCGTGAACCCGCTCCCCGAGGCCGGGCTCATCCGGTACAAGAACCCGCAGAAGGCGCGCGGCATCCTCGGCCGTGGCACCTCGATCGCCGACCGCCTGCTGCAGATCCGGTCGGGCGGCGACCTCGCGCTGCTGCAGGCCGTGAGCCGGCGTGTGCTCGACGCGGAGGCGGCCGCCCCCGGCACCGTGCTCGACCGGGCGTTCCTCGACGAGCACACCGTGGGACTCGAGGCCTTCGCGGCGCATCTCGCCGACCTCGACGAGGTGGAGGTGCTGCGGGCGACCGGGCTCACCGCCGAGGAGATCGACGACCTCGCCGCGCGCTACCTCGCCGCCGATCGCGTCATCGTCACGTGGGCGATGGGGCTCACGCAGCAGCGCCAGGCCGTGGGCACCATCAAGGAGATCGTGAACCTGCTGCTGCTGCGCGGCAACATCGGCAGGCCCGGCGCCGGCGCCTCGCCGATCCGCGGGCACAGCAACGTGCAGGGCGACCGCACGATGGGCATCTGCGAGCGGATGCCGGGGGAGTTCCTCGACGCCCTCGGCCGCGAGTTCGCGTTCGAGCCGCCGCGTGCGCACGGGCTCGACGCGGTCGACACCCTGCACGCGCTTCGCGACGGACGCGTGAAGGTGTTCGTCGCCCTGGGCGGCAACTTCGTGGGCGCGATCTCCGACACGGTCGCGGCCGAGGCCGCGATGCGCGGCGCGCGGCTCACCGTGCAGGTCTCGACGAAGCTCAACCGGTCGCACGTCATCACGGGCGAGGAGGCGCTCATCCTGCCCGCGCTCGGACGCACCGAGATCGACGTCCAGGGGAGCGGTGCCCAGTTCGTGTCGGTGGAGGACAGCGTGTGCGCCGTGCACGCGTCGCACGGCAGCATCCCGCCCGTCGGCGACGACGTGCGCAGCGAGGTCGCGATCGTCGCCGGGATCGCGGAGGCGACGCTCGGCGACCGCCACGGCATCGACTGGGCCGGCATGGTGCGCGACTACGACGTCATCCGCGACCACATCAGCCGCGTGGTGCCCGGGTTCGAGCACTTCAACGACGACGTGCGCCGCAGGAACGGGTTCGTGCTGCCCAACGGCCCGCGCGACTCCCGCACCTGGCGCACGGCGAGCGGGAAGGCGCACCTCACGGTGAACCGGCTCGAGCCCATCGAGGTGCCGCCGGGGCGGCTCATCCTGCAGACCCTGCGCTCGCACGACCAGTTCAACACGACGGTCTACAGCCTGAACGACCGGTACCGCGGCATCCGCAAGGGCCGGGACGTCGTGTTCGTGCACCCCGAGGACCTCGCCGAACGCGGCCTCGCCGACGGCGACCGCGTCGACGTCGTGAGCGAGTGGCCGGGGGAGCCCGACCGCGTGCTGCCCGCGCAGCGGGTCGTGGCCTACCCCACGGCGCGCGGGTGCGCGGCGGCGTACTTCCCCGAGGCGAACGTGCTCGTTCCGCTCGGCAGCACGGCGATCGGCAGCAACACGCCCGTGTCGAAGGCGGTCATCGTGCGGCTCGAGCGGGTCGGCTGACGGGGCGCCGGGCGACCCCGGCCTCAGGCCCGCGGCTCCGGCGGCTCGATGCCGACCTCGCGCCAGGCGGCGTCGACCGCCCGCGCCTCACGCGAGTCGGCGCCGTAGCGCTGCTCGGCGGCGCGCACCGTCTCGGCGGCGAACACGTGGAATCCGTCGGTCGGGCGCAGCCGCCCGCTCGTGAGCGCGTCGTACCAGATGCGCCCCGCGTGCTCCCACGCGAAGCCCCCGAGCTCGCGCGCCGCGAGCGCGAACGCGCGGTTGGGGATGCCCGAGTTCAGGTGCACGCCGCCGTTGTCGTCGGTGGTTTCGATGTAGTCGCGGAAGTGCGCCGGCTGCGGATCGCGGCCGAGCACGTCGTCGTCGTACGCCGTGCCGGGGTTGAGCATGTCGCGCAGCGCGCGGCCCTGCACGGCGCTCGTGAAGACCCCCTCGCCGATGAGCCACGTCGCGGCCGCGGCATCCTGACCCATGGCGTACTGCTCGACGAGCGCACCGAACACGTCGGAGATGTGCTCGTTGAGCGCGCCCGACTGCCCCGAGTAGCGGAGCCGGGCGGTGCGCTCGGTGACGCCGTGCGCGAGCTCGTGGCCGACCACGCTGAGCGACTCGGTGAAGCCGCGGAACACCTCGCCGTCGCCGTCGCCGAACACCATGCGCTCGCCGTCCCAGAAGGCGTTGTCGTAGTGGTCGCCGAAGTGCACCGTGGCCTCGAGTGCGCCGCCGGCCCCGTCGATAGCGTCGCGGTCGAACACGCGCGCGAACAGGCGGTGGGTCTCGCCGAGTCCGTCGTAGGCCTGGTCGGCGGCGGTGTCGCCGGTGGGCGGTTCGCCCTCGCGGCGCACGAGCCGGCCGGGCAGGGATTCCTCGCCGCCCGCATCGGAGATGCGCCGGTCGGGTCGCACCGACTCCGCGAGGATCGACGGCGTGCGCGCGTCGGTCTCGCGCTCGGCGAACGGCGGCGGCTCGGCGGCGTTGCGCCACTCGCGCATGGGGCCGTCGCGCAGCAGCGAGCGGCGGGCGGCCTCGGCGGCGGTGGGGTACTGCGGATCGGCCGCGGCGATGCGATCGAGCAGCCACGGCGGCACGATGGCGTGCGGCGCGGCCGGTGAGGGAGGCGTGGGCCGTGGCATCCGGGTCATGGATCGATGGTGGCATGCGCCGCCGACAGGCGCGGGCGCCCCGCCGGGCGTCGTGCGATGCTGGAGGGGTGTCCGCCACCGTCGCCGCGCCGCCCGAGGTGCGCACCCATCCGATCGGGCTGCTGCCCGCCGCGATCGTCTGCTCGGCGGCGATCCTGCTGTTCGGCTTCGAGCTGCAACTGCCGGGCTCCGCGGTGCTCGCCGTGGGCCTCGCGATCGCATGGCTCGTCGACCGGTCGGGTCGAACGAGCCGGTTGCTGCCCGACCTCGCGCTCATCGCGCTCGGGCAGGTGATCATCTCGTCGATCTCGGTCGCGGCCGACATCAGCTACGGCAACATGCTGCTGATGGGCACCGTGCTCGCGCTCTCGGTGGCGGTGCCGTACGTGATCTCGCGCTACGTGTACGGCGATCACGTGATCCGGTTCCCGTGGCGCACGGGGGTTCCGTGGACGCGGGTGCAGTGGGTCTACCTGTTCTTCGTGATCTTCCTCGCGTGGCTCATCCTGCCGTTCTACTTCATCACCTCGGGCGTCTACACGAACTGGCCCACGGTGACCGAGCCCGACGAGATCGCGCGCCTCTTCGTGGGCGTCAACGCGGTGGGCACGTGGGACGAGCTCTTCTTCATCTGCACCGTGTTCGCACTGCTGCGGCGCCACTTCACGGTGTGGCAGGCCAACGTGCTGCAGGCCGTGGTGTTCGTCTCGTTCCTGTGGGAGCTCGGCTACCAGTCGTGGGGCCCGCTGCTCACGATCCCGTTCGCGCTGCTGCAGGGCTACACCTTCAAGCTCACGAAGTCGCTCACGTACGTGCTCGTGGTGCACCTGCTCTTCGACGCGGTCGTGTTCGCGGTGATCGTGTACGCGCACACGGGGTGGCCGGCGATCTTCCTGCTGGCGCCGTGACCGAGGCGACGGATGCCGCGGCGCTGCCCGCTCGCATGCGCGCCCTGCGGTACGACCGCTACGGCGGCCCCGAGCGCCTGCAGCTCGTCGAGGTCCCGGTGCCGCGGCCTGCGGCCGGACAGGTGCTCGTGCGGGTGCGCGCGTCATCCGTCAACTCGTGGGATTGGGACCTGCTGCGTGGGCGCCCGTGGTTCGTGCGCCTGGGTGCACCGGGCCGGCCTGCGCACCCGGTGCTCGGCGCGGACGTCGCCGGCGAGGTGGTCGCGGTGGGCGCCGGTGAGACCCCGTTCCAGGTCGGCGACGCGGTCTGGGGCGACGTCTCGGGGGCGGGCTGGGGCGGATTCGCCGAGTTCGTCGCAGTGGATGCCACGGCGCTGCGCGCTCGGCCGGCGGCGCTCGGTCCGGTGGTCGCTGCGGCGATCCCGCAGGCGGGCGGACTCGCATGGCAGGCGCTCGTCGACGTCGCCGCCGTACGGGCGGGCGAGCGCGTACTCGTGGTCGGTGCGGCCGGCGGTGCCGGCACGATCGCGGTCGGGCTCGCCCTGCACCTCGGCGCCGACGTCGTGGCCGTCGACCGCGCCGGAAAGCTCGACCTCCTGCGCGCACTCGGCGCGACGGCGGTCGTGGACGCCGACGACCCGGTCGTCGACCCGTTCGCGGATGCCGCGGGCTACGACGTGATCGTCGACCTCGTCGCGTCGCATCCGCTCGCCGTGTACCGGCGTGCGCTCCGACCCGCCGGGCGGCTCGTCGTCGTGGGCGGTTCGACGCGGACCATCGCCGCGGTCGCCGCATCGGGGCGCCGACCCGACGCGGCAGGACGCACGCTGCGCCTGCTCGCGGCGAAGCCGAACGGCGGTCTCGACGAGCTCGGCGCACTCGTCGCATCCGGGGCCGTGACGCCCGTGATCGACGAGGTGCTGCCGCTCGCGCGTGTGCCCGAGGGGTTGGCGCGCATCGGCGCCGGGACGGTGAAGGGCAAGCTCGTCGTCGTTCCGTGATGCGCACGGCCCGACGACGCACGAGGTCAGGCAGCGGGTCGGCTCACGACGCCGGTCGGAGCCGCAGCACGACGCGCACCGACACGAGGGCCATTACGACCGCCGCGGCCACCACGCCTGCGCACAGGCTCCACTCCAGCAGGCCGGGCCGCGCGGGTGGGCTCTCGAACACGGCGCCCGAGTCGCTGCGGTAGACCGTCGCGCTCGCGCCGACGACGAGATCGTCGGAGCGCAGGTCGGCGCGCCCGCCGTCGGCGAGTTGCACGGTCACGACGCGGAACGGCTCGGGTCTGCTGCCGCGCCGGTCGGCGACCAGCCGCATCTCGGTGTGTTCGTCGACGACCGTCGCCTCGACCGGCGTGTACGTGGCGAGCGCTCGAGCGGAGGTTTCGCCGATCACGGCGACCGCCCAGAGAGCCAGCACGACGGTGATGAGCGCGAGGACGGCCGCGGTGAGTGCGGGCGGCGGGTACCCGGGGCGGTGGTCGGTTCGTCGTCTTGGGGAGGTCATCGCGGTGCGACCCTTCGGCTCGCTCACTCCATCGTCGCACGCACGAGGTCGGCGGGGGTCGGCGGAGGTCGGCGCCACGTCAGAAGGGCGCCGGCTCCGCGGCATCCTCCAGCACGGACCGCCACTCGTCATCGAACCGATCACCGAACGCGGGTGGTGGCGGCGGCGGAAGCGGATCCGCAGACCCGGAGGTGCCCGGCGGATCGGCACCCTCACCGGCCCGGACCGGCACGAACGGTCGCTCCGGCCACGTGCGCAGCACATGCCCGGCCGGTGACGACCACCGCATCACCCCGCCCGGCTCGTGCGCCACGCGCCATCCGCTCTCGTGCTTCAGCCGGTGGTGGCGACGGCAGAGCGCCGCGAGGTTCGCGTCGGCGGTCTGCCCGCCGTGCTCCCACGCCGTCGTGTGGTCGAGGTCGGCCCGATCGGCGCGGCGCGAGCAGCCGGGGAAGCGGCACCGGCCGTCGCGCACGCGCACGAAGCCATCGAGGTCGGACGGCGCGCGGTAGTGCTCCCGCCCATAGCTGAGGGCTACGCCGGTCTCGGGGTGCACGAGGATGCGCCGCATGGAGGGAGCGTGCCCCGCGAGGCGGCGGGCGGTGTCGGCGTCGATGGGGCCGTATTCCTCGAGGTCAGCGGGCTCGTCGTCGAGGCCGAGCAGGGTCAGCACCGGCACCGTCACGTTGATGCGCGGCTGCACGGCACCGGTAAGAGCGGCAAGGCCGGAGCGCGTGCGCTCGTCATCGGGCAGTGCGCCGCCGAGCAGCAGGTCGGCCGCGAGGTCGGCAGCGCGCTGCGCCGCCGTGCGGGAGTCGCCGGACGCCTCGCGGGCCGCGAGCACGTCGAGCCGGTGATCGATCGCGATCGCGCGCTCGGCCTCGAGGAACATGCTCAGCCACGCCATGCCGTCGGGTGCGGGCTCGACGCACACCCGCCGCTCGCTGGCGGCCCGAGCCCGGCGGTCGGCAAGGGGCTCCGGATGCATCCGCTCGCGCACCTGGCGCATACGTCGACGTACCTCGGCATTCGTCGACGCGCCGCCGGCGGCCTCCGCAGCGGCGGCCGCATCGAGCGCCACGCGCTCGACCGCGTCGGCGACCTCGGCAGGGACGGCTTGCGTGAGTTCGAGCACCGAGCGCAGCTGCGTGAGGGACAGTTCGCCGGCCCCGAGGGCGCCGAGTGTCGCGCTGCGTGGGCCAGTGAGGCGCTCGGCCTCGGTGACCAGCCGTGCGGCGGATGCCTCGTGCTGGCCGAGCGTCGTCGCCAGCTCGGCAACGAACGAGCGGGTCGCCATGTCGCGCTCACGCGTGGTGCTCGACGCGGTGACACCATCGACCTCGGCCGCGAGCTCGCGGGCGCGCTGGATGCGGCGGTACTGGTCGGCATGCAGCTGGCGCAACATGCCCTCGAAGGCCGCGATCGAGGCCAGTTCGAACTGCAGCGCCGTGTGCGTCGGGAGCTCGAGGGTGCCTGGCATGAGTCCATCCAAGCAGCACCCACCGACATTGGAATGGCCACGAAACCGCTGATCATCGATGTATTCATGAACACTGTTCGAAGTGGGCGACTTCGACTTCATCGAATTCTCCGCGCGGCGCACGGTCGAGCTCACTGTTGCACTCGCTGTACCGAGAGGATGCCTCGCTGCAACGCCCCTTCACGGCGGACCTCGACACGCTGCCGCACGAGCCGACATTCAAGCGGCTCGTCGGCCTTCGCGGCCTTCGCGGCCCACCGCCGCCTCGGTTCGCGGCAGATCTCGATCCTCGACCTCATCGTCAATCGACTCGCGCAGAGCGGATCCGTGCCGATCGGCGCGCTCTACGATCCGCCGGTCTCGGACAAGGCGCCCGGCGGGCCCGAGGACCTGTTCACCGGGTGCGGCACCGGCGGTGCCGGGCAGGCCGTCTAGTGCAGCTGCCCGCGGACCTCGCCGCCCGGGTACGTCGACGTGTGGACGTTGACGTAGTACTGGCTCGGGTCCTCGGCGACCGAGGGCACGTCGGCGTCGGTCACGCACGTCGTGACGGCGAAATCCGTCGCGGACTCGACCACCAGGGGAATCACGACGTTGCCCGCCACGCCACGCGGCGCGAGGTGGATGTGCGCGGCGACGGCCGGGGCGCTGAGCCCGGAGACGTCGAGCGTATAGCACAGCTGGTCGCCCACGATCCGATAGCGGAAGAGGCCATGGGCCCCGCCACGGGCATCCGTGGTCTCCTGGCCGGTGTTGAGCGCGACGACCGTGGTGCCACTCCCCGGGTCCACCGCTTGCGCGGGGCCGGCGATCGAGAGGGTGACGGCGGCAGCGGCGACGAGGCCTGCGCCGACGATCCGGAGCGTACGGGCGGTGCTCATCAGTGAACCTCAACCTTCATCGGGTCGGTTCGCACGCTACGCCCGTCGCGCGGGAACGGCAACGGGTCGTCACCCCTCGACGTCGCCCCCATGCTCGCCCAACCATCCCAGCAGCACGGCCGCGTGGTTCTCCACCTCGTCGCGCGCGCCGAAGAGCAGCGTGACCCGCTCGTGCTCGCGTCCCACGGCGAGCAACGCCTCGGCGGCCGGATTCGCGTCGAGCTCCTCGCGGTACCGCTCGGCGAACTCGTCGAACCGGTCGCCCTCCGCGTGATGCCACTCGGTGCGCAGCGCGGGGGAGGGCGCGGCATCCTTCGCCCACTCGTCGAGCTCTGCACGTTCCTTGCGCACGCCGCGCGGCCACAGCCGGTCGACGAGCACCCGGTAGCCGTCGGATGCCTCGGCCGGCTCGTAGACGCGCTTGATCCTGAAGGCCATGGCGCAATTCTGCCCGTTCAGCCCGGTTCCCGGGCGATGCGGAACGTGCCGTCGGCGTGCCACTCGACGACGAGGAGGTCGGTGCGCCCGGCATCGCCCGAGATGCCGTCGCCGTCCGGGTCGAGGCCCGAACCGAGTCCCTCGGGGATCGCGGTGCGCAACACCATGCCGTCGGTGGCGAGCTCGGGAACGGGCGCGCACGACCAGATCATCTCCGCGGCCTCGATCCGGGCGATGAGGCACGCGATCCGGTCGGGCGTGGTCGCGGCGTAGATCCCGACGCCCGCGATCGGGCCGGTCGGAGAGGCGAGCTGGGCGACGCGCGAGGAGGGGATCGCCTTCTCAAGCCATCCCGGCAGCGAGCCGCGGGTCCGGTCCGGGTCCAGGAACACCGCCAGGGTGCCGACATCATGATGGTGGTGGGCATCGGCGGCGCGCGGTCCTGCGATCGAGCCTGCCGCGGCCGGGGCGCGCGGCACGATGGTGACGTCCACCACGGCGTCGCCGCGCTCGTCGGACCGGGCCGGCGCGACGAGGGCGGGCGCGCCGAGGGCTGCCACCACGAGGGCGGCCGCGATCGCGGCAGCCGCCGCGACGAGCGCGAGCAGCGCGACGTGAC
>NZ_RHHB01000056.1 GCF_003710805.1 Agromyces tardus | reverse complement strand
GGCGACCCCGGCGGCCCCGGCCACGACCGCGCAGCCGGGGCCGTGGGCGCCGGCCGGCCCTGCGCCCACGCCGGCCCCCGTCCAAGCCGGACCATGGGCGGCGCCAGCGGTACCGTCGGGCCAGGAGCACTCCCCCGCGCCTCGGCGGCGCACGGGCCTCGTGATCGGCATCGTCGCCGCGTCGCTCGGCGCCGTCGCGCTGGTCGTCGCACTCGCGTTCGGGGCGCTGGGCGTCATCGGCATGCTCGCCGATGGCGGCGGTGCTGCGGCGCCCACGAGCACCGCGACCGCGCCCTCCGGCGACACCACGGGCGCCGTCACTCGCTACGAGTCGGGCGAGACGCTCTACACCTTCCCCGCCGCGCTCGAGCAGTACTCCGACGGCCGCTACGGCGACCTCTGCCCGACGACGTACACCGAGGGATGCTGGGAGTGGGCGCTCTTCACCGTCGACGACTGCAGCACCCTGCAGGTGGACTTCGCCTACTCGAACGACCCCGACCCCTCGACCGCCGCACAGGCCAGGGAGTCGACGACGTACACGAACGTCGTCGCCGACACCGCGCAGCCCGTCGTGTTCGGCAACGACGACTACGACATCGCCTGGATCAACGACGTCACCTGCCTCGACTGAGGCCGCGCGAGCGCACCCCCGCCCGGCCCGCGGCATCCGGTTAGGCTCGATCGGGTGACCCGCACCACCGTTCTCGCCGACGGCATCGTGCTGCGCCTCGTCGCGACCGCGGACGCCGAGCCGCTCGCCGCCGCGTACCGCCGCAACCGCGAGCACCTCGCGCCGTGGGAGCCGACTCGCGACGAGCGCTTCTTCACGACCGCCCGCCATCGCGAGGAGATCGACGCGCTGCTCGACACCTACGACGCCGGCCGCGGGCTCCCCCTCGTGCTCGCCGACGGCGACGAGATCGTCGGCCGGGTGAACGTCAACAACATCGTGCGCGGCGTCTTCCAGAGCGCGAACCTCGGCTACTGGGTGGATGCCGCGTACGGCGGCCGGGGTCTCGCGACCTCGGCCGTGGTCGCCGTGGTCGAGCTCGCGCGCGAGGACCTGGCGCTGCACCGCCTCGAGGCGGGCACGCTCGTGCACAACGTGCGATCGCAGCGGGTGCTCGAGCGCGCCGGCTTCGAGGTCATCGGCGTCGCGCCGCGCTACCTGAAGATCGCAGGCGAGTGGCAGGACCATCGGTTGTTCCAGCGGATCCTGCACGACTGACGTCCCGTTCGCGTCGGGCCCTCGAGTGCCCTAGAGTGCTGCTCATGACCACGTCGACCCGCAGCTGGTGGCCCGCCTCCTAGGCGGACTCCGCGCGTTTCGACGTACGACGACCGCCCGAGGGCGGTCGTTTCGTGTCTCCACGGGATGCCCCGGCCGAGGGCCCGACCGGAGACCGACATGACCCGCCTGCTTTCCTCGCTGCTCGCCCTCGCCGCCGAAGCGCCGCCCTTCGCGGTCATCCACCGCGAGCACGAACCCGCGCTCGACGTGCTCGTCGGCGACGTCGTCGATGTCGCACTGCTCGCCGACATCCCGCTCGACGGCGCGGAGGTGGTCGCCCTCGTGCCGTTCCGGCAGGTGCGCGAACGCGGGTTCGCGGCGCACGACGACGACGCGCCTATCCGCTGCCTCGTCGTGCGCGACCGCGAGACGGTGCCGCTCGAGGAGGCGATCGGGCTGCTGCCGCGGCATCCGGTGGTCGTCGACGACCTCGACGTCGACGTGAGCGACGACGACTACGCAGCCACCGTGCGACGGGTCATCGACGACGAGATCGGCCGCGGCGAGGGCGCCAACTTCGTCATCCGCCGCGAATTCACCGGGTCGACGGATGCCGCCCCCGCGACCGCGGTGCTCGGCTGGCTGCGCGCGCTGCTCGAGCACGAGTCGGGCGCGTACTGGACGTTCGCCCTGCACACCCCTGGACTCTCGGCGGCCGGGGCGACGCCCGAGCGGCACGTGTCGTCGATCGACGGCGTCGTCTCGATGAACCCGATCAGCGGCACGTTCCGGCACGGCGAGGGCGACGCGGTCGCAGCCGGGTCAGCGTCCGCGGCATCCGCCGCCGCCCACGGCGACCGGCTGCTCGCGTTCCTGCACGACGTCAAGGAGCGCGAGGAGCTCGTGATGGTCGTCGACGAGGAGCTCAAGATGATGAGCGCGGTGTGCCCCGAGGGCGGCCGCATCCGGGGGCCGTTCCTGAAGCGGATGTCGCGGCTCACGCACACCGAGTACCTGCTCGAGGGGCGTTCGGCCCTCGACCCGCGCGAGGTGCTGCGCCGCACGATGTTCGCGCCGACGGTCACCGGATCGCCCATGGGCAACGCCTGCTCGGTGATCGCCCGGCACGAGACCACCCCGCGCGGATACTACGCCGGCGTGCTCGCCCGGTTCACGCCGCGCGCCCACGGGGTCGACCTCGACGCGCCGATCCTCATCCGCACGGCCTACCTCGACGACGGCGGACGCGTACGGGTGCCGGTCGGCGCGACGCTCGTGCGGCACTCCGATCCGGCCGGCGAGGTCGCCGAGACGCGGGCGAAGGCCGCGGGCGTGCTGACCGCGCTCGGCGCGCTCCCGCGCGTGCCGGCGGCGCGCACGGATCACGGGGGCGACGACGCCGGCGCCACGACGGATGCCGCTGCCGCCGCTGCCGCCGCCGCCGCCGCCGACCGCATCGACACCCTCCTCGCCGCCCGCAACGACCACCTCGCCGCGTTCTGGCGCATCCCGCAGGCCGCGCACCCGGCCCGCGGCCTCGACGCGCTCGTGATCGACGCGGGAGACGACTTCACGACGATGCTCGCCCACCAGTTGCGGCACCTCGGTTTCGGAGCGCGGGTCGTGCCGTGGCACGCGGCGCCGGTCGCGGCATCCGAGGACCTCGTCGTGTTCGGCCCCGGGCCGGGCGACCCGCGGAACACCGCCGACCCGCGCGTCGCCCGGATGCGCGAGCTCATCGCGGCGCGACTCGCGTCGGGCCGCCCGCTGCTCGCGGTGTGCCTCAGCCACCAGGTGCTCGCCGACCTCGCAGGGCTGCCGATCGAACGGCTGCAGGCGCCGCGGCAGGGCGTGCAGCTCGAGGTCGACGTGTTCGGCGATCGCGCGGCGATCGGCTTCTACAACACGTTCGCGGCGGCTGCGGCGAACGGCTCGACCACGCCGTCGCTCGGCCTCGAGGTGGCGTCGGATGCCGCGACCGGCATCGTGCACGCGCTGCGCGGGCCCCGCGTGGCATCCGTGCAGGGGCACCTCGAGTCGGTCACCTCGCCCGACGGGCTCGCCCTGCTCGAGCGCCTCGTCGACGGGGTGCTCCGCGACACGTGGTCGCCTCGGCTCCCGGCGAGCGGTCTCGTCGGAGCGCCCGTGGGTGCAATCGGGGCGCCGACTCGATCGCGTTGACGCCCCTGGTGGCCCGTGGTATCTTCCGGACACCGCACCGCCGGTGACGCGTGGCCGGCGCTCCACTGGGAGGGGTGCTGCCCGAGATGGCTCCGCTGCGGGAACGCATGACTTCGTCGAATGCCCCGCTGGTCGCGCATCTCGTCGTGCTCGCGACGGGGTTCGTGGTGTTCTCGCTCATCGCCGCCCGCGGCTGGTTCTTCTACGACGACTGGTACTTCCTCACATCCCAGTCCGACGTGATCTGGAGTCCGCACGTCGGTCATTGGAACACCGTTCCCGCGCTCCTGTTCCTCGGGATCCAGCGGGTGTTCGGCATGGACCACTACCTGCCGTTCGCGATGCCGGCGATCCTGGCCCATCTCGCGGCGGTCCACTTGATCTGGCGCATCACGCTCCGCGCGACGGTGCGACCGTGGCTCGCCACGGCCTTCTCCGTCCTGCTCACGTTCCTCGGCGCCGGCGCCGAAGCCCTCGCCTGGGCAGTGCAGATCGGGTTCGTCGGTGCGATCACGGGGATGCTGGGTGTCGTCGTGCTCCTCGAATCCCGACGGATCACACTGCTCCGTGGCGTTCTGACGTCGGCGCTCGTGCTCCTGTCATTGGCGAGCTCCGGGGTGGCGGTGCCGTTCATCCCGGTGGCGATCGCGATCGCGTGGCTGAGACATGGAGTACTGCGCACGATCGCCGTGTTCACCGCCCCGATCATCGCGTTCGTCGTGTGGTACCTCCTGCGGGGCCAGGCCGCGCCCATGCCCGACCGCGCGAGCGGGTTCGCAGAGACCTTTGCGGTACCGGAGTACGCCGTCGCGATGCTGAGCGACGGACTGGGGAAGGTGTTCCCGCTGGCCGTCATCGGCGGGATCGTGTTCATCGCACTCGGCGTCTGGTGGATCTTCACGATCCGCTCCGTCGAGCCCGCGGCGATTCCGGCGTACCTCCTGTTCCTCGTCGCCCCCGTGTTCGCACTCCTGACGGGGTACACCCGGATCGGAGCCGGACTCGACACCGCCACGTCGTCGCGTTACGTCTACGTCGTCGTGATCTCGGTGGCGCCGTTCATGGCGCTGTGCTTCGATCGTGCATCGCGCCGGTCACCGGTCGCTCCCGCGGCGGCCCTGGTGCTCATCGTGGCGGCATGGAACATCGGCGGCATGGCGGTCGCAATGACCGAGCGGATCCAGCGCGTCGACGGCACCCGGGCGGAGCTCGCCGCGACCGCAGCGACGCTGCGAGCCGACCCGGACTGTCTCGCGGGCGACGAACGCCCGTCTCCGCAATGGGCGCCCGACGTGACGGTCGGCGATGTCCGACGCTGGATCGACCACGGCTGGTATCACCCCGCACCGGTTGCCGGGCGCGAATGCGGCAGCCCGTGAGCCGGCCTCTTCGAGGCCATTCGGGGGCGAGCTACGAGCAACTGGCCCACCCCACCCCAGCCTCAGTCCTCGAGCCGGAACCCGACCTTGAGGGTCACCTGGAAGTGCGCGATGTCGCCGTCCTCGACCTCGCCGCGCACCGACACCATCTCGAACCAGTCGACGTTGCGCAGGGTCGTGGTCGCTCGCGCGATGGCGTTGCGGATCGCGGTGTCGATGCTGTCGGGAGAGGTCCCGACGATCTCGGTGACGCGGTAGACGTGATTGCTCATGGCCAGCTCCCCACCCCCGCGCCGTCGCGGGATGCCTCGACCCTAGTGCGCCGCGCCCGTCGCCGACAGGGTCGAGGTGCCGAACTCACTCGGCCGTCGAACCCTCCCGCAGCGGCAGCAGCTCGCCGTGCGTCTGGTCCGTGGGGCAGTACTGGGCGATCGTCGACGCGAACGAGAAGTCGCGGATCGTGTCGCCGCACACGGGGCAGGGCTCCCCGGCCCGCCCGTGCACGCGCATGGCGGCGACCTTCGCAGCCTTGAGCTGGTCGATCGGGATGCCGCGTCGTGCCGCGATCGCGTCGGCGATCACGCCCGTCGTGGCCTCGAAGAGCCGGTCGCGTTCCGCCTCCGTGAGTGCCGCCGCATGCACGACCGGGGAGAACTTCGCCGTGTGCAGGATCTCGTCGGAGTAGGCGTTGCCGATGCCGGCGAGCGACTCCTGCTCCTGCAGTACCGCCTTCACCTGCTTGCGCCGACCGACGACCGCGCGGTCGAAGTCCGCCCGCGAGAAGTCGGGATCGGCAGGATCGGGTCCGAGCTTCGCGACCGCCGGCACCTCGGCCGGATCGTCGACGACCGACAGGCCGATCGACACCCAGCCGCCGGCATCCGTGAACTCGAGCACGCCGCCGTCGTCGAACGTCAGCGCGACGAGCGCCGGCGGCGCGTCCTCGGGCAGCGCCGCACCGTCGACCTCGCGGACCCGCGCCCAGCCGTGCCGCCCGAGCGAGACCACGAGGTGCTGCGAGGCGCCGACCGCGAGGTCCAGGTGCTTCCCGTGACGTGTGGCGCCCGTCACGCGCTCGCCCACGAGGGCGGTCGGCGGCCGCGTGCGCGTCTTCGTCGTGCGGAACTCGATGACGTCGACGTCGCGGATCTCGCGCCCGGTGAACCGCTCGTCGAGCGCTTCGGCGAGTGCCTGCACCTCCGGTGACTCGGGCATTCCGACCCCCTCACGATCCCCCACGACGTGGCCGGGGTCCCGGGTCGATGAAAACGCAGATGCTCCCGTTCGTCAACCGATCAGCCCGACGTCTCCCGTTCGACGAGCGCCTTGAAGTTGTCGAGTTCCTTCCGCGCCTCCGCGTGCTCGACGAGCCGCGCCCCGACCTCGAACTCCAGGCCGAAATCGGCATCGGTCCTCGTCACCAGCTCCCTCGGCACGTCGGCGCTCAGCACCGTCGTGCGCGCGGCGAGCCCCGGCGTGACGCGCACCACCCCCACGGTCGATGCCGATGCACACATCATCGCGCCGACCTCGTGCACGCCGCGAGTCCGAGTCCCGGCGGCGCTCGCGCCGGTTCCCCAGCCGTGGCAGCGCCGGGACCGCTACTCCGTCGAGAAGTCGAGCTTCGCGTCGGCGACGGCGATGACCGACCAGGTGCCGCCGTCGGCATCCGTGAACTCGTAGGCGGGCACGACGAGCACGCTGCCGTCGGGCTGCCACTGGCTCGCGAGGCCCAGGCGGGCGTCGACGATCTCGACGTGGTTCACGGGCCACGCGAGCGACGTGCCCGCCGCCGGGGCCGCGGGCGGCTCGGTCGGCGGCACCCACTCCGAGGTCGCGGCGACCGGCTGATCGCGGAGCGCGATCGGCAGGTTCGTCATCGCGGCGCCGAAGCGCGGGTCGGAGAGCCGCTCGAACGCCTGCTGTTCGCTGACGACCGGGTAGTCGCCGAGCGGCACCAGGTCGGCGAGCGCGCCGTACGCGCTGACCATCCCGTCGTTCGAGAGCTCGACGGTCCAGCCCTGGTCGATGCGCTGCCCGTCGACGACCGGCCACGCCTGGGCCGACCTCGTGACGGCGCCCTCGTAGGTCTCCGAGGCGAACTCGAACGCCGCGGGATCGCGCCCCGCCGCCGCGAGCAGCGACCGCAGCGCGTCGATCGCCGCCTCCTCGCCGGGCAGGTCGCCGGTGGGCGGGGCGCACGTCTCCGCGCCGTCGGCGCACTTCCACGGGTTGATGAGCGGGTTGGAGTAGGAGAAGCTCAGCGTGCCGTCGAGCGGCACCCAGAGCGACGGGCCCGTTCCGTCCTGCGGGCCCACCGTCCACGCGCCGTCCTTCAGCTCCGGGGTTCCCGTGACGCCGAGCGCCGCGGCGAGCGCCGCGACGGTCTCGGTGTCGGATGCCGCGCGGGCATCGAACGCGTAGCCGACCGCGGTGCCCTCCGACGTGGAGAGCCCCGACGAGCTGAACTCGTTGCGGCCGGAGCCGTACGGGTAGATCATGCTCGAGGCGCCGCCGGACATCTTCGCCTGGTCCGGCGCGCCTGCGGCGTTCGGTGCGACGCCCTGCTCGGTCGCGCCGGAGTCGTTCGCCCCGGAGTCGGTCGCGCCCTGCAACGAGATCGGCGGGGCTGCGCCGTCGGCGAGGTTCGTCGCTCCGCCGGTCGTCGCGCCGACGCCGTAGCCGACCGCGCCGACGACCACGAGCGATGCGGCGACCGCCGCGATCGGAAGCCAGCGCGAGCGGCGCCGGGCGCGCTCCACGGCGAGGTCCGCGACGGGCTTGGCCTCGGGTCCGGCCTGGACCGTCGCCTCGCCGGCTGCCCGGGCGACGACCTCGTCGGCGAAGCCGGCAGTCGGCTCGACGTCGGCGGCGGGATCCGCGGCGCGCAGCCGCTGCACGGGATCGAGCTCAGGCTCGTGGTCGTGCTCGTGCTCGTGCTCGTGCTCGTCGTTCATGCTGGTCACCCTCCGCGGCATCCGGTCCCCAGTGACGGGCATCCGGTCTCACTGACGGATATGTCGCAGGAGACCCGGACCTTGCACCGAGGACGGGTCAGAACGACATCCGCTCGCCCCACGCCTCGCGGAGCCGCTTGCGAGCTCGCGAGAGCGCGGCATCCGCCCCGGAGCGCGAGATGCCGAGCACCCCGGCGAGCTCCTCGCCGTCGAGGCCCTCCCACGCGTGCAGGAGGATGATGTGCCGATCGCGTTCGCCGATGCTCTGCAGCGCCCCGCGCAACTCGGCGTCGAACAGCGCGCTCAACTCGGGATCCTCGCCGACCCGCACCGCGCCCGTCTCGGGCACCTCGTCGACGGGCAGGTCGACGACCTTGCGGCGGTGGTTGGCGAGCGTGAACCCCGCCGTGCGGTAGAGCCACGGGAGCACGGCCTCGCGCGGCACGTCGTCGCGACGGCGCCACGCGGTCGCGAAGACGTCGGCGGCGAGGTCCTCGGCGTCCTGACGCGGCCCGCGCCGGGCGAAGTAGCGCACGAGCGCCGTCGAGTGCTCCCGCACGACCTCGGTGAACCACGCGAGGTCGTCCATCGTCGCGGGCGTGTCGGCGCCGTCGTGCATCGCCACCCTCTCGGTCGTCTCGGCGTCTGCGGCGGTGCTGGCGATCCTCACACACTGCCTGTGTCGCGTCTGCCGCGAGTCTTGCACGCGATGCGCACATTCCGGATGCCTCGCCCGAGAGTGTCCGCCCCGATCGCTCCCACCTCACCGAGATGACACTCGTTGCCGCTCAGCGAAGCGCATTGCGACAACGAGCGTCATCTCGATGCAGCGACCTCGGCTCAGTACTCGCCCTTGATGACGAAGAACGAGCCGCGGATGGTTCCCGCGAGCTTCGAGCGCTGACGCGCGAACTTGAAGCGCGGTGCGAGCTCGTCGGGCACTTCCATGCCGTCGGACAGCTTGAACCCGACCGCCCGCTTGCCGCCCTCCGCGAGGGTGTACATCACGTTGATCGAGAGCCCGGATTCGTAGAACACGTAGGCCATGCGGATGCCGTCGACCTCGAACTCGGACACCTCGAGCGGGCGCGATTCGATCACGAGGTCGCGTTCGTCCCTGAGGATGCGGGTCACCCACTCGAGCGTCTCGGGGGCCTCGTCGGCCCGAGTGACCGTGAAGACGTGGTCGTACTTGTTCCGGAAGTAGCGCGCCTCGTTCGCCCGCAGCCCGGCCAGCGCCTCCGCGACCGGAGACGACTCGAGGCCGACGGTGGAGACGTGCTCGTAGTCCACGACGTACGACATGCGCCCTCCTAGGACTCGCTGATGCGGGTGACCCGGAACGGAGCCGCCACCAGCTCGACGACGGGCGCATACACGCCGGTCGTCATCGCCTCCTGCACCGCGGCCGCCTGTGTGTCTGCGGAGTCCCACTCTGCGATCTCGACCAGACCATCAGGACTGTCGACCACCTCGTACTGCGTGCTGCCGAGGAATCCGGGTATCCGGGGCCCGTGGGTCGCTGAGATGTCAGCGAGCGTCTGCTTGAGCTCGGCTCGCGCACCCGGCTTGGCTTGGAACTCGATGACGACCTTGATGGGCATGAGACGCTCCAATCGACCCTCCGACGGCGTCCCGGTCCCGGTGACGAGTCGGAGCGGCCAGTCGATGCTACTGCGGGGCGGTGCGACCGGTCCATGGACTTCGCCGCCGTGCCGCCGGAGACCTCTGCGGTCCGGTACCGCTCGTACTCCGGGAGCACCGACTCACGTACCCTGAAGATCGGCCGCGATTCGCGCGGGCCGGCGAAAGGCTCCTGTGAACATCACTCTGCTCCGACGATTCGTCGCAGCCGCCGAGGAGCTGCACTTCCCGCGAGCGGCAGACGCCCTCGGCATCCCGCTCGCTTCGCTGTATTCGTCGATCGAGAAGCTCGAGACCGAGATCGGCCAGCCGCTCTTCACCCGGCAGGGCGAGACCCGGCTCACCAAGGTCGGAGAGCTCCTCCTCGACGAGGCCAGGAGGGAGATCGCCGCGGCGCCCGCCCCTGAGGAGAAACCCGTGGCGAAGGCCGGCGGCAAGGCGAAGGCCTCGAAGGGCAAGGGCCGTGCCCCCATCGTGAAGGGGCAGCCGAAGCCGTACAAGAAACGCCAAGGGCGCTGAGAGACGGGTCGCTCTCGCCCACCCGCCGGCCTGCGCTGGAGCGCGCCGCGTCACACGTTGAAGCGGAACTCCACCACGTCGCCGTCGTGCATGACGTAGTCCTTGCCCTCCATGCGGGCCTTGCCCTTCGCGCGGGCCTCGGCGACGGAGCCGGTCGCCACGAGGTCGTCGAACGAGATGACCTCCGCCTTGATGAAGCCGCGCTCGAAGTCGGTGTGGATGACGCCCGCGGCCTGCGGGGCCTTCCAGCCCTTGTGGATCGTCCACGCGCGCGACTCCTTGGGGCCCGCGGTGAGGTAGGTCTGCAGGCCCAGGGTGTCGAAGCCGATGCGTGCGAGCTGGTTGAGCCCCGACTCCGCCTGGCCCGTCGACGCGAGCAGTTCGGCGGCATCCTCGGGGTCGAGGTCGATGAGCTCCGACTCGATCTTCGCGTCGAGGAACACGGCCTCGGCGGGCGCGACGAGCGCTGCGAGCTCCGCCTTCTTCGCGTCATCCGTGAGCACCGCCTCGTCGACGTTGAAGACGTAGATGAACGGCTTCGCGGTGAGCAGGCCGAGCTCCCTGATGGGCTCGAGGTCGACGGATGCCGCGGACAGGGGCGTGCCCTTCTGCAGCACCTCCTGCGCCTCCTTCGCCGCGGCGAGCACCGACGGGTCGATCTTCTTGCCCTTGAGCTCCTTCTCGTAGCGCGGGATCGCGCGCTCGAGGGTCTCGAGGTCGGCGAGGATGAGCTCGGTGTTGATGGTCTCCATGTCGGCCTTGGGGTCGACCGCGCCCTCGACGTGCACGACGTCGGAGTCCTCGAAGCCGCGCACGACCTGCGCGATCGCGTCGGCCTCGCGGATGTTCGCGAGGAACTTGTTGCCGAGGCCCTCGCCCTCGCTCGCGCCGCGCACGATGCCGGCGATGTCGACGAACGACACGGCGGCGGGCAGGATGCGCTCGGAGCCGAAGATCTTCGCGAGCACCTCGAGCCGGGGGTCGGGCAGGTTCACCACGCCGACGTTCGGTTCGATCGTCGCGAAGGGGTAGTTCGCCGCGAGCACCTGGTTCTTGGTGAGCGCGTTGAACAGGGTGGACTTGCCGACGTTGGGCAGGCCGACGATGCCGATAGTGAGAGCCACGGGGGTCTATCGTACCGTCAGCCGGTTCGCGGCATCCGACTGCCCTGCCTTCGCCCGACGCTGGTGCAGGGTCAGGTACACGCCCGCGACCACGAGGATGCCGCCGGCAACCGTCGCCGGCTCGAGCACCGCGCCGAACGCGAGCGCGATGGCGACGGTGAACACGGGGAGCAGGTTCAGGAAGACCCCGGCGCGCGCAGGGCCCACCCGCGACGCCCCGATGTTCCAGAACACGTAGCCGAGCATCGACGGGAACACGACGATGTAGGCAAGGCCGAGCCCACCCGCCGGCGAGGTGGGCAGCGAGACGCCCGTGACCGCGATGAGCGGCAGCATCGTGACGACCGCGAAGGCGGCCTGCACCGCGGTGGCGGTGATCGGCGGCGTGCGCAGCCGGCGCGACACGAGCGAGTACGCGGTCCAGGCGAGCACCGAGCCGACGACGAGCACGTCGCCGAACCCGAATCCCTGCGTCGCGACCTGCGCGAGGTCGCCGCCGGTGAGCACGATCGTGACGCCGACGAACGCGACGACGAGTCCGAGCGCCTGCATCCGCGTCAGCCGCTCGTGCAGGAAGATCGCCGCGGCGAGCGCGATCGTGGCCGGGTTGACGGCACTGATCACGGCGGCGTTCACGGCGCCCGTGAGTCCGAGCGCCGCGTAGAGCAGGAGCGTGTAGCCGGTGAGCCCGAGCACCGACTGCAGCAGGTGCATGCGCCATTCGGCGAGCGCGGCGCGCCAGTCGGGCCGTTCGACGAGCCAGGCGATGGCGATGAGCGGCACGAACGCGAACAGCCAGCGGAAGAACGTGAGCGAGACGGGCGAGATCTCGTGCGTGACCATCTCGCCGAACACGTAGTTGCCCGCCCAGAAGAGGTTCGCGAGCGCCAGCAGGAGGTAGAGGCGGCCGCGGTTCACCAGACCAGCGTAGGCGAGCGAACGACGCGATCGCGCCGCGCCTCGGGGCGGGCACTGATGCCGCCGATGCGCCGGCGGGCTACCGTTCGGGCAGGTGTGCGCACCCCGAAGCGCACGCCGGGGGAACGGAGCGGGAATGCAGACAGACCGGGTCGTCGTCGAAATCAGCGGCTCGGGGGTGGCGGTCACTCCCGATGTCGCGCGCCCGCCGCTCACGATGCCGGCTGCGCCCGACGCGACGACGCTCGCCGACCTCGTGCTCGCCGACGCCGGCGGCCGTGGGGCGTTCGAGCGGATGCCCCGGCTCACGCTCCGCGTCTCCGGGACCCCCTCGGGCCGGCTCGTGGGCTTCCTCGCGATGCCCGACGGGACCGCATCGGTGCGCCGCCTCGACGAGGTGCACGGCAGCGCCGAGCTCGCGTCGGCCATCGCGGAGGTCGGCACGCGGGTGCTGCTCCTGGAGTTCCCCACCGCGGCCGACGCCGACGGCTTCGTGGGCCGCGTGGCTGCGAGCGCCGCACCGGGGGCCCGCCGAGCCGCACGCGGCGAGCCCGCGCCCGAGGCCCCGCTCCCCCGGCCCGTCGCGGCGCAGCTCCACGCCGAGATGAAGCCCGTCGCGGTCCTCGGCAGCCCGATGATCGTCCGGGCGCGCATCGCGCGCCAGCCGATGGCGGCATCCGACGCCGGCGTGGCCGGCCACGGCGACATCCGGATCGACCCGGATCGCGACGTCGAGGTGACGCTCGTGCCCCGCGGCTTCCGCTTCGCGGCCGGCACCCGGCACACGCGCCGGCTGCGGCTGCCGCCCGCGGGCGCCGAGACCGAGGTGCGCTTCCGCATCGTCGGCGTCGAGCCCGGCCACGGGGAGGTCTCGATCGTGGTGCGCCAGTCGACCGAGCTGCCGCTCGCGACCCTGCGCCTCACCGCCCGCATCGTGCACGCCGACGGCAGCGGCCAGGTGGGCGTCGCGCGGCAGACCGCGGACCTCGTGCCGCCCGATCCCCGCGTGGCGTCGCGGCCGACCATCCGCGTCGACGAGGAGCTCGTCGGCGGGCGCTCCACGCTGCGGCTGGCGGTCGCCGTCGGCGGCGCCACGCACCGCTTCAGCACGCGGCTGCACGACAAGCCCGCGTTCGTCGCGGCCGTCTTCGCGGGCATCGCGGGCCTGCGCGACGAGCTCGGCGGAACGCCCACGGCCGAGCGCACCGCCCTCGCACGCCGTCGGATGCAGCAGCTCGGCGCCGGGCTCTTCGAGTCGCTCTTCGACCGGCGTGCCCGAGAGCTGCTGTGGCAGCACCGCGACGAGCTCGACGGACTCGTCGTCCAGACGACGGGCGAGGTGGACATCCCGTGGGAGATCGTGCACGTCACCGAACCGGGGACGTCCGCGACGGCGCCCGGGGTCGGCGCCGGGGCCGCCGTCAGCGAGCCCCGGTTCCTCGCGGGCTACGGGCTCACCCGATGGGTGTACGACACCGCGCACCCCACCGAGCTCCGCATCCGGCACGGGCGCGCCCACTTCCTCTACCCGGCCTACACGGCACCGGGACTCGTCCTCGGACGCACGGGCGCCGAGGGCGAGGGCATCCGCTCGCATTTCGCGGCCCGCGCGGTCGAGCCCGCCGACGCGGGCGCACTGGGCGGCCTGCTGTCGCACGGCTTCGACCTGCTGCACCTCGCCGGGCACCTCCGCTGGTCGCCGACGACCCCGCGCCGCCAGGAGCTGCTGCTCGGCGGCTTCGACCCCGACGCTCCCGTCGCGGGTGCGTCGTACTCCGACGGCGACGCCCGGCGCGACCTTCCCGACCACCCCATCCCGGATGCCGCGGGCGGCCCGGTCGTGATCCTCGACGCGAGCGACCTCGGCCGGCTGCCGCCGCCGGACGCCGTCGGCCTCGGCGGGTTCCCCGAGGCGTTCCTGCGCGGTGGCGCGGGCGCCTTCATCGGCTGCGCCTGGAGCGTCGGCCATGAGCCCGGCGGCCGCTTCGTCGACGCCTTCTCCGACGCCCTGCTCGCGGGCGGAACGATCGCGTCGGCGACGCGCGAGGCACGGGCCGCGGCGCGCGCGGCGGGCGACCTGTCCGACCTCGCGTACACGGTCTTCGCGCACCCCGAGGCGAGGGTCCGGGTGGACTGACGGTCGGTGCGCGGCTCGGGGTGGCCGCTCGCGGCTCGAGGCGCCGGGCCCCGGGTCTCAGCGCAGCCGCGTGCGGAAGCAGCGGGTGCGGTACGGCACCGCGAGCTCCTCGGCGCCCGCGAGTTGCGGATGCGTCGCGAACAGCGTCTCGAGGGCGGCGATCGTCGCCGCCTGATCGCTCGCCGAGGCCGTGATGAAGTGGCTGCGCGAACGCACGAGGTCGAGGAACCTCGCGTGCGACATCCGCTGGACCCAGTCCACCGTCTGCTCCTCGATGGGAGCGAAGGGGTCGCCGACGCGCACGTACTGCTCGAAGGTCGCGCTCGCGTCGTGCCGCTCGTGCATGATCTCGCCCGCCTGGCGGAGCCAGTCCACCGAGGTGTCGCGGCTGTTCCACGCGAGGCCGAGCACGCCGCCCGGACGCAGCACGCGCGCGATCTCCGCCACGGCACGCCCCCGCTGGAACCAGTGCCACGCCTGCCCCACGACGACCGCGTCGACCGACGCGTCCTCGATCGGGATGTCCTCGGCCGTGCCGAGGATGCGCGGCACGCCGGGAACCGACACCTCGAGCTCCTCGAGCATCTCCTCGACGGGGTCGACGGCGATCACCTCGCGGTCGAGCGCCACGAGCGCCTCGGTGAGCTTGCCGGTGCCGGCGCCGAGGTCGAGCACGAGCTCGGCGTCGCCGATGAGCCAGGCGACGGCCTCCACGGGGTAGCCGGGGCGGGCTGCGCCGTAGACGGATGCCGCGGCGCCGAACGATCGCGCGCTGCGCACGGTCGCGGGGTCGCCCGGGTCGACCACGAGGCCCGGGCCGCCGGCTGGCCGCTCGGACTCGTCGGCGGGCGTCGTGCCGGCGTGCGCGTCGTCCATCGGATCGTCCTCTCGAGCGGCCTCAGGCCATTCCACGCCCGCCCGCGGCATCCGTCAACCGTGCGGCGCCGGCCCCGCGGCATCCGCCGACCGTGCACCGGTCGCCCCGCGGCATCCGCCGACTCTGCGGCGCCCGCCCCGATCGCCGACGCGCCCGCCGACCCGCCCGGCCGTGTCGCACCCGCGTGCGACGATGCTCGCGTGACAGTGGACTTCACCGCGATCGACTTCGAGACCGCCAACTCCTCCAGCGCCTCGGCCTGCTCGATCGGACTGGTGAAGGTGCGCGACGGCAGGGTCGTCGACCGCGTGCACCAGCTGCTGCGCCCGCCGTTCCCGCACGACGAGTTCGCGTACTGGAACGTGCGCATCCACGGCATCACGGCCGAGATGGTGGCGGATGCACCCGGCTGGGCCGACCACCTGCCCGCGTTCCTCGAGTTCGCGGGCGGCGACGTGCTCGTGGCGCACAACGCCGGCTTCGACACGGGCGTCATCGTGGGAGCCTCGCGCGCGTTCGGGCTCGAGGTGCCGGACTTCCGCTCCCTCTGCAGCCTGCAGGTCGCCCGCAAGACCTATCACCTCGACTCGTACCGCCTCCCGTCGGCGGCGATGGCCGCGGGCTTCGAGGACTTCGCCCACCACGACGCGCTCGCCGACGCCGAGGCGTGCGCCGCGATCATCGTGCACGCCGCGAAGCGGCACGAGGCCGACGACCTCGACGCGCTCGCGCACATCACGCGCGTGAAGATGGGGGCGATCGGGCCCGTCGCCACGCGCGAGCGCGCCGCGGTGCACGGCCCCATGGCGCTGCAGTAGCGTCGCGCCCGGGTCGGTCGCCGGGGTTCGCGCGCCGCATTCGCGCCCTGCCGGGCCGCCCGGCGGGCGATGTCGGCGGGCGCTGCCACACTGGCGGCATGGAGATCCTGATGCTGCTCATCGGCCTCGTCGTCGGCGCCCTGCTCGGCGGGCTCGCCGCACTGCTGCTCGCGCAGCGTCGCGGCGCCGCGGTCGATCCCGACGCGCCCGTCGCCGAAGACCCGGCGCTCGTCGAGGCGCGGCACCAGGCGGCACTCGCCGAGGTGCGCGCGAACGAGGAGGCCGCGAAGTCGCTCCTCCGCGAGGAGCTCGCGGCCACGCAGGCCACCGCCGAGGCGCTGCGCGAGCGCATCGTGCAGGCGCAGCAGCAGTACCGCGAGCTCGTCGACCGCCAGCAGGCCGAGGCCGAGGCGCGCGCCGCCCGCGACGCCGCCGAGAGCAAGGTGCTGCAGGCGCTCGCTCCGGTTCGCCAGTCGCTCAGCGAGATGCAGGGCAAGGTCACCGAGCTCGAGTCCCAGCGCAGCCGCCAGCACGGCGAGCTGGCGCAGCAGCTCCGCTCGGCCGCCGAGTCCGAGGAGCGGCTGCGGTCCACCGCCGAAGCCCTCGCATCGGCGTTGCGATCGAACAGCACCCGCGGCGTGTGGGGCGAGACGCAGCTGCGCAGCGTCGTCGAGGCCGCGGGCCTCATCGAGCGCGTCGACTTCGACGTGCAGTCGAGCATCTCGAGCGACTCCGGAGCGGGGCGTCCCGACATGGTCGTGCGCCTCCCCGGCGGCAAGTCCATCGCGGTCGACGCGAAGGTGCCGTTCAACGCCTACCTCGAGGCGAGCCAGATCCCGGCCACGGCCACCGGCGCCGACGCGGCCAAGCGCGCCGACTTCATGAAGCAGCACGTGCAGGCCGTGCGCGCCCACATCACCGCGCTCGGCTCGAAGGGCTACTGGAACGGGCTCGACGCGTCGCCCGAGCTCGTCATCGCGTTCATCCCGAGCGAGTCGCTCGTGTCGTCGGCGCTCGAGGCCGACCCCGGCATCATGGAATTCGCGTTCGGCAAGCGCGTCGCACTCGCATCGCCCGTGACGCTCTGGTCGGTGCTCAAGACCGTCGCGTTCTCGTGGCAGCAGGACGTGCTCACCAACGAGGCCAAGACCCTGTTCGACCTCAGCCGGGAGCTCTACACGCGGCTGGCGACCACCGCCGGGCACATCGAGAAGCTGGGCCGCACCATCGAGCGCAGCGTCAAGGACTACAACGCGTTCGTCGGCTCGCTCGAGCGCCAGGTGCTGCCGACCGCGCGCAAGCTCGGCGCCCTCGACGAGTCGAAGGTGCTCGCGCCGCTGCACGGCATCGAGGAGGCGCCGCGCGAGCTCACGGCGTTCGAGCTCGTGTCGGGCGTCGAGGCCGACATCGACCCCGAGATCCGTTCCTCGATCGCCCTCGCGGCCGCCGCCGACGACGAATGACCGTCATCACTCCACGATCACGCTGAGCACGTTGCCGGCCGGGTCGCGGAACCACGCGATGTCGGGCCCCTGGCCGCTCACCGACCCGCGGTTGATGCCGCGCTCGTCGGTGCCGTACGACTCCTCGCCGGTGTAGATCTTGGTCACGACACCGGCGGCATTGAGCTCGTCGACCGCCCGGTCGATGTCGTCGACGACGAGGTTGAGCACGGTGAACGCCGCGGGCACGTGCGCCTCGCCCTTCGGGTAGACCAGCACGCCCTGGCCCGACGGCAGGCGCAGTGTCAGTCCGCCCGCACCGGGGGCCTCCTGCACCGCCAGGCCGAGAGCCGTGCCGTAGAACTCCCGTGCCGCGTCGACGTCGTCGACGCTGAACCCGCTGAACGCATCCCGGATCTGCACCATCGTCAGTCCCCCTCCGCGCACTCCCCCGAGTGCACCCTGCCCAGCTTCGCAGCCGGCAGCTCTCAGGTCGAGGGGGCTGCGTCCGATCCGGGATCGACCACGCGCTCGTGGGGTTCGTCGACCGGCGGCTCGAACCCGGCCGCGGCCTCCGCACCCGTGACCGTCGCGGCATCCGTCATGCCGTCGAGCGGGTGGGCGAGCTCGTCGGTGCCGAGCCGGGCGATCGCGAGCGTCGCGATGGCGAGGAGCGGCGGAAGCAGGCCCGCGGCGAGGAACGCCGGACCGAGGCCGATCGACTCGCCCACGGGGCCCGCGACGGCCATCGACACCGGCATGAGCGCGAGGGAGACGAAGAAGTCGAGGCTCGAGACCCGGCCGAGCATCGCCGGCGGAACGCGCCGCTGCAGCAGGGTGCCCCACAGCACCTGCGCGCCCGAGAACACGACGCCGACCAGGAACAGCGCGACGACCATCACCCAGAGCTCCGAGGTCGCGCCGAGGATCGCCAGCGGGATGCAGCCGAAGCCCCACGCGAGCACCATGATCGTGAGGTATCGCCGCGGCATCCGCAGCGAGGCGACCGTGAGCGACCCGATCGCGCCGCCCACGCCGAACGAGGCCAAGGCGATCGCGAACGCGCCCGCGCCACCACCCGTCTGCTCCTTCACCGCGAACGGCAGCAGCACCTCGATCGGCCCCATGATGACGAGCACGAGCACGATCGCGAACAGCAGCGTGGCCAGCAGCCACTTGGTGCGCAGCAGGTACGCGAACCCGTCACGCAGGTCGACGAAGGTCTGCCGCACCGGATGCAGCACCTGCTCGTCGAGGTCGCGGCGCACGGGCGTCGACCGCATCACGCCCAGCACCGTCGCGGCCACGACCTGCAGCGCAGCGACGACGGCGAACGCGAGGCCGGGCGACCCCACCCCGATGAGCAGGCTCGCGAGGGCGGGCCCCGCGGCGTTCATCACCGTCGGCCGCAGCACGCCCTCGATGCCGTTCGCCGCGAGCAGCTGCTCGCCGGGCAGGATGGCGGGCAGCCACGCCGAGTACGCGGGGTAGAAGAAACCGTCGGCGACGCCGAGCGCGAAGGAGATGACCGCGAGGTGCCACACCTCGATGACGCCCGTGAGCGCGAGGATCGCGGCGACGGTGAACCCCGCGCCACGCACGACCTCGACCGTGAGCAGGATCCTCCGCTGGGGGATGCGGTCGGCGGCGACGCCGCCGAAGAGCACCGCGAGCACGAGCCCGAGGCTCGACCCCACCGCCACCATCGACAGGTCGACGGGACCGCCGCCGAGCTCGACGACCTGCCACACGGCAGCGACGAGCCACGCGCCGGCGCTGAGCAGCGACGCCGTCAGCGCGACCGCGAGGAGGCGGAACTGGCCCGAGCCGAGCGGGCGCAGCGCGCGGGGCAGGCGGGTGTCGGAAGCCACCCGGCCATCATGCCCCGACCCGCCGACGCCCGCGAGGGCGTGTCGGCCCGGAGCCCGCGAGCCCGTCACCTCAGGAGGCCCGAGCGAGCCCACCAGTTCAGGCCCGCGAGGCCGTCAGCTCAGAGGTCGCCCTCGTCGAGCCACTTCTCGGCGAGGTGGTCGGCGACCACACGACGGATGGTGCCCGAGCGGCCGCGCAGCACGATGCTCTCGGTGCGGATGATGGGGCCCTTCTTGCGCACGCCGTCGACGAGTTCGCCGTCGGTGACGCCCGTGGCGACGAAGAAGGTGTTGTCGCTGCGCACGAGGTCGTCGAGCTCGTAGACGCGGTCGCAGTCGAGGCCCGCGGCTTCGCCGCGAGCGCGCTCCTCGTCGTCCTTCGGCGCGAGCACGCCCTGCATGAAGCCGCCGAGCGCCTTGATCGCGCAGGCGGTGGTGATGCCCTCGGGGCTGCCGCCGATGCCGACGCACATGTCGATGCGCGACTCGTAGCGGGCCGCGTTGATGCCACCGGCGACGTCGCCGTCGCTGATGAGGCGGGTGCCCGCACCGGCCGCGCGGATGTCGGCGATGAGCTGCTCGTGCCGCGGACGGTTCAGCACCGCGACGCGCAGCTCGCCGACGTGCTTGCCCTTGGCCGCGGCGAGTGCGCGCAGGTTCTCGCCGATGGGCTTGCGGATGTCGACGACGCCCTTGCCCGAGGCATCCGTCACGATCTTGTCCATGTAGAAGACGGAGGATGCGTCGAGCATCGTGCCGCGATCGGCGACCGCGATGACCGAGAGCGCGTTCTGGCGCCCCGCCGCGGTGAGCGAGGTGCCGTCGATCGGGTCGACCGCGATGTCGCACGCGGGACCGCGACCGTTGCCGACCTTCTCGCCGTTGAAGAGCATGGGAGCCGCGTCCTTCTCGCCCTCGCCGATGACCACGACGCCCTCGAAGTTCACGGTGCCGAGGAACGCGCGCATCGCGTCGACGGCCGCGCCGTCGGCGGCGAGCTTGTCGCCGCGGCCGATCCAGGGGTACGAGCGGATCGCGGCCGCCTCGGTGGCCCGCACGAGCTCGAGCGCGATGTTGCGGTCGGGGTGCAGGTAGAGGGTTGCGGTGTCGGTGCTCACCATCGAGGGGTCCTCCCGGAATCTGTGCGGTGCGACGGCGGAACGATCGCGTGGACGGGCCGTCGGTCCGAGCCTAGCGAGACGAGCTCTCGGAACCGCGGGGTTCCGGTCGATCGGCCGTGAAAGTTCGTGCATTCTTAACGATCGCGTACGGGCGCGACCTCAACGACGGGACCCCGGCGCGACGCTCCACGATTCGCCCGGCTGCAGCGTGCGACCCGGAGCGACCGTGCACGCCGTGACGGCGGTCAGGAACAGCCAGGCCTCGTCGCCGCAGAGTTCGTCGAGCCCGTGCACGCGATCGGCGGAGCGACCGGATGCCGCGAGGCGCCCGGCCTCGTCGGCCCCCTGCGGCGCGAGCCGCGCCTGCATCCAGCCGCCGAGTGCACGCACCCCCGCCGCCGTGAGCACCCCTTCGGGCGCGCCGCCGATGCCGACGACCAGGTCGACATCGGCGCCCGCCTGCGCGGCACGGAGGCAGCGCTCGACGTCGCCGTGCTCGAACAGCTCCACGGATGCCCCGGCCGCACGCGCCGCGCACACGTAGCCGTCGTTGCGCGGCCGCTCCTGCACCGCCACGCGCACCGCAGCGGCGTCGATGCCGCGGGCCTCGGCGATCCGCGCCACGGCATCCGCGAGGGGCGCGTCGATCCGCAGGCCGGGGACCCGGCTGACGAGCTTCTCCATGTAGTGCGCGGGCCCGATGTCGAGCAGGGCGCCCCGGGGCGCGACGGCCATGACCGCCATCGCGCCTGCCAGTCCGGCCGCCGCGAGGCGCGTGCCGTCGACCGGGTCCACCGCGAGGTCGACCGACGGCCCCGCCCCGGTGCCGAACCGCTCGCCGAGGTGCAGCATGGGCGCGGCATCCTTCTCGCCCTCGCCCACCAGCACGCGCCCGTCGACGTCGACGCCGGAGAGCGCGGCGCGCATCGCAGCGACGGCCGCGGCATCCACCGCCATGCCGTCGCCCGACCCGACCCACCGCCGTGCCGCTGCTGCGGCCGCCGCCGTCGCGGCGAGGAACCGGGCGTCGAGGGCGGACTCGGCGAGCAGGAGCGGCGGCATGCGGCCATCCTCTCGCGTATCGTGCGACCCCTCACGCATGCCCCGTCGCATCCGCCACCTGAGCACTGCTCGACACCTCGCTAGACTCGACCCGACCCCACACACTTCCGAAGGAGCAGGTATGCCCATCGCAACGCCCGAGCAGTACGCAGAGATGCTCGACACCGCAAAGGCCCAGGGTTTCGCCTTCCCGGCGTTCAACGTGTCGAGCTCGCAGACGCTCAACGCGGTGCTGCAGGGACTCACCGAGGCCGGTTCCGACGGCATCATCCAGGTCACCACGGGTGGCGCCGACTACTTCGCCGGCCACACCGTCAAGGCCCGCGCCACCGGCGCGCTCGCCTTCGCGAAGTTCGCGCACGAGGTCGCCAAGAGCTACCCGATCACCGTCGCGCTGCACACCGACCACTGCCCCAAGAACGCACTCGACGACTTCGTGTTCCCGCTGATCGCGGCCTCCGAAGACGAGGTCAAGGCGGGCCGCAACCCGATCTTCCAGTCGCACATGTGGGACGGCTCGGCCGTGCCCCTCGACGAGAACCTCGAGATCGCCAAGCAGATCCTGCCCCGCATGAAGGCGATCAACGCCATCCTCGAGGTCGAGATCGGCGTCGTCGGCGGCGAAGAAGACGGGGTGAAGCACGAGGGCTCCAACGAGGCGCTCTACACGACCCTCGCCGACGCGATCTCGACGGTCGAGGCGCTCGGCTTCGGCGAGCAGGGCCGCTACATGGCCGCCCTCACCTTCGGCAACGTCCACGGCGTGTACGCGCCCGGCAACGTCAAGCTCCGTCCGTCGCTGCTCAAGGAGATCCAGGACGGCCTCGCCGCCAAGTACGGCACCGCCGCGAAGCCGCTCGACCTCGTCTTCCACGGCGGCTCGGGCTCGACCGACGCCGAGATCGCCGAGGCCGTCGCGAACGGCGTCGTGAAGATGAACATCGACACCGACACCCAGTACGCGTTCACGCGGTCGATCGCCGGCTACATGTTCGCGAACTACGACGGCGTGCTCAAGGTCGACGGCGGCGTCGGCAACAAGAAGCAGTACGACCCGCGTGCGTGGGGCAAGGTCGCCGAGTCGGCCATGGCCGTGCGCGTCGGCGAGTCCACCCGCCAGCTCGGCTCCGCCGGCAAGTCGATCACGGCGTAGGCGAGCGGATGTCGGATCACGAGGCCGCTCGTCGGCAGGGCGACTCGGGGGCGGATGCCTCCGGCTCGGCGCCCGAGCGCGAGGAGCGGCCTCGTCCGCAGTACGGCGAGTACGCGCCCGAGGGCTGGACGTGGAAGCCCGCCGAGGGCGAGCACACCTCCGACCCGGCGCCGCAGATGCACACCCCGCGCTCCTCGGCGGCGACGCGGCGAGCGGATGCCGCCGCACACGCCCCGGAGCCGGCACCCGCACCGCCCACGCCCGACCGGCCCCTCGCCGCGGCGCGGCCCGCGCATCCGCTCGACCGCATGATCACCATCGCCCTGCTCGTGCTCGGCGCGCTCGGCGCATGGAACACGGCGGTCTCGCTGCAGCAGATGCCGCAGCAGATCCAGCAGGCGTACACGATGATCGGCGTGGGCGACTTCACGCCGCCCGCATGGCTCCCGACGGTGGCGACGATCGGCGTGATCGTGCAGCTCGCGCTGTACGCGGCCGTCCTTGGCCTCTCGCTGCTGCAGCTCCGCGCCGGACGGCTCGCGTTCTGGATCCCGCTCGTCGGGGGCACGGTGTCGGTCATCCTCACGTTCGTGCTGCTCGCCGTCGTGATGTTCTCCGACCCGGCCTACCAGGCGTTCCTCCAGTCGGCGACGAGCGCGACGCCGACACCGACGCCCTGACCGGGCCGGTCGCCCGCGAGCCCCGCGCGGGCGCCGCTCACGTCGTCGCCGGCCGTGCCGGCGCAGCTCACGTCGTCGCGGCCCGCGGCGTCGCGGGCGCACCTGCGTGCGCCCCCGCCGTCGCGCCGGCCGTC
>NZ_RHHB01000055.1 GCF_003710805.1 Agromyces tardus | reverse complement strand
CGGCCCCGCCCGCGCCGGTCCCGGCTGCGCAGGCCGCGCCGCCCACCCCGACGCGCGGGCCGAACGCGGAGTCGGCACCGGATCCCGCACCGCAACCGCGCACGCGGCGCGAGGCGCGTGAAGCGGAGCAGCGCCGCGCTGCCCTGCTCGCACAGCAGGAACAACAGCAGGCGGCGACCGAGCCCGGTGTCGAGCAGGGCGCCCCGAAGTGGCCCGTTGCAGCGCAGCCGTACCCGTCGACGCCGTCGTACACGAGCCCGCAGCCCGTCGCCGCAGCGTCGGCCGTCCCCACGCAGCCGGCCGTGCACCACGCAGCGTCGCACCGGCTCGACCCGTCGTCGCCCGCTCTGGGGGAGTCGCGGCACGACGCGGAGCAGCAGTGGCCCGACACCCGCCTCGCGACGGAGCCGACGCGTGAGGATACGACCAGCCTGCTGCCCTGGCAGGAGGACTCCGACGACCCGTGGCAGGACGATCTCCACGACACGTCGCATGCGCGCCTGAGTCGCGCCGAGCGGCGCGCCCTGAAGCACGGCTACCACGACGACGAGGACCGGCCGAAGCGGAAGGGGCCATGGGGCTGCCTCGTCGGCCTGCTCGTCGTCGCGGCGCTCGGCGCGGGCGCGTTCTTCTTCCTGCAGGCGCCGGTGACCGCGCTCATCGAGCGGTTCCAGCCCGCGGCCGACTACTCCGGCTCCGGCACCGGCGAGGTCGTGTTCATGATCAACGAGGGCGACGGCGGCGACACGATCGCGGCCAACCTCGAGGCCGAGGGCGTCGTGGCCTCGGCCGAGGCGTTCACCGAGGAGGTCACGTCGCGCGGGTCGACGGTGACCTTCTACCCGGGCGCGTACCAGCTCGCGAAGGAGATGAGCGCCAAGGCGGCGCTGAACGCCCTGCTCGACCCCGCCAACAAGCTCGAGAACACCTTCGTCATCCAGGAGGGGCTGTGGGCGCGCGACGCGCTCGCTGCGGCATCCACTGCGACGGGAATCCCCGTCGCGGACCTCGAGGCCGCGGCAGCCGACCCGCAGGCGCTCGGACTGCCCGCCGAGGCGACGAGCGTCGAGGGCTTCCTGTTCCCTGCGACGTACACGTTCCCTCCCGACGTGACCGCTCAGCAGGTCGTGCAGACGCTCGTCGACCGGTCGATCCAGGCGCTCGACGAAGCCGGGGTGCCGCCCGAACAGCGGTGGCAGACCGTGGTGATCGCGTCGCTCATCGAGCGCGAGGCGGGCTCGGAGGAGGACGCGTACAAGGTCTCGCGCGTCATCCGGAACCGGCTCGACCCCGCGCAGTTCGAGAGCGGGCTCCTGCAGTTCGACTCGACAGTGCACTACGGCATCGGCGACGACTCGACCGTCGAGACCTCCGACGCCGAGCGCGCCGACGCGTCGAACCCGTACAACACGTACGTGCACCCGGGCCTGCCCCCGGGACCGATCGGCAACCCCGGCGACGTCGCGATCGACGCGGCCCTCCACCCCGCCGACGGCCCGTGGCTCTACTTCGTGACGGTGAACCTCGAGACCGGCGAGACCGTGTTCTCGGCCACCCTCGAGGAGCACGAGGCGGCCGTCGAGCAGTTCAACCAGTACCTGCAGGAGCACGGCGGATGACGACGCCGGACGTCGGTCGGCGTCGCCTCGCCGTGCTCGGGTCGCCGATCGCGCACTCGAAGAGCCCGCGACTCCATCGCGCCGCCTACGCGCTGCTCGGGCTGGACTGGAGCTACGAGACGGCGGAGGTGCCCTCGGGCACGCTCGCCGCGTTCCTCGACGGCATGGGCCCCGAGTGGCGCGGGCTCTCGCTGACGATGCCGCTCAAGCAGGAGGTGCTGCCGCACCTCGCCGAGACGGATCGCCTCGCCGCCCTCGCGGGCGCCGCCAACACGGTGCGCGTCGCCGACGACGGGCGGCTCCTCGGATTCAACACCGACATCGGCGGCATCATCGGCGCGCTCGCCGACGCGGGGGTCGACCGGGTGCGCCACGGCGTGCTCATCGGGGGCGGGGCCACCGCGGCATCCGCGCTCGTCGCGATGGCCGAGCTCGGCGCTGCGGAGGTGCGCGTGCACGTGCGCGACGCCGCCCGCGCCGCCGCGATCGTGGAGCTCGCCCCGAAGCTCGGGCTCGTCGTCGACGTGCGTCCCATCGCCGACCTCGCGAGCGCGGGCGAGGCCGAACTCGTCGTGAGCACGGTGCCCGGCGGCACCGACCTCGGCGTCGCGGCATCCGACGCGCTCGTCTCGACGGCCCCCCTGCTCGACGTGGCCTACGACCCGTGGCCCACGCGCCTCGCCGCCGACTGGCTCGCCCGCGACGGCCGGGTGGTGCACGGGCTGGGGATGCTGCTGCACCAGGCCCTGCTCCAGGTGCGCGTCTTCGTCTCGGGCGACCCCCTCGAGCCCCTGCCCGACGAGCAGGCCGTGCTCGAGGTCATGCGGAGATCGCTCGACTGACCCTGTGGAAGGGTGCGCGCGTCGTGCTCCCGTCATGCGGAGATCGCTCGACTGACCCTGTGAAAGGATGGTGGGCATGCTCCGTTGGCTCACCGCCGGAGAATCCCACGGGCCTGAGCTCGTGGCGATCCTCGAGGGACTTCCCGCCGGCATCCCCGTCTCGCTCGATGCGATCCGCGCCGATCTCGCGCGCCGCAAACTCGGCTACGGCCGCGGTGCGCGCATGAAGTTCGAGCAGGACGAGCTCGCGATCTCGGGCGGCGTGCGCCACGGCCTCACGCTCGGCAGCCCCGTCGCGCTGCGCGTCGGCAACACGGAGTGGCCGAAGTGGCAGGAGGTCATGAGCCCCGAGCCCGTGGACCCCGCTGCCATCGGCCGCGGTCGCGGTGCGCCACTCACGCGCCCGCGCCCGGGTCACGCCGACCTCGTGGGCATGCAGAAGTACGGCTTCGACGAGGCGCGCCCGGTGCTCGAACGCGCGAGCGCACGCGAGACCGCGGCGCGCGTCGCGCTCGGCGCGGTCGCGCGCTCGTTCCTCGCCGAGCTCGGCATCCGGCTCGTGTCGCACACCATCGCGATCGGTCCCGTGCGCGTGCCCGAGGGCCGCCCGCTGCCCGCGCCCGACGACGTCGATGCGCTCGACGCCGACCCGCTGCGCTGCTTCGACGCCGAGACCAGTGGCCGTATGGTCGCCGAGGTCGACGCCGCCCACAAGGACGGCGACACCCTCGGCGGCGTGGTCGAGGTGCTCGCCTACGGCCTCCCGCCGGGCCTCGGCTCCCACGTGCACTGGGATCGCCGCCTCGACGCGCAGCTCGCCGCGGCGCTCATGGGCATCCAGGCGATCAAGGGCGTCGAGGTCGGCGACGGCTTCCTCACGACGACCCGCCGCGGCTCGGCCGCGCACGACGAGCTCCACCTGGCCGACGGCCGCATCGCGCGCGCGAGCGATCGCGCGGGCGGCACCGAGGGCGGCATGTCCACCGGCACCGTGCTGCGCGTCCGCGCGGGCATGAAGCCCATCGCCACCATCCCGCACGCCCTGCCCACTGTCGACGTCGCCACGGGCGAGGCCGCACCGGCCCACCACCAGCGATCGGATGTCTGCGCGGTGCCCGCGGCCGGCGTGGTCGCCGAGGCGATGGTGGCACTCACGCTCGCGAACTCGGTGCTCGAGAAGTTCGGTGGCGACTCGGTCGCCGAGACGCGCCGCAACCTCGAGGGCTACCTCGCCGCGATCCCCGAGACGCTCGCGACCGAGGGCGCGTCGAGCGACTCCGCGGTCCGTGCCTGAGCACGCTCCGGTGCCGGCCGATCCGCGCGCTGGGGCGGCCGCGCCGCGACCGGTCCCGCTGCCGATCGTGCTCGTTGGGCCGATGGGCTCAGGCAAGTCGCGCGTCGGGGGCCGGCTCGCGGCATCCGTCGGCGCCCCCTTCGTCGACACCGACCAGCGCATCGTCGAGCGATACGGGCCCATCGACGAGATCTTCGCCCGCGAAGGCGAGGAGTACTTCCGCGTCATCGAGCGCGAGGTCGTCGCCGAGGCGCTGCGCGAGGACGCCGTCGTCTCGCTCGGCGGGGGAGCCGTGCTCGACGCCGACACGCGCGACGACCTGGAGCGGCTCGCCGTGGTCTGGCTGCAGGTCTCGCCCGAATCGGTGGCGCCCCGGCTCGCGGGCGGCAACCGGCCGCTCATCGCCGAGGGCGGGATCGAGCGCTGGGTCGACATCATGCAGGCGCGGCGACCACTGTACGAGGCGGTCGCCGGCCTCACCATCGACACCTCGCGTCGCTCGGTCGCGCGGATCGTCGACGAGATCACCGAGTGGGCTGGAGCACGGGCATGACCACGAACGACGAGGCGACGACGATCCACGTGGCGGGGTCCGAGGGCGGCCAGGCGGGCACCGGCGGCTACGACGTCGTGAACGGGCGCGGCGTGCTGTCGCGGCTCGCCGACGCGCTCGGCACCGCGCCCCGCAAGGTGCTCGTCGTGCACCCGCCGACGATGGCGGCCAGGGCCGCAGCCCTGCGCGAGACGCTCGCCGACCGCTACGAGGTGCTGCTCGCCGAGGTGCCCGACGCCGAGGCGGCCAAGCGGGTCGAGGTCGCGGCGTTCTGCTGGCAGATCCTCGGCCAGGCCGACTTCACCCGCAGCGACGCGATCGTGGGGTTCGGCGGCGGGGCGATCACGGATGTCGCGGGCTTCGTCGCCGCGACCTGGCTCCGCGGCGTGCGCATCGTGCAGGTGCCCACGACCGTGCTCGGCATGGTCGACGCGGCCGTCGGCGGCAAGACGGGCATCAACACGAACGAGGGCAAGAACCTCGTCGGCGTGTTCCACGCGCCGGCGGCCGTGCTGTGCGACCTCGAGCTGCTCGACACCCTGCCGCGCAACGAGATCCTCGCGGGCTTCGCCGAGATCGTGAAGGCCGGCTTCATCCGCTACCCCGAGATCCTCGACGTGATCGAGGCCGACCCGGATGCCGCGACCGACCCGACGACGCCGCAGTTCCGCCGCGTCGTGGAGCTCGCCGTGCAGATGAAGGCCGACGTCGTGGGCGAGGACTTCACCGAGCAGGGCCTGCGCGAGATCCTCAACTACGGCCACACCCTCGGCCACGCCGTCGAGCACGCCGAGCGCTACCAGTGGCGGCACGGCGCCGCGGTCGCGGTGGGCATGGCGTTCGCGGCGGAGCTCGGCCGCCTCTCGGGGCGGCTGAGCGACGAGGTCGCCGATCGCCACAAGCGCGTGCTCGACCTGCTGAGCCTGCCCACGAGCTACCCCGCGGGCCGCTGGAACACGCTCCTCGCCACGATGCAGCGAGACAAGAAGACCCGCGCCGGACAGCTGCGGTTCATCGTGCTCGACGACCTCGCGAAGCCCACCGTGATGCTCGCGCCCGACCAGTCCCTGCTGTTCGCGGCGTACCAGGAGATCGCGTCCTGACGCTGCGGCGCCCGGGCTCGCGACGCGGGCCCCGCGCGGCTCCTCGATCCGCAGGCGTCGCTAGGCTTCGAGCATGACGACGATCCTCGTGCTGAACGGACCGAACCTCGGGCGCCTGGGCTCTCGCGAGCCCGAGGTGTACGGATCGGAGACGCTCGCCGACATCGGCGCAGGGCTCGCGGCATCCGTGCCCGACGACATCGAGATCGACCTGCGCCAGACCGACGACGAGGCCGAGCTCATCGGCTGGATCCACGAGGCCGTCGACCGCCGGCTGCCGGTCGTGCTCAACCCCGCCGCGTTCACCCACTACAGCTACGCGCTGCGGGATGCCGCGGCGCAGCTGAAGACGGCGGGCGTGCCGCTCATCGAGGTGCACCTCTCGAACCCGCACGCGCGCGAGGCGTTCCGGCACACGAGCGTCATCTCGGGGGTCGCGACGGGGGTCATCGCGGGCTTCGGATCGGACTCGTACCGGCTCGCGGTGGACTGGCTCCTGCGGGCCCGGTGAGGGTCGACTACACTCGATAGGTCGCACGCGCCTTCTCGCGTGCCTGAGACTTTCCCTTCGATCGATCGGATCCACCCCCATGGCAAGCACCGCGGACATCAAGAACGGCGTCGTCCTCTCCATCGACGGCCAGCTCTGGAGCGTCATCGAGTTCCAGCACGTCAAGCCCGGCAAGGGCGGCGCGTTCGTCCGCACGAAGCTCAAGAACGTCGTCACCGGCAAGGTCGTCGACCGCACCTACAACGCGGGCGCCAAGGTCGACATCGAGAACGTCGACCGTCGTGACTTCACCTACCTCTACAACGACGGCGACGGATTCGTGTTCATGGACGCGACCGACTACGACCAGCTCACCGTTCCGGCCAACGTCGTCGGCGACGCCGCCAACTTCATGCTCGAGAACCAGTCGGTCACGATCGCGCTCAACAACGGCAACCCGCTCTACGTCGAGCTGCCCGCATCCGTCGTGCTCGAGATCACCTACACGGAGCCCGGCCTGCAGGGCGACCGCTCGACCGGCGGCACCAAGCCCGCCACCGTCGAGACCGGCTACGAGATCCAGGTGCCGCTCTTCCTCGAGACCGGCACGAAGGTCAAGGTCGACACCCGCACGGGCGACTACCTCGGCCGCGTGAACGACTAGTGAGCGCCCGCACCAAGGCGCGCAAGCGGGCGCTCGACCTGCTCTACGCGGCCGACATGCGCCAGGTACCCGTCGAGCAGATGCTCGCCGTCGAGGCCGAGCGCGCGGTGAACGAGCCGGAACGCCAGGCGTCGTGGCTGTACGCCCGCGAGATCGTCGACGGCATCGTCGACCACCGCGCCGAGATCGACGAGCTCATCGAGACGCACTCGCGCGGCTGGACCCTCGACCGCATGCCCGCGGTCGACCGCGCACTCCTGCGCATCGGCGTGTGGGAGATCGTCTACAACGACGCGGTGCCCGACCCGGTCGCCATCTCCGAGGCGGTGGAGGCGGCGACGGTGCTGTCGACCGACGACTCCGCCGGCTTCGTGAACGGCCTGCTCGCGGCGATCTCGCACTCGAAGGGCTGATCCGGCGAGGGGGTCAGCCGCGGCCGACGAGCCGGAGCGTGTGCTCGACGACCTCCCGTGGCCCGTCGTGGCCGCGGAGCTCCGCCCCGAGGCGTTCGGCGTTGCGCCGGAATGCGGGTTCCTGCGACACCCGGCGCCAGGCGCGGAGCACGGCGCTCGCGCTCGGCCGCCCCGTTCGCAGGTCCACGCCCGCGCCCGCCCACGCGACTCGCGCCGCGATCTCCGGCTTGTCGAGGTCGCCGCCGGCCACGATGAGCGGGATGCCGTGCGACAGCGCCGCGAGCACGCCGCCCCACCCGCCGTTGGTGACCATGACGTCGACCCGGGGGAGGAGCACGGCGTAGTCGATCAGCCCCGCGACAAAGGCGTTCGGCGGCACGGGGAAGGCGAATCCCGGCACCTCTGCCCTGCCGGTCGTCGCGACGACCGAGACCGGCTGGCGGCCGAGCGCGGAGAGAGCCGGCCGGATCAGGTCGTCGGGGTCGACGTTGAGCGTGCCCTGGGTGACGTGCACGATCGGGCGGTCGGGAGGCAGGTCGGCCCACCAGTCGGGCTCGAGCCCCCGCGCGGCGCCCGTCGGCGTGAGCGATCCCACGAACTCGACTCGGGTCGGGTAGCCGGTTCGCGGGTACTCGAGCGACGGCACGCCGGTCGCGCACACGAGTGACGGCGAGTACCACGCCTGCTCGAACCGGACCCCGGAGACGTCGAGGCCCGACGCCGCGCGCTGCTCGAGGTAGGCGCGTCGCATCCCGCGCGTCGCGAGCGGCACCGCTCGTCGCAGGAGTCGGTCGCGCACCCGCCCCAACGGGCCGCGTGCGGGCCGGATCCCGAGTCCGGGCGGTGGCAGGTCGTCGCTGGGGATGCTGAGCGGCACGATGCTCACCGTCACCCACGGCGTCGCGGTGCGCTCCGAGGCGAGGTGCGCTCCGAGGCTGAGGCCGTCGGCGACGATGACGTCCCACGGGCGCCGGCGGAACTCGGCGACGAGATCGTCGCCCTGCGCCGCCGCCGTGCCGATGAACACCTCGCGCACGTTCGCGAGCATCTGGCGCGGCCCCTTGCGGCCGCGCAGCACGGGGAAGGTGGCCGCGAGGTCGCCCTCGTCGAAGTCCGGGGCGCGCACCCAGGGGACGATGTCGGCTCCGATCGCGGCGAACCGGGCCGCGTGGCGGGAGCCGGTGTACACGCGCACCGCATGCCCTGCCTCGAGGAACGCCGAGGCGACCGCTGCGAGCGGCGCGACGTGGCCCGCGAAGGGCATGGCGGCGATCATGACGTCGGCCATGGTCGATCCCATCACGGAGAGCGCACCGCGAGCACCCCCCGAACGGGGCGGTCGGCGGCCGCGCGATCCGGCGTCGACGCTGCCGGTCCGCCCAGCGCGCGCAACGCGGCATCCGCTCGGCGAACCCGCTGGTAGGATCGGGGAAACGGCAACCTTGAAGCCCGTCCTGTGAGGCGGAGAAGGGAGTCTGCATGGCTGTGCGCACCGTGCTGCAGCAGGCTGACATCGATCGGGCGCTCACTCGCATCGCCCACGAGATCCTCGAGTCGAATCGCGGGGCCGACGGCCTCGTCCTCCTCGGCATTCCCACCCGTGGCGTCGTGCTCGCCGAGCGGCTCGCCGCGAGCATCGGCCGCATCGCGGCATCCGACGTGCCGGCCGGCGCACTCGACGTGACCATGTACCGCGACGACCTCGGCCGGAACCCGGTGCGTGCGCCCCGGCCCACGTCGCTGCCCGCGGGCGGGATCGACGGCGCCACCGTCGTGCTCGTCGATGACGTGCTCTACTCGGGTCGCACGATCCGCGCCGCCTTCGACGCGCTCTCCGACCTCGGCCGCGCCCGCGCGGTGCGGCTGGCCGTGCTCGTCGACCGCGGGCACCGCGAGTTCCCGATCCGCGCCGACTTCGTGGGCAAGAACCTCCCAAGCTCCACGCGCGAGCGCATCAACGTGCACCTGCACGAGATCGACGGCGACGACGCCGTCACGATCGACGGCGGCGATGCGGACGTCGCGAGCGCCGCCGATGCGGCGGAAGCGGGACGCGACGCATGAGGCACCTGCTGAGCACCCGCTCCCTCTCGCGCGACGACGCGATCGCCCTGCTCGACGTCGCCGAGGACATGGCGGCCGTGCAGGAGCGCGAGGTGAAGAAGCTCCCGACGCTGCGCGGCAAGACCGTCGTGAACCTGTTCTTCGAGGATTCGACGCGCACGCGCATCTCGTTCGAGGCCGCCGCGAAGCGACTCTCGGCCGACGTCATCAACTTCAGCGCCAAGGGCTCGAGCGTCTCGAAGGGCGAGAGCCTCAAGGACACCGCGCAGACGCTGCAGGCGATGGGCGCCGACGGCGTCGTCATCCGCCACCCCGCCTCGGGCGCGCCGCAGACCCTGGCGATGAGCGGCTGGATCGACGCAGGCGTCGTGAACGCGGGCGACGGCACCCACGAGCACCCCACCCAAGCCCTCCTGGACGCGTTCACGATGCGTCGCCGCCTGCACGGCGCGGCCTCGCGCGGCCGCGACCTCGGCGGCGTGCGCGTCGTCATCGTCGGGGACATCCTGCACTCCCGCGTCGCCCGGTCGAACGTGTGGCTGCTCGCGACCCTCGGCGCCGAGGTGACCCTCGTCGCCCCGCCGACGCTCGTGCCGGTGGACGTGTCGGGCTGGCCGGCATCCATCGGCTACGACCTCGACGCGGCCCTCGCGACCATGCCCGACGTCGTGATGATGCTGCGAATCCAGGCGGAGCGCATGCAGGGGGCGTTCTTCCCGAACAGCCGCGAGTACGCGCGCACGTGGGGCCTCGACGACGCCCGGTTCGCCCAGCTGCCCACGACTACGATGGTCATGCACCCCGGCCCCATGAATCGCGGGCTGGAGATCGCAGCGCGCGCCGCGGACTCCCCGCAGTCGACGGTGCGCGAGCAGGTCGCGAACGGAGTATCAGTGAGAATGGCCGCCCTCTACCTCCTGCTGTCCGGCGAACGGGAGGTGGCCCGATGAGCGAGCGCTTCCTGATCACCGGGGCGCAGCTGCCGAGCGGGGAGCGCACCGACCTGCTGCTCGACGGCGGCGTGATCGCCGAGGTCGGCAGCATCGCGGATGCCGCGGGCGCGACCGTCGTCGACGCCGCGGGCCTCATCGCCCTCCCGGGTCTCGTCGACCTGCACACGCACCTGCGCGAGCCCGGCTACGAGCAGAGCGAGACGGTGCTCACGGGCACGCAGGCCGCCGCAGCCGGAGGCTTCACCGCCGTCTTCGCGATGGCGAACACCTCGCCCGTCGCCGACACCGCCGGTGTCGTCGAGCAGGAGCTCTCGCTCGGCCGTGCCGCGGGCTACGCCACGGTGCAGCCGATCGGCGCCGTCACCGTGGGCCTGAAGGGCGAGCAGCTCGCCGAGCTCGGGGCCATGGCGCAGTCGCGCGCCCGGGTGCGCGTGTTCTCCGACGACGGGTTCTGCGTCTTCGACCCGCTGCTCATGCGCCGCGCGCTCGAGTACGTGAAGGCCTTCGACGGCGTCATCGCGCAGCACGCGCAGGAGCCGCGCCTCACGCAGGGCGCGCAGATGAACGAGGGCGCACTGTCGGGCGAGCTCGGCCTGGCCGGCTGGCCCGCGGTGGCCGAGGAGTCGATCATCGCGCGCGACGTGCTCCTCGCCGAGCACGTCGGCTCGCGCCTGCACGTGTGCCACGTCTCCACGGCGGGCTCGGTCGAGGTCGTCCGCTGGGCGAAGGCCCGGGGCATCGACGTGACCGCCGAGGTGACGCCGCACCACCTGCTGCTCACCGAGGAGCTCGTGGCGTCGTACGATCCGCGTTTCAAGGTGAACCCGCCGCTGCGCCGCGCCGAAGACGTCGAGGCGCTGCGCGCCGCGCTCGCCGACGGCACGATCGACATCGTCGCCACCGACCACGCCCCGCACCCGATCGAGGCGAAGGAGTGCGAGTGGGATGCGGCGGCCAACGGCATGGTCGGACTCGAGTCCGCGCTCTCGGTCGTGCACGCGGCGATGGTCGACACCGGCCTCATCGGCTGGGCGGATGTCGCGCGCGTGCTGTCGGAGACCCCGGCCCGCATCGGCCGGCTCGCCGGCCACGGCGCCCCGATCGCCGTGGGCGCTCCCGCGGAGCTCACCCTCTACGACCCGAGCGCCTCAGCCGAGTTCGACCTCGCCCGGCTCGCCGGCCGCAGCGTGAACTCGCCGTACCTCGGCCGCACCCTGCCCGGACGCGTGGTCGCGACCTTCCACCAGGGTTACGCGACGCTGCTCGACGGCGCCGTGCGGCCCGCCGACGAGGTCGCGCGGCACGCCGCCGAGCGCTTGGAGGTGCTCCGTGGATAAGCTCCCCGGCCTCCTCGTCGCGGTCGCGGTCGTCGCCCTGGCCGCGTGGCTCATGTGGCGATCGTGGCGGCGCCGCACGGTGCGCGACGCGTCGCTCGGCGCGTATCCCGTGCCGGCGACGCTCGGCGCAGCATCCGTCGGCACCGAGGCGCTCTACGTCGCGACGACGCCCGAGGGGCAGCCGCTCGAGCGGCTCGCCGTCGAGGGGCTCGCGTTCCGCGGGTCTGCCCGGCTCGAGATCGTGCCCGAGGGCGTGCTCATCCGCATCGCGGGGGAGTCGACGAGCTTCATCCCGCGGGAGCAGCTCGTCGGGGCGGGCGTGGCCACGTACGCCATCGACCGCGGCGTCGAGCCCGAGGGCCTCGTCGCGATCACCTGGATCGTGCGGCAGACCGGCGCCGACGACGAGACTCCCGCGCCCCGCGTGGACAGCTACCTGCGAGCCCGCTACGCGGGCGACTCGGCGACCATCATCGCCGCCGTCAACGACATCGCCGCCGCGCCTGCCGCGCAGCGGCCGGAACTGGAGAGTGAGGCCTCGGATGACTGAGACCCCCATCATCGGCGACGACGTCGCCGTGCTTGTACTGGAGGACGGGACCCGCTACGAGGGTCGCGCCTACGGCGCCCGCGGACGCACGCTCGGCGAGGCGGTGTTCGCCACCGGCATGACCGGGTACCAGGAGACGCTCACGGACCCGTCGTACGCGGGCCAGATCGTGCTCATGACCGCGCCCCACATCGGCAACACGGGGATGAACGACGTCGACATGGAGTCGTCTCGCATCTGGGTCGCCGGCTTCGTCGTGCGCGACCCCTCCCGCGTCGTGTCGAACTTCCGCTCCCAGCGCAGCCTCGACGACGACCTCGCCGCGGCCGGCATCGTCGGCATCAGCCGCATCGACACGCGTGCGGTCACGCGCCGCATCCGCTCCGGCGGCGCCATGCGCGCCGGCATCTTCTCCGGCCCCGACGCGCTCCTCTCCGCGGGCGAGCAGCTCGAGCTGGTGCGCAGCGGCGCCGAGATGACCGGCCAGAACCTCTCCGGCACCGTGTCCACCACCGAGCCCTACCGCCTCGAGGCGCACGGCGAGCGGGTCGGAACGGTCGCCGTGCTCGACCTCGGCGTGAAGACCTCGACGCTCAACTACCTCGCCGAGCGCGGCTTCGACGTGCACGTGCTGCCGCAGACCGTCACGGCCGAGGAGATCCTCGAGATGCACCCCGACGCGCTGTTCTTCTCGAACGGTCCGGGCGACCCCGGGGCATCCGACCGCCACGTCGAACTGCTGCGCACGACGCTGCGCGCCGGGGTGCCTTACTTCGGCATCTGCTTCGGCAACCAGCTGCTCGGGCGCGCCCTCGGGTTCGGCACCTACAAGCTCCCGTTCGGCCACCGCGGCATCAACCAGCCGGTGCTCGACAAGTCCACCGGACGCGTCGAGATCACCGCGCACAACCACGGCTTCGCCGTCGACGCGCCCATCGACCGGGTCAGCGACTCGAGCGAGGGCTTCGGCCGCGTCGAGGTGAGCCACTACGACCTCAACGACAACGTCGTGGAGGGGCTCAACTGCCTCGACATCCCCGCGTTCTCGGTGCAGTACCACCCCGAGTCGGCGGCCGGCCCGCACGACGCGAACTACCTCTTCGACCGGTTCCGCGACATGGTCATCGCGAGCAAGGAGAACAACGCCTGATGCCCAAGCGCGACGACATCAACAGCGTCCTCGTCATCGGGTCCGGCCCGATCGTCATCGGACAGGCGGCCGAGTTCGACTACTCGGGCACCCAGGCCTGCCGGGTGCTGCGCGCGGAGGGCGTTCGCGTCATCCTCGTGAACCCCAACCCGGCCACGATCATGACCGACCCCGACTTCGCCGACGCGACCTACGTCGAGCCGATCACGCCCGACATCATCGAGTCGATCATCATCAAGGAGCGGCCGGATGCGGTGCTCCCCACGCTCGGCGGCCAGACGGCGCTCAACGCGGCGATCGCGCTGCACGACGCGGGCATCCTCGAGAAGCACGGCGTGGAGCTCATCGGCGCCAAGGTCGAGGCCATCCGCAAGGGCGAGGACCGACAGCTCTTCAAGGACCTCGTGATCGAGGCGGGGGCGGATGTCGCCCGCTCGCACGTCGCGAAGACGCTCGAGCAGGCGAAGGAGTTCGCGCTCGACCTCGGCTACCCGCTCGTCGTGCGCCCCTCGTTCACCATGGGCGGCCTCGGCTCGGGGTTCGCGTACACCGAGGAGGACCTCGTGCGCATCGTGACGCAGGGCCTGCACGACTCGCCGACGAGCGAGGTGCTCCTCGAGGAGTCGATCCTCGGCTGGAAGGAATACGAGCTCGAGCTCATGCGCGACACGGCCGACAACACGGTCGTGGTCTGCTCGATCGAGAACGTCGACCCCGTCGGCGTGCACACGGGCGACTCGATCACCGTCGCCCCGGCGCTCACCCTCACCGACCGCGAGTACCAGAAGCTCCGCGACATCGGCATCGACATCATCCGCGCCGTGGGCGTCGACACCGGCGGCTGCAACATCCAGTTCGCCGTCGACCCCGCCGACGGCCGCATCATCGTCATCGAGATGAACCCGCGGGTCTCCCGCTCGTCGGCGCTCGCGTCGAAGGCTACGGGCTTCCCGATCGCGAAGATCGCGGCGAAGCTCGCGATCGGCTACCGCCTCGACGAGATCCCGAACGACATCACGAAGGTGACGCCGGCGAGCTTCGAGCCGACGCTCGACTACGTCGTCGTCAAGGTGCCGCGGTTCGCGTTCGAGAAGTTCCCGGCCGCCGACCCCACGCTCACGACCACCATGAAGTCGGTCGGCGAGGCGATGGCGATCGGCCGCAACTACGCGACGGCGCTGCAGAAGGCCCTCCGCTCGCTCGAGAAGCGCGGCTCGTCGTTCCACTGGGGCGACGAGGACCGCACCGCCGAGGAGCTCCTCGAGGCGTCGCGCATCCCCACCGACGGGCGCATCGTGCTCGTGCAGCAGGCGCTGCGCAAGGGCGCCACGGTCGAGCAGGCGTTCGAGGCCACGAAGATCGACCCGTGGTTCCTCGACCAGATCGCGCTCATCAACGAGGTCGCCGAGACCGTGGCATCCGCCGAGAACCTCGACCACGACCTGCTGCTGCTCGCGAAGGACCACGGGTTCTCCGACGCCCAGATCGGGCAGCTGCGCGGATTCGGCGAGGCCGACGCCCGCGAGGTGCGGCACATCCTCGGCATCCGACCGGTCTACAAGACGGTGGACACGTGCGCGGGCGAGTTCCCGGCGCTCACGCCGTACCACTACTCGAGCTACGACTTCGAGACCGAGGTCGAGCCCTCCGACCGCAGGAAGGTCGTGATCCTCGGCTCGGGTCCCAACCGCATCGGGCAGGGCGTCGAGTTCGACTACTCGTGCGTGCACGCCTCGTTCGCGCTGTCGGCGGCCGGGTACGAGACGATCATGATCAACTGCAACCCCGAGACGGTCTCGACCGACTACGACACGAGCGACCGGCTCTACTTCGAGCCGCTCACCCTCGAGGACGTGCTCGAGGTCATCCATGCGGAGTCGCAGACGGGCGAGCTCGTCGGCGTCGTGGTGCAGCTCGGCGGGCAGACGGCCCTCGGCCTCGCGAAGGGCCTCGAGGCGGCCGGCGTGCCGATCCTCGGCACCACGCCCGACGCGATCGACCTCGCCGAGGAGCGCGGCCTGTTCTCCGGCATCCTCGACACGGCGGGCCTGCTCGCCCCGAAGAACGGCACGGCGATCGACCTGCCCGGCGCGGTGCACATCGCCGAGGGCATCGGCTACCCGGTGCTCGTGCGCCCGAGCTACGTGCTCGGCGGCCGCGGCATGGAGATCGTCTACGACAGCCCGTCGCTCGCCGACTACTTCGCGCGCATCGAGGGCCAGGGCATCGTCGGCCCGAGCCACCCGCTGCTCGTCGACCGCTTCCTCGACGACGCCATCGAGATCGACGTCGACGCCCTCTACGACGGCACCGAGCTCTACATCGGCGGCGTCATGGAGCACATCGAGGAGGCCGGCATCCACTCGGGCGACTCGAGCTGCACCCTGCCGCCCGTCACCCTCGGCCGCGCCGAGATCGACCGGGTGCGCGAGGCGACGCGTGCGATCGCCGAGGGCATCGGCGTGCAGGGCCTGCTCAACGTGCAGTTCGCGATCGGCGCGGGCGTGCTCTACGTGCTCGAGGCGAACCCGCGGGCCAGCCGCACCGTCCCGTTCGTGTCGAAGGCGCTCGGCATCCCGCTCGCGAAGGCGGCGTCGCGCATCATGGTCGGCGCGTCGATCCGCGAGCTCGTCGAGGAGGGCATGCTCCCGCCGTCCGACGGCTCGCGCGTGCCGTTCGACTCGCCGGTCGCGGTCAAGGAGGCCGTGCTCCCGTTCCACCGCTTCCGCACGCGCGAGGGCATCATGGTCGACTCGGTGCTCGGCCCCGAGATGCGCTCGACGGGCGAGGTGATGGGCATCGACAAGGACTTCCCGACCGCGTTCGCCAAGAGCCAGCTCGCGGCCTACGGCGGCATGCCGCTGTCGGGCACCGTGTTCGTATCGGTCTCCGACCGCGACAAGCGGGCGATCATCCTCCCCGTGCTGCGGATGCAGCAGCTCGGCTACGACATCGTCGCCACCGAGGGCACCGCCGAGGTCCTCCGCCGCAACGGCATCCTCGCGGACGTCGTGCTGAAGTACAGCGAGAAGACCGGCGAGGACGCGACCTCGGTCGTCGAGCTCATCCACCGCGGCGAGGTCGGCGTCGTCATCAACACCCCGAGCGGGCGCTCGGCCCGCGCCGACGGGTACGAGATCCGGGCCGCCGCGGTCGCCGCCGACATCCCGCTGTTCACGACGATCGCCGAGCTCTCGGCCGCCGTCGCGTCGCTCGATGCCGTGCGCACCGGGTTCGAGGTGACGAGCCTGCAGGAGTACGCACGACGCCGGGAGGTGCACGCGTGACCGACGCGCTGTCGTTCGGCGAGCGGCTCGACCTCGTCTTCGCCGCCTACGGTCGCCTGTGCGTGGGCATCGACCCGCACGCCGCCCTCCTCGACCGGTGGGGGCAACCCGATTCCGCCGAGGGCGCCCGGGAGTTCGGCGTCCGCGTCGTCGAGGCGGCCGCCGGTCGCGTCGGCATCGTCAAGCCGCAGGTCGCCTTCTTCGAGCGCCACGGCGCTGCGGGCTACGCCGCCCTCGAGCGGGTGCTCGCCGAGGCGCGCGACGCGGGCCTCCTCGTCATCGCCGACGCGAAGCGGGGCGACATCGGCACGAGCGTCGAGGCCTACGGCGACGCCTGGTTGCGGCCGGGCTCCCCGCTCGAGGCCGACGCCATGACGATCAGCGCGTTCCAGGGCCTCGGCTCGATCGAGCAGGTCATGCACCGGGCGGATGCCACGGGCAAGGGCCTGTTCGTGCTCGCCGCGACGTCCAACCCCGAGGCCGCCGCGATCCAGCGGGCCGTGCTGCAGCAGTCGAGCCGCGCGGGCGCGACGGTCGCCGCGGCGATCTGCTCGGCGGTCTCCGAGTGGAACCGCAGCAGGCCGGATGCCGCGAGCCGACCCGTCGGCTCGATCGGCGTCGTGCTCGGCGCCACCGTCGACCTGCGCGCCGCCGGCCTCGACATCGAATCCGAGCCGGTGCGCCCGCTCATGCCGGTGCTCGCGCCGGGCTTCGGCCACCAGGGCGGTGAGCTCTCCGAGCTCCGGGGGACCTTCCGCTCCCTGTCGGCGGGCGTCATCGTGAGCGAGTCCCGCTCGATCCTGTCCGCCGGTCCCGACGGGATCGTCGACGAGATCGCGCGCCGCGTCGACGAGATCGGAGCGATCGGTGTCTGAGCCCCGCACGAGCACTCCGCCCGAGGTGGACCGGGTCGCGGCATCCCGGGCCGCCGTCGCCGCGCGCCGTGCCCGAGCGGCGGTGAAGGCCGAGATCGCGGCCGGCACCCGCAGCCCGCTCGACGTGCTTCGGGTCGCCTACGAGGACCCCGAGGGCGTCGAGGGGCGGATCCGCGTCACCGAGTTCCTCGTGTCGATCCCCGCGATCGGTCAGACCAAGTGCACGCGCATCATGGAGGAGCTCCAGATCTCCCCGTCCAAGCGGCTCGGCGGCCTCGGTCGCCTGCAGCGCCGGCGCCTGCGCGAGTTCACCGCCGACTGGGTCGCCGACCACGGCGGCACGGGCGACCGGCTCGTCGTGCTCGCCGGACCGACCGCGGTCGGCAAGGGGACCGTCGCCGCCCACATCCGCACGCACCACCCCGAGGTGCGCCTGTCGGTCTCGGCGACCACGCGCGCCCCGCGGCCCGGCGAGGTCGAGGGGGAGAGTTACTTCTTCGTCGACGACGCCGAGTTCGACCGCATGATCGCCGCGGGCGAGCTCCTCGAGTGGGCGACCGTGCACAATGCGCACCGCTACGGCACGCCCCGGCGCGCCGTGGAGGAGGCGATCGCCGCGGGCCACAGCGTGCTGCTCGAGATCGACATCCAGGGCGCCCGGTCGGTGCGCCGCGCGATGCCCGACGCGACGCTCGTGTTCCTGCTGCCGCCGTCGTGGGACGAGCTCGTGCGCCGTCTGGTCGGCCGCGGCACCGAGAGCGCCGCCGAGCAGCAGCGCCGGCTCGAGACCGCGAAGGTCGAATTGGCGGCGGTCGACGAGTTCGATCACCAGGTGGTGAACGTCGAGGTCGGCGAGGCCGCGCAAAAGGTCGTAGACTTGATGCGGCCTCGCAAGGGTCGGCGTCATGCTGCCCTTCGGCAAGATCTTCCGCGCACCGAGGTTGCGCCGCAATCCTAAGGAGTCACTCCATGGCTGAGAAGCTGTCCGGCATCATCGACCCGCCCATCGACGACCTGCTCTCGAAGGTCGACTCGAAGTACCAGCTCGTCATCTTCGCGTCGAAGCGCGCGCGCCAGATCAACGACTACTACGCCGACCTCCACGAGGGCAGCCTGTTCGACAACGTGGGCCCGCTGGTCGACTCCTCGATCGACGACAAGCCGCTCTCGGTCGCGCTCCACGAGATCAACGAGGACAAGCTCCGCCTCCGCCCCATCGGCGAGTAGCCGGCAGGCACGGATGACGCCGCTGAACATCGTCGTCGGCATCTCCGGCGGCATCGCGGCGTACAAGGCCGTGGGCGTCGTGCGGGCGCTCGTGCTCGCCGGACACGACGTGCACGTCGTCCCGACCAAGGCGGCCCTGCGGTTCGTCGGCCGCCCGACGCTCGAGGCGATCTCGCGCAACCCCGTGCACGTCGACCTCTACGAGGGCGTCGACGAGGTGCGCCACGTCGCCATCGGGCAGGCCGCCGACCTCATCGTCATCGCACCGGCCACCGCGAACACCATCGCCAAGCTCGCGCACGGCCTCGCCGACGACCTGCTCGGCAACACCGTGCTCGCGAGCGAGGCGCCCCTCGTCATCGCCCCGGCGATGCACACCGAGATGTGGCGGCATCCGGCCACGCAGGCGAACGTCGCGACGTTGCGCGAACGCGGCGTCACGATCGTCGGGCCGGCGGTGGGCCAGCTCACGGGCGCCGACAGCGGTCCCGGCCGCATGGAGGAGCCCGACGCCATCGTGCGGGCGGCCCTCGATCGCGTCGCCGACGTCTCCGGTGCCGTTCCCGCGCAGGACCTGGCCGGTCGTCGGGTGGTCGTGTCGGCGGGCGGCACCCGCGAACCGCTCGACCCCGTCCGCTTCCTCGGCAACCGCTCGAGCGGCAAGCAGGGCATCGCGATCGCCGAGGCGGCGCGGGCCCGTGGCGCCGCCGTCACGCTCGTCGCGGCGAACCTCGAGGTCGCCGAGCCCGCAGGCTGCGACATCCGCCGGGTCTCGACGGCGATGGAGCTCCGCGAGGCCGTGGCCGATGCGGCGGCGGGCGCCGACGTCGTGGTGATGGCCGCGGCCGTCGCCGACTACCGGCCCGCCTCCGTCAGCGAGGCGAAGCTCAAGAAGGAGCCGGGCGACGGCGGGCTCACGCTCGAGCTCGTGCGCAATCCCGACATCCTCGCCGAGCTGGGTCATGCGCCGCACGACGGAACGCTGCTCGTCGGCTTCGCCGCCGAGACCGAGCCCGACGGCGCGCGGCTCCTCGAGCTCGGCCGCGCCAAGCGCGCGGCGAAGGGCGCCGACCTCCTCGTGGTGAACCGCGTCGGCTGGAACGAGGGCTTCGCAGGCGACGACAACGCGGTCGTCGTCATCGACCGACACGGAGAGGTCGTCGCATCCGCCGAGGGCAGCAAACTGTCAGTGGCGCACGCCATGCTCGACGTGATCGTCGCCCAGCTCGCCGATGCCCCCGACCGCACCACGAAGGAACACGACCCCGCATGAGCGCTCTCCGTCTGTTCACGTCCGAATCCGTGACCGAGGGGCACCCCGACAAGATCTGCGACCAGATCTCCGACTCGATCCTCGACGCGCTGCTCGCGGTCGACCCGAACGCCCGCGTCGCCGTCGAGACGCTCGTCACCACGGGCCTCGTGCACGTCGCCGGCGAGGTGAGCACCTCGGGCTACGTCGAGATCCCGGCGATCGTGCGCGAGCGCGTCACCTCGATCGGCTACGACTCCTCCGACGTGTGGTTCGACGGTCGCTCGTGCGGCGTCTCCGTCTCGATCGGCGGCCAGTCGCCCGACATCGCCCAGGGCGTCGACCACGCGTTCGAGGCGCGCGAGGGCTCGAGCCTCGACGCACTCGACCAGCAGGGCGCCGGCGACCAGGGCATCATGTTCGGCTACGCGACCCGCGAGACGCCCGAGCTCATGCCCGTGCCCATCTGGCTCGCGCATCGACTCGCCGAGCGGCTCGCCGCCGTACGCAAGCAGGGCGAGCTCGACTACCTCCGGCCCGACGGCAAGACCCAGGTCACCGTGGGCTACGAGGGCCAGGTGCCGCGCACCATCGAGACGGTCGTGCTCTCGACGCAGCACTCGCCGCAGGTCTCCACCGAGCAGTTGCGCTCCGAGGTCGAGGAGCTCGTGATCCGGCCCGTGCTCGACCTCGTCGAGCTCGCGCGCCCCGAACTGAAGGTGCTCATCAACCCCACCGGCCGGTTCGAGATCGGCGGACCGCAGGGCGACGCCGGCCTCACCGGCCGCAAGATCATCATCGACACCTACGGCGGCGCGAGCCGGCACGGCGGCGGTGCCTTCAGCGGCAAGGACCCCTCGAAGGTCGACCGCTCCGCGGCGTACGCGATGCGCTGGGTCGCGAAGAACGCGGTCGCCGCCGGACTCGCCGATCGCCTCGAGATCCAAGTGGCGTACGCGATCGGCGCGGCATCGCCCGTCGGGCTCTACGTCGAGACGTTCGGCACCGGCCACGTGCCCGACGAGCGCATCATCGCGGCGATCCGCGAGGTCTTCGACCTGCGTCCCGCGGCGATCATCCGCGATCTCGACCTGCTGCGCCCGATCTACGCGCAGACGGCGACGTACGGCCACTTCGGCCGCGAGCTGCCCGACTTCACCTGGGAGCGGCTCGACCGCGTCGACGACCTCCGCACCGTCGCCGGCATCTGACATGGCGGCCGGTCCGGTCGCCAGGGTGCTCGTCGATTCGCCGCTGCCGCAGCTCGACCAGCTCTTCGACTACCGCGTACCCGAACGCCTGGCCGGCCAGGTCGTCGCCGGGATGCGGGTGCGCGTCCCGCTCCGCTCGGGCGGCCGCATCGCCCAGGCCTGGGTGATCGAGCTCGCCGAGACGAGCGAGTTCCCGGGCGAGCTCAGCGAGGTCGAAGACGTCGTCGGAGAGGTGCCGCTGCTCGCGCCCGAGGTCTGGGCGCTCGCGCGCGCGGCGGCCGACCGGGCGGCGGGCAACGCGAGCGACATCCTGCGCGTCGCGATCCCCAACCGGTACGTGCGCGTCGAACGCGCCTGGCGTGCCGCCGAACCCGACCCGGGCCCGCTGCCGACGGTGGTGCCGCCGATCGCCGGGTACGCCGCGGGCGAGGTCGAGCGGCGCCTGGCGGCGGGCGACCGCTTGGCGCTCCCCGCCGATCCCCGGCCCGTACGACTGCCGAGCGGCGTCTGGGTGGGCGCCTGGGCGGTCGCCCTCGCCCAGGCGGCGGCGCACGTGCTCGCGGCCGACCGCTCGAGCCTGCTCGTGGTGCCCGACTACCGCGACGAGGAGCAGCTCGAGGCCGCGCTGCACGCCCTCGTCGACGAGCGGCGGGTGCTGCGCGCCGACGCGCGCCAGCCGGGCGGCGAGCGGTACCGCGCGTTCCTCGCCGCATCCGGCGCCGACGCGCGCATCGTCATCGGCAACCGGTCCACCGTCTACTCGCCCGCCGCGCGCCTCGGCCTCATCGCGATGTGGGACGACGGGGACCCGCTGCAGTCGGAGCCGCTCGCACCGGGCGTGCACCCGCGCGACGCGGCCCTCATCCGCCAGGAGCAGTCGGGTGCGGCGCTCGTCTTCGCGGGCCACACCCGCAGCGTCGAGGTCGAGCGGCTGGTCGCGATCGGCTGGGTGCACGCGATCGAGGCCGTGAAGCAGACGCGACCCCGGGTCGTGCTCACCGAGCAGCAGTTCGCGCCCGAGTCGGGCGCCGCTCGCATCCCCTCCTCGGCGTGGCGGGGCGCGCAGGAGGCGCTCGCCGCCGGTCCCGTGCTCGTCCAGGTCGCGCGGCCCGGCCACTCGCCGATGCTCGTGTGCGACCGGTGCCGTGAGCCCGCGCGCTGCACCGCGTGCGGCGGTGCGCTCATGGTCCCGCGCGACGGGGGCGTGCCGCGGTGCACGCTGTGCGGCACCCCGGCCCACTCCTGGACGTGCCCCGTGTGCGAGGGCACCGCGCTGCGGGCCGCCGTGGTGGGCGCGAGCCGCACCGCGGAGGAACTCGGCAGGGCCTTCCCGCGCACCCGCGTGGTGCTCTCCGACGGCGAGCGCCCGCTCACCCGGGTCGGCCCCGAGCCCGCGCTCGTCGTCGCCACCCGTGGCGCCGAGCCGATCGCCGAGGGCGGCTATCGCGCCGTGCTCCTCCTCGACGGCGAGCGGATGCTGCTGCGCGAGTCGCTGCGCGTCGCCGAGGACTGCCTGCGCTGGTGGACGAACGCCGCGGCGCACGCGGCGCCGGGTGCGCCGGTGTACCTCGTGGGCGTGTCCGGACCGCTGGCCACGGCGCTCGCGACGTGGAGCCCCGCCGAATGGGCGGAGGCCGAACTGGCCGCACGCCGTTCGCTTCGATTCCCTCCTGCCGTGCGGGTCGCGAGCGTGACCGCGGCGCACGACCGGGTGGCCCAGGCGATCGACGCCGTGACGGCGCTGGGCGACGGCATCGACGTGCTCGGCCCGACGCCCGTCGACGACGGGCTCGAGCGCGCGATCGTGCGGTTCGACTACGCGGCGGGGGCGAAGGTCGCGAACGCCCTGCGGGCCGAGATGGTGCGCACCGCGACCGAACGTCGTCGTCCCGTCGCCGGCAGGCGTCCGGCGCGGCCGCCCGTGCTGCGCGTGCGGTTCGACGACCCGTCGGTGCCGTAGCGGGGACCGTCGCGGGGCACGCCGGCTCGCACGGCGGCCGCACGCGGCATCCGTCCGGCGCACCCTGCGAGAATGGAGTGTGCAGCAGCTCCGGATCGTCTTCGCAGGCACCCCCGAACCGGCCGTCCCGAGCCTCGAGCGGCTCGTCGCGAGCGGCCACGAGGTCGTCGCCGTGGTCACGCGTCCGCCGGCCCCGCTGGGCCGCAAGCGGGTCCTCACCCCGTCGCCCGTCGCGCAGGCGGCCGAGCGGCTCGGCGTCCACGTCATCGACGCGGCGCGACTCGACGCCGACGCGACGGGGCGCATCGCCGCGCTGCGGCCGGATCTCGGCGTCATCGTGGCGTACGGCGGCCTCGTGCGGGAGCCGCTGCTCTCGACGCCCGCGCACGGCTGGATCAACCTCCACTTCTCGCTGCTGCCCGCGTGGCGCGGCGCCGCTCCCGTGCAGCACGCGCTCATCGCGGGCGACGAGGAGACGGGGGCCGCGGTGTTCCGGCTGGTTCCCGAGCTCGACGCGGGCGACGTCTACGCCACCACGCGCCGGCCGGTCGCACCGGGGGAGACCGCAGGCCAGCTGCTCGACTCGCTCGCGCACGACGGCGCCGAGCTCCTCGCCTCCGTGGTCGACGGCATCGCCGACGGCACCGCGATGGCCGTTCCCCAGCAGGGCGAGCCGACGTTCGCGCCCAAGCTCACGATCGACGACGCGCGCCTCGACTGGACGCAGCCCGTCGCGGCCGTCGACGCCCGGTTCCGCGGCGTCACGCCCGAACCGGGGGCGCACACCGAGGTCGACGGCGTGCGCGTGAAGGTGCTCGAGGCGCGCATCGCCGACGAGGCTCCGGATGCCGCGGCGCCCGCGCCCGCATCGGGGCGCACGCCGGGCGTCGTGCGCCTCGACGCCAAGCGCGTGCTCGTCTCCGCCGCCGACGGCGACCTCGAGCTCGTGCGCGTGCAGCCCGCCGGACGCACCGCGATGCCCGCCGCCGACTGGTGGCGCGGGCTCGGCGTCGCTCAGGCGGTCGCGCGATGAGCGGCGCGGGCGGCGGCGTCACTGGCGGGG
>NZ_RHHB01000054.1 GCF_003710805.1 Agromyces tardus | reverse complement strand
CGGGCTCCGGCCGGGTCGGCCGTGCCGCAGGCGCTGGCGGGGGAGCGGCGGCCGCAGCAACCGGGGCGGTCGCCGTCGCTGCGCCGCGCCCCGCGGCATCCGCTCGACTCGGACCCGCGCCCTCGGCGGGGGTGCCCGTGATGCGCGCGATCGGCGTGCCCACCGGCACCGTCTCTCCGAGGTCGACGAGGAACTCGGCGATGACGCCCTCCTCGAACGACTCGACCTCCATGACCGTCTTCTCGGTGTCGACCGCGGCGATGATCTCGCCGCGATGCACGTAGTCGCCGGGCTTCACGAGCCACTCGACGACCTTGCCCCGCTCCATGTCGGCGCCGAGCGACGGCATGCGGAAGTCACCCATGCGAGCCCACCGCCTCCCGCGCCGCGGCGACGATCCGCTCGACCGAGGGCAGCGTCGCGAGCTCGAGGTGCTTCGCGTACGGCACGGGGACCTCGACGCTGCAGACCCGGCCCACGGGAGCGTCGAGGTCGTAGAACGCCGACTCGGTGATGCGCGCACTCACCTCGGCGGAGAGGCTGCCGCTGCGCCACCCCTCGTCGACGACGACGGCCCGGTGGGTCTTCGCGACGGTCGCGAGGATCGCGGCGTCGTCGAGGGGGCGGAGCGTGCGCAGGTCGAGCACCTCCGCCTCGATGCCCTCGCCCGCGAGCGCGTCGGCGGCGTCGAGCGTCGTCGGCAGCGTGCCCCCGTACGTGATGAGCGAGACATCCGCCCCCGGACGCCGCACCGCTGCCGTGTCGATGTCGACGGCGCCCGCGTCGTCGGCGAGCTCGCCTGCCACGTTGTACAGGGACCCGTGCTCGAAGATGAGCACCGGGTCGGGATCCTCGAGCGCTGTCCAGAGCATCCCGCGCGCGTCCTCGACGGTCGCCGGGGCGAGGATGCGCAGTCCGGGGATGTGCGCGAGCCAGCCCTCGAGGCTGTGCGAGTGCTGCGCCGCGAGCTGGCGGCCGCCGCCCGTGGTCATGCGGATGACGAGCGGCACGTTGAACTGCCCGCCCGACATGTGCAGCAGGGTCGCGGCGTTGTTCATGATCTGGTCGAGCGCGAGCAGGCTGAAGTTGACCGTCATGACCTCGACGATCGGCCGCATGCCGCCGAGCGCGGCACCGATGCCCGCACCCACGAACCCTGCCTCCGAGAGCGGGGTGTCGCGGATGCGGCTCGGGCCGAACTCCTCGAGCAGGCCGAGGCTCACGGCGAAGCCGCCGCCGTAGCGGCCGACGTCCTCGCCCATGAGGAAGACCCGCTCGTCGCGCCGCATCGCATCGCGGATTGCCGCCCGCATGGCCTCGCGATAGGTCGTCTTCATCGTGATCCCCGCACCCCCGGCGCACGGTCGCCGGACTCCCGTGCCGTCGGTTCCCGCTCGCTGTACACGAACCTCGTGAGCTTCTCGACGGGCTCGAGCGTGCCGCCCTCCGCGAACTCGACGGCGGCCGCCATCTCGGCGCCCACCTCCCGCTCGAGCGCGTCCCACTGGTCGGCGGCGAGCTCGCCGGATGCCTCGAGCGCGGTGCGCAGGAGCGCGATGGGGTCGCGCTCCATCCACCGTTCCACCTCGGCCTTCTCGCGGTAGAGCTCCGGGTCGAACATCGAGTGGGCGCGGAAGCGGTAGGTGCGCAGCTCGAGGAAGTGCGGGCCGCCGCCCGCGCGCACGGCGTCGACGGCGCGACGCGCGGCCTCCTCGACGGCGAGCACGTCCATGCCGTCGACCGCCCACGCCGACACCTCGTACGCCGACGCCTTGAGCGCCATGTCGGTCTGGGACTCCGACCGGTCGAGGGCGGTGCCCATCGCGTAGAGGTTGTTCTCGCAGCAGAAGAGCACCGGCAGCCCCCACAGCGCAGCCAGGTTGAGGCTCTCGTGGAACTCGCCCTCCGCCATCGCCCCCTCGCCGAAGAAGCAGACGGTCACCCTGTCGCGGCCCGACATCCGGTCCGCGAGCGCCAGCCCGACCGCGAGGGGCAAGCCGCCCGCGACGATGGCGTTGCCGCCGTAGAAACGCGTGGCGGCGTCGAAGAGGTGCATCGATCCGCCGCGGCCGCGGCAGCACCCCTCGGCGTGCCCGTACATCTCCGCCATGATCGCGCTCGCGGAGACGCCCCTCAGCAGCGCATGGCCGTGCTCGCGGTAGGTCGCGACGACCGCGTCATCCGCCCGCAGCGCCGACATCACGCCCGCCGCGACGGCCTCCTCGCCGATGTACACGTGCAGGAACCCGCGGATCTTCGCGGCGCTGTAGAGCTCGACGCACTGCTCCTCGAGCCGTCGCACCCGCACCATCTGGCGCAGCAGCCCGCGCACGTGCTCCGGGTCGGCCGCGATCGCCTGCGCCGCGTCGTGCTCGGTCATCGTCCGGCCTCCAGTGTCGAGGTGTCGCCCTCGGGCAGTCCGAGCTCTCTGGCCTTGAGCAGCCGCCGCAGGATCTTGCCGCTGCGGGTCTTCGGCAGCGCGGTCGTGAAGTCGAGCAGGCGCGGCGCGACGGCGGCGCCGAGCCGCTTGCGGGCGAAGCCGATGATCTCCAGTCGCAGGGCGTCGGATGCCTCGACGCCGGGCTTGAGCTCGACGAACGCCTTCACGACCTCGCCGGCGACGGGGTCGGGCACGCCGATCACGCCGGCCTCGGCGACGGCCTCGTGCTCCAGGAGGCAGGACTCCACCTCGAAGGGACCGATGAGGTGCCCCGAGGACTTGATGACGTCGTCGCCGCGCCCCACGAACCAGAAGTACCCGTCGGCGTCACGCCGGGCGAGGTCGCCGGTGAGGTACCAGCCGCCGACGAAGCACGTGCGATACCGCTCCTCCTCATTGAGGTAGCCGCGGAACATCGACGGCCAGCCGGGCCGCAGCGCGAGCTCGCCCGTGGCATCCGGGTCGGAGACCAGCTCGACCTCGCCGTCGTGCTGCACGGGCGCGCCCACGGTGTCGCGAGCGACGATCGCCGCCACGATGCCCGGCAGCGGCCGCCCCATCGAGCCGGGCCGGATCTGCATCGCCGGGTAGTTGGAGATCATGATCCCGCCGGTCTCGGTCTGCCACCAGTTGTCGTGCACGGGATGCCCGAAGGCCTCCTCGCCCCACACGACGACCTCGGGATTGAGGGGTTCGCCCACGCTGGCCACGAACCGCAGGGCCGACAGGTCGTGGGCCGCCGCGCGCTCGGCTCCGGCCTTCATGAGCATGCGGAGCGCCGTGGGCGCGGTGTACCACACCGTCACGCGCTGCTCGGCGAGGATGCGGTACCAGCGGTCCGCGTCCATCTCCTCCTCGTCGACCACGGCCGTCACGCCGTGCACGAGCGGGGCGATGATGCCGTACGAGGTGCCGGTGACCCAGCCGGGGTCGGCCGTGCACCAGTAGACGTCGTCGGGATGCAGGTCGAGCGCGAAGCGTCCGGTCGCGTAGTGGGCCGTCACCGCGTCGTGCACGTGGATCGCCCCCTTCGGCCGGCCCGTCGTACCGCTCGTGAAGTGCAGCAGGGCCATGTCCTCGGGGCCGGTCGCCGCGATCCCGCCGTACGGCGGCGACTCGGCGAGGAGGGCAGCGAGGTCGAGCGTGCCGGGCTCGGGTTCGCCGTCGGCGTCGACGAGCAGCACCTGCCGCAGTTCGGGCAGGTCGTCGCGGATGGGGGCGACCTTCCTGCGGTACAGCGCCCGCGTCGTGACGAGCACGCGGCCGCTGCCGAGCTGCAGGCGTTGCCGCACCGGCTCCGGTCCGAACGCCGAGAACAGCGGGCAGAAGACGGCGCCGTGCTTCAGCGTGCCGAGCACGGCGACGTAGAGGGCCGGCATCCGCCCCAGGAGCGAGAACACGCGCTCGCCACGCTGCACGCCGAGGCCCCGCAGCACGCTCGCGAACCGACCCGTGCGCTCGGACAGGTCGGCGTACGTGAGGGAACTCGTCGAGCCGTCGGCACGCACGAACCGCAGCGCCTCGTGGCCGGCGAGCGCGCTCGCCGCGTGTCGGTCGACCGCCTCGTGGGCGATGTTCACGCCACCGCCCGGCAGGCCGTCGAGCGCGCCCCGCGCGTCATCCCACGAGAACGCGGCGACGGCCTCGTCGTAGTCGGTGAGGTTGGGCCGGACCGGGAAGGATGCGAGGTCCTTGGCGATCGCGGGCCAGCGGGTGGATGACGGCGTCGATGCCTCCATGACCGGAGACTAGGCCGAGGCCGTCGCGCGGCATGGGGCCGTTCGTCCCTCGGACGCCCGCTCGCGTCAGCCGCGAAGCGCCGCCTCGAGCGCCGTCAGCACCGTCGGGTCCTCGATCGTGGCGGGCACCTTGTAGGGCTCGCCGTCGGCGATCTGCCGCATGGTCTTGCGCAGGATCTTGCCCGACCGGGTCTTCGGCAGCCGTTCGAGCACCGTCACGTCGCGGAACGCCGCGACGGGGCCGACGGTCTCGCGCACGAGCGCGACGAGCTCCTTCACGAGCACGTCGTGGTCGATCGTGGTGCCGTGCTTGAGCGTCACGAATCCCGCGGCGCGCTGGCCCTTCAGCTCGTCCTTGACGCCGATCACGGCGACCTCGGCGATCGCCGGGTGGTGGTTGAGGGCCTCCTCGAGCCCGCCGGTCGAGAGCCGGTGCCCGGCGACGTTGATCACGTCATCCGTTCGCCCCATGACGTAGACGTAGCCGTCGTCGTCGAGGTAGCCCGAGTCACCGGTCGCGTAGTGCCCCGGGAAGGCCGTGAGGTACGACGAGATGTACTTCTCGTCACCACCCCAGAGCGTCGGCAGGCTGCCCGGCGGCAGGGGCAGCTCGAGCACGATGTTGCCCTCCTTGCCGGTCTTCACCGGGTTGCCCTTGCCGTCGACGATCGCCACGCGATAGCCGGGCACCGGCACGGTGGGGGAGCCGGGCTTGACGGGCAGCGGCTCGATGCCGCGGGGGTTCGCGGCGATGGCCCAACCGGTCTCGGTCTGCCACCAGTGGTCGACGACCGGGCAGTGCAGCGCGTCGTTGATCCAGTGGTACGTCTCGGTGTCGAGGCGCTCGCCGGCGAGGAACAGCGCCTCGAGGCTCGAGGTGTCGTAGCGCCGCAGGTGCTCGAGTCCCGGGTCCTCGCGGCGGATCGCGCGGATTGCGGTCGGCGCCGAGAACAGCACCTTCACCCGGTACTCCTCGACCATGCGCCAGAACGCGCCGGCGTCGGGCGTGCCGATCGGCTTGCCCTCGTAGAGCACCGTCGTCGCCCCGGCGAGCAGCGGGCCGTACACGATGTAGCTGTGGCCGACGACCCAACCCACGTCGGATGCCGTCCACATCACGTCGCCCGCGTGGACGTCGTAGATATTCGCCATCGACCAGGCGAGGGCCACCGCGTAGCCGCCGTTGTCGCGCACGACGCCCTTCGGGGTGCCCGTCGTTCCCGACGTGTAGAGGATGTAGAGCGGGTCGGTCGCCGCGAGCTCGACCGGTCCGACGGGCTCGGCCTTCGCGAGCTCGTCCTCCCAGTCGACCCAGCGCACGCCGACGTGCCCGTCGAACTCCCGGGCGCTGCCGGCGACGGCCTCGCGGTTTCGCACGATCACGGTCTCGACGCTGAGCTCGTCCTCGGTGATGACCGAGATCGACGAGGTCGCGGCATCCGTCACCGAGCGATCGCCGACGATCATGGCGAGGGCCCTCTCGATGATCGGCAGGTACTCGACGCTGCGGCCGGGCTCGAGGCCGCCCGACGAGGTCACGATGACCGTCGGTTCAGCGTCCTGGATGCGCACCGCGAGCTCGTTGGCCGCGAAGCCGCCGAAGATCACCGAGTGCACGGCGCCGATGCGGGCGCAGGCGAGCATCGCGATCACGGCCTCGGGTGTCATGGGCAGGTAGATCGCGACCCGGTCGCCCTTGGCCACGCCGTTGGCGCGCAGCACCCCGGCGAACAGCGACACCTCGTGCAGGAGCTCGGCGTAGGTGAAGGAGCGCTTCGAGCCGGTCATCGCCGAGTCGTACGCGAGGGCCACCTGGTCGCCGCGGCCGGCCGCGACCCAGCGGTCGAGGGCGTTCGCGCTCACGTTGAGCGTGCCGTCGGGGAACCACCGGGTGATGGGCGCGGCACTGTCGTCGAGGGCGCGGGTGGGTGCGTGATCCCACTCGATGAGCGCGGACGCCTCGAGCCAGAACTCCTCGGGATGCTCCATGCTCCGGGCGTACTCGTGCGTGTAGCTGCGCGTCGTCGTCGTGCTCATCGCTGATCCTCCCCATCGAGGAGGGCGACGGTGCCACTGCCTCGGGACGTGCGGTCGTGCTCGCGCCGACCCCGGTGCGAACACCTTCAATGTATACACACAAGGCTGAAAAAGCGAGCGGATGCCGCGATATCGCGGTGCGGGGCCGGAATATTGACCTTGATGTGACATCCGTGTATACATAGACCCAGCGGCGATGTCGACGGGAGGAACCACATGCGAGCCGGTGACCGTGCGTACCGCACCCTCCGCGCCGAGATCCTCGACGGCAGCCTCGAGCCCGGCACCCTGCTGCAGGAGGTGGAGCAGTCCACTCGCCTCGGCGTGAGCCGCACCCCCGTGCGGGAGGCGTTGCGGCAACTCGCCGCAGACGGGCTCGTCGCGGCATCCGGTCGGGGCAACGTCGTCACCGCGGTCTCGCGCGACGACATCGTCTCGCTCTACGAGCTGCGCGAGGCGCTCGAGGCGAAGGCCGCGGCCCTCGCGGCGCAGCACCACGACGACGCCCCGTTCGACGGCATCCGCGAGCGGCTGCTCGACGCGCCCCGGCTCCTGGAGCAGGGCGAGCCGGGCCTGGGCCCGTACTTCGCCATCGTCGACGAGCTCGACGAGGCGATCGAGGCCGCCGCGGGCAATCCGTTCCTCGGCGCGGCGCTCCGCAACGTGCAGCTGCACTCCGCCCGCATCCGGCGGCTCTCGCGGCACAACCCCGAGCGGCTGCGCGCCGCCGCCGGCGAGCACCTGCTGATCGTCGAGGCCATCCTGGCCCGCGACGCCGAGCTCGCTTCCCACGCCACCCACGTGCACCTGCATCGAAGCCTCACGAACGCGCTCGCGACCGCATCCGAAGCGGTGGACGCGGCGACATCCGAATCCCCGGCCGATCGCGGCCCGAAGGTCGCCTGAGCCGACCACCAGCGCCGGATCCGACCCGCCCAACCGAACCGAAAGGCCCCACCGTGCAGCTCCACCACGTCCGCGTCCATCGCAGCGACGAGCACCTCGCGCGCCAAGAGCAGCTCGCCTGGAGGATCGCCGAGGTCGCCGCCGACCCCGTCGAGGTCACCGAGGAGGTCGCCGAGATGGTGATCAACCGGGTGATCGACAACGCCGCCGTCGCCGCCGCATCGCTCACGCGGCAGCCGGTCGTCTCCGCCCGCTCGCAGGCCACGTCGCATCCGGTGTCGATCCACGGCGAGGGCGCCACGGTCTTCGGCCTCGACGCCGCGCGGCGCACGAGTCCCGAGTGGGCGGCGTGGGCGAACGGGGTCGCGGTGCGCGAGCTCGACTTCCACGACACGTTCCTCGCCGCCGAGTACTCGCACCCGGGCGACAACATCCCGCCGATCGTCGCCGTCGCGCAGCACCTCGCGGCGGCCCGCGGGCTCACGGGGCGGGAGCTCGTGCGGGGCATCGCCACGGGCTACGAGATCCAGATCGACCTCGTGAAGGCGATCTCGCTGCACGAGCACAAGATCGACCACGTGGCGCACCTGGGTCCGTCGGCGGCCGCCGGCATCGGCACCCTCCTCGGCCTCGACCAGGAGACGATCTTCCAGGCCATCGGGCAGGCGCTGCACACCACCACGGCCACCCGGCAGTCGCGCAAGGGCGAGATCTCGAGCTGGAAGGCGCACGCGCCCGCATTCGCGGGCAAGATGGCCGTCGAGGCGGTCGACCGCGCCATGCGCGGCGAGACCAGCCCGGTTCCCATCTACGAGGGCGAAGACGGCGTGATCGCGTGGCTCCTCGGCGGTCCGGATGCCACCTACGACGTCCCGCTTCCCGAGACCGGCGAAGCCAAGCGCGCCATCCTCGACTCGTACACGAAAGAGCACTCGGCCGAGTACCAGGCGCAGGCGTGGATCGACCTCGCCCGCAAGCTGCACCACGCGTACCCGCTGCTCCTCGACGACCCGTCGAAGATCGCGAGCATCGTCATCCATACTTCGCACCACACCCACAACGTGATCGGCTCGGGGGCGAACGACCCGCAGAAGTACGACCCGACCGCCTCGCGCGAGACGCTCGACCATTCGATCCCGTACATCTTCACGGTCGCCCTGCAGGACGGCACGTGGCACCACGTCGACTCCTACGCCCCGGCGCGCGCCGGCCGGCCCGACACCGTCGAGCTCTGGCGCAAGGTCACCACCGTCGAAGACGCGGAGTGGACGCGCCGCTACCACTCGCTCGACATCGCCGAGAAGGCGTTCGGCGGTCGCGTCGTCATCACGCTCGCCGACGGCGAGGTCATCACCGACGAGATCGCGGTGGCCGACGCGCACCCGCTCGGCGCGCGTCCCTTCGGTCGCGCCGAGTACACCGCCAAGTTCCGCATGCTCGCCGCCGACGTGCTCGAGCCCGCGGAGATCGAGCGCTTCCTCGACGTCGCCCAGCGGCTCCTCGAGCTGCAACCCGACGAGCTCGGCCAGCTCACCATCGTCGCCGCCCCCGGCGTGCTCGCGCAGGTCGAGTCGCCCCTCGGCATCTTCTAGGAGACCCCATGCTCTACGCACAGACCACCCCCGCCGACAAGCGCGCCGCCTTCCGCGAGCGCCTCGCGAGCGGCGAGCTGCTCCGCTTCCCCGGGGCGTTCAACCCGCTCTCCGCCCGGCTCATCGAGCGCAAGGGCTTCGAGGGCGTCTACATCTCCGGCGCCGTGCTCTCGGCCGACCTGGGCCTGCCCGACATCGGCCTCACGACGCTCACCGAGGTCGCCGGCCGGGGGAGGCAGATCGCGCGGATGACGGAGCTGCCCGCGATCATCGACGCCGACACCGGCTTCGGCGAGCCCATGAACGTCGCCCGCACCGTGCAGGAGCTCGAGGACGCCGGACTCGCGGGCCTCCACATCGAGGACCAGGTGAACCCCAAGCGCTGCGGCCACCTCGACGGCAAGCAGGTCGTCGACGAGCACACCGCCCTGCAGCGCATCGCCGCGGCGGTCGACGCGCGGCGCGACCCGAACTTCCTCGTCATGGCACGCACCGACATCCGGGCCGTCGACGGCCTCGACGCGGCCGCCGATCGCGCGAAGAAGCTCGTCGACGCGGGCGCCGACGCGATCTTCCCCGAGGCGATGGCGTCGCTCGAGGAGTTCGCCGCGATCCGCGCGGCGGTCGATGTACCGCTCCTCGCGAACATGACCGAGTTCGGCAAGAGCGAGCTCTTCACCGTGCAGCAGCTCGCCGACGTGGGCATGAACATCGTGATCTGGCCGGTCTCGCTCCTGCGCATCGCGATGGGGGCCGCGGGCCGTGCGCTCGACGAGCTGACGGATGCCGGTTCGCTCACCGCGATGCTCGGCGAGATGCAGCACCGCGCCGACCTCTACGACCTCATCGACTACGAGGGCTACAACCACTTCGACACGTCGATCTTCAACTTCACGGTCGCCCGCTGACGACCGCCAAGCCACCGGCAACGATCCGAGGAAGCGATCCGTCATGACCGACACCAGCACTACGACCGCGACCGCGCCCTCGCCCGCGCCGGCGCCCGCGCCGGACATCCGCAAGGGCCTCACCGGGGTCGTCGTCGACGTCACCGCGATCTCGAAGGTCAACCCCGAGACCAATTCGCTGCTCTACCGCGGCTATCCCGTACAGGAGCTCGCCGCCGCCAAGCGCTTCGAGGAGGTCGCCTACCTGCTCTGGCACGGCGAGCTGCCGGACGCCGCGGAGCTGGCCGGGTTCCGCGCCGCCGAGCGCGCCGGACGCGCCCTCCGCCCGAACGTGCGCGCCGCGATCGACCTGCTGCCGACCACGGCCCACCCCATGGACGTCGTGCGCACGGCCGTGAGCGTGATCGGCGCATCCGACCCGGCCGCAGCCGACGCGAGCCCCGAGGCCAACCTCGCGAAGGCGAAGTCTCTGTTCGCGGCGCTGCCCGCCGTGGTCGCCTACGACCAGCGCCGCCGCCGCGGCCAGGACCTCGTGGCGCCGCGCGACGACCTCGACTACTCGGCCAACTTCCTGTACATGACGTTCGGCGAGGTGCCCGATGCGACCGTCGTCGACGCGTTCGACGTGTCGATGATCCTGTACGCCGAGCACTCCTTCAACGCGTCGACATTCACGGCGCGCGTCATCACCTCGACCCTCAGCGACCTGTACTCGGCCGTCACGGGCGCCGTGGGCGCGCTCAAGGGGCCGCTGCACGGCGGCGCCAACGAGGCCGTCATGCATGTCTTCGACGAGATCGGCAGCGCCGACCGAGTGGTGCCCTGGCTCGACGCGGCGCTCGCCGAGAAGCGCAAGATCATGGGCTTCGGCCATCGCGTGTACAAGCGCGGCGACTCGCGGGTCCCCACGATGAAGGCGGCGCTCGACGCGCTCATCGCGTACTCCGACCGTCCGGATGTCGCGGCGCTCTACGACACCCTCGAGGCCGAGTTCGTCGCCCGGAAGGGCATCCACCCGAACCTCGACTACCCGTCGGGGCCGGCGTACCACCTCATGGGGTTCGACACCCTCACGTTCACGCCGCTCTTCGTGGCGTCGCGGGTGACGGGATGGACGGCGCACATCATGGAGCAGGCCGCCTCGAACGCGCTCATCCGACCGTTGTCGGCCTACGTCGGCGTCGACGAGCGGCACGTGCGGGCCTGACGGGCCGGCGGCCGTCGGGGCGGCCGGTCGGCTGCCCCGCTGGGCCGCCGAGGCGGGACGGCAGGTGACGAGCAAGCCGCCCCGCCCCGCGGGATCAGTCGAACACGGTCTCGATGAACCGGTACTCGACGGCGGTGGGCCGGTCTTCGCCGGGCGCGTCGAATTCGAGGCCGGCACCGCGGGAGTAGACGTAGCGCTTGCCCGCGTCGGCCTGCAGTTCGAGTCGGGGTCTCGGATCGCCCGAGTCGAGGAACGCCGTCGCGACGGTCTTCCCCTCGAGTGGTCCGTCGATCAGCTTGGCGGTGTAGGAGCCGGTGGATGACGTGTCCATGCCGCTATTGTCCTCCCCCCGTGTCGCTGCGGAAAGGGGTCGAACGGCCTGTCGCACCCCTCCTCCACAGCCACGCGACCCGGGGGCCGGATGGCCCGGCAGCGGTCCACTCCCGGCTGGTATGTGTATGGTGTGGCTGTCGGCGCAGCATCGCCGACTCAGCACACCGCTCGGGGGCGCGGCAACGATGTGCGCTCTCGTCTCAATGCGAATCACAAGAGGAGTCCGGTGTCAGGCGCGAAGAAATTGGTCATCGTGGAGTCGCCGACCAAGATGAAGTCCATCGCCCAGTACCTGGGCGACGGATACGAGGTGCTCTCGTCGGTCGGCCACATCCGCGACCTCATCGAGCCCAAGAACCTGCCGGCCGAGCTCAAGAAGGGCTCCCTCGGCAAGTTCTCCGTCGACGTCGAGAACGGGTTCGAGCCCTACTACGTCGTCTCCGACTCCAAGAAGAAGACCGTCGCCGAACTCAAGCGCGCGCTGAAGGACGCCGACGAACTCCTGCTCGCGACCGATGAGGACCGCGAGGGCGAGGCCATCGCGTGGCACCTGCTGCAGGAGCTGAAGCCGAAGGTGCCCGTGCGCCGCATGGTCTTCCACGAGATCACGAGAGACGCGATCCAGCAGGCGAAGGACCACACGCGCGAGCTCGACACCGCCCTCGTCGACGCCCAGGAGACCCGGCGCATCCTCGATCGCCTGTACGGGTACGAGGTGTCGCCCGTGCTCTGGCGCAAGGTGGGTCCGGGGCTCTCCGCGGGACGCGTGCAGTCCGCCGCGACGCGGCTCGTCGTCGACCGCGAGCGCGAGCGCCTCGCGTTCGTCGCCGCCGGCTACTGGGACCTCGTGGGCCGGTTCACCGCAGACGACTCGGGGTTCGAGGCGAAGCTCGTGCGCCTCGGCGGCGAGCGTGTCGCGACCGGCCGCGACTTCGACGACCTCGGCCGCCTGAAGGGCTCGGCGGTCGTGCTCGACGAGCCCACCGCGATCGCGCTCGCCGCGGCGCTCCGCGACGACACCGTGGCACGCCGGGTGTCGAAGGTCGAGTCGAAGCCGTACTCCCGCCGCCCGGCCGCGCCGTTCACCACCTCGACGCTCCAGCAGGAGTCGGCCCGCAAGCTGCGGCTCTCGGCGAAGGACACCATGCGCGTCGCGCAGTCGCTCTACGAGAACGGCTACATCACCTATATGCGCACCGACTCGTCGTCGCTGTCGCAGCAGGCGATCAACGCCGCGCGCACCCAGGCCACCAAGCTCTACGGGGCCGACAGCATCCCCGACAAGCCCCGCGTCTACGCGGGCAAGTCGAAGAACGCGCAGGAGGCGCACGAGGCCATCCGTCCGTCAGGCGAGGTCTTCCGCACGCCGTCCGAGCTGTCGAGCGTGCTCCGCGGCAGCGAGTTCAAGCTGTACGACCTCATCTGGAAGCGCACGGTCGCGTCGCAGATGGCCGACGCCAAGGGGCAGACCGCCACGGTCACCATCGAGGTCGGTCCGACGCCGGCGGATGCCGCGGCCCCCGCGCAGGCATCCGCCCCGGTGGGCGGCACCATCGCCGAGTTCACCGCGAGCGGCACCGTCATCACGTTCCGCGGCTTCCTCGCCGCCTATGAGGAGAGCCGCGACGAGGAGCGCAACGCCGACGATGCGCCCGGCGAGGCCAAGCTGCCGCCGCTCAAGGAGGGCCAGGCGATCGGCCTGGCCGAGCTCGAGGCCAAGGGCCACGAGACGAGCCCGCCGCCGCGCTACACCGAGGCGAGCCTCGTGAAGCGGCTCGAGGAGCTCGGCATCGGGCGCCCCTCGACGTTCGCGTCGATCATCTCGACGATCCTCGACCGCGGCTACGTCACCCAGCGCGGCCAGGCCCTCGTGCCGAGCTGGGTCGCGTTCTCGGTCGTGCGCCTCCTCGAGGAGCACTTCGGCGATCTCGTGCAGTACGACTTCACCGCCGAGATGGAGGACGACCTCGACCACATCGCCGCCGGCGAGGCGGATCGCGTCGACTGGCTCTCGAGCTTCTACTTCGGCTCCGACAAGCACCGGGGCCTCCGGCAGGTCGTCGACAACCTCGGCGAGATCGACGCCCGCGAGATCAACTCCGTGGTGATCGCCCCCGACATCACGTTGCGCATCGGCAAGTACGGTCCTTACCTCGAGACGGCCGACGCGGATGCCGCGCCCGATGCCACCCCGCGGCGTGTGAACCTCCCGCCCGACCTCGCACCCGACGAGCTCACCGAGGCGAAGGCCCGCGAGCTCATCGAGGCGCCCGTGCAGACCGACCGCGTGCTCGGCACCAACCCCGAGAACGGCAAGCAGGTCGTCGTGAAGGACGGCCGGTTCGGCCCGTACGTCACGGAGCTCGAGCCCGAGGCGCCGGCCGAGGCTGCGGCAACCGTCGACACGGCGACCGGCGAGGTCGTCGAGGCGCCGAAGCCGAAGCGGGCCGCGAAGAAGCCGGCCGCGGTGAAACCGCGCACGGCGTCGCTCTTCAAGAGCATGCAGATCGAGGAGGTCGACCTCGCGACCGCGCTCAAGCTGCTCGACCTGCCCCGAGTGGTGGGCGTCGACCCCGAGACGGGCGCGGAGATCACCGCGCAGAACGGCCGCTACGGCCCGTACCTCAAGAAGGCGGAAGACACGCGCACGCTGCCGAGCGAGGACGCGATCTTCGACATCGACCTCGCGGGCGCCCTCGAGCTCTATGCGCAGCCGAAGTACGGCGCACGCCGCGCGTCCAGCGCGCTCAAGGAGTTCGAGAACGACCCCGTGAGCGGCAAGCCGATCCGAGTGAAGGACGGCCGGTTCGGTCCGTACGTCACCGACGGCGAGACGAACGCGACGATCCCGCGGGCGGAGTCGGTCGAGGAGATCACGTTCGAACGCGCCGTCGAGCTGCTGCAGATCAAGCGCGACAAGGGCCCGGCGCCGAAGGCGAAGCGCGCCACCACCTCGCGCAGCACGGCCGCCAAGAAGGCGCCCGCGAAGAAGGCGAGCCCCGCCAAGAAGAGCACGGCGTGAGCCGCGGCCTCTTCGTCACCCTCGAGGGCGGCGACGGGTCGGGCAAGACCACGCAGGCGGAGGCGCTGGGGCGCTGGCTCGAGCAGCAGGGCCGCACGGTGGTGCGCACCCGCGAGCCCGGCGGCACCGAGGTCGGCGTGGAGGTGCGCGAGATCGTCCTGCACCATCGTGGCGACATCACGCCCCGGGCCGAGGCGCTGCTGTACGCGGCGGACCGGGCGCACCACGTCGCGACCGTCGTGCGCCCTGCGCTCGCCCGGGGCGACGTCGTGATCCAGGATCGCTACATCGACTCATCGGTCGCCTACCAGGGCGCCGGCCGGGTGCTCGATCCGGTCGAGGTGAAGTCGCTCTCGGTGTGGGCCACCGAGGGACTCGCGCCCGACCTCACGGTGCTGCTCGACCTCGACCCCGCCGTCGCTCGGGGGCGCCTCGACGAGGCCCGCACTCGCTACGACCGGCTCGAGGCCGAGGCGGCGGAGTTCCACGCCCGGGTCCGGCACGCCTACCTCGACCTCGCGGCCGCCGAGCCCGCACGGTTCGTCGTCGTCGACGCGACCCTGCCCGTCGACGCGATCGCCGCGACGATCCGCGAACGGGTCGCCGCCCTGCTATGAGGTCCTGCGCGGTGATGCGGTGCTGTGAGCCCGCCGAATGCGGCGTCGGCGGCGACGGGTAGCGTGGTCACGTGAGCGTATGGAGCGAGCAGACCGGCCAGGGCGCGGCGATCGCGCTGCTGCGGTCGGCGGCTGCCGCGGCGTCCGGTGACGTCGTCTCGAGCGAGATGGCGCACTCGTGGCTCATCACCGGTCCGCCCGGGTCCGGCCGCTCGAACCTCGCGTTCGCGTTCGCGGTGGCGCTCATCTCGGGCGACTCCGAGGGCGATGATCGCACCCGCATACTGGTCGACGCGCGCAGTCACCCCGACCTGCACGTGCTCACCACCGAGGGCGTCATCATCAAGGTCGCCGACGTGCGCGACATCGTCAAGCGTTCGCACTACGCGCCCTCGGTCGGCCGCCACCGGGTGATCGTCGTCGAGGACGCCGACCGCATGACCGAGCAGACCTCCAACGTGCTGCTCAAAGAGCTCGAGGAGCCGCCCGACCGCACGGTGTGGATCCTGTGCGCGCCGAGCGAGGCCGACCTCATCCCCACGATCCGGTCGCGTGTCCGATCCGTGCGGCTGCAGGTGCCGAGCGTCGCCGAGGTCGCCGAGCTCCTCGTGCGCCGCGACGGCGTCGAACCCGCCGTCGCCGAGCGTGCTGCGCGCGAAGCGCAGAGCCACATCGGCATGGCCCACCGCCTCGCCACGAGCGAGGAGGCGCGCGATCGCCGGGCCGAGACGCTGCGGCTGGCGCTGCAGGTGCGCTCAGCGGCGACCGCCGTGTCCACGGCCGCACGGCTGCTCGAGATCGCCGGCGACGACGCGAAGGCGATCACGGCGATCCGCGACGCGGAGGAGCGGGAGCACGCGCTGCACTCGCTCGGGCTCGCGCCCGGGCAGGCGGTGCCGGCGGCCCTGCGCTCCCAGCTCAAGGCGCTCGAAGACGACCAGAAGCGCCGCGCGACGCGCAGCCTCCGCGACGGCATCGACCGCATCCTCGTCGACCTCTCGTCGCTCTACCGCGACATCCTCCTCCTCCAGCTCGGCGCCGACGTCGAACTGGTCAACCTCGAGATCCGCGGCGACATCGAGCGCGCCGCGGCATCCGCGAGCCCCGCTCGCACCCTCGCCACGCTCGACGCGATCCAGGAGGCGCGCGTGCGCATCGACGGCAACGTACAACCCGCACTCGCCCTCGAGGCGATGCTCGTCTCGGCGATCCGGCGCCCCGCCGCTGCCCCGCGGGGTGTCGCGTGAGCGCCGCGCAGCGCGTGCGGCGCCGGCGTGCGGGCGGCCGTGCCGCCGGCATCATCGCGACCGTCGTCGCGAGCGTGCTGCTCCTGAGCGGCTGCGGCTTGCCACTGCCCACCTTCCTCGACCGCGGACCCGTCGTCTCCACGCCCACCGGCGAGGACGTGCCCGAGGAACTCCGGCCCTTCTACGAGCAGGTGCTCGAGTGGAGCGACTGCGGCAACGACATGCAATGCGCCACTGCCACGGCGCCGCTCGACTGGAGCGACCCCGCTGCCGGCGAGATCGACCTGGCCCTCGTCCGGCACCGGGCAACCGGCGACCGCATCGGGTCGCTGCTCGTGAACCCCGGCGGACCGGGCGGCTCGGGCTACGACTTCATCGCCGATTCCCTCGACTACGCGGTGGGGGAGCCGCTCAAGCAGCGGTTCGACATCGTCGGATTCGACCCCCGCGGCGTCGGCCGCTCGAGCGCGGTGACGTGTTACCAGCCCGCCCAGATGGACGAGTTCCTCTACGGCATCGTCCCCGCCGAACGGGGCAGCGATGCCTGGATCGACGAGGTGAGCGCGTCGTCGCGGGCGTTCGGCGAGGCCTGCTCCGAGAACACCGGCGAACTCCTCGCGAACGTCGACACCGAGAGCGCAGCACGCGATCTCGACCTGCTTCGCGCGATCCTCGGTGACACGAAGCTCAACTACCTCGGCTACTCCTACGGCACGTTCCTCGGCGCCACCTACGCGGGGCTCTACCCCGACAAGGTCGGCCGCCTCGTGCTCGACGGGGCCGTCGACCCGTCGGCCGATGACCTCGAGGTCACCATCGCGCAGGCCGTCGGATTCGAGGACGCGCTGCGCGCGTACCTCGAGGACTGCATGCAGCAGAGCGACTGCCCGTTCAGCGGTTCGGTGGACGCCGCCATGGACGAGATCGCCCGGCTCCTGGCATCCGTCGAGGCGAGCCCGCTGCAGGGCAGCGATGGGCGCAAGGTCGGTGCCGACACGCTCGTGACCGCGATCATCTACCCGCTCTACAGCAAGGAGTCCTGGCCGTACCTCAGCGACCTCTTCGACTCGGTCATGCTCGGCGACGCCGACCTCGCGCTCGGGTACGCCGACGGCTACAACGGCCGGTCGCAGGACGGCACGTACCTCGACAACTCGACCGAGGCGTTCCGCGCCATCAACTGCCTCGACTACACCTACCAGCTCGACGTTGGCGTCATGCGCCAGGAGGCGGCCGAGATCGCCGCCGCAGCGCCTGTCATCGGTCCCTACTTCGGCTACGGCGACCTGGGCTGCGGCAACTGGCCGTACCAGAGCGAGCGCGAGCGCGCGAAGATCACCGCCGAGGGAGCCGCACCGATCATGGTGGTGGGCACCACGGGCGATCCGGCGACCCCCTACCAGTGGGCCGTCGCCCTCGCGGACCAGCTCGAGAGCGGCGTGCTCGTGAGCTACGACGGCGAGGGGCACACGGCGTATCGCAAGTCGAACTCCTGTGTCGACGACGCCGTCGAGGCGTACTTCATCGATGGAACGGTGCCGGGGAGCGACCCGAAGTGCTGACCGTCGACACGGCGCGGCGGCATCCGTCGGGCATGGTCAACGTCGCCCGAGAAACCCGCTAACATAGTCTCTCGTGCCGGTCGGTACGCGAGAGCGCACCGAGTGCCACGCCGCCTTAGCTCAGTCGGCAGAGCGATTCACTCGTAATGAATAGGTCAAGGGTTCGATTCCCTTAGGCGGCTCCACAGACCCGGTCTCTTCGGAGGCCGGGTCTTTTCGCATCTGCCCACTCTTCCTCGGCTGGATCTGCGAAGAACTCGGCGACGTCGACGTGCACGTAGTCGGCGGCCTTCATCGCCGTGATGAGGGCGACTCGGCGTTGCTTCACTGCGTGGGCAGGTCTGCGAGCTCGAGGTTGAGGGTTTGGAACACGTTGTCGATCCTGCAGGCGTAGGCGAAGTCGTCATCCTTGGCCATCACGATGCCGACGATCTCATTTCCACCATTGACCAGTGGTGAGCCGGAGTCGCCTTCGTCGGCGAACTTCGCGTACCCGGGGTCTGGTGTGATCTCCACGAGGGAACGGAATTCCGTCCCGTTCAGGGTCATCGACACGCTGATGGCGGTGACGGTGCCAACCGTGTAGTCGGTCGTGCGTCCGTGCTTCCTGACCGTGCCCCCGAGGACCGGAGACCCGGTGCCAACCAGATTGCCGATCTTCCAGACGTAGTTCCTGTGCCCGACGTCGCTGTCCATCTTCGCGATTCCAGCGTCCACGGTCCCGCCGAAGTGGGTCGCTGTCGTCGTCGCCACGCGATTGATCCAACCGAACGGGCGAGCTTGATAGACGATCCCGTCCATCATCCTGTGATCCGGAACCTTCAGCACATGCGCTGCCGTCAGCAAGTAGACGTCAGTACCGCCCTTCTTCCTGACGAAGCAACCACTGGTGCCGCAATACAGGGCTGTATTCGCGGTGACCAGCGAAATCTCAAGACCACACGGAACCGGCCGCTCCTTGAAGTCCTTGACGTCCGTCAGCGTCGCCGGGCTGGCTTCAATGACATCCGTCGGGATACCGTTCCACTCGGTCGGGATCCGCAGCTCCTCGGGCACCTCATCGAGCGGCAGCTTCTTCTCCAGATACACCCGGATCACGAGCTCGTCGGTCTTCGCGCCTGCCCGCTCGCGATAACCCACGCCGACCCGTACGACATGCGGATGGCTGAGTATCTCGTCCTCGACCTCGCGCGAGCGCGCCACCACTTCGTCGATCTCCCGCATCGCAACCCCCCGGCTCTAGATGCGCGTGTCGCGTCCTCGTTGAAGCGCGATGATCGCAAATCTACATCGTTACCGGCTCCCGCGGGGGACGAGATCGTCGCCGACGAGCGCCGCTCGCTCAACCGAACTGCGGGCGAACGCGGAATGTGAAGTACGCGGAACCCGCTGAGGTGCGCGCGGGAAATCGGCGATGATCACCGTGCTCCCACAGCACCGGTGAGCCGTTCGGCGAGCTCCCAGAATCGGCGGCTCTGCTCCGGGTCTCGTGACTGGGGGCTGGACTCGATCGGATGCTGCTCTCCGAAGAACTTCCCTCCGACGCCCTCGAGTGACGGGTCGACGGCCATGAACACGAACGACTCGGCCGCCGCGTCGACCGAAGTGGCGAACGGCATGTGCGGCATCACCGACGACATGACGAACCGCATGACCCCGGTGGTGCTCGCGGCCGCGGTGGCCGGCACGAACCCGGGACAGACCGCGTTGGCCGTGATCGGGCGCGGGGCCAGCCGGCGCTGGAGCTCGTAGGTGAACCACAACACGGCGAGCTTCGAGTTCTTGTACGCCCGGTCCGGGTTGTACCCGCGCGCGAGCTGCGGGTCGTCGAAGTCGAAGTCGACCGGTGCGCCGCGCGAACCCGGAAGGTGCAGGCGGGAACTGACCGTCACCACCCGTGCCGAAGCGGAACGTTCGAGCGCCGGCAGCACCCCCGCGGTGAGGACGAACGGTGCGAGCACGTTCACGGCCAGGGTCTCCTCGTAGCCGTCCACCGTGAGCCGACGGGTCGCGCTCGTCTGCATCACGCCGGCGATATGGAACAGCACGTCGATCGGGTCGCCTCGTTCGGCTTCCGTGGACGCGTAGGAACCGACCTCGGTCAGCGCGGAGAGGTCGACCGAACGCCCTTCCACCCGCGCGCGCGGGTGGCGGTGCAGGATCTCGTCGACGGCGGCGTCGGCGGCGGCTGGATTGCGCGCCACGAGGATGACCCGGTGCCCCAGGACGGCGAGCTTCTCGGCAGTCGCTCGCCCCAGGCCACGACCGCCGCCCGTGAGCAGCACCGTCCTCGCCACCATTCCACGATAGCCACCTCGGGATGATGCCGCTCCGGGCGTCGTCCGCGTTCGACGGCCACCGGCGCGCTCGGCGCCTCAGCCGATGACCTTGCGGACCTCGGTCGCGTACGCGGAGTAGCCGGTCGCGTTCGGGTGGAAGCCCTCCTTGGGCAGCAGGAAGTTGAAGTCGTTGATCCACGCGCTTCCGCTGCCGATGCCGTGGCCGGCGAACGCGGTCTCGACGTCGACGAACACCGCGCCGTTCGCGACCGCAGCCGCCTCGATCGCGTCGTTGAGCGCGACGGTGTCGCCGTTGACCCGAGCCGCCCACTTGTACTTCGCGTTGGGTTCGTTGAACAGCTTCGGGTACCCGGCGACGACGATCTTCGCCCCGGGCGCCTTCGCGCGGATCGCCAGCACCGTGTTCGCGATGTTCGTGGCGACCGTGCCGTTGGCGACGAGCGTCTCGCCGGCCACGATGTAGCTCTCGCACGAACTGGAGACGAACACGAAGCAGTTCTGCATGACGTTCGCGAAGCCGACGTCGTTGCCGCCCACGGTGAGCGTGACCCGCGTCGTCGTCGCCGGGATCGCCGGCACCTGGCCGCTGATCACGTTCGCGGTGGACGCGCCCGAGCACGCCGGGAAGGCGGCAAGCCGCAGGTTCGCGTCGGCGTCGAGGAGCTTCGGATAGCTCTTCGAGCTCGTGTAGCACGTGCGCTCGAGGTAGCTGCCGGTGCCGACGCCGGAAGCGTACGAGTCTCCGAGCGCGGCGTACTCCAACTCGGTGCCGCTGCCCCCGCCGCCCCCGCCGCCCGGCTTGCCGCCGCCCCCGCCGCCCTTGCCGGTGACGACCGAGGCGGATGCCGCGTACGCCGGCGCGGCGACCGCCGAACCGAGCGCGAGTCCCGCGATCGCGACGATCGTCGCGGCGAGGAGAGTCATTCGGCGTCGACGCCCCCGTGCGGGCTCGGTGTGCGCTGCGATGTCGTCCACTGCTCGTGTGATCATGTGCCGGCTCCGATCAGCTCGCGAGTGCGGCGAGCACCGCATCGCGATAGACCTGCTGGCCGATGCTCGTCGGGTGGAGGAAGGTCAGCGGATCGGCGAGGTCGTCGCCAAGCCAGGGATCGGCGTCGCCCGCCTGATGCCCGAAGAAGGCGAACTGGACGCTCGCGAGCTCCACGTCGGCTCCGGCCAACGCCGCTCCCTGCACGGCGGCGGCGATCTGACCGTCGAGGCCGATGGTTGCTCCGTTCACGAGGTCGGCGACAGGACCGCTTCCGGGCGCGAACGGCACGGGGTAGTCGGTGACCAGGATGTGCGCGTTCGGCGCACGAAGCGCGATCGCGCCGACGAGGTCAGCCAGGTCCTGCCCGATCACCCCCGTGTAGAGCTTCTGCTGTACCGCGGCCACCGCCGCGACGCACGCGTCGGAGGCGGGGTCGGGGGCGCACGCCGCGTACGCCGCGCCGGCGCCGAGGTCGTTCGCGCCGACCGTGAGCGTCACGAGCGTCGTGCCGCGGTTGACCTGGGACAACTGGGTGGCCGCGACATCCGCGATCGTGTCACCCGAGCAGGCGGCCTGGCGGAGGAGGTTCGTGCGGGGCTCCGCGTCGAGCAGCACCGGGTAGGCGGCGGTGCTGCGGAGGCACTCGTCGAGCGGGACACCGGCGCCCTGTCCCGCGGCGTACGAGTCGCCGAGGGCGACGTAGCGCGCGATCGGCGCCTGGGGTCCGGCCTGGACACCGGGGAGCGCCTGGGCTGGAAGCGCGCCGAACATCGTTGCGGCGGTGACGAGGAGAACAGTGCCGGCGAGGGTCGAGCGACGTCGGGTTTTCGACAGCGTTGTCATGGCCGAACCGTAGTCCCGTATCCGCTTCGCCGCCCCACCCCGTTCAGGGGGCGGATGCTGCGCCGCGGCGGCCCCGATCGAGGGCCGGGACCGCTGCCGACACCTCCTCGCTGGGTCGTCGAACATGTGTGCGCGTACATCTTGGGGGCGTACCGTCCGGTCATGGACTCCGCAGCAGCGTTCACCCGGCCGCCCCCGCCGGCCGCGCGACCCGAGCACCTCCTCCGAGACGCCGATCACGTGCACCACCGCACGCTCGCCTTCTGGGACTCCTTCGATGCGAACGGCCAGAGCCGGGAGCGCTGGACCGACGCCGCCATCGCGGCTTCGAGGGCGGGCGCCGGCGGCCGCGCCACTCGGCCCGGCGCTGGTGCGGCGGACAGCGACGGCAACACCGGCGCGCGCACGGCGCGGGCCTCATGAACGAGGCATCCGATCGCGATCCGGGCGTCGTCGGCCCGTTCGCCCTCGACCACATCCTCACGGCCGAGCTTCCCCTCACCCTCGGCACGCCCGACGCCCCCGCGCGCTACGAGGTGACGGCGATCTTCAGCCGCCGGCCCGACCCGCTCGAGCTCGAGTCCCTCCACGCCGACTCGGTGCACGCCGAGCTCGCCGAGGCCGGCTACCCCGGGATCGCACTGGCCGTCTCCGACCGCAGGCTCCTCATCGCCGACACGAACCTCGCGGAACTCGAGGGCGGGCTCGCGAAGCTCATCGGCCGCATCCTCGCCCGCATCGGGGCGGACGTCGCGGCCCAGCGGGCGGTTCGCGCCGGCGAGCGCGCCGACGAACTGGGGCGCGAAGCTGACCGCGCGGCGTCCGTGGTCGCTGCGGCCGCCCGCGTGAGCTTCGATCCCCAGGTCTCCGCATACCGGTGAGCCGCGCCCGGGCGCGACGACGGAACCGTCGATAGGCTTGCGCCCATGACTGAGCGGCTTCGATGGGGCATCCTCGCGACGGGCGGCATCGCCCACGCCTTCACGAACGACCTGAAGCTGAACGGCTTCGACGTGCGGGCCGTCGGCTCGCGCTCGATCGAGTCGGCCCGCGCGTTCGCCGAGGAGTTCGGCATCCCCAACGCGCACGGCTCTTACGAGGCGCTCGCCGCCGACCCCGAGGTCGACGCGATCTACGTGTCCACGCCGCATCCGTGGCACGCGGCATCGGCCCTGCTCATGATCGAGGCGGGCAAGCACGTGCTCGTCGAGAAGCCGTTCACGCTGAACCAGGCCGAGGCGCGCCTCGTCGCCGATGCCGCGGCGGCCGCCGGGGTGCTCGTGCTCGAGGCGATGTGGACTCGCTACCTTCCGCACATGATGCGCGTGCGCGAGATCGTCGAAGCGGGCACGCTCGGCGAGGTGCGCACGCTCATCGCCGACCACACGCAGGGCCTGCCGCGCGACCCCGCGCACCGCATCAACGCGCTCGAACTCGGCGGCGGCGCCCTGCTCGACCTCGGGATCTATCCGATCTCGTTCGCATGGGACCTCTTCGGGGCTCCCACGTCCATCCAGTCGACCGCGATCCTCCAGCCCACGGGCACCGACGTGCAGGTCGCCGTGCAGTTCGGCTACGAAGACGGCCGCCTCGCGTCGACGCTGTCCGCGGCCGACACGGTCGGGCCGAACACCGCTACGGTGCTGGGCACCGAGGCGCGCATCGACATCGATGCGGTCTGGTATTCGCCCACGGGCTTCAGGCTGATCGCGCGCGACGGCGCGGTGCTCGAGGAGTACCGCTCCGAGGTCACCGGGCGCGGCATGCACTTCCAGGCCGAGGCGTTCGAGCAGCTCGTCGCCGACGGCCGCCTCGACGGCGGCGACATCCTCTCGACCGAGGAATCGGTGGCGATCATGGGCACGCTCGACGCGGTGCGCGCCGAGATCGGGGTGCGCTACCCGGGCGAGTGAGCGGCGACGGCTCCCGGGTTCCGCTCGGGCTGGCTGCGTAGGATGCCCCGGTGATCGACGAATCGGATGCCGCGGAGCCCACGCCGGGCGACGGCGAGACGCCCGCGGGCGACGTCGAGCCCACGCGGGAGCCCACGGGCGACGGCGTCGCGAACGCGGCACCCGACCACGGGGCACCGGCGGGCGGCGTGCTCGCCCGCATCGGCGCGTTCGCGCGCCGCCACCGCGTGCCGCTCGTCATCGCGGCCGCCGTCGTGGCGTTCGCGCTCCTC
>NZ_RHHB01000053.1 GCF_003710805.1 Agromyces tardus | reverse complement strand
GCGGCGGTGCCCGCGGTGCCCGCGGTGCCCGCGGTGCCCGCCGTCGATGCGGTGGCGCCGCTCGAGGCGCTGATGGTCGCGGCGGACACCGTGGCGCCGGCCGCCCCCATCGCGAGGTGGGTCACGGGCACGGCGCCGTGCAGCCACGCGGAGTAGGCGGTCGCGGCGCCGACGCCCGCGGCGAGGGGCAGGAGCACGAGGGCGAGCCGCGATCCGACCTCGCGCGCCTCGGCCGCGACGATCGTGCAGCGCGCGCACTCGTCGAGGTGCGCCTCGAGCTTCGCGGTCTCGCGCGAGCGCAGCTTGCCGCGCGTGTACGCGGCGAGCCGGTCGATGGTCCAACGGCACGCGGGATCCGCCGAGGCGTCGCGCAGGTGCGCCCGGATCCACTCCTGGCGCAGTCCCTCGCGTGCGCGGTAGGCGAGTGCCGCGGAGGCGTTCGCCGACATGCCGATGATCGGCGCGATCTGCTGCGGCGACATCCGCTCGACCTCGGAGTACCAGAGCACCTCCTGCCACCGCGTGGGCAGGGCGCGGAACGCCTGCGCCGTCGTCGAGCGGTCGAGCGCCTCGAGCGATGCGGCCTCGGTGGAGTCGGGGTCCTCGAACGACTCGAGGGTCTCGAGGTTGGTCTCGTGGCGCGCGCGACCCCAGCTCGCGGCCGTGTTGCGGATCGTCGTGAACAGGTAGGGGCGGAACGCGCCCTTCGGTCCGCCGCCCGAGCGGATCGCGTCGTAGATGCGCGTGAAGGCCTCGGCGACGAGGTCGTCGGCGTCGAGGCTCGACCACGATCGGGCGACCGTGCGTCCGGAGTCGGAGTGGCGCTGCCACAGCTCGGCGTAGGCGTCGGAGTCGCCCCGACGGGTGGCCTCGACGAGGTCGACGTCGGCGACGTCGGTGCGGACAGGACTCACGGCTGCGTTCTCCTCTGCAGTACAGGTCGCGGTGCGGCCGACTGAGAGACGCGCGGGTGGGCGAATCATGACGTGCAGTCGTGCTGTTCCACATTCCACCAGATTCTTCGGGAACGCGCGTCATGAATCGTGACGGATGCCGTCTCTCAACGTGAGGGCCGCTGAACCGGCCCTCGCACCACCCGATCCGGCCGACCCTTCGGCTGGACGGCGGCCGGCGATGCCGGCGGCGAGCGGGACCGCGCGGGGATGGCGCGCCCGTGATCGGGCCGGGGGTGCGGAGGCGAAGGGGAACACGCCTCCGGCCCCCGCCCCTGTCGTCTTCGTGCGGCCCGCTCGTTCGGTCGGGCGCTCAGGCGAGCCGGCGGCCGGCTCCCCAGACGGCCCGCACCTCGAGGGCGTCGTCGAGCAGCACGGCGTCGGCCGCGAACCCCGGTCGCAGGTGCCCGAGCTCGTGGGCGCGGCCGATCGCGGCGGCGGGCGTCGCGGTGAGCGCGCCGACGGCGTCGTTGAGCGGGATGCCGCAGTCGAGCACCGCGCGGCGGAGCGCGGCATCCTGCGTCAGCGTCGATCCCGCGATCGCGCCGCCCTCCCGCAGGCGCGCCACGCCGCCCGCGACGATGACGTCGAGCGATCCGAGCACGTAGTCGCCGTCGGCAGCACCCGTCGCGGCCATCGCGTCGGTGATGAGCGCCACCCGGCCCGGCGCGCCCGCGAACGCGAGGCGTACGACATCCGGATGCACGTGCACCCCGTCGTTGATCACCTCGAGGGTCACGTGGTCGGCGTGCATCGCGGCGAGCACCGGGCCGGGCGCCCGGTGGTGGATGCCGCGCATGCCGTTGAACGCGTGCGTGAGGATCGACGCGCCCGAGTCGAACGCCGCGAGCGCCGTCGCGAAGTCGGCGCCCGTGTGCCCGACGGCCACGGCCACGCCCGCGTCGGTGAACGCGCGGATCGCGTCGGCCGCGCCGTCGTGCTCGGGCGCGATCGTGACCTGGCGCAGCGTGCCTCCGGCCGCGTCGAGCAGGCGCGCGACCGCGTCGGCGTCCGCCGCGCGCAGGAGTGCCGGGTCGTGGGCGCCGCGGAACCCCCTGTCGAGGAATGGGCCCTCCAAGTGGGATCCGAGCACGAGCGGATCGCGCGCCGTCGCGGCGGCGATCGTCTCCAGCCGGGCAATGAGGTCCTCGAGCGAGGCGGTGACGAGCGAGAGCACGCTGCGCGTCGTGCCGTGGGCGCGGTGCACGGCGAGGGTCGCGGCGATGCCGTCGTCGCCGTCGTCGATCGAGCCGCCGCCGGCGCCGTGGCAGTGCAGGTCGATGAAGCCGGGCACGAGCACGCGGCCCGCGGCATCCGTCACCGACGCCTCGGCCGGCAGGCCCTCGCGCCAGTCGTCGCCGATGCCCCGGGCGGCGACGAGGTCGCCGTCGAAGCGCACCCACGCGTCGGCCACCGAATCGGTGCCGCTCACGAGACGGGTCGAGTGGATGATCGTGACGGGGGCGCTGCGCACCCGCTCACGATAGCCCGCGGCATCCGCGACGAGGCGCCCGCCCGGCACGCCCTCGCCCTCGCCCTCGGCCTCGGGAGCCGTCATCGCCGCCACGGCACGCCCGCGACGCGGAAGTGGTCGACGCCCATCGCGTCGAGTCGCACCCCGAGCGTCGCGACGCGCTCGACGAAGTCCTCGAGGTCGCGCGTGCCGGCCGAACCGTCGGGCCCGGCCGCCGGTGCCGGCGACCAGGCGATCTCGGCGATCGCGAGGAGGCGCGGGAACGCCATGAACTCCACATCGTCGAGGCTTCGCAGCGTCTCCGTCCAGACGGGCGCCTCGATGCCGAGGATCTCGCGCTCGCCGATTCCGCGCACGATCGCCGTCGGATCCCATCCGTAGGCCTCGGCCAAGGTCGTCGGGCCGTCGGCCCACTCGAGCCCGAGCGCACCCGCACGCGGATCCTCGGCGGCCGCCCCGTCGGCGACGTCGCCGTACTTCATGTCGAGGTAGGCGACATCCGCGGGGGAGAGGATGACGCGCCCGCCCTGCTCGACGAACGAGCGCGTGAGCTCGGCGGCGCCCTCCTGCGGTTCGACGAAGCTCCAGTACTGGCCGATCGTGCCGGGCGGCAGCACGGGGGAGGCGCCCATCTCGTGCCAGCCGATCACGGTCTTCCCGGTCGCGGCGCCCGCTGCCGTGATGCGACGCAGCAGGTCGAGGTAGTCCTCCGTCGACGTCGCGAGCGACTCGTCGCCGCCGAGGTGCAGCCACGGGCCGGGGGTGAGCTCGGCGACCTCGCGGGTCACGTCGGCCAGGAAGCGGTCGGTCGCCTCGGTGCGCTCGGGCGCGGCGCTGAGCGACGAGAAGCCCACCTCGATGCCCTCGTACGGCGCGGGGGCGACCCCGTCGGCGTTGAGCTCGGGGTAGGCGCTGAGGGCGGCGTTGGTGTGCCCGGGCAGGTCGAGCTCGGGCACGATCGTGATGTAGCGCTCGGCCGCGTACGCGACGATGCGCCGGTAGTCGTCCTTCGTGTAGAAGCCGCCGCCGTCGCCGTCGACCGAGGTCGACGCGCCGACGCCCGTGAGCTCGGGCCACGCGTCGATCGCGATGCGCCAGCCCTGGTCGTCGGTGAGGTGCAGGTGCAGCGCGTTGAGCTTCAGCAGCGCGATCTCGTCGAGGTAGCGCAGCACGTCGTCGACCGGCCGGAAGTGGCGGGCCACGTCGAGCATCGCGCCGCGGTACGCGAAGCGCGGGGCATCGGCGACGGATGCCGCGGGCACCTGCCACTGCGGGTCGGCCGCCGCCTGCGGGCTCGACTGCGGGTCGAGCCCCGTCGAGGCCCGGGCCCCGCCGGCACCCTCGAGCTGCGCGGGCAGCAACTGCCGCAGCGTCTGCGTGCCCCGGTAGAGGCCCTCGGCGGTCGAGGCCGCGAGGCGCACCCCATCGGCCCCCGACTCGAGCGTGTAGCCCTCGACGGCGTCGCCGGGTGCCTCGCCTGCGGCGACGACGAAGACGAGGTCGGATGCCGCGGGGCCCGCGGTGCCGCCGTCGCCCGTGCCGTTCCCGGAGCCGCCCTGGGGGCCGGCCTCGACCGGGATCGCGAACCCCGTCGCGCGCCGCAACGGCTCCGCGAACCGCTCGGCGACGCCGAGCGACTCCGCGGCGACGGCGGCGTCGCCCTCGGCGACCACGACGATGCGGGTCTCTGCGGTCACCGGGAAGGGCGCGGCATCCGCTCGCAGTTCGAACTCGACGGGGGCGGGGATCACACCGGGCACGGCGTCTCCGTTCTGGTCGGCGCTCGGCGTGCAGCCCGCGAGGGTGCCCGCGACGAGCGCGCCGACGACGAGGAGTGCGGCACCGGTGGTGCGTGGTCGCATCGCGTCCTCTTCGTCGAGTGGGAGGTGGATATGGAAGGAGTCCTAACAATCAGGTCCATCCTGTCACGAACGCGGGGCTCGCGACATCCGTTGCTATGCTTGCTCGCGTCGCGACTGGCGTTGAGATGGTCACCATCGGGGAGCGACTGGCACGGACCGACCGCTCGCCTGGGCCGGTACGCCTGCTGCCGCGCGAGTCGCCGTGCAGCAGCACCCATCAGGTCCGCATGTCATGAAGGAGCCAGTCTTGGCCGAATCCGCCATTTCCCAGCAATCGGTGCTGAACGCCCCGCTGTCCGAGGTCGATCCCGAGATCGCAGAGGTCCTCGAGCTCGAGCTCGGCCGCCAGCGCGACTACCTCGAGATGATCGCGAGCGAGAACTTCGTGCCCGTCTCGGTGCTGCAGTCGCAGGGCTCCGTGCTCACGAACAAGTACGCCGAGGGCTACCCCGGCCGCCGCTACTACGGCGGCTGCGAGTACGTCGACATCGCCGAGTCGCTCGCCATCGAGCGCGCCAAGAGCCTCTTCGGCGCCGAGTACGCGAACGTGCAGCCCCACTCTGGCGCCACCGCCAACGCCGCGGTGCTGAGCGCGATCGCCACCCCCGGCGACACCATCCTCGGCCTCGAGCTCGCCCACGGCGGCCACCTCACCCACGGCATGAAGCTCAACTTCTCGGGCAAGCTCTACAACGCCGTCTCGTACGGCGTCGACCCCGAGACCTTCGTCGTCGACATGGACGTCGTGCGCGACAAGGCCCTCGAGCACAAGCCGCAGGTCATCATCGCCGGCTGGTCGGCGTACCCCCGTCACCTCGACTTCGCCGCGTTCCGCGCGATCGCCGACGAGGTCGGCGCGAAGCTCTGGGTCGACATGGCGCACTTCGCGGGCCTCGTGGCCGCGGGCCTGCACCCGTCGCCCGTGCCGCACGCCGACGTCGTGAGCTCCACCGTGCACAAGACGATCGGCGGCCCCCGCTCGGGCTTCATCGTCTCGCGCGACACTGAGCTCGCGAAGAAGCTCAACTCCAACGTGTTCCCGGGCCAGCAGGGCGGCCCGCTCATGCACGTGATCGCGGCGAAGGCCACGGCGTTCAAGATCGCCGCCTCGGCGGACTTCAAGGACCGCCAGGAGCGCACCATCCGCGGCGCCCAGATCCTCGCGTCGCGCCTCACGGCCGACGACTCGCGCGCCGCCGGCGTCGACGTGCTCACGGGCGGGACCGACGTGCACCTCGTGCTCGCCGACCTGCGCAACTCGAAGATCGACGGCCAGCAGGCCGAAGACCTGCTGCACGACGCGCTCATCACCGTGAACCGCAACGCCGTGCCGTTCGACCCGCGCCCGCCGATGGTCACCTCGGGCCTGCGCATCGGCACCCCGGCGCTCGCGACCCGCGGCTTCGGCGACGCCGAGTTCACCGAGGTCGCCGACATCATCGCGCTCGCGCTGCAGGGCGAGGCGGATGTCGCGTCGCTCCGCTCGCGCGTCGAGGCCCTCACGGCGGCGTTCCCGCTGTACCCGGGCCTGCACCAGTAGGGAGCCGCATGACCGCCATCACCCTCGACGGCGTCGCGACCGCGTCGGCCGTCAAGTCGGAGCTCGCCGCCCGCATCGCGGAGTTGCGCGCCCACGGCGTCGTGCCCGGCCTCGGCACGCTGCTCGTGGGCGACGACCCCGGGTCGCGCTCCTATGTGGCGGGCAAGCACCGCGACTGCGCCGAGGTGGGCATCGAGTCGATCCGCGTCGACCTGCCCGCCTCGGCGACCACCGCCGACGTGCGCGCGGCGATCCGCGACCTCAACGCCGCGCGCGAGGTCACGGGCTACATCGTGCAGCTGCCGTTGCCGGCCGGCCACGACGAGAACGCCATGCTCGAGCTCATCGACCCCGACAAGGACGCCGACGGGCTGCACCCCACGAACCTCGGCCGGCTCGTGCTCGGCATCGAGGGTCCGCTGCACTCGCCGCTCCCGTGCACGCCCGCGGGCATCGTCGAGATGCTGCGGCGCTACGAGGTGCCCATCCGCGGGCAGCACGTGGTGGTCATCGGCCGCGGCCTCACCGTCGGCCGTCCGCTGGGCCTGCTCTTCACCCGCAAGGGGCTCGATGCCACCGTCACGCTCACGCATTCGCGCACGATCGACCTCGCGGCCGAGGTGCGCCGCGCCGACATCGTCGTGGCCGCGGTGGGCGTACCGCACCTGGTGAAGGCCGACTGGATCAAGCCCGGCGCCGCCGTGCTCGACGTGGGCATCACCCGCGTCGAGGACGAGGAGACGGGCAAGGGCCGGCTCACGGGCGACATCGACCCGGCCGTCGCGGAGGTCGCGGGCCACCTGTCGCCGAATCCCGGCGGCGTGGGCCCGATGACCCGGGCGATGCTGCTCGCCAACGTCGTGAAGGCGGCCGAGGTCAAGCTGCGCGGGCGCTGACCTCGCCGGTCGAGCAGCGCGGAGCGCGTATCGAGACCCACGCCGGTCGAGTAGCGCGGAGCGCGTATCGAGACCCCCGCGAACACACGAGCGGATGCCGCGGCTCACGCCCGCGGCATCCGCTCGTCTCTGCGTACCCTCACGCACCCCCGGCGAGCTCGCCGCGTCGCAACCGCAACTCGCGCAGGGCCCCGTTGAGCGGCGACCCGTGGAACGGCAGCTCTGCCAACTCGACCCGCGCCGCCGCGCGCAGCGCGACCTGCTCGGCCGACGCCGCCGCCCGCTCGGGCAGTCCGATCGCGGCTGCGAACTCGCGCCAGTGCCGCAGCCGCAGCTTGCGCGTGTGCCCCGCGATCGGCAGGGCCATCGAGTCGTCGCCGTAGACGAGGGTGCAGGGGATGTCGTAGATCGGTGCGATCGCCCAGCCGCGGTCGGGCCGGCCCGCGGCATCCGCTTGCAGCACGGCGACGTTCTTGGCGTGCAGGTCGCCGTTGCCCGTGAGCCACGCGAACAGGAACTGCAGGTAGAGGTTGCGGGTGGCGACCGCCGGCGCGCCGCAGACGCCGGCCAGTGCAGCGACGACGTGCTCGGAATCGACGTTGTACTTCGCGGCGGGCGGCTGGGCGAGCACCTGGGTCGCGTCCTCGAGCGCGAGGCGGCGCCAGGCGCCGTCGATCGCGACGCGGTCGAAGCGCCGCACGAGCAGCCCCGCGGTGCCGTCGCGATCGTGCACCACTGCCGCCGCCGACACGGGCACCTTGAGCGCGCGGGCGGCGAGCAGGTGCACGGCCTCGTTCTCGACGAGATGGGGGTACTCGATCGGGCTGAGTTTCAGGATGTACCGGCCTGATCGGGTCGCGAGCGGCGTGCTGATCATGGAGGCGCTCGCCTTGCGCTGCACGCCGGGGATCGCGTGCCGGTCGAGCTCGTCGATGAGCGACTCGAAATCGAGCGCCTCGGATGCCTCGGCGCCGACCACCGGCGGCGGCTCGCTCGGTGCCGTGCCCTCGGGCACGACCTGCACGTCGCCGGGGGCGTCTTCGCCGACCGCGAGGAGGAGGCTCAGCTCGTCGTTCGCGCTCGTCTTGACCGCGCGACGAAGCACCGACATGCGGTGGCCCTCGGGAAGCAGGCCCGCGAAGAAGGCGGGGAGCGATCCCGCCGACGTCGTCGTGGGCTGCTCGCCGAGCGGCAGCGTGAACGCGACGGCCGTCGGGGCGTCGCCGCGCAGGTAGGCGTCGAGGTAACGGAACTCGACGCCGCCGTCGGGCGTGCGCGTGAGCCGGGCGGCGAGGCGGCCGGCCTTGAACACGTCGGCCGCCTGGACGCGCCGGAGTCCTTCGAGGTCCGCCGTCACGGCACGACGCCGATCGTGAGGCCCACCGCCGCCGCGACCGCGATGACGGTGTCGAGGCTCGATCCGCCGCTGCCCTTCTCGATCTCGCGCACCGTGCGCGTCGAGGCGCCCGCCAGCTCGGCGAGCTGCTCCTGCGTGAGTCCGTGGGCCCGGCGGGCCGCGCGGATTTCACGGCCGATGTCGGCGGGGGTGGTCATGCCGGCAATTCCTTCCGGTGTGAGCGGCAGGTTTCTGCCGAAGTGCTTCGGGTGTCGCCGATTCTACGCCGTCGATCCACTGAGACGGCGATTTTCTGCCGAAAACGCCGTTGCGCGCGAGTAGGTCCGCCGTTTCGCGTGTGTTCGGCAGATTCCCACCGGTTCCGATGGCCGAATCGTCGTTCGCTCATGTGATCGGCGTGGCTCATGTGTGCGGAGCCTCACGTGAGGCGGAGATCACAGGGGCCCTCCGGAAGCGCAACCAGGCGAGGCTGTGCGCGGCATCCGCTGTCGACCTGAACGTCGACGACCGTTCACCCGGCGTGCACCGGGCGGCCGCACGGCGCGCATAGCTTCGCGACATGACCCACGCGGAGCTTCTCGAACGGGCCGAGCCGGCCGTGCGCGCAGGGGGCGCGCAGGCCGGCGGCGAGGAGGAGCGGGCGCGGGGAGCGATCGCGACCGCGATCATCCCCGCGCGGGGCGGATCGCGGGGGCTGCCCGGCAAGAACGTGGCACGTGTCGGGGGAGTGCCACTCATTGCGCGGGCGGTGCGGGCGGCGCTCGGCGCGAAGCGGATCGGGCGGGTCGTGGTCACGACCGACGACGCCGCCATCGCCGACGCCGCCCGCTCGGCCGGGGCCGAGGTCGTGGTGCGTCCGGCCGAGCTCGCGGGGAGCGAGGCGTCGAGCGAGTCGGCGCTGCTGCATGCGATCGGGGTGCTGGGGCTCGAGACCGGCCTCGAACAGGGTCTCGATACGCCGCAGGCGGCTACTCGACCGGCGGGAGGGGGTCTCGAAACGCCGCAGGCGGCTACTCGACCGGCGGGAGGGGGTCTCGAGACGCGCCCGGAGGGCGCTCCTCGACCCGCACAGCACCACCGCGCCACTCGAGCCGCACAGGGGGAGGGCGCTGCTCGACCGGCAGAGGGCGGCATCACCGTGTTCGTCCAGGCGACCTCGCCGTTCATCGACTCCGTCGACCTCGACGCGGCCATCGCGCGGGTCGAGGCGGGCGACCGCGACGTCGTGTTCGCCGCGGCGCCGACGCACGTGTTCCTGTGGCGCGAGGTCGGCGGTCGGGCCGTCGGCGTCAACCACGAGATGTCCCGCCGACCGCGTCGGCAGGATCGCGAGCCCGAGTACGCCGAGACCGGTGCGTTCTACGTCTTCCGCACCGACGGGTTCGTCGCCGCCCGGCACCGGTTCTTCGGGCGGGTGGGCATCCAGCCCGTGCACCCCGACCATGCCATCGAGATCGACGACGCCGCCGACCTCGGGCGGGCCCGGGCACTCGCGCCCCACGTCGATCGGGCGCTCGCCGAATCCGGTCTCGAGGCAGGCGCGGCCGCACGGGGCGACAGGTCGGGCGGCGTCGCCGCGCGGCATCCGCTCATCGACGTCGACGCCCTCGTCACCGACTTCGACGGCGTGCACACCGACGACACCGCCGCGGTCGACGAACTCGGACGGGAGTCCGTGCGCGTCAGCCGCGCCGACGGGGCGGGCGTGGCCCGGCTGCGCGCGGCGGGCATCCCGGTGCTCATCATCAGCGCCGAGGCGAACCCCGTGGTCGCGCGCCGCGCGGAGAAGCTCGGCGTCGAGTGCCTGCACGGCGTGGCCGCGAAGGGCGAGGCGCTCGCCGCGTGGGCGTCGGCCCGCGGCATCCGCCTCGACCGCATCGCCTACCTCGGCAACGATCGCAACGACGTGCCGGCCCTCGAGCTCGTCGGCTGGCCGGTCGTGGTTCCGGATGCCGCGCCCGACGCCCTGGCGGAGGCCCGGCACGTGCTGCACCGCCGCGGCGGTCACGGCGCCGTTCGGGAGCTCGCCGACGTGATCCTCGCGAGCCGGGCGCACCTGGCCGCCGACGCGACGCCGCCGCCCGACGAGGGCGCGCCCGAGCATGCCCGCACCGGCCCCGTTCCGACGCGCGCCGTCGCCGAGGCGCGCGCCGCGGCATCCGCCACCCGACCCTGAAGAGAGAAGAGCCCCGCATGTCCGTGCGCATCGGCCACGCCGCCATCGGCGAGTACGAACCCGTCTACGTCATCGCCGAGATCGGCCTCAACCACAACGGCGACGTGCGGCTCGCCAAGCACCTCATCGACGTCGCGGCGCACGCCGGCGCGCAGGCCGTGAAGTTCCAGAAGCGCACGCCCGACCTCTCGACGCCCGAGCACATGAAGCTCGCCCCGCGCGACACGCCGTGGGGCACGATGACCTACCTCGAGTACCGCCACCGGGTCGAGCTCGGCCGCGAGGAGTATGCGCAGATCGCCGACCACGCCGCCCTGCGCGGCCTCGACTGGTTCGCCTCGCCGTGGGACGTGCCGGCCGTCGCCGACCTCGAGTCGTACGGGGTCGTCGCGCACAAGATCGCGTCGGCCTCGGTCACCGACCTCGAACTGCTCGCCGCCGTGCGCGACACGGGCAAGCCCGTCATCCTCTCGACGGGCATGTCGACCATGGAGGAGATCGACCGCGCCGTGGCCGTGCTCGGCACCGAGCGGCTCGTCATCATGCACGCCACGTCGAGCTACCCGATGGAGCCCGAAGAGGCGAACATCCTCATGATCCCGGCCCTCAAGAACCGGTTCCCGGGCGTGCCCATCGGGTACTCGGGCCACGAGCGCGGCCTGCAGATCTCGCTCGCGGCGGTCGCGCTCGGCGCGGTCGCGGTCGAGCGGCACATCACGCTCGACCGCGCGATGTGGGGAAGCGACCACGCGGCGTCGCTCGAGCCGCAGGGCCTCGAGCACCTCGTGCGCGACATCCGCGTCATCGGCGAGGCGCTCGGCGACGGCGTCAAGCGCGTGTACCCGGGCGAGGAGGCCCCGAAGGCGAAGCTGCGCCGGGTGCTGGCGTGAACCCCGCCGATGGGGACGGAGCGGGGCCCGCCGTCGGCCGAGTCGGCGCGCAGCCCGCCGCCGGTGGAGTCGGCGCGCAGCGCCGTATCGAGACCCGGCAGTACGAGCGAGCGGATGCCGCGAAGCGGCGCCTCCTCGTCGTCGCCGACTCCGACTCCTACGTGAAGTGGGGCGCAGCCCTGGCCTCGACGCTGCCGACGCGATGGAGTGCGCGCCTCGCGATCGTGGCGTCGCCCGTGCAGCCGAGTCGTCGCCAGCTCGCGGCGGCCCTCGCCGGGACCCGGTTCGCCCCCGTCGATGCGCCGGTCATCCACCTCGACGAGCTCGACGGGCTCGTCGACTCGTTCGATCCGCACGCCGTGCTGCTCTCGCTGCGCGGGCCGTTCGTGCGCGTCGTCGCTCCGCGCCTCGAGCGACGCGCGGACCGGCCGGTGCTCGTGAGCGGCTTCCCCGGACTGACCATTCCCGCCGTGCACAAGGCCGTCGTCTATCGCGAGCAGACCGATCTCGTGGTGCTGCACAGCCGCCGCGAGGTGCGCGAGTTCCGTTCGAACGCCGCGGAGCTCGACCTCGACCGCGCGTTCGGGCTGGCCACGTTGCCGTTCCTCGCGGCGCCGGCCGCAGGCGCCGAGCCCGCGGCATCCGATCGCGACAGCGGGGTCTCGATACGCCGCTCCGCTGCTGGTCGACCGGCGGACGCCACCGACCTCGTCTTCGCCGCGCAGGCGAAGGTGCCCGCCGAGCGCGACCAGCGCCTGCTGGTGCTCGCCGCCCTCGCCGAGCACGCCCGCCGCCACTCCGACCGCCGGGTCGTCGTGAAGGTGCGCGCCCGGCGTGGCGAGGCGCAGACCCACGCCGAGGCGTTCGACTACGCCGACCTGCTCGACGAGCTCGAGCCACGCGACGTGCCGCCGAACCTCGTCGTCGAAGACGGTCCGATGGGCGAGCAGCTCGCCCGCGCGGGCGTCCTCGCCACCGTGAGCTCGACGGCGGCGCTCGAATCGGTCGCGCTCGGCCTCCCGACGCTCCTCATCGACGATTTCGGCGTCTCGCCCGCGATGATCAACACGGTCTTCGAGGGCTCGGGGCTGTTCGGGTCCCTCGACGACCTCGTGGAAGGCCGCTTCTGCCGTGCCGATCCCGCCTGGATGCACGACAACTACTTCCACGGCCCCGACGCCGACGACTGGCTCCGCCGTCTCGACGCCTTCGTGTCCGCGCGCGAGATCGTGCCGTTGCGCCCGCTCGAACGCAGCCACAACCTCTCGGGCGGCGCGCTGCGGATGGCGTTCGAGCGCCGCCGCATGCTCGGCGAGCACGACCGCAGCCTGCTCGGGCGGGTCGCGTGGGGCGTCGGGGTGCCGGCACGGGGGGTCGTGCGGCGGGTGCGCCGGTTGCGTCGGTGGGCTGCGGGCGGTGCAGCGGATGCCGCGGGGTCGGGTCTCGAGACGGCCGCGGGCGGCCTCCTCGACCCGCGCAGGGGTAGGGCCGCGGACGGCCTCCTCGACCCGCGCAGGGGTGGGGCCGGGGACGGCCTCACCGACCCGCGCAGGGGTGGGGCCGGGGACGGCCTCACCGAGCGGCGCAACCGCGCGGAAGCGGACGCGGTCCGCTGATCAGTCGACGGGCGCCGTGTGGCTCGCGACGTGGCCCAGGTACGACTCGGCGTTGCGGCGGATGCCCGCCCGCTCGTCGTCGCTGAGCTCGCGTCGCACCTTCGCGGGCACGCCGGCGACGAGCGATCCGGGCGGCACGACGGTGCCCTCGAGCACGACCGCGCCGGCCGCGACGAGCGACCCCGCGCCGATGACGGCGCCGTTGAGCACCGTGGCGCTCATGCCGATGAGGCAGTCGTCCTCGATGGTGCAGCCGTGCAGCACCGCGCCGTGGCCGACCGAGACGCCCGTGCCGATCGTGAGCGGGAAGCCGTGGTCGACGTGGCAGACCACGGTGTCCTGCAGGTTCGAGCGCTCGCCGAGCGTGATCGGCTCGGCCTCGGCGCGCAGCACCGCGTTGTACCAGACGCTCGACTGCGCGGCGAGGCGCACGTTGCCCACGATCACGGCGCCGGCCGCGACGAACGCGGTCGGGTCGAGCTCGGGCGCGGGCACGCCGGCGATCGTGAGGACGCTGCAACTGGGGTCGGCACTCATGCCGCCAGCCTATTCCGGTGGCGCCGCGCCCGGCCGCCCGGCGGTGTCCTCGCGGTCGTCGGTACCGCCGTGCCCGCCGGTGCGTCGGCGCGCGGCCCGAGCGATGAGCCGAACGACGGCGCCGATCGCGAACACGGCGAGGCCGCCGAGGATCGAGGCCAGCGGCAGCGTGGCGACGAGCACGCCGCATCCGATCGCACCGGCGACCGAGAGCGCGCGCGGGATGCGGCGGTCCTCGCGGGGCTGCGTGAACGCGGCGAGATTCGCGACGAGGTAGTACACCAGCACGCCGAAGCTCGAGAAGCCGATCGCGCCGCGCAGGTCGGCCACGAGCACGAGCACGATGATGGCGACGGCGACCGAGATCTCGGCCACGTACGGCACGTGCGACCGCGGATGCACCGCCGCGAGCGGCCTCGGCAGTTCGCGGTCGCGGGCCATCGCGAGCGAGGTGCGCCCGATGCCCGCGATGAGGGCGAGCAGGGCGCCGAGCGCGGCGATCGCCGCGCCCACCTGCACGACCGGTTCCGCCCAGTTCCAGCCGGTCGACGCCGCCACGTCGGCGAGCGGCGCATCCGACGTGGCGAGGGCGGGTGCCCCGAGCGTGGCGAGCAGGGTCGTGCCGATCGCCGCGTAGACGGCCACGACGATGCCGAGCGAGATCGCGATCGCGCGGGGGATCGTGCGCGCCGGCTCGCGCACCTCCTCGCCGAGCGTCGCCACTCGGGCGTACCCGGCGAAGGCGAAGAACAGCAGCCCCGCCGACTGCAGCACGCCGTAGGCGCCACCGGCCTCGAACCCGGGCGTCGTCATGCCGAATCCGACGGCGCCGCCGCGCTGCCCGATGAGGGTGAGGCCGGCGACGATGACGAGCGCGAGCACGGCGAGCGTGACCGTGACGATCACGGTCGCCGCTCGGGCGGTGCGCGTGATGCCGAGCAGGTTCACGCCGGCGAGCACGACGACGGATGCCACGGCCACCGGCCGTTCCCACTCGGTGGGCACGAGGTAGTCGGCCGCGGTGAGCGCCATCGCCGCGCAGCTCGCGGTCTTGCCCACGACGAAGCCCCAGCCCGCGAGGAACCCGGGCCACTCGCCGAGCCGGATGCGGCCATACCGATACGCGCCACCCGACTCGGGGTACCGTGCGGCGAGCTGCCCCGTCGAGCTCGCGTTCGCGAAGGCCACGAACGCCGCGATCGCGAGGCCGAGCAGCAGCCAGTCGCCCGCGGCGGCCGCGGCGGGCGCGAACGCCGCGAACACGCCCGCGCCGATCATCGACGCGAGGCCGATCGCGATGGCGCCCCCGAGGGTGAGGCGTCGGGCGAGGGCGGGCTGGGGCGCAGCGGTCACGGCGGAACCCTACTCCACCAGGGTGACTCGCGGACTGCGGCCGATCGTAGGATCGAGGCATGCCAGCCGAGCAGACCTCCACGCCCTCGCACGCCGCCGTCGATCGCGTCACCGCCGCGCTCGCCGAGCAGGGACTCGCACCGCGCATCGTCTGGTTCGACGACGCCGTGACCACCGCCCAGCTCGCGGCCGACGCGCTCGGCGTCGAGTTGGGCCAGATCGCCAACTCGCTCGTGTTCACGCTCGACGACGAGCCGATCCTCGTGCTCACCTCGGGCGCGCACCGCGTCGACACCCACTGGCTCGGCGAGCAGCTCGGCGGCCGCATCGGCCGGGCCTCGAAGGAGGTCGTCAAGGAGGCGACGGGCCAGGTCATCGGCGGGGTCGCTCCCGTCGGACACCCCGCACCGGTGCGCACCTTCGTCGATACCGATCTCGCCGCCTACGACGAGGTCTGGGCCGCGGCGGGCCACGCGAAGACGGTCTTCCCGACCACGTTCGACGACCTCGTGCGCATCACGGGCGGCACGCCCACGGCGGTCGAACCGGGCCGCACGGCCGCATCGTGACCTCGGGCGGCGTGGCCTGGCCGCGCAGCGCCGGGCCGCTCGAACTCCGGCCGCCGACGAGCGCCGATCTCGATGGCGTCCTGGCGTGGCGCAATCGACCCGAGGTGACGCGCTGGCTCCTGCGCACCACCGTGGACCCGGAGGCCTTCCGCCGGGCGTGGCTCGACAGCGTTGCGGACCCGGAACAGCAGGCCGTCGTCGCGGTGCTCGATGGCCTGGTCATCGGCACCGGATCCCTCGAGATCCGCGACGGCATGGGCCAGTTTGACGGCGACGCCTGGCGCCGGGCGGAGGGGCTGCTCGGCTACCTCGTGGATCCCGCGCACGCCGGCAACGGTCACGCGACCCGGATCGCCGGGGCGCTGCTCGACGTCGCCTTCATCGAACTGGGCCTGCACCGGGTCACTGCCGGATGCTTCGCCGACAACGTCGCCTCGTGGCGCGTCATGGAGAAGCTCGGGATGCGCCGCGAGCAGCACGGCGTGCAGGACTCCTGGCACGCCGAGCTCGGCTGGGTCGACGGGTACACCTACGGCATCCTCGCCGACGAGTGGGCGCCGACGTCGGCCACGGCGTCGGTTCCCGTGCCGGGCTCCTCCTGACCTGCAGCTCACGCCGGCCGGCCCTCCCAAGCCCGAGCGGCGGAAGCCCCGAACGGCCGGCAACGACCAGCGCCCCATCCGGCGGTATCGCACTTCGAGTGCGATCCGCCCTGCGTGGCGGCACGGGTCCGAACCCTTCTCTCTGGTCGACTACGGCACTGATGCGATTCCAGCATCAGTGCCGTAGTCCCGCTGAGTCTCGCGTCGAGGGACAGTCGCTCAGCGGCGGCGTGAGGCATGCGGGGTGCGGTGCGGGGTGCAGGGCTGCGGGTGCGCGGTGCGGGCTGCGGGTGCGCGGTGCGGGCTGCGCGGGCTCGAGGCGCCGATGTCGGCGCGGTCTGGGACGATTCGAACGTGACGTCGAATGAGGTCGATGATTCCGCCGTGGTGGCTGCCGCGGGAGTGCTCGCAGTGCTCGACGTGCCGGGATTGATCATGCGCGTGCGGCGAGCGTGCGACCTGAGTCAGCGTGAGCTCGCGCGTGCCGTGGGGCTCCAGCAGTCCCAGGTGGCTCGCATGGAGTCGGCACGAACACGAGTCGACCTCCCGATGCTGGCCAGGATGCTGGCGCTCGCGGGATACCGTATCGCGGTCCTCGATCGACACGGTGTCGAGGTCGCTCCGGTGCCTGCGGACGTGCTGCGCGACAACGCGGGGCGACGCATGCCGGCGCACCTCGACGTGCGCACCTCGACCGACGTGCCGGAGGCTGCGCTCGTCCACACCCACCCCGATCGGCCCAACCCGCGCGCCCGTTATCACCATCGGCCGCAACGCGATCGCCGGCGGGCCGGGCGCGGGCCGGGCGGCGAGCCGGATCAACTGACGTCGAGTGGCCTCGCGCGGCTCGAGCAGAGCCGGCGCGTGGAGCGTCGCCGGGTCGTGCAGCAACGCGCGGCCGCGTTGCTCACCACGGACTGCGTGTGCCGTGACGAGTGCTGGACATGCGGTCGCTGCACCGACGTCTGCACCTGCCGGTGCGAGTGACGGTCAGGCCGCGCAGATCATGCGCGCGGCCTCACGCGTCGCGGCGCGCCCCCTGCGAGGCGTGCACCGTGAATATCGCGGGGGCCCGATAGCCGTGCTCGGCGAAGGCCGCCCCGACGGCCTTCGTGATCACGGGCACGAGCGCGTCGATCACGAGCGCGATCGCCGCGCCGCCGAAGCCGCCTCCCGTCATCCGCGCACCGATCGCGCCGTTGGCCTGCGCCGTCTCGACGGCGAGGTCGAGCTCGGGCACCGAGATCTCGAAGTCGTCGCGCATCGACACGTGCGACGCGTCGAGCATCGGCCCGATCGAGCCGGCACCGTGCTCGCGCAGCGACCGCACCGTGTCGAGCACCCGCTGGTTCTCCGTCACGACGTGCCGCACGCGGCGGAACGTCTCGTCGTCGAGCACCTCCTGCGCGCGCGCCAGGTCGCCGACGTGCAGGTCGCGCAGCGACTCCACGCCGAGCGCACGGGCGCCCGCCTCGCACGACGCGCGCCGGGCCGCGTAGCCGCCCGTCGAGTGCGCGTGCTCGACCTTCGTATCGATCACGAGCAGCGAGAGCCCGGACGCCGCGAACCCGAGCGGGATCACGTCGGCATCGAGCGAGCGGCAGTCGAGGAAGACCCCCGCGTCGTGCTCGCCGAGCAGCGACGCGGACTGGTCCATGATGCCCGTCGGCGCGCCGACGACGCGGTTCTCGGCGAGGCGGCCGACCTTCGCGAGCGTCGGGCGGTCGAAGCCGAGGCCCCAGTGCTCGTCGAGCGCGAGCGCCACGGCGCACTCGAGCGCCGCCGACGAGGAGAGTCCCGCGCCCACGGGCACGTCGGAGTCGATGTGCAGGTCGACGCCGCGCACGTGCGCGAGGTCGGCCCCGAACTCCCCGAGCGCCCACGCGACGCCGAGGGGATATGCGGCCCAGCCCGACACGGCGTCGGGGGAGAGCTCGTCGATGTGCAGCTCGACCACGTCGGGCGAGAACGTCGACGCCACCCGGATCAGCCGGTCGTCGCGGTCGCCGAGCGCCACGGTCGTGCGCTTGTCGATCGCGAACGGGAAGACGAAGCCGTCGTTGTAGTCCGTGTGCTCGCCGATGAGGTTCACACGGCCGGGCGCCGACCAGACACCCGCGGGGCGACGCCCGTACCGCTCGGCGAACAGGTGCTCGGCGGACGCCACCGGGTCCACGGCGTTCACGGGATCGGTCACAGCTGCACTCCTTCGATGGCTGCCCGCAGCGCCTCGGCCTGCGTCTCGGGGGGAACGTCGCCGATCCAGGCGCCCATCGCGGCCTCGGACCCGGCGAGGTACTTGAGCCGGTCTGCGGCTCGCCGGGGGCTCGTGAGCTGCAGCGAGAGCCGCACCTCGTCGCGGCGCTCGTGCACGGGCGCCTGGTGCCAGGCCGCGATGTACGGCGTGGGCGTTCCGTAGAGGGCGTCGACGCCGCGCAGCAGTCGCAGGTACACGCGGGCGAGCTCCTCGCGCTCCTCGGCGGTCGTTTCGGCGAGATCGGGCACGTGACGGTGCGGCACGAGGTGCACCTCGATGGGCCAGCGCGCCGCGAACGGCACGTACGCGGTCCAGTGCTCGGCGTCGATGAGCACCCGCGGCCCGTTGCGCTCGGAGTCGAGGATGTCGGCCATGAGCGTCGGCCCGTACGCGTCGATCGAGGCGAGCAGGCGCTCGGTGCGCGGCGTCACGTACGGGTACGAGTAGATCTGGCCGTGCGGATGCGGCAGCGTGACGCCGATCTCCTGTCCGCGATTCTCGAACGGGAACACCTGCTGCACGCCGGGCAGCGCGGACAGCGCGGCGGTGCGGTGCGCCCACGCCTCGATGACGGTGCGCGCGCGCGACACGGTCTGCGTGCCGAACGAGCCCTCGTGCTCGGGGCTGAAGCACACGACCTCGCAGCGCCCGATCGAGGGCGAGCGGCGCTCGAGACCGACGGTGCGAAGCTCGGCGAGGGCGGATGCCGCGGCATCCGTGTCGTCGGCTGCGAAGCCCGCGAGGTCGGGCCCGAACGACGGCGACCGGTTCTCGAACACGGCCACGTCGTAGAGGCTCGGCAGCTCCGACGGGTTCTCGGGGGTCTGCGGGGCGAGCGGATCGAGGTTCGCGGGCGGCAGGAACACGCGGTTCTGGCGCGCGGCGGCGATCGACACCCAGTCGCCGGTGAGCGGGTCCTGGCGCATCTCCGCAACGGGCGGGCGCGGGTCGAGCACGCGGGCGTCGACGGCGCGCTCGGGCGGCAGCGTCGAGTCGGCGTCGTCGAAGTAGAGGAGCTCGCGGCCGTCGGCGAGCGTCGAGCGTCGCACGGTGACGCGCGGGTCGACGATGCCGGGCTCGGGCGAGGGCGTGGCGGTGGTGTCGTGGGGCACGCCGACACGCTACGCTGTTTTCGTTTGAGAAACAAGAAGCTTTCGTATTGCAAAGCGCCTCCGGACGGATCACAATGGCGGAGTGGACGATCCCGAGCAGCGACGGCGACCCCGCGCCGGCACCCCGGTGCTCGACGCCACGCGACGCCGCGCCCTCGCGGTCGACCTCCTCGCCGAACGCGGATTCGTGCGCGTCGCCGAGCTGAGTGACGCGTTCGGCGTCACCCCGGTCACCGCCCGTGCCGACCTCGACGCGCTCGAGCGCGACGGCGTGGTGCGTCGCGTGCACGGCGGCGCGGTCCCCGTCGGCGCGGGCACGAGTGCCGAGCCGCGCCCCCAACGCGAACCGAGCTTCGAGGAGGCGCTCGCGGCATCCGTCGTGCCGAAGCAGCAGATCGGCGAGCTGGCGGCCTCGATGGTGCGGAGCGGCCAGAGCCTGATCCTCGACGTCGGCACCACCACCCTGCAGGTCGCGAAGGCGCTGCGCGCGCGGAGCGATCTCGAGGACCTCACGATCTTCACGAACGGCCTCTCGATCGCCCTCGAGCTCGAGCCCGAGATCCCGCGGTTCACGGTCGTCGTCACGGGCGGCACCCTGCGGCCGCGCCAGCACTCGCTCGTGCACCCCCTCGCGGGCTCGCTGCTCGACGAGGTGCACGTCGACCTCGCCTTCATCGGATGCAACGGCGTCGACCCCGAGCGGGGCGTCACGAACGCGAACCTCCCCGAGGCGGCAGTGAAGGCCCTCATGTTGCAGGCCGCCGCCCGCGCCGTCGTGGTGGCCGACGCCTCCAAGCTCGGCGAGGTGCACCTCGGGCGCATCGGCTCGATCGACGAGTTCGACGCCCTGGTGACGGATGCCGCCGCCCCGCCCGTGCTGCTCGGCGAACTCGAGCTCGCGGGCCTCGACGTGCTCGTCGCGTCCTCCGCGTCGTAGGCCCGCGCGGGCCGCGCGGGCCGCGCGGCAGACCCTAGACTCGTCGCATGATCCTTCCCACCGGCGAGCAGTTCGTCCTCGAGACGACCACCTCGAGCGGCGAGCTGCAGGCCACGATCACGGCGCTCGCGGCAGGCATCCGCACCCTCACCCTCGACGGCGTCGACCTCGTGCCCACCTTCGGAGAAGACCAGTCGCCCCCGTCGGGTTCGGGCATCGTGCTCGTGCCGTGGCCCAACCGCATCCGCGACGGGAAGTGGACCCACGACGGCGTCGAGCACCAGCTCGCCATCACCGAGCCGAAGCTGAACAACGCGATCCACGGGCTGCTGCGCTACACGGCCTACACGCCCGTCGCGCAGGAGCGCGACTCCGTGACCCTGTCGGCCACGGTGTACCCGCAGTCGGGCTACCCCTACCTGCTCGAGACGGCCGTGCACTACGAGCTCGTCTCCGACGGCCTGAAGGTCACGCACTTCATCGAGAACGCCGGCGCCGAGCCCGCGCCCGTCGCGATCGGCACGCACCCGTTCCTCAAGATCGGCGGCGTGCCCACGGCCGACCTCGAGCTGCGGCTCGCAGCCGGCAGCCACTTCGAGGTCGACGAGCGCCTGCTGCCGACCGCGGAGGTGCCCGTCGACGGCACGCAGTGGGACTTCCGCGGCGGACGCCTCGTGAGCGAGTTCCCGCTCGACGACGCGTTCGGCGAGGTCATCGGCGGCGACGACGGCGAGGTCGAGCACTCGCTCACCGCGCCCGACGGCCGCAGCGTGTCGATCTGGGCCGAACCCGAGTTCGCCTACGTGCAGGTCTTCACGACCACCACGAAGTACCCCGGCGAGGACTTCGCCGTCGCGGTGGAGCCGATGACGGCACCTGCCGAGGCGTTCAACTCCGGCCGCGGCCTGCGCTGGCTCGACCCGGGCGAGCAGTGGACGGTGAGCTGGGGCATCCGCTTCCGCGGCTTCACCGCGGAGTGAGCCGAGACGCCACGGCGCGGCAGGGCGCGGCCCCAGGCCGGCGCTAGAAGACGCAGACCCCCGAGTCGACGGGGTCGCTGAGCGACGCCGCCGCGGCGGCGAGCGGGGCGAGCGTCGCGACGGGCACCGCGAAGCCCACGTTCTCGACCGACTCCGACTTCGCGAACACGACCCCGTCGACCCGGCCGTCGCCGGTGAGCACGGGACCGCCCGAGTTGCCGTGGTCGACGTCGGCAGCGAGGGTCACGACCTCGCGCGTCGAGCGCGCGCCGTCGACGGAGATCGTGATGGGGCCCGACGACATGACCCGCGCGGGCCGCACCTCGAGCGGGCCGCCGAACGGATACCCGGCGACGGCGACCTCGGTGTCTGGCGCGACGGGGTCGGCGAGCGGGAGCGCCGGCGTCGCGAGCCCGTCGACCGCGATGACCGCCAGGTCGTTGTCGGCGTCGTACGCCACCACCCGTCCCGCGACAGCCGGCTGCCCCGGCGCCTCGATGATCGGCTCGTCGACGCCGGCGACGACGTGGGCGTTCGTCACGATGCGGTCCTCGGCGACGACGAAGCCGCTCCCCGAGAGGTTGCTGCCGCACTCGTAGGCGGTGCCGGTGACGCGCACGACGGATGCCGCGGCCCGCGACAGCTGCTCGGTGGCGAGCGTGCCCGTCGGCAACTCGGGGGCCACGGTGGGTCCGTCGAGCACGCCGACGAGCCAGGGGATCGCCGAGCCGACCGCGGCGGTGCGCACCTGCGCGAGGAACGAACGCGCGGGCGCGGGCGTGACCTGGTCGATGCTGCGCACCACCCAGGATCCGCCGATCGCGGGGGAGAGCACGGGCACGCCCATCGCCGAGACGCTCGTGGCGACGATCGCGATCACGAACGCCGTGACGATCGTGTTGCCGATCGCGCCGAGCACCCGGTCGACGGGGCCGAGCTTCACCGCCCGCGCGCCGCGACCCAGGGCACGGCCGAGCGCGGCGCCGAGCGTCGAGCCGAGCACCAGCAGCACGATCGCCGTCGCGAGCGCGGCCGTCGCCCGCCACTCCGGCGCGGGCACGAGCGTGGCGACCCAGGGCATCGCGAAGTACGCGGCGATGCCGCCCGCCACGAGTCCGAGGAGCCCGGCCGCGGTGCGGAGCAGCCCCATGCGCCATCCGTTCACGAGCGCGCCGATGAGCACGAGCACGAGCACGATGTCGAGGACGACGCTCCAGGCCATGCGCCGGGTCTCCGTTCTGCGAGGGCGGCTTCCCAGCCTCGCCCATGACGCTTCGAGCACGCTGAGGACACGCGAGACGGCCCCGTCCGGTCGGGCGGGGCCGTCTCGATGCGCTGCGGTGAGTTACTGGGGCATCAGCACCGAGTCGATGAGGTACACGGTGGCGTTCGCCGTGTGCACGCCGCCGCAGATGACCTTGGCGTCGTCGACCATGAGGTCGTCGCCCGAGCCGGTCACCTCGACGGTGCCGCCCTGCACGGTGGTCTGGGTGCCGACGACCTCATCGGGGCTCAGCTGGCCGGGCACCACGTGGTAGGTGAGGATCGACGTGAGCAGGTCGCTGTCGGTCTTCAGCGTCTCGATCGTGGCGGGGTCGATCTTCGCGAAGGCGTCGTCGACGGGCGCGAAGACGGTGAACTCGTCGCCGTTGAGCGTGTCGACGAGGTTCACGTCGGGGTTGAGCTGCCCGGACACCGCCGCGACGAGGGTCGTGAGCAGCGGGTTGTTCGAGGCGGCGACCGCCACCGGGTCCTGCGCCATGCCGGCGACCGAGCCGGAGCCGTCGGGCACCTGCTCCGCGTACGCGGCGCAGCCGGGTCCGACGAGGTCGGCGGCCGGGTCGGCCATCGACTCCTCGGTGGCCATGGGCGACTCGGACATCGTGGTCTCGTCTTCGGTCTCGGTCGCCGAGCCGGCGCTGCTGCAGCCGGCCAGGCCGAGCGCGGCGACGGCGGTGAGGGACAGGGCGGCGAGCACGGTGCGGGTGCTGCGGAATGAGGAACGCATCGGTCTACTCCTTCAATGGTCGCGGCCCGCGTGGCGGGGCCGTCAGGAGGGAGTTCGGCGGGCGCGCGGATTCGGATTGGTCGGGCTTCGGGACGGCTTCGGCTGCGGCATCCGTCGACCCGCTCACGCGCGAGCGGCCGCGAGTGCGCTGCCGGGAGGGGTTGCGCCGACGCGAGCTCCACCAATCGGATGCCGCGTCCGCGCCGAATCACCCAGCGAACCGAGAAAGCAGGCCCCCGTGACTCCAGTGCTGGCCCCACCGCGCATCGCCGCTCCCCGGAGGTCGGCGCGGCGCTCCCGGTCTGCCATGCTGGGAACCGTGGTGCAGGAGGCGGAGACGACGCCCGCGGCATCCGCCCGACCGCTCGACGACCTGCTCGTCGCGACGGCCGGCGGGGACCGGGCCGCCTTCGGTGCGCTCTACGACCAGTCGGCCGCTCGCATCTTCGGGCTCGTGCGGCGCCTCGTCGTCGACCCGGCCCAGGCCGAGGAGGTGACGCAGGACGTGTACCTCGAGATCTGGCAGACGGCGGCGCGGTTCGACCCGTCGCGGGGCAGCGCCCTCTCGTACATGTTCACGCTCGCGCACCGGCGCGCAGTCGACCGGGTGCGCGCCGCGCAGTCCTCGCGCGAACGCGACGCGAAGGTCGGCGCGCGCGACCTCGAGGTGCCGGTCGACACCGTCGCCGAGGCGGCCGAGGTGCGCATCGAGCACGAGAAGGCGCACGTCGCCCTCGCCGGGCTCTCCGAGCTGCAGCGCGAGTGCGTCGCGCTCGCGTACTACGGGGGCCTCACCCATACCGAGATCGCCGCCAGGCTCGGGGTGCCGCTCGGCACCGTGAAGACCCGATTGCGCGACGGCATGATCCGACTGCGCGAGCTGATGGGGGTGACGACATGACCGGACCCGACCGCGGCGGCGCGCGTCCCGACGGGGCGCCCGAGCCCACGGATGCCGCGGGGCGCGACGCGAGCGCGCCCATCGTGCCGAACGACCTCGACGCCCTCCTCGCGGCGGACGCGCTCGATGCGCTCGACGCCGACGACCGGGCCGTGCTCGACGCGCTCCTCGCGGACGCGCCCGACGCGGGCGCCGCCGCCGGGGCCGAGGCCGCCGGCTAC
>NZ_RHHB01000052.1 GCF_003710805.1 Agromyces tardus | reverse complement strand
AGCGCCGCCCGGTCCGCGCCGCCACGCGCCGCCGGCCGCTGGGCGGTGCTGCCCGTGCCGAGCGACGCCGCCACGCCCCGCGCGCACGCGCTCGGCGAGACCCTGATCGAGCGCTACGGCATCGTGACCCGCGGCTCGGTGGTCGCCGAGGAAATCGTCGGCGGCTTCGCGCTCGCCTACCGCACGCTCGCGGGATTCGAGGAGTCGGGGCGCGTGCGGCGCGGCTACTACATCGAGGGCCAGGGCGGCGCGCAGTTCGCGACCACCGCCGCCGTCGACCGGTTGCGCCAGACAACCGAGGGCGGTGCGCTCGCACTCGCGGCGACCGACCCCGCGAACCCGTTCGGTGCCGCGCTCGAGTGGCCGGCGCCGCTCGTCGAGCTCGGGCATCGGCCCGCCCGCAAGTCGGGGGCGGTCGTCGCCATCGTCGACGGCGAAGCCGCGTTCTACCTCGAACGCGGCGGGCGCACGGCCCTCGTCTTCACCGACGACGCCGACGTGCTCGCCCGGGCGGCCACCGCGCTCGCCGACGCGATCGCGCGGGCGCGCGGTGCGCGGTTCCGTGTCGAGTCGGTGAACGGGCAGGGCGTGCACGGCTCGCCCCTCGACGCACCGCTCCGGGCCGCCGGATTCCGCGAGACGCCGAGGGGGTTCCGCTTCGATGCCCGAGGGTGACACCGTCTACGCCGCGGCGAAGCGGCTCGACGAGGCCCTCGCCGGGCAGGTGGTCGTGCGCAGCGACCTCCGCGTGCCCGCGTTCGCCACCGTCGACCTCGCGGGCCGAGTGGTGCACTCCGTGGCAAGTCGCGGCAAGCATCTGCTCATGCGCATCGGCGACGACGTGCTGCACTCGCACCTCAAGATGGAGGGGGAGTGGCGGGTATTCCGGGCCGGAGAACGCCGCCGCCGGCCCGACTTCCGGGTGCGCGCGATCATCGAGACGGCCGACGCCGTGGCCGTGGGCTCCGACCTGGGCGTGCTCGAGGTGTTCCCCGCGAGCGAGGAGGCCGAGCGCATGGCCTACCTCGGGCCCGACCTGCTCGGCCCGGATTGGGACCCGGCGGAGGCCGAGCGGCGACTCGCCGCCGATCCCGGCGCACCCGTCGTCGTCGCCCTCGCCGAGCAGCGCAACCTCGCGGGGCTCGGCAACGTCTACGTCAACGAGCTGTGCTTCCTGCGCGGCATCCGCCCCGACCGGCCCATCGGCGAGGTCGAGCTCGCACCCCTGGTCGCCCTTGCGAGCCGCGTCATCCGGGCCAACCGCGACCGCTTCGAGCGCACGACCACGGGTGACACGCGCCGCGGGCGCCGGCTGTGGGTGTACGGACGTGCCGGCGAGCCGTGTCGTCGGTGCGGCACGACGATCGAGCACGGCCGGTTCGGCCGCAACCCGCTCGAGCTGCGCGACACGTACTGGTGCCCGCACTGCCAGCGGTGACGGATACCGCCGCCCGCGTCGTGGGCACGGGACTCAGGTGACGGGGCCGGTCCACTTCTCGCCGGGGCCCTGGCCGATCGGGTCGGGGATGACCGACGCCTCGCGGAATGCGAGCTGGAGCGACCGCAAGCCGTCGCGGAGCGAGCGCGCATGCATGTCGCTGATCTCGGGGGCGCCCGCGGTGATGAGCCCGGCGAGGGCGTTGATGAGCTTGCGCGCCTCGTCGAGGTCGGTCTGCTCGGCGGGGTCGTCGGCGAGGCCCACCTTGACGGCGGCGGCGCTCATGAGGTGCACCGCGGCGGTCGTGATGACCTCGACCGCCGGGACCTCCGCGATGTCGCGGGTCGCCTCGGCGACGGCCTCGTCGGCGCCCGACACGGTGGCCTCGAGGGTGGACTCGTCTGAACTGTTGCTCACAGACATCCTCTGTTAGACTACTGCGGGCCCGGGGCCAGTCCCCGGTACGAAAGTGGAGATTCTCCCACCCGCGCATACCGCTTCATCAAGGTTACCGGGTCGATTGCACTCCGCTTCCACGGCGCAAGCCGGGGGAGTAGACAGGGTGCCGCAGTGCTTGACGGTGTGATTCCGTGCGAGCCTGCGTGGATCTTCCGCTCTCGTCGACGGGCGGCATCCGCCTCCCGTCGAGCGTCACAGCTCGAGTAGAGGAGAACACGCATCAGCGATCCCCGTACAAACGACCGTATCCGCGTTCCCGAGGTCCGCCTCGTGGGTCCCGGCGGAGAACAGGTCGGCGTCGTGAAGATCGAGGTGGCCCTGCGGCTCGCCCAGGAGGCCGACCTCGATCTCGTCGAGGTCGCACCGAACTCCAAGCCCCCGGTCGCCAAGATCATGGACTACGGCAAGTACAAGTACGAGGCTGCGCAGAAGGCGAAAGAGGCCCGGCGCAACCAGGCGAACACCATCCTCAAAGAGGTCCGGTTCCGCCTCAAGATCGACAAGCACGACTACGAGACCAAGATGAAGCGCGCCGTCGGCTTCCTGAAGACCGGCGACAAGGTGAAGGCGATGATCCTCTTCCGGGGTCGCGAGCAGTCGCGTCCCGAGATGGGCGTCCGCCTCCTGCAGCGCTTCGCGGAAGACGTGGCGGAGTTCGGCACGGTCGAGCACAACCCCACGATCGACGGCCGCAACATGGTCATGGTCATCGCTCCTCTGAAGAACAAGTCCGAGGCCAAGGCCGAGGCGAATGCACAGCGTGCTGCGGCGAAGGCCCGGCCGGCGGCGGATGCCGCGGGCGAGTCCGAGACGCAGACGGCCGAGACCACCGAGGCCTAGGCCAGCACCCCCGTCCGCCACCCGCGTGGCGGCAGAACCAAGGAGAAACACGAGATGCCGAAGCAGAAGACCCACTCCGGGTCCAAGAAGCGCTTCAAGATCACCGGCAGCGGCAAGATCAAGAAGCAGCAGGCCGGTATGCGCCACAACCTCGAGGGCAAGTCCTCCGTGCGCACCCGCCGTCTGAACCAGGACAAGGTCGTGTCGGCCCCCGACGCCAAGGTCATCAAGAAGCTGCTCGGTCGCTGAGCGACGAGACCCGTTAGGAAGAAACAGAGTCATGGCAAGAGTGAAGAGGGCGGTCAACGCCCACAAGAAGCGCCGGGTCATCCTCGAGCGCGCCGAGGGTTACCGCGGCCAGCGTTCGCGTCTCTACCGGAAGGCGAAGGAGCAGGTCACCCACTCCCTCGTCTACTCGTACAACGACCGTCGCAAGAAGAAGGGCGACTTCCGTCGCCTCTGGATCCAGCGCATCAACGCCGCGTCGCGCCAGAACGGCCTGACGTACAACCGCTTCATCCAGGGCCTCGCCCTCGCGGGCATCGAGGTCGACCGCCGCATCCTCGCCGAGCTCGCCGTGAACGAGCCCGCGACCTTCGCGGCGCTCGTCGAGTCCGCCAAGGCGGCGCTCCCGGCCGACACCTCGGCCCCCAAGGCCGCGGCGTAGTCTCCGCATCCGTCGAACGGCCCGGCACCCTCGTGGTGCCGGGCCGTTCGGCGTTCCCGGTGACGCTCGACGGGGGCGGATGCCGCGTGCTCTGCGTCCGACGCGTCTCGGAAGCAGGACGACGCGCCGCGCCGGCATCGGGAACATGAGCTGCGTGCACCTCCGGTGGCTCCGATTCCTGTTCCGGTGACGCTCGACGGGGAGGTACCGCGGTGCGGGCGGGCCGTGGCGGGGGTCGCGGCATCCGGGTTTATAGACTTGCCGCATGCTCGAGAACCCCAGGTCGCCGCGCGTCCGCGCCGTCGCGAAGCTCGCGAAGAAGCCCGCCCGCGTCGAGACCGGGCTGTTCCTGCTCGAGGGGCCCCAGGCCGTCGCCGAGGCGCTGACCTTCCGGCCGCAGCTCGTGGTGGACCTCTTCGCGACGCCGTCGGCGCTCGAACGCCACCCCGACATCGCCGACGCCGCTGCCGCTGCCGACCTCGACGTGGAGTTCGTGACCGAGGAGGTGCTGCACGCGATGGCCGACACGGTCACGCCGCAGGGCTTCGTCGCGGTGTGCCGCCAGTTCCCCACCGCCGTGAAGGACGTGTTCGCGGCGACGCCGAAGCTCGTCGCGATCCTCGAGGAGGTGCGCGACCCCGGCAACGCGGGCACGATCGTGCGCGCCGCGGATGCCGCCGGCGCCGACGCCGTCATCTTCACCGGACGCGCGGTCGACCTCTACAACCCGAAGGTCGTGCGCTCGTCGACGGGGTCGATCTTCCACCTGCCGGTCGCCGTCGGCGCCGAGCTCGACGACGTGCTCATCCGGGCCCGCGCCGCCGGGCTCACCGTGCTCGCCGCCGACGTGAAGGGCGACGACCTGCTCGCGGTGCGACGGGAGGGGGTCCTCGAGCAGCCCACCGCGTGGCTCTTCGGCAACGAGGCGCGCGGGCTCCCCGACGAGCAGCTCGCGCTCGCCGACCGCGTCGTGACGGTGCCCATCTACGGTCATGCCGAGTCCATGAACCTCGCGACCGCGGCATCCGTCTGCCTCTACGAGAGCGCGTTCGCCCAGCGCCCCTGAGGTCACGAAACGGTAACCGCCCCGGCGCGGTCCTATCGCTTTCCTATGAGGCATCCCTAGTTTGGGGGATATGGAGCCGTCCGTACCTGCCCCCGCGACGTCCAACATCTCGGTGCGCCGAGGTGAACCCCTCGTCGTCATCGATCACGTCGACAAGCACTACGGCGACCTGCACGTGCTGAACGACATCAACACGGTCGTGAACCGCGGCGAGGTGGTCGTCGTCATCGGGCCGAGCGGCTCGGGCAAGTCCACGCTGTGCCGTGCGATCAACCGGCTCGAGACGATCGACTCTGGGTCCATCACGATCGACGGCGAGAAGCTGCCCGAAGAGGGAGCCGGTCTCGCGAAGCTGCGGGCCGACGTCGGCATGGTCTTCCAGTCGTTCAACCTCTTCGCACACAAGACGGTGCTCGAGAACGTGACGCTCGCGCCCATCCGGGTGCGCAAGATGGCACGCAAGGACGCCGACGCCAGGGCGATGGAGCTGCTGGAGCGGGTCGGCGTCGCGAATCAGGCCAAGAAGATGCCCGCGCAGCTCTCGGGCGGCCAGCAGCAGCGCGTCGCCATCGCCCGCTCGCTCGCGATGAACCCGAAGCTCATCCTCATGGACGAGCCGACGAGCGCCCTCGACCCCGAGATGATCAACGAGGTGCTCGACGTCATGATCGGGCTCGCCGACCAGGGCATGACGATGATCGTCGTCACCCATGAGATGGGGTTCGCCAGGAAGGCCGCCGACCGCGTGCTCTTCATGGCCGACGGCCGCATCGTCGAGGAGGCGGCGCCCGCGGAGTTCTTCGACCACCCCAAGTCCGACCGCGCGAAGGACTTCCTCTCGAAGATCCTCGAACACTAGGCCTGCGCTGCCACGAGCGGCGGGGAAATCCCGAACGAACACGAGATGAGGCACGACATGAAACGCAGCAGAATCGCACTCGTCGCGGCGGCCGCCGCAACGGCCCTGCTCTTCGCCGGATGCGCCGGCGACGCCGGCAGTCCCGGCGGCGACGGCGCGGAGCCGAGCGTCGAGGCGACGCCCACGTTCGATGCGGACACGACCATGGCCAAGCTCGCCGACGCGGGCACCATCACGATCGGCACCAAGTTCGACCAGCCGCTGTTCGGCCTCGTCGGTCCCGACGGCACGCCCGAGGGCTTCGACGTCGAGATCGGCAAGATCATCGCGGGCAAGCTCGGAATCGCGCCCGAGGACATCAAGTGGGTCGAGACCGTCTCCGCGAACCGCGAGCCGTTCATCGAGAACGGCCAGGTCGACATCGTGGTCGCGACGTACACCATCAACGACAAGCGCAAGGAGGTCATCTCCTTCGCCGGTCCCTACTACATGGCAGGGCAGTCGATCCTCGTGCTCGCCGACAACGACACCATCAAGAGCGAGCAGGACCTCGTGGGGCAGAAGGCGTGCTCCGTGACGGGCTCGACCCCCGCCGAGAACCTCGCGACGCTCGGCGCCGAGCCGGTGCTCACCGACACCTACACGGCCTGCCTCGAGCCCCTGCGCTCCGGCCAGGTCGTTGCGGTCTCGACCGACAACGTGATCCTCGCGGGCCTCGCCGCACAGAACGAGGGCGAGTTCAAGATCGTCGGAGAGCCCTTCACCCAGGAGCCCTACGGCATCGGCCTGAAGAAGGAGGACACCGACTTCCGCATGTGGATCAACGACGTGCTCGAGGAGTCCTACGCCGACGGCACCTACGAAGAGGCGTGGAACAAGACGGCAGGCACGGTGCTGCCGTTCGTCGACCCGCCTGCCGTCGACCGCTACGAGAACTGATCCGAACGGATGACCCGGGGCGGGCGCACCGCGCACCGCCCCGGGGCATCCGGCCCCGCCGACCGAAGGGAGCCATGTGGACGCCGTCATCGAGAACCTGCCGAGGTACCTCGAGGGGTTCGCCATGACGCTGCAGCTCCTGCTCGTGAGCGGCGTCTCGGCACTCGTGCTGGGCACGCTCATCGCGGCGATGCGCATCTCGCCGATCGCGTCGCTGCGCGGGTTCGCGACCGTCTACACCGAACTCGTGCGCAACACGCCGCTCACCCTCGTCATCTTCTTCTGCGCGATCGTCCTGCCCTACCTCGGGTCCCGGCTGCCCTACGAGGTCGCCGCCATGATCGCCCTCTCGATCTACACCTCGCCGTTCGTCGCCGAGGCGCTGCGCTCGGGCATCAACGGCGTCCCGGTCGGCCAGGCCGAGGCGGCCCGCAGCGTCGGCCTCGGGTTCGGCCAGACCGTCGGGCTCATCGTGCTGCCGCAGGCATTCCGCATGACGATCCCGCCGCTCATCAACGTCTTCATCGCCCTCACCAAGAACACCTCGGTCGCGGGCGGGTTCTTCGTCGTCGAGCTCTTCGCCGTCGGACGTGAGCTCGCGAACGCGAACGGCGACGCGGTCATCGCGATCCTCCTCGGCGTCGCCACCCTCTACCTCGTCATCACCATCCCGCTCGGCCTGATCGCCGGGCAGCTCGAACGGAAGTGGGTGGTGCAGCGATGAGCGCTCCGGCCGTGCTCTTCGACGTGCCCGGGCCCAAGGCCCGGCGGCTCTCGCTCACCCTGTCGATCATCGCCGGCACGCTCATCGCCGCCGTACTCGCGTGGGTCATCTGGACCCTCGCCCAGCCGCGCGAGGCCGCGGGCGGGCTCATGCTGCCCGGCTACTTCGACGCGAGTCGCTGGAACATCTTCACGGACCCGCAGGTGTGGCAGTACATCTTCGTCGTCGGCGTGTGGGGCACGCTGCGCGCGGCCCTCACGGCATCGGTGCTCGCCATCGCCCTCGGCATCGTCTTCTCGCTGCTGCGCAGCTCCGCGATTGCGTGGGTCCGGGTCCCCACCGCGGTGGTGCTCGAGTTCCTACGCGGCATGCCCGTACTGCTCATGATGCTGTTCATCCTGCTCGTGCTCAGCACGGGCGCCTTCTGGGCGGTCGTCGCCGCGCTCACGCTGTACAACGGCGCGCTCATCGGCGAAGCGCTGCGGGCGGGCCTCGCGGCGCTGCCGAAGGGCCAGCGCGAGGCGGGGCTCAGCCTCGGCATGCGTCCCCTGCAGTCGAAGATGCTCGTGGAGTTCCCGCAGGCGTTCCGCCAGATGCTGCCGATCATCGTCGCGCAGCTCGTCGTGCTGCTGAAGGACACGTCGCTCGGCTACATCGTCGGCTACGTCGAGCTCATGCGCGTCACGCTCAACCAGCTCCCGAGCTACTACGGCAACCGATACCTCTTCTCGTTCTTCGTCGTGGCGCTCGTGCTCTACCTCACGATGAACCTGACGCTCTCGTGGTTCGCCCGCTGGGTGTCGAGGCGCACCGCGTCGAAGTCGTCGGGCGAGCGGCTCGACCCGGACAACCCGGGCCAGGCGATGCTCCTGGCGCAGGCGAGCGCCGCCGGCAAGCAGGCCGAGGGCGGCGCCGCACCATGACCCGACCGTCGCGCTGACGGACCGGCTCGCACGCGAGCGGTGCGGATCGCACCGGTAGACTCGTCTCTCGTGTCCGAGCCCCTCGAAATCAGCGAACACGCCGTCAACGCGGCCGTCGACGCGGCCCTCGCGGCCATCGCGTCCGCGGGCGACTCCGCGGCGCTCAAGACCGTCCGCACCGAGCACACCGGCGAGAAGTCGGCGCTGGCGCGGCTCAACGCCTCCCTCCGCGACGTGCCCAACGACCAGAAGGCCGCGCTCGGCAAGCTCGTCGGGTCAGCCCGCGGCCGGGTGACCCAGGCGTTCCAGGCGCGCGAGGCCGAGATCGTCGAGGCCGAGGCCGAGGCGCAGCTCGCGGCCGAGGCGGTGGATGTCACGGCGCTGCCGTCGCGATTCACGGCCGGAGCGCGGCATCCGCTCGCCCTGCTGCAAGACAGGGTGTGCGACGTCTTCACCGGCATGGGCTGGGAGATCGCCGAGGGCCCCGAGGTCGAGAGCGAGTGGTTCAACTTCGATGCGCTCAACTTCGACGCCGACCACCCCGCGCGCGCGATGCAGGACACGTTCTTCGTCGACCCGCCCGAGGCGCACCTCGTGCTGCGCACGCACACGAGTCCCGTGCAGGTGCGCTCGATGCTCGAGCGCGAGGTGCCGATCTACGTGCTCGCGCCCGGCCGCGTCTACCGCACCGACGAGTTCGACGCGACGCACCTGCCCGTCTTCATGCAGTTCGAGGGCCTCGCCGTCGACAAGGGCCTCACGATGGCGCACCTCAAGGGCACCCTCGACCACTTCGTGAAGGCGATCTTCGGCGAGGAGGCGAAGATCCGCCTGCGTCCGAGCTTCTTCCCGTTCACCGAGCCCTCCGCCGAGCTCGACTTCTGGCACCCCACCTTCAAGGGCGGCGCGCGCTGGATCGAGTGGGGCGGCTGCGGCATGGTGCACCCCAACGTGCTCCGCTCCGCGGGCATCGACCCCGAGGTCTACACGGGCTTCGCCTTCGGCATGGGCATCGAGCGCGGGCTCATGCTGCGCAACGACGTGCAGGACATGCGCGACATGGCCGAGGGCGACATCCGCTTCTCGCAGCAGTTCGGAATGGTGGTCTAGATGTCGCTCGATGTCACTGCCCGCTCGGGCATCCGCTTCTCGCAGCAGTTCGGAATGGTGGTCTAGATGTCGCTCGATGTCACTGCCCGCTCGGGCATCCGCTTCTCGCAGCAGTTCGGAATGGTGGTCTAGATCATGCGAGTGCCGCTCAGCTGGCTCGCCGAATACGTCGAGCTCGTCCCGGGGTCGACCCCCGAAGACGTGCACGCCGCCCTCGTGAAGGTGGGACTCGAGGAGGAGGACGTGCACACGTTCGACCTCAGCGGGCCCATCGTGGTCGGCGAGGTGCTCGAGTTCGTCGAGGAGCCGCAGTCCAACGGCAAGACCATCCGCTGGTGCCAGGTGCGCGTCGCCCCCGAGGGTGAGACGGCGGCCGACGGCGGCGAGGCCGTGCACGGCATCGTCTGCGGTGCCCGCAACTTCTTCGTCGGCGACAAGGTCGTGGTGACGCTCCCGGGGGCTGTGCTGCCCGGTCCGTTCCCCATCGCGGCGCGCAAGACGTACGGCCATGTGTCCGACGGCATGATCGCGTCGGCACGCGAGCTCGGCCTCGGCGACGACCACGAGGGCATCCTGCGCCTCTCGACGCTCGGCATCGACGCGCCGGTCGGGTCCGACGCCATCGCGCTCCTCGGCCTGAACGACGCGGCCGTCGAGATCAACGTCACGCCCGACCGCGGTTACGCGTTCTCCATCCGCGGGGTGGCGCGCGAGTACGCCCACGCCACGGGTGCGCGGTTCCGCGACCCGGTCGAGCAGTCGAGCCCGGTGGATGCCGCGGTCGACGCGTTCCCCGTCGAGATCCGCGACGAGGCGCCCATCCGCGGCCGCGTCGGCTCGGCGGTGTTCGCGACGCGCATCGTGCGCGGGGTGGACCCGTCGCGTCCGACTCCGGCGTGGATGGTCGCGCGGCTCAAGCTCGCCGGCATCCGCTCGCTCTCGCTGCTCGTCGACATCACCAACTACGTGATGCTCGAGTTCGGGCAGCCGATCCACGGCTACGACCTCGACACGCTCCGCGGCGGCATCGTCGTGCGCCGGGCGAAGCCGGGCGAGAAGTTCACCACCCTCGACGGCAAGGAGCGCACGCTCCACGTCGAGGACCTCGTCGTGACCGACGACCGCGGCCCGATCGGCCTCGGCGGCGTCATGGGCGGCGCGGAGACCGAGATGAGCGACGCCACGCGCAACGTGCTCATCGAGGCGGCGAACTGGGACCCGGTGTCGATCGCTCGCACGGCCCGGCGGCACAAGCTGCCGAGCGAGGCGGCGAAGCGCTACGAGCGCGGCGTCGACCCAGAGATCGCGGGGCCGGCCGTGTCCCGGGTCGCCCAGCTCATGGTCGACCTCGCGGGGGGCACCGCCGACGCGGGCGGCTCGCTCATCCACGAGGCGCCGGCCCGCCAGGCGATCCTGCTGCCCGACGGCTACGTGTCGGGCCTCATCGGCGTCGACTACACCGACGACGAGGTGCACGAAGCGCTCGCCGAGGTCGGCGGTCACGTCACCCGCGTCGACGGCGGGTTCGAGGTCGTGCCCCCGACGTGGCGTCCCGACCTCACCGGCAGGGCCGATCTCGCCGAGGAGGTGGCGCGACTCGTCGGCTACCACCGCATCCCGTCGGAGCTGCCCGTCGCGCCCCCCGGGCGGGGCCTCACGCGTTCGCAGCGCATCCGCCGCGGCGTCGCCGACGCGCTCGCCGCGTCGGGATCCACCGAGGTGCTCGCGTTCCCGTTCGTGTCCGAGGCCGAGAACGCGACCTACGGCAGCGTCGACGGATCGCCCGTGGCGAGCGTGCGGCTCGCGAACGCGCTCGACGCGAGCGCGCCGTTCCTGCGCCGTTCGCTCATCCCCGGTCTCATCGGCGTCGCCCGCCGCAACCTCTCGCGCGGACTCACCGACCTCGACCTCTTCGAGCTCGGGCTCGTCTTCACGCCCGAGGCAGGCCGCAGCTACGGGGCTCCCGAGCTGCCTGTGGGGGCCCGGCGACCCGACGCCGAGACGCTCGCGGCGCTCGACGCGGGCATCCCGCCCCAGCCCCGCCACGTGGGCGTGCTGCTCACGGGCGACCTGGTGCGCAAGCAGCCGGGCCGCGCGGCGGAGCCGGTCGGCATCGCCGACGCGCTCGACGCGGTGCGCCGTATCGCGCTCGCCGCGGGCGCCGAGGTCGAGTTCGTGCAGGGCGCCCATCAGGCGTTCCACCCCGGCCGAACCGCCGAGGTCCGCGTCGGCGGCACCACCGTCGGCTACGCCGGCGAGCTGCACCCGCGCCTCACGGAGCAGGCGGACCTGCCGCGCGTCGTCGCGGTCGCCGAACTCGACCTCGACGCGATCATCGCGGCGACCGAGCCCGCGGTGGAGGCGCGTCCGATCGGCACCCTGCCCGCCGCCACGCAGGACCTCTCCCTCCTCGTCGCGGCCGACGTTCCGGCCGCCGAGGTCGCAGCGGCCGTGCGCGACGGCGCGGGGGAGCTCCTCGAGCACCTCGAACTCGTCGACGACTACCGCGGCCAGGGCGTTCCTGCTGGCTCGAAGAGCCTCACGTTCGCGCTCCGCTTCCGCGCCGCCGACCGCACGCTCACGGCGGCGGAGGCGAGCGACGCGAAGCTCGCAGGCGCTGCGGTGGCGCGGGAGCGCACCGGCGCCGCGATCCGCGAGTAGCGACATCCGTCACGAACCGTCCTGAGGGGCGCACGGCCGACGGAGGCCGCGCGCCCCTCGTTCGCCCGCGCGATCGGTCCGAAGGGGATGTGCCCGATCCGTCCCGGCGGTACCGTGAGTCATGGCCGAAGCGAAGACGAAGCCGACGGGCGCCTCGGTGTCCGAGTTCCTCGAGTCCGTCGAGCCCGCCGGACGTCGAGCCGACGGCCTCGAGTTGCGCGAGCTCTTCGACCGCGTGACGGGCACCGATGCGGTCATGTGGGGACCGTCGATCGTGGGCTACGGCCTCCACCACTTCCGGTACGCGTCCGGCCGCGAGGGCGATTGGATGGTGGTGGGCTTCTCTCCTCGCAAGGCCTCGATCTCGCTCTACGGGCTGCAGACTCCGGGCGCCGAGGAGCTCATCGACCGGCTCGGCCGGGTCAAGCTGGGTGCCGGATGCCTCTGGATCGGCCGGCTCGCAACCGTCGACCGGCACGTGCTCGAGTCGCTCGTCGATCGGGCGTGGGTGCACACGCGCGGCGACGACATCTGACCTGCCGCGCAGCACCCCCGCGGCCGCCGGTTTGCGGCGCCACGCACGGCCCCGGTAGGGTCGCTGCATGTCCACCGCCCGGCCCGCCACCGCAGCACGCGTCCAGCGTGCCGTCGTCGCGCGCGGCCGACGTCGGGTCGAGCGCCGAATCCAGGCGACCCCCGCGGCTCACTGACCTGCCGCGTCGGGCGTCGCCGGAGCCGTATCCCTCGACCGATCAGCCCATAAGGTGGAACACATGACGTACTCCGTCGCCGTCTCCGGCGCGTCCGGCTACGCGGGCGGGGAGCTCCTCCGGCTCCTCGCCGATCATCCCGAGTTCGAGGTGCGCACCGTCACCGCGCACTCGAACGCCGGCCAGCCGCTCACCGCCGTGCAACCGCACCTGCGCAGCTACACGCACCTCACGCTCAAGGAGACGAACGCGTCGACCCTCGCGGGCCACGACCTCGTGTTCCTCGCGCTGCCGCACGGGGCCTCGGGCGCGATCGCGGCCGAGCTGCCCGCCGACACCCTCGTCGTCGACTGCGGCGCCGACCACCGCCTCGAGAGCGCCGCCGACTGGGCGGCGTTCTACGGCGGCGACTTCCACGGAGCCTGGGCGTACGGCGTGCCCGAGCTTCCGCGCCTCTCGGGCACGCAGCGCGATCGGCTCACGCGCTCGCGGCGCATCGCGGCGCCGGGCTGCAACGCATCCACCGTCGCCCTGTCGCTCGCCCCTGGCATCCGCGCGGGCGTCATCGAGGACGCGGATCTCGTCACGGTGCTCGCCGTCGGCCCCTCGGGCGCCGGCCGCAGCCTCAAGGCGCACCTGCTCGGGTCCGAGATCCTCGGCTCTGCCAACCCGTATGCCGTGGGCGGCACGCACCGGCACATCCCCGAGATCCAGCAGGCGCTGCGGTGGGCGGGCGCGGCGAAGCCCACGATCTCGTTCACGCCGGTGATCGTGCCGATGTCGCGCGGCATCCTCGCGACGTCCACCGCTCGGGTCGTTCCCGGCACGGATGCCGCGACGGTCCGCGCCGCGTGGGAGGACGCCTACGCCGGCGAGGCCTTCGTGCAACTGCTGCCCGACGGCCAGTTCCCGCGCACCGCCGACGTGCTCGGCGCGAACACGGCGCTCATGGGCCTCGCCGTCGACGAGGCGGCCGGACGCGTCGTCGTCGTGACCGCCGTCGACAACCTCGTGAAGGGCACCGCGGGTGCCGCCATCCAGTCGGCCAACCTCGCGCTCGGCCTCACCGAGTCCACCGGCCTCCCCGTGAACGGAGTCGCGCCGTGACCGTCACCGCCCCCGCAGGATTCGAGGCCGCCGGCATCGCGGCGGGCATCAAGCGCACCGGCGCGCTCGACCTCGCGCTCATCGTCAACCGGGGGCCGCGCGTGCACGCCGCCGCCGTGTTCACCTCGAACCGCGCCAAGGCCAACCCGATCCTCTGGTCGGAACAGGTCATCCGCGACGGCGTCGTCTCGGCGATCGTGCTCAACTCGGGCGGTGCCAACTGCTTCACGGGCCCCGAGGGCTTCCAGGTCACGCATCGCACGGCGGAGGCGGCGGCATCCGCCCTGGGCATCGCCGCAGGCGACGTGCTCGTGTGCTCCACGGGACTCATCGGCGACCAGCTCGACGGGGAGGTGCTCGAGGAGGGCGTGCTCTCCGCGGCGGCGCGGCTCACGGCCGACGGCGGCGCCGACGCCGCACGCGCGATCATGACCACCGACTCCAAGCCCAAGACCGTCGTGGTCGAGGGCGACGGGTGGCGCATCGGGGGCATCGCGAAGGGTGCGGGCATGCTCGCGCCGGGCCTGGCGACGATGCTCGTCGTGCTCACGACCGACGCCGACCTGCCGAGCGGCGCACTCGACGCAGCACTGCGAGAAGCCACCCGGGTGAGCTTCGACCGGCTCGACTCCGACGGGTGCATGTCGACGAACGACCAGGTGACGCTCATGGCGTCGGGCGCCTCCGGCGTCGTGCCCGAGCTGGACGCGTTCACGGCGGCCCTCGTCGATGCGTGCGCCGACCTTGCCCGGCAGCTGCAGGCCGATGCCGAGGGCGCGAGCCACGACATCGCCATCGAGGTGCGCGGCGCCGTCACGGAGGACGACGCGGTCGAGGTCGCGCGCTCCGTCGCCCGCAACAACCTGTTCAAGGCGGCGATCTTCGGCAACGACCCCAACTGGGGCCGCGTGCTCGCCGCGATCGGCACCACGACGGCGCCGTTCGACCCCTACCTCGTCGACGTGTCGATGAACGGGGTGCGCGTCTGCCACGCGGGGCGTCCCGACCGGCCGCGCGACCAGGTCGACCTGACGCCGCGTGCGACGCACGTGCTCATCGAGCTGCACGCGGGCGACGCGTCCGCAACCGTGCTCACGAACGACCTGACGCACGACTACGTGCACGAGAACAGCGCCTACGCGAGTTGAGCATGAGCGACGGACCAGTGAACGAGACGAACGAGACGAACGAGCGCATCGAACCCGACGACGAACAGGCGGAGGCCACCGCCGCGGCCCGCAAGGCCGCAGCGCTCATCGAGTCGCTGCCCTGGCTGAAGCGCTACCACGGCGAGATCGTGGTGGTGAAGTTCGGCGGCAACGCGATGGTGAGCCCCGAGCTGCAGCGCGCCTTCGCCGAGGACATGGTGTACCTCCGCTACGCGGGCATCCGACCCGTCGTGGTGCACGGCGGCGGCCCGCAGATCTCGGCGATGCTCGAGCGGCTCGGCATCCCGAGCGAGTTCCGTGGCGGCTACCGCGTCACGACCCCCGAGACGATGGACGTCGTGCGCATGGTGCTCACCGGGCAGGTGAACCGCGAGCTCGTTAGCCTCATCAACGAGCACGGACCGCTCTCCGCGGGCCTGTCGGGCGAGGACGCGGGCCTCTTCCGCGGCCGGCGCCGGGGCGCCGTGGTCGACGGCGTCGAGGTGGACCTCGGGCTCGTCGGGGATGTCGTCGAGGTCGATCCCGCCGCGGTGCACGCGCAGCTCGACGCGGGTCGCATCCCCGTCGTGTCGTCGATCGCGCCCGACCTCGAGCACTCGGGGCAGTCGCTCAACGTGAACGCCGACTCGGCGGCGGCCTCGCTCGCCGTCGCGCTCGGCGCGGCGAAGCTCGTGATCCTCACGGATGTTGCGGGCCTCTACCGGGACTGGCCGAATCGCGACTCGCTCGTCTCCGAGATCGACTCGGCCGAACTCGCTGCCCTGCTGCCGACGCTCGAGTCGGGCATGATCCCCAAGATGGCCGCCTGCCTCGAGGCGGTCGACGGCGGCGTGCCGAAGGCGGCGATCATCGACGGGCGCGAGCCGCACTCGATCCTGCTCGAGATCTTCACGCAGACGGGCAGCGGCACCGAGGTCGTGGCGGCCACGGCGCCGGCCGGCTCGCACGACGCGTCGGCCGCCGACGCCGGCCACGCGGCATCCGCCAGAGACGGGGTGCACGCATGAGCGACTGGCAGCAACGATTCGACCGGCGCATCATGCGCTCGATGGGCATGCCGCTCGCGAAGCTCGTGCGCGGTGAGGGCGCGCGGGTGTGGGATGACGCGGGGAACGAGTACCTCGACTTCCTCGCCGGCATCGCCGTGAACTCGCTCGGCCACGCGCACCCCGTGTTCGTCGAGGCGGTGTCGAGGCAGGCGGCCACGCTCGCGCACGTGTCGAACTACTTCATGACCGAGCCCGCGCTCGAGCTCGCCGAGCGGCTCGTGCGCCTCGCGGGCGCAGGCGACCAGGGTCGCGTCTGGTTCGGCAACTCGGGCGCCGAGGCCAACGAGGCCGCGTTCAAGCTCGCCCGCCTCAACAACTCGGGCGGCGCGCGCACCCGGGTGCTCGCGCTCGTCGACGCGTTCCACGGCCGCACGATGGGCTCGCTCGCGCTCACCGGCAAGCCCCACATGCGCCAGGCGTTCGAACCGCTGCCGGGCGGTGTGGAGCACCTCCCCTCGACGATCCAGGCGCTCGAGGCGAACCTCGACGATGCCGTGGCGGCGCTCTTCGTCGAGCCCATCAAGGGCGAGGCTGGCGTCGTCGAGCTGCCCGAGGGCTACCTCGAGGCGGCGCGCGAGCTCACGCATCGGCACGGGGCGCTCCTCATCGTCGACGAGGTGCAGACGGGAGCCGGGCGCACGGGCGAGTGGTTCGCCTACCAGCACGCGGGCATCACGCCCGACGCGATCGCCGTGGCGAAGGGCATCGGCGGGGGCTTCCCGATCGGCGGCATCGTCACGTTCGGCCACGCCTCCGAGCTCTACTCCAAGGGCCAGCACGGCTCGACGTTCGGGGGCAACCCGCTCGCGACCGCCGTCGCCAACGCCGTGCTCGGCGAGATCGAGCGCGCCGGCCTCGTCGACAACGCCGCCGTGCGCGGTGCGCAGCTCCGCGACCGGGTGCTGGGGCTCGGCTCACCGCTCGTCACGGGCGTCCGCGGCCGCGGCCTGCTGCTCGGCGTCGCGCTCGCCGAGCCGGTCGCCCAGCAGGTGTCGGATGCCGCCCTCGCGAACGGCCTCATTGTCAACGCCGCCAACGACGCCACCATCCGCATGGCCCCGCCGCTCATCATCGGCGACGCGGAGCTCGACGAGTTCGATGAGCGCTTCGCACGCGCCCTCGACTCCGTCGCCGCCACCCTCTGACCACTCCTCCGACCCAGAACGGACCCCAGATCCGCATGACCCGCCACTTCCTCCGCGACGACGACATCACCCCCGCCGAGCAGGCCGAGATCCTCGACCTCGCCGAGCAGCTCAAGGCCGACCGCTGGTCGCAGCGTCCGCTCGCCGGCCCGCAGACCGTCGCCGTGATCTTCGACAAGTCGTCGACCCGCACCCGAGTCTCGTTCGCGGTGGGCATCGCCGACCTCGGCGGCACGCCGCTCATCATCTCGACCGCGAACAGCCAGCTCGGCGGCAAGGAGACCCCGTCCGACACGGCACGCGTGCTCGAGCGCATGGTCTCGGCGGTCGTCTGGCGCACCTATGGCCAGGCGGGCCTCGAGGAGATGGCGGCGGGCACCACCGTGCCGGTCGTGAACGCCCTCTCCGACGACTTCCACCCGTGCCAGCTGCTCGCCGACCTGCTCACGATCCGCGAGCACAAGGGCCGGCTCGCCGGCCTCACCGTCACCTTCCTCGGCGACGGGGCGAGCAACATGGCGCAGTCCTACGTGCTCGCGGGCGTCACCGCGGGCATGCACGTGCGGGTCGCCTCGCCCGACGAGTTCGCGCCCGCGGCATCCGTCGTCGCCGACGCCGACCGCATCGCCGCGTCGACCGGCGGCTCGGTGACGCTGTACACGGATGCCGCGGAGGCCGCCGCCGGCGCCGACGTCGTCGTGACCGACACCTGGGTGTCGATGGGGAAGGAGGACGAGAAGGCGCACCGCGTGGCGACCTTCGGGGCCTACCGCGTCGACGCCGAGCTCATGGCCCTCGCCGCACCCGACGCCGTCTTCCTTCACTGCCTCCCCGCCGACCGCGGCTACGAGGTCACCGCCGACGTCATCGACGGTGCGCAGTCGATCATCTGGGACGAGGCCGAGAACCGCCTGCACGCCCAGAAGGCGCTGCTCGTCTGGCTCCTCGCCCGGAAGGACGCGTGATGGCCGAGCAGCACGGCACCAACGAGGGATCGCTCTGGGGCGCCCGCTTCGCGAGCGGCCCCGCGCCCGAGCTCGCGCGGCTCTCGAAGTCGACGCACTTCGACTGGCAGCTCGCCGGCTACGACCTCGCCGGGTCCCGCGCGCATGCGCGGGCGCTCGCCGCAGCCGGATACCTCACGAGCGACGAGCTCGCCGCGATGCTCGCCGGCCTCGACGCGATCGGGGCGAAGGTCGAGTCGGGCGAGCTCGTCGCGGCCGAGTCCGACGAGGACGTGCACGGCGCCCTCGAGGCGGCGCTCATCGCCGAGGTGGGCGCCGACCTGGGCGGCAAGCTCCGCGCGGGGCGCAGCCGCAACGACCAGATCGCGACGCTCGTGCGGCTTTATCTGAAAGACCACGCCGCGGTGATCGGCCACCAGCTCGTGCACCTCATCGACGCGCTCTCCGCGCAGGCCGACGCGCACCGCACGGCGATCATGCCGGGCCGCACGCACCTCCAGCACGCCCAGCCGGTGCTGCTCGCGCACCACCTGCTCGCGCACGCCTGGGCGCTCTCGCGCGACCTCGACCGGCTCGTCGACTGGGTGAAGCGAGCGGATGTCTCGCCGTACGGCGGCGGCGCGCTCGCGGGGTCGACGCTCGGGCTCGACGCGGCATCCGTCGCCCGCGACCTGGGCCTCGGCGCGCCGGCGGAGAACTCGATCGACGGCACCGCGAGCCGCGACGTCGTCGCCGAGTTCGCGTTCGTCGCGGCCATGATCGGCATCGACCTGTCGCGCATCGCCGAGGAGGTCATCCTCTGGAACACGCGCGAGTTCGGGTTCGTCACCCTCGACGACGGCTACTCGACGGGGTCGTCGATCATGCCGCAGAAGAAGAACCCCGACATCGCCGAGCTCGCCCGCGGCAAGTCGGGCCGGCTCATCGGCAACCTCACCGGGCTCCTCGCGACGCTCAAGGCGCTTCCGCTCGCCTACAACCGCGACCTGCAGGAGGACAAGGAGCCCGTCTTCGACTCGGTCGAGACGCTCGAAGTGCTGTTGCCCGCGTTCACGGGCATGATCGCGACGCTGACCTTCCACACCGAGCGCATGGCGGCACTCGCCCCCGCGGGCTTCTCCCTCGCCACGGATGTCGCGGAGTGGCTCGTGAAGCGGCACGTGCCGTTCCGCGACGCCCACGAGATCACGGGCGCGCTCGTGCGCTACGCCGAGGAGCACTCGCTCGAGCTCGACGAGGTCGACGACGACGCGCTCGCGGCGATCTCGCCGCACCTCACGCCCGACGTGCGTTCGGTACTCTCGATCGAGGGCTCGGTCGCGAGCCGGAACGGCATCGGGGGCACCGCTCCCGACCGGGTCGCGCACCAGTTCGCGGCGCTCGCCGATCGTGTGCGGCTCCTCGTCGCGGGGCTGCCCGGCGGGGCCGACTGACGGTCGGCGAGGTGGTCGCCGTCGCGCGCGAGTGGTTCGCGCGCGACTCGGTCGAGCTCGCGCCGCTGCTGCTCGGCGCGGTGCTCGCGCACGACACTGAGCAGGGCCGCGTCGCCCTGCGGATCTCCGAGGTCGAGGCGTACCGCGGCGTCGGCGAGGATCCCGGTTCGCATGCGTTCCGGGGCATGACGAAACGCAACGCCGTGATGTTCGGTGAGGCCGCCCACCTCTACGCGTACTTCACGTACGGCATGCACGTCTGCATCAACGTCGTGGCCGGCGTCCCGGGCATGTCGTCGGCGGTCCTCCTGCGCGGCGGCACGATCGTCGAGGGGCTCGAGCTCGCGCGAGCGCGCCGCCCCGCGGCATCCGACCGGGATCTCGCCCGCGGCCCGGCGCGGCTCTCGCTCGCCTTGGGCGTACCACTCGCCGCGAGCGGCGCCGACCTGCTCGCGGCGCCGTTCTCGCTGCACGTGCCTGCGTCGCCCGTGGAGTTCGCGGCCGGCCCGCGCACGGGCGTGAGCGGCGCCGGCGGGGGAGCGGCGTTCCCCTGGCGGTTCTGGATCCCCGGCGATCCGGGCGTCTCCGTCTATCGTCGGCACGCGCGCTCGCACGACTGAGCACGGCCGCGAGCGCTCGGCGTCCGGACGCCCGTCAGCGGATCGCGAGATGCACGGCGAGCCCGGCCGCGCACGCCCAGATGAGGCTCGCGAACGTGCCGATGATGAAGCGCTCCCGCGCCTCTGCGGCGTCGAGCTCGGTGAACCGGCCCACGCCCTTGACGGCGACGACGATGGCCAACCCCTCGGGGAACCCGGCGATGATCGATCCCGCGGTGGCGACGCGCTCGAGCACGCCGATCGTGAGGCCGCCGCGCAGCACCTCGCGGCGCGCTCCGGGGGCGACGGACTGGGCGTCGCCAGGGACCTGACGCGCGGGCACGAGGATGCCGCCGTGCAGGCCCGGTGCCACGTCGCCGCCCATGGCGAGGTTGAGCGCGGTGGTCGCCGCGGGGCCGCCGCCGAACACCGCGACGGCGAGCCCGAGACCGCCGACGAGTGCGCCGAGCCCCGGCGGCACGACGTCGGGGGCGGATGCCGCGGCGACGACCGCGATGCCGAGCGCGCCGGTCGCGAACCAGAGCACGACCGGGCGCGGCTTCAGCCAGGCCAGCACCGAGAGCACCGTCGCGGCGCCGAGGCCGAACACGAGGGCGGACCAGCTCAGCACGGTGGCGAGGTACACGGTGTTCACCTGGCTCCTTCGGCGTCGTCGTCGGCCGCTCGGCCGAGGTCTTCGAGCAGCCTAGCGAGGGCCGGTGTCACGTCGAGCTCGGCACGCAGGCTCGCCGCCTTCGCGCGCGCGGAGACCGCGGCGGGGGAGATGCCGAGGCGCTCGGCCGCTCCCTTCTGCGGCAGGCCGTCGCGCAGCAGGTCGTAGAGCTCCCAGCCGGCGTCGGACCGACGCTCGCGAAGCACGAGGAGGAGGGTCACGAGCGACTCGGCATCGGCCGCACGCGTGCGGACGTCATCGGACGCGTGCTCGTCCACCGCGAGGGCGAACCGCTGCGGGCGCCCTTTCGCCGCGGTGACGGCCTCGCGGGCGGCGTAGAACGCCGGTCCGGTGGCCTCGACCACGGCTGCGGGCAGCGGAGTCCGTACGGGGCCGACGCCGACGCCGACGCTCCAGCGGCCCTCGCGCGTGAGCTCGAGCACGACGTCGAGCGTTGCGGCGGGGTCGGTGAGCAGGAGCTGCAGCTCGTCGCCGCCCGAGCGGCCGACCGGTGCCCGCAGATGTCGTCGGTAGGCGGCGTCGAGGCGTTCCTTCGCGCGCCCGACGATGTCGGGCGTGGTTCGGCTGTCGACCTGGTCGGCGGTGATGACGAACATGGTGCGCCTCCGTTCAGCCTGTACGCTTCATCTGCCAGCAATCAAGTTATCAGACTTGAGTCGGTTGAATCAACCGTCCACGCTTGATCGAGCGGCCCCCGCCAGGTCCCCGGAGACCCGCCCAGCGCGGCCCCGACGCGCTTCGGGCGCCCCGACCGGCGCCGGAGCCGGCTCCGCACCGCTGGTACCCTTACGGGGTGTCCGACCCCGTGATCCTCGCATCCCAGCAGAATGACGCGACCTTCGACGATGTCTGGGAGGAGCTCCTCTGGCGCGGCCTCGTGCACGTCTCGACCGACCAGGCCGCCCTCAAGGAGTTGCTCGCCGGCGAGCCGATCACGTACTACTGCGGATTCGACCCGACGGCACCGAGCCTGCATCTGGGCAACCTCGTGCAGCTGCTCGTGCTGCGCCGCATCCAGCTCGCCGGCCACAAGCCGCTCGGCCTCGTGGGCGGTTCGACCGGCCTCATCGGCGACCCCCGTCCCACGGCCGAGCGCACCCTCAACACCAAGGAGACGGTGGCCGACTGGGTCGAGCGCCTCGAGGTGCAGGTGAGTCGCTTCCTCTCGAGCGAGGGCGACAACGCCGTGCGGCTCGTCAACAACCTCGACTGGACGGCCGGGCTCAGCGCCATCGACTTCCTGCGCGACATCGGCAAGCACTACCGCATCGGCACCATGCTCAAGAAGGACGCGGTGGCCTCGCGCCTCAATTCCGAGGCCGGCATCAGCTACACGGAGTTCAGCTACCAGATCCTGCAGGGCTTCGACTTCCTCGAGCTCTACCGCCAGTACGGCTGCGTCCTGCAGAGCGGTGGCAGCGACCAATGGGGCAACCTCACGAGCGGTACCGATCTCATCCACCGCGTCGAGGGCGTGCACGCGCACGCCATCGGCACGCCGCTCATCACGAACTCCGACGGCACGAAGTTCGGCAAGAGCGAGGGCAACGCGATCTGGCTCGACGCCGAGATGTGCAGCCCCTACCGCTTCTACCAGTTCTGGCTCAACACCGACGACGCCGACGTGATCTCCCGGCTCAAGGTGTTCACCTTCCTGAGCCGCGCGCGCATCGAGGAGCTGGAGGAGCTCGTCGAGCGCGAGCCGTTCCGCCGCGAGGCGCAGAAGGTGCTCGCGCACGAGGTCACGACGCTCGTGCACGGGGCGGATGCAACGGCGGCGGTCATCGCGGCATCCGAGGCCCTGTTCGGGCGGGGTGATCTCGCCGCGCTCGACCCCGACACCCTCGAGGCGGCGCTGCGGGAGCTCCCCAACACGACGACGTCGCCCGACGCGCCCGTCGCACAGCTGCTCGTCGACACGGGGCTCGTCTCGAGCGTGAGCGAGGGCCGTCGCGCGATCGCCCAGGGCGGCGTGTCCATCGACAACGTGCGCATCGACGACGAGACGGCGACGATCGAGGGCCGTGTGCCGCCCGGCGGCATGGCGGTGCTCCGACGGGGCAAGAAGACGCTCGCGGGCGTCTTCGTGCAGTAGGGCGCCGAGCATGGCCGGGGCAGGGTTCGACCGTCTGCTCCGGCGTGCGTGGTCGGAGCTCGGCCGCGACGCGGATGAGCTCGCCGCGCTCGGAGATGTGCCGGTGGCCCCGTTGCCCGCCCGCCTCGACGTGTCGGGCCTGGCCGTTGCATCCGTCGCTGCGGCGAGCCTCGCGGCAGCCGCCACCGGGTCGGGCGCTGATGCACAGCGGGCCGAGCGGATGCCGCGGCTGCACCTCGACGGCAATCGCATCGCCACCGCGTTCTCGAGCGATCGGGTGCTGCTCGTCGACGGCGAGCGGCCCGACGTCTGGGCGCCGCTCTCGGGATTCCGGCGGACCCGCGACGGCTGGGTGCGCACCCACGGCAACTACCCCCACCACGCGGCGGTGCTCCGCCGGGTGCTCGGTCTCGGCGCCCACGCGGATGCCGCGGCGATCGACGCCGCGTTCGCCGCCCGCGACGGCGCCACCCTCGCCCACGACGTCACCGTCGACGGCGGCATGTGCGTCGTCGTCGCCCGCGAGGACCCGGCTCGTGATGCGGAGCTGTCGGCCGCACCGCTCATCGACGTGGGCCGACACGCGAATGCCGCGCCCGCGCGACGTGCGCTCGTGGCGGTCGACCGGGCCCGGCCGCTCGCCGGCCTCCGCGTGCTCGACCTCACGCGCGTGATCGCCGGACCGGTGGCCACGCGCACCCTCGCGCTGCTCGGCGCCGACGTGCTGCGCATCGACCCGCCGACGCCGCCCGAGATCCCCTGGCAGCACCTCGACGGGGGAGCGGGCAAGCGCTCCGCCATCCTCGACCTGCACGACCCGCGCGACGCCGCCCGGTTCGACGAGCTCCTCGCCGAGGCCGACGCGATCGTGCTCGGCTATCGCCCGTCGTCGCTCGAACGACTCGGGCTCGACCCGTCGACGCTCGCGGCGCGGCATCCGGGACTCGTCGTCGCGCAGCTCTCGGCGTGGGGATTCGGCGCGGGCGACGCGGAGCGCGGCGGGTTCGACAGCCTCGTGCAGGCGGCGAGCGGGATCGCGTTCGTGGAGGGCGCGGCCGATGCACCGGGTGCGCTGCCGGTGCAGGCCCTCGACCACGCCACCGGGTACTTCCTGGCGGCCGCGGTCGTCACGCTGCTCGAGCGACAGGCGCGCGAGGGCGGCTCCTGGTCGGCGCGGATGTCGCTGCGCCGCACCGCCGCCGAGCTCCTCACGATGCCGCGCACCGCTGAGCCGACACCGTCTCGGGCGCTCGACGACGCGGGTCGCGCGGCGCACACGACGGCGCTCACCGCGGGACCCGGCACTGTGCGGATCGCGCTGCCCGCGATCTCCTACGACGGGGCGGCGCGGGAGTGGCCTGAGGCGCCGCATCCGTGGGGATCGGACACCCCCGGATTCCGCGGAAACAAGCGCGACACGCCCGGGATGCAGCCCTGAGTTGCACGCCCCCCGGGATCCACGTAAAGTAATCACTCGTTGCCCCACAGGAGCGAAAAGCGAGAGAGTTCAGCAGAACCCCGCTCATCGGCCTCAAGCGGTGATGATCCCAAGCTTTCGAAGACAGTGTCTTCCTCTGCTTGAAGCATTCGGATACGTCCCTCGGGATAACCGGATGGAAACGAACAAGACAAGCTCCGGTTGATCGGCTTCCGAGTCGTGAGCCGGGTGCGTCCGTTCCTTGAGAACTCAACAGCGTGCACTATGTTCAATGCCAATTTTTGAACCCTGTCCCTTGCCTTTTGGTGGGGGTGGGATTCCTTTGGATTGATGGACAGTCAGTATTGATTGT
>NZ_RHHB01000051.1 GCF_003710805.1 Agromyces tardus | reverse complement strand
GCCGGGGGCGCGGCGGGCCGGTTCGCGACGGCGAGCGGATGCCGCGGGGCGACCGCGTCGCGATCGCCGCCGCAGCCGGGTACTCGGCGCTGCTGCTCGCCAAGGCCGCGCTCGCGGCCGTCGCGGTCGCCCGCCGACGGGCCCGACTGCGCGCAGCCACGGGAGCGGTGATCCCGCCCTCGGAGCTCACGATCGTGCAGGCGATCCGCTCGGGCGATCCGCAGCTCGAGGACGCGCTCGCGTGCACCCTCGTGGCGGCGCCGCGGTCGGCGGTGATCTGGCTGGTCGACGAGGAGGACGCGACGGGCCGGCGCGCGGCCGAGGCGGCGCGCTCGCGGCATCCGCTCGCCCGGCTGCTGATCGTGGAGTGCCCGCCGTGCCCGCCCGGCGTCGCGCCGAAGACCGTGAAGCTGCACCTCGCGGAGCCGCGCATCGAGACCGAGGCGTTCGCGGTCGTCGACGACGACACCTCCGTGACCCCGGAGGGTGTGAACGCCTTGCTCGACGGGCTGCGGATCGCCGACGTGAGCACGGGCCTGCCCTGCTATGTGCCGGGGCCCGGGCCGTGGTCGCGCCTGCTCGCGCAGTTCGTCAACGACCAGGGCCTGCTCGCGTACCTGCCGACGGCGGCCCTCGGCACGCCGCGGGCGCTCAATGGCATGACGTGGGCGATGCGGCGCAGCACGCTCGAGCGGCTCGGCGGCTTCGGGCCGCTGCTGCCGTTGCTCGCCGACGACCTCGCCGTCGCCACCCGGGTGCGCACCTCGGGCGGAACGATCGACCAGACCGAGGTCGCCCAGTCGATCTCGACGACCGTGGCCGACGGCCGGCACTACCGCGAGCTCATGCACCGGTGGATGGTGTTCGCGGGCCTCGCGCTGAGGGCCGAGCGGCCGGCCTGGCGTGCAGGTCTCCTCGCGGCCTACGCCGTGCCCGCGATGCTGCTCGGCGCGCTCGTCATCGGCGCGGCGAGGCGACCGACGCCCCCGCGCATCGCGGCGCTGGGCGGTGCGCTCGCGCTGCGCTCCGCCGTGCTCGCGGTGGCGCAGCGGCTGCTCACGGGGCGGATGCGGCACGACCCGGTCCTGTCGCTCGTGGCCGAGCTCGCCGTGCCGGCGCAGTTCGCGGGAGCGCTCGTCGATCGCCGCATCGTGTGGCGCGGGCGTCGCTACCGGGTCCACGCGAACGACCGCTTCGAGGAGGTCGTGCGATGAGCCTGCTCGTCTGCTTCCTCACGGGGCGCAGCGACCGCGCGAACACGGCGCTCTCGCCCGCGCAGGCGGGTTTCCTCGACGCGCTGCCGATCGGCGTGGGCGAACGGCTCGACGTGAACTTCCCGTATGCGCCCGCCGGCGGCCCGTGGCGGGCCACGCCGCTGGCGCTCGCGAGCGTGCGGAACACCCGCGACTACCTCGCGTCGCGGCGCGCGGGGTTCCCCCGAGCGCACGCCGCGGCGGTGCGCGAGGTGTTCACGCGTGCCGACCGCACGCTCGTGCTCGCCGGCAGCTGCGGCCTCGAACTGCTCGCGAACCTCCGCCTCGACGCGCCGGCGCTCGCGCGGCTGCACGTCGTGGCGTACGGCCCCGTGGCGAGGTCGCGGCCGCGGGTGAGCCTCGAGACGGTCACCGGCGCCGGCGACGCGCTCGCCCGGTGGTCGACGGCGCGATGGCCGGCCTCGGGCCGGGCGGCGGCCGAGAGTCCGGCCGGCGCGTCCGACCACCTGATCGACGCGCACCACCTCGACTACCTCGCCTCGCCAGCGTTGCACGCGATCGTCGTGCGCGCGATCGAACGGCTCCGGTCGGCGGATGCCGCGCCCATCACGGGCGAGGGAGCGCACGGCGGGGCGCGAGACGGGGCGCACGCCGGGGCGCGAGACGGAGGGGGCACGTGAGCGGGCACATCGAGCTCGTGACCCCGCCGTTCGCGGGCCACCTGCATCCGGTACTCGGCATCGGCGTCGAGCTCGCCCGACGCGGACTGCCCGTGCGCGTCGTGAGCACCGCTGCGGCGCGCGCGCAGATCGAGGCCGCCGGGCTGTCGGCCGTCGCCCTCGCGACCGCCGACGACGGGCTCATCGCCGCCATCGCCGATCCGCCCGAGCGGATCGGCCGCCATCCGCTCCGGCTGCACCGCCAGTTCCGCAGCACGCTCGGGGTGCTCGCCACGATCAGCGCGGAGCTCGACGCCCGATACGACGCCGATCCGCCGGCGGTGGTCGTCGCGGACTTCACGCTGCCCGTGGCCGGCGTGATCGGCCTGCGGCACGGCGCCCGGTGGGTCACGTCGCATCCGTCGCCGGTGGCGATCGGCTCGACCGACGGCACGCCGGCGTACCTCGGCGGGCTGCTGCCGCCGCGGGGCGCCGCGGGTCGCCTCCGCGACGCCGCCGGCCGCACCGCCGTGCGCGCGTTCAAGCGCGGCGTGTTCGCCCTGAACGCGGGGCCCCTGCGCGAACTCGGCTTCTCGGGGGCGTTCCGGCCCGACGGCACGGAACAGGTCTACTCGCCCGACCTCGTGCTCGCGCTCGGCCTCGCCGGGCTCGAGCTGCCGCGCACGTGGCCGCCGGCGGTGCGATTCGTCGGGCCGGTGCGGTACACGCCGCCGGGTCGGCCGGGTGCGTGGGGCACGGCCCGGGCGACGGATGCCGCGGGGGGCACCTGGGAGCCGGACGGTGCGAGCCGGACGGGCGAGCCGCCGCGCCCGCGGGTGCTCGTCTCGCGCGGCACCCACCTCGCCGGCGAGACCGCCCGGCTCCTCGACGCCGTCGAGCGCGCGGCGGCGCTGCTTCCGGAGGTCGCGTTCGAGATGACGCTCGGCGGCACGCACCGTCCCGCGGATCGGCCCCTCGGTCCCGCCGGAGGCCGGTCGGGCGAGGCCACCGACGCGCCGCTCGGCCGCGTGCGACTGCTCGACTACGCCGACTACGGCGCGCTCGGCCGCTACGACGCGATCGTGCACCACGGCGGTACCGGCATCGCGCAGGCCGCGCTCGCCGCGGGGCGCCCGTCGGTCGTGATCCCCGTCGACTACGACCAGCCCGACATCGCGGCGCGCCTCGTGCACCACGACCTCGCGGAGCGGCTGCATCCGTCGGACCTGCGCGGCGAGGCCGGCGCGCGGCGGCTCGCCGACGCGGTCGGGCGCGCACTGCGGCCCTCCCGGGAGCGGAGTGCGGCACTCACCCGGTTCCGCGCCGCGTGCGCCGCGGCCGACGGCGCCGTGGGCGCGGCCGACCTGATCGAGCAGGCCGTGGCGGCGCGGCATCCCATCGGCGACGGAACCACAGGAGCGCACGCATGACCCTCACGACGGAACGACCGCAGCCGCACGGGCCGCACCGGTACGCCCGCTGGACGACGGCCGCCCGCGTCGCCGCGATCGGGGTCTTCCTGCCCGACGCCCGGCGCAGCACCGAGGAGACCGAGGAGCGGCTCGCCGCGGGCAACCCCGGACTCAGGATGCCCGCGGGACTCATCGGACGGCTCACCGGCGTGGGCGGCGTGCACGTGCGGCCCGACGGGTGGCAGACCTCCGACCTCGCGGTCGCCGCGGCGCGCCGGGCGCTCGCGCAGTCGCCCGGTCCGATCGACCTGCTCGTCTTCGGCTCGGCGAGCCAGGACCTCATCGAGCCCGCGACGGCGCACATCGTCGCGGCCAAGCTCGGGCTGACGGCGGCGGTCATGGACGTGAAGAACGCATGCAACAGCCTGCTCGTCGGCATGCAGGTCGCCGAGGCGCTCATCGCGACGGGCCAGGCGCGCCGGGCGCTCGTCGTGAGCGGCGAGCAGCCCTCGCACGCCGTGCGGTGGCGGCTCGACGGCAGCGCCCAGTTCCTGCGGTCCCTGCCCGGCTACACGATGAGCGACGGCGGCGCGGCCGTGGTGCTCGAGGCGAGCGACGGATCGGGTGCCGGCATCCTCGGCAGTCGGTTCACCGCGCACTCCCAGTACTGGCAGGTCGGCACCCTCCCCACGGGCGGTTCGGTCAACCCGCACGCCATCGGCGGCAGCTACTTCGACATGGACGGGCGCGCGCTCGAGCGCGCGTTCCGGCAGGTCGGGCTCGGCATCTTCCACGACACGCTCGCGAGCCTCGGGGTGCGCGTCGACGAGCTCGACTTCGCGGCCGTGCACCAGGTGGCGCTGCCGATGCACCGGCGCATCGTCGAGCTGCTCGGCGTCGATCCGGCGATCACCGAGGAGATCGTCTCGGGCCACGGCAACCTCGCGAGCGTGTCGCTGCCCGTGCAGCTGCACCGCGCCGTCGAGCAGGGCCGGGTGCGTCCGGGGAGCCTCGTGGCGCTCGTGGGCCTCGCGGGCGGCATCAGCCTCGGCGTCACGGTGCTGCGATGGTGATCGCGCGGCCGGCGCCGTCGCGGGTCGCCGGCGAGCGCACGACGGCGGCGCGGTGGGAGGAGCGGGTGATGCGCGCGGCGCACCCGGTCGCGTACCCGCTGCTCTGCGGCGTCCGCCGACCGGTGCTTCGGGTGCCGGGCCTCGGCACGGTCGTGACGGATGCCGCGTTGCTGCGCGCCGTGCTCCTGGACACGGCCGCGTTCGCGAAGCAGGGCCCGGGCTCGCCGAGCGAGCTGTGGACCCCCGTGCTCGGACCGCGGGTGCTGCTCAACATGGAGGGCGCCGAGCACGCCGGGCTGCGGCGGCGACTCGCACCGCTCTTCACGCCCGCGGCGGTGGGCGAGCTCGTCGACCGGACGCTGGGCGAGCCGTTCGCGGCGCTCGGCGCACGACTGGCGGCGGGCGACACCGTCGAGCTCGTCGCCGAGGCGCGCCGGCACGCGAGCGCCGTCATCAGCACGCTCGTGGGCCTGCCGCCCGAGGTCGTCGACGACCGGCTGTTCCGCCGGATCGCGACGGTGACGGGGGCGGTGCGGCTCTCCCGGCCGCGGATGACGACCGCCCAGGTGCGCCATGCGCGCGCGGTGATGGCGGAGCTCACCGCGCATGCCGCCGACGCCTGGCGCCGGGGCGATCGGTCGACCGTTCCGGGGCGCATGCGCGAGCTCGGGCTCGACGAGGCTGAGTCGCTCGGCGCCGTGGGGGCGTTCGTGCTCACCGGCACCGAGACCCTCGTCGCGTACCTGCCGAGGCTCGTGTGCCTGCTCGCCGACAGCGGCTGGCTCGAGCGGCTCGCCGCCGACCCCGACCGCGTGCCGCTCGACGCCGCGATCGCCGAGGGGCTGCGCGTCACGACCCCGTCGCCCGTGATGCTGCGCAGCACGGTGCGCGAGGCGCGGATCGGCGACGTCGTCGTGCGGCCGGGCGAGCGGATCGTGCTCGCGACCTTCCTCGCGGACCGGATCGCGCCGGGCTTCGACCCCGTCGGCAACCCGGCGGCGAGCCTGCGGCAGCTCTGGTTCGGCGCCGGAGCGCACTTCTGCCTGGGCGCGCCGCTCGCCATGGCGCAGATCCGCGGCTTCGTGGGAGCGCTGCTCGACGCGGCCGAGCAGCGGCCGCTCGCGGTGCGGTCGCGGCGCGTCGCGCGCGGGGTGCTGATCCCGGGCTACCGGAGCGTGCACGTCGGCCCGGCTGTCAGGGGCGCCGCCTAGAATCGAGGGGACATGACGCTGATCCTCGACCCCGACGACCCGGCCGGCTGGCGCGAGGCGCCCGCTGCGGCATCCGGCCCGCACGCGGCATCCGATCGCCTCACCGACGGACTCAACCCGCAGCAGCGCGAGGCGGTCGAGTACCGCGGGCCCGCGCTGCTCATCGTCGCGGGCGCGGGTTCGGGCAAGACCCGAGTGCTCACGCACCGCATCGCGAGCCTCATCGACCGGCGCGAGGCGTGGCCGAGCCAGATCCTCGCGATCACGTTCACCAACAAGGCCGCCGCCGAGATGCGCGAGCGCGTCCAGGCACTGCTCGGCGACAGCGCCTCCGGCATGTGGATCAGCACGTTCCACTCCGCGTGCGTGCGCATCCTGCGCCGCGAGGCCGAGGCGATCGGGCTGTCGTCGACGTTCACGATCTACGACTCGGCCGACACCCGCACGATCCTCAAGCGCATCATCAAGGAGCTCGACGCCGACACCATGGGCTTCACGCCCGCCGGCGCCCAGTCGAAGATCTCGAAGCTCAAGAACGAGCTCAGCGACGTCGAGACGTACGCGCGCAACGCGAACACCAACGACCCGCACGAGGTCATGTTCCTCGAGATCTTCCGGCAGTACACGCGGCGCCTGCGCGACGCGAGCGCCCTCGACTTCGACGACCTCATCGCCGAGACGGTCTACCTGTTCCGCGCGTTCCCCAAGGTCGCGGCGCTCTACCAGCGGCGGTTCCGCCACCTGCTCGTCGACGAGTACCAGGACACCAACCACGCCCAGTACGCGCTCATCCACGAGCTCACGCGGCCGGTCGATCCGATGATCGTCGCCGAGCTCGACGCGCACGGGGTGCTCGTGCAGGGCATGACGGATGCCTCGGGCGCGATCCCCGGCGCGAGCCTCACCGTCGTCGGCGACTCCGACCAGTCGATCTACGCGTTCCGCGGCGCCGACATCCGCAACATCTCCGAGTTCGAACGCGACTTCCCCGGCGCCAAGGTGGTGCTGCTCGAGCAGAACTACCGGTCGACGCAGAACATCCTCTCGGCCGCCAACGCCGTCATCTCCCACAACTTCGACCGCAAGGACAAGAAGCTGTGGACGGCCGACGGCGACGGCGAGAAGATCACGGGCTACACGGGCTACACGGCGCACGACGAGGCGCAGTTCGTGGCCGACGAGATCGAGGTGCTGCACCGCGCCGGCGTCGCCTATCGCGACATCGCCGTGTTCTACCGCACCAACGCGCAGACCCGTGCCCTTGAAGAGATCTTCGTCCGCTCGGCGCTGCCGTACCGCGTCGTCGGCGGCACCAAGTTCTACGAGCGCGCCGAGATCAAGGACGCGATGGCGTACCTCATCGCCGTCGCGAACCCGCTCGACGAGCTCGCGCTGCGCCGCATCCTCAACACTCCCAAGCGCGGCATCGGCCCGGCCACCGAGACGGCGCTCGCGAGCTTCGGCGAGCAGAACGCACTCACCTTCCGGCAGGCGATGCGCGCCGCCGACGGTCTGGGCCTCGGGCCGAAGGTCACCGGAGCGATCACGAAGCTCGCGAACGTGCTCGACGAGGCCGCGGCCATGCTCGTGCCGAACGCCGAGGCGATCGCCGCGGGCACGAACGAGGGCGCCGCGAAGGTCTCCGACGTGCTCGCGTTCCTGCTCGACCGCTCGGGCCTGCTCGAGACGCTGCGCAACAGCCGCGACCCGCAAGACGAGACGCGCGCCGAGAACGTCGAGGAACTGCTCGCGCAGACGAAGGACTTCGACCGCGAGAACCCGGGCGCCACGCTCGTCGACTTCCTCACGCAGGTGTCGCTCGTGGCCGCCGCCGACGAGCTCGACGACGCATCCGGAACCGTGTCGCTCATGACGCTGCACACGGCGAAGGGGCTCGAGTACCACGCCGTCTTCCTCACGGGCATCGAAGAGGGGCTGCTGCCGCACCAGATGTCGGCCACCGAGCCCGGCGGGCCCGCCGAGGAGCGGCGCCTCTTCTACGTGGGCATCACGCGCGCCCGCAAGCGCCTCTACCTGTCGCTCGCGATGAGCCGCGCCCAGTTCGGCGAGGTCGCCGTGGCGATGCCGAGCCGCTACCTGCAGGAGATCCCCGAGGACCTCATCGACTGGAAGCAGTCGCCCGGCATGGCCACCTCGCGCGGCGGCACCCAGCCGCGGGCGCTCAACGCGCGCCGCGGACCGGGGCAGGGCGGCGCGGGCGGCGGAGCCTGGGGCACCCGCGACCGCGACCTCGACCGGTTCAGCGTCATGAAGAGCGCGGCCCCCAAGGCGGAGTGGGCCAACAAGGTCACCGGCACGGTGCGGGACAACGGCGACCTGACCCTCGAGGCGGGCGATCGCATCCGGCACACCGACTTCGGCGAGGGCCGGGTCATGCAGGTCACCGGCGAGGGCACCAAGCGCATCGCGCACGTCGCGTTCGACACGGCCGGCCAGAAGAAGCTCCTCATCAAGATCGCGCCGATCGAGAAGCTCTGAGCCGTGGGCGCCACCATGCGCCGGGCGGCGCGGCGTGGTCGGTCGTGCCGGGTAGCGGCGCAGCGCCCGGCGTGGGATGGTCAGGCCGGATCGACTCCCGGCGCGCCGGGTGGTGCCGGTGCGGGGGTCGGGAGCGTCGGGGTCGGCCCCGGGGCCGCGACGGGCGTCGCGATGGCCGCGCGCAGGTCCTCGAGCGCCCGCCGGTACGCCGGCGTGCGGGGGTACCAGCTGTGCGAGTCCACCGCCCCCACGTAGCCGCCCACGTCGATCTCCTCGGCGTAGCGGTCGCGCTCGTTGCCGGATGCGGCGGCGGATCGCGCCGGGAAGCCGAGGTGGTCCGTGAGTCGCCAGAGGTTGATCCACGCACGGGCGGGCACGCGGGCGGCGGGCCGTGCGGCACCAGGCGGTGCCGCAGTGGGCGCGGACGCCGTTTCCGGGATCGGGTTCGCGTCGGCACCGACGGTGGCGCCGATGCGCTCGAGGTCGGATCCCGCCCACGGGTCGCGCGCCCACACCCTGGGCTTGGCGCAGGGGATGGAGTCGATGACGTCGGGGCCCAGGATCTCGGGGAAGAACCGTCCGAAGTACGGGCGGAGCTGGACTCCGAAGGTCAGCAGCGCCACCCGGTCCCGGTACGACGTCTCCCAGTTCCGATCGCCGCGCAACGCGAACAGCGCCGAGAGGGCCACGACGGCGCCCATGCTGTGGGCGCTCACGATGGCGGTGCGCGGCGGTGCGCCCGGCGCGGCAGGCGGCAGGTCGAGCCACCACGCGAGGCGGCGGGCCACCTCCGGCACGGCCCGCTCGGTGTAGCACGGCGCCCCGAACGGGTGTCCGGCTCGCGGCAGGAAGCAGGCGAGGTCCCAGACCAGCGCGAGCGGCCGGGTGGACTTGTGGCCGCCGAAGACGAGGCCGGCCAGGATCGCCGCGCTGATCACGGCCCACACCCCGAGCGACGCGTCGATCCACCGTGCCAGCCCGGCCCCGAAGAGGCCGCCGAAGAACGCGCCGAGGCCGTCGGGGAGCCGGGAGAGCGTGCCCTCCGCGAAGGGGCGTGCCAGCGTCAGCAGGATCGCGACGAAGAACGCCACGGCGAGGACGCCCGCGATCGGCTCCACGAGGTGGAGTCTCGCCGCCATGGCGCGCTTGCGGGCGACCTCGGTGCCGAGCAGCGCAGCCAGCGCCCCGCGGGGCGTGTCTGCGGGAGCGGCCGACGACGGCGGCAACCGGTCGCCGACGTCGCGCCGCCGCAACGCCATCACGGCGAGGATCGCGACGGCGACGATGACCGCGGCGAGCGTGATGCCGAGGAACGGGGCGTAGAACGTGCCGAGGGTGATCTGTCGCGGGCGGCACGCGCTGCCGACGCACGCCGTGTAGGGCTCGTCGAGGCGGTTCGCGCCCGCGGCACCGTTCAGCCAGTCACCGACGAGCACGTTGACGAGCGAGCCGAGGATGAGGCTGATGGTGAGTCCGAGCGTCAGGAACACCGCCGGCGCGCGGCCGCCCCACGCCCGTTCCGTGCGACGCGGAGCGGGCAGCAGCCACGCCAGGGCGACGAGGACCAGCGCGCCCACGACCACCGAGACGAGCACCTGGTCGGCGTTCCTCCCGATCGCCGTCGGGTGCAGCCGGACGTGGCCGTGGAAGCCGAGCACGAGCGCCGGCACCGCGTAGAGCGCCACCGCGAGGCCGAGCACGATCGCCGGAGCGCGTGAGGAGCCGCCCGTGCGTTCGTACGGCGTCGAGTCGGTCGACACCGTGAGCGCCCCGGCGGCCGCGATCACGGCGACCGCAGCCCCCGTGAGCAGGGCGGCCGTCACGGGCGAGAGATCGCCGAAGGCGAAGCTCAACAGCAGGGCGACGGTCGCGAACCCGGCGGCGAGGTGCAGCATCGCGAGCCGGTGGGTCTCCCGCCTCGTCTGCCAGAAGCGCGGCTCCGCGAGCAGCGGGCGTTCGGGATCGCCGCCGTCGATGGCGAGGATGCGACCGGCGACGTTGTAGCGCAGCGTCGCGATCGTGGACACGAGGAACACCACGAGGAGGGCGACCACCGGCACCAGCGAGAACAGCGCGACGCGTCGTTCGTCCTGCCAGCGGGCGAACATGCCGGCGACGTCGGAGAGCGGCGGGCAGATGGTGGCCCCGCCCCGGTAGCACTGCAGCGCGATGAGGTCGATCGCGACGGAGGCGAAGGAGAGGACGAACACCAGCGTGAGCGCCAGGCAGGCGAGCCGGATGAGCCCGGACCCGTACCGGATCCTCGTGCCGGAGGCCGGCGAGGGGAGCGACCAGCTCCAGATCGCGGCGTTCGCGATGCTGAACGGCAGTACCAGGGTCCACGCGGCACGGGCGACCGCGGCCACGACCATCCCGCCCACTCCCGCTCGCGCGGTCGTCGTCCGCACCATGCCGCCCCACGAGTACGCCTCCCGATGGATGCCGGCCGGCACCCGGCCGCGCGGCGGTTCGGCGGGATCGACCACGCCGCGCGAGGTCTCGCCCTGCGGCTCGTCGGCCCGGGTCCGCGCGACCGCCTCCGGGGTCGGATGCCAGAAGCTGCCGAGGTCGTCGCCGAACGAGAGCACCACCTCGTCCTCGGGCAGGTCGAGCAGCGCGTGCGGCGGCGTGTTGTTGACCCCGTGGATCCGCAGTTCGAGTACCGATTCCGGCTCCTCTTGCGACATGGTGGACCCGCCTCTCCACGGTCACCGGCGCTGCGCTCGAGCGCCGCTGATGGCCCGAATCCTAGGACCGGAGCGCCCCGCCCGGCGTGAGGCTCGGCCCCGAGTCGCGTGCCGACGGGCGTCGTCCGGTTCCCAGTCGACCCACAGGCGTCCCATCGGGGAGCGATAGGGCGGGCGCGCACCATGAGGTCATGGCATTCCTCGTACACGACGCCCGCGACCTCGCCCGACGGCCACGCACGGTCGCCGGCATCGAGCGTGCGCGGGCCTCCAAGCGGCTCTGGCGTGTCGACCTCCTGCAGGCGGGGCTCGTGACCTCCATCGCGATCGCCATCGCCCTGTTCCTCGCCGATGGGGGCGGCACGCGGTTCGCGACGCCGGGCGCGGCGATCACCTCGCTCGGCATCATCGCGGGGCTCGTCGCCACCGACCTCGTGCTCGTCATGCTCCTGCTCGCGGCCCGCGTGCCGCTCATCGAGCGGGCGGTCGGGCACGACGCGTCGATGGGGCTGCACGGCAAGCTCGGCAAGCCGGTCATGTACCTCCTCGTCGCCCACGGCGTGCTCCTGCTCGCGGGCTACGCCCTCTCCGACGGCATCGACCTCGTGGCGGAGGCCGTGAGCATCTGGTCGTTGCCCGACCTGCCGCTCGCGATCCTCGGGTTCGCGCTGTTCGCGCTCGTGGTGGTCTCGTCGCTCGTGGCCGTGCGCCGCAAGCTGCGCTACGAGTCGTGGCACCTCATCCACCTCCTGGTGTACGGCGCGGTGCTCGCGGCGCTGCCCCACCAGTTCAGCGTCGGCGGCCTCTTCGCCGAGGGCACCTGGCAGCGCTGGTACTGGATGGCGATCACGATCGGCACCCTCGCCGCCGTCGTCGCCTTCCGGTTCGTCGCCCCGATCGCCCTGAGCCTCCGGCACCGGCTCGTCGTCGCCGGGATCGACCGCGTCGACCACGACGTGGTGTCGATCCGCATGCGCGGCGTGGACCTCGACAAGCTCGGCGCGACCGGCGGCCAGTTCTTCATCTGGCGCTTCCTCGCCCCGGGCCAGTGGTGGCAGGCGCATCCCTACTCGCTGTCGGCCCACCCCCGCGGCAACGAGCTCCGCATCACGGTGCGCGCGCTCGGCACGGGATCGGCGGACCTCATGGGCATCCGCCCCGGCACCCGCGTCATGCTCGAGGGGCCGTACGGCATCTTCAGCGAGGCATCCCGCAGCCGCCGGCGCATTGCGCTCGTGGCGGCCGGCATCGGGGTCACGCCCATCCGCTCGCTGCTCGAGTCCGCGTCGTTCCGCCCGGGCGAGGCCACGGTCGTGCTGCGCACCCCCGCCGCGAACGACGGCTGGCTGCTCGACGAGATCAAGGCCATCGCCCGGTCGCGCGGGGCCACGGTCATCACCGTGCCCGGCCCGCGGGGCACGACGGGCTGGCTCACGGACTCCGCCGCGCGCGAGGGACTGTCGCTCGCCGCACTCGTCCCCGAACTCGACGACACCGACGTCTACGTCTGCGGCCCGCGCGGCTGGTCGGACGCGGTGATCGTCGACGCACTGTCCAGCGGGCTCAAGCCCGAGCAGATCCACCACGAAAGGTTCGACTGGTGAGAACACGCGCACTCATCCTCGCCTCCGCGGCGTCCGCGACCGCGATCCTCGGTGGCTGGCAGCTCGGCGCCATCGGTGCCGTCACGGCACCCGTGGCCCAGAGCACGCAGACCACGGGCACCACCGCGTCGACGGATGCCTCGACCTCGACCTCGGGCACCGGCACGTCCTCGTCTGGTTCCACCGGCGCGACGGGTTCGTCGGGTTCGACGGCCGGCACCGGCACGTCGGCGGCCGCCTCCTCCTCCTCGACCGACGGCACCTACACCGGCAGCACCGTGAGCACCCGCTTCGGCGACGTGCAGGTGCAGGTCACGATCTCGGGCGGTGCGATCACCGACGTCACGCCGTTGCACCTCACCGACCACGACGGGCGCTCCGTCATGATCAGCAACCAGGCCGCCCCGATCCTGCGCGACGAGGTGCTGCAGGCGCAGTCGGCCTCGGTGTACCTGGTGGGCGGGGCGACGTACACGAGCCAGGCCTACCTCCAGTCGCTCCAGTCGGCCCTCGACCAGGCCGGCTTCTGATGACGGCGCGCGCGTTCCCGGCGATGGGCACGGTGGTGAGCCTTCGCCTCGAGGGCACGCGCGACGCGATGGCGACGGATGCCGCGGCCGCATCCCTCGAGGCGGAGTCGCCGACCACGGCAGCGGCGGTCGCCGCGGTGGGCGAGGTCTTCGCCCGCTGGGAGGCGCACTGCAGCCTCTACGACCCGGCCTCCGAACTGAGCCGCATCGGGCGCGGCGAGCTCGGCCTCGTCGACGCGGGCGAGGAGGTGCGCGGCGCCTACGAGCTCGCCCTGCACTGGCGCGCCCGCACGGGCGGCTCGTTCACCCCGCACCGCGGCGACGGCCTCATCGACCTGAACGGCGTGGTGAAGGCGCTCGCGATCGCCGAGTCGGGTGCCGCGCTCGACGGCCTCGGGGTCACCCGGTGGGGCATCGACGCGGGCGGCGACGTGCTCGTCGGCGGCGCCGCCGCGGAGGGGCAGGCGTGGCGCATCGGGATCGTGGATCCCGCCGACCGGGGCGCCTTGCTCGGCGCGATCGACCTCGCGGGCGTCGGCGGGCGCATGGCCGTCGCGACCTCCGGCAGCGCCGAGCGCGGCGACCACATCTGGACGCAGCCCGGCGCGGGCCCGGCCGCATTCGTGCAGGTGAGCGTCGCCGCCGGCGACATCCTCACCGCCGACGTGCTCGCCACGGCGATCGTCGCCGGTGGCCGCGCGGCCCTCGACGAGTACACCGAGCGGTTCCCGATCGACGTGCTCGCCGTGCTCGGCGACGGCTCGCTGCTCGCGACACCGGGCTGGCCGCGAGCCGACGCCGTCACCCAGCCGTCGGCGGCCCGGGACGCGGCAGCCGCGCGATGAGGCCCATCGCGTCGAACGGCGCGCGCACCTTCACGTCGTTGTCGAAGTAGAGGTACGCGTCGCGCCCGGCGTCGAGATGGTCGCGCGTCCAGGCCGCCCATCGGTCGAGCGCCGCATCGTCGTAGCCCGACACGTAGAGCTCCTCGTCGCCGTGCAGCCGGGCGTAGGCGAAGTCCGCGGTCGTGCGGTCGATGCGCGGGAAGCGCCCGGCGGTGTCGGCGGTGACGGATGCCACGCCGTGCCGCTCGAGCAGCGCGATCCAGCCGTCGGTGTCGAACGACGGATGCCGCACCTCGACGGCGTGGCGCAGCGGAGCGTCGCGCGACACCGCGAACGCCGAGCGCCCCGACATCCGCTCGTCGTGGCCGGCGGCGAGCGCCGCGGCATCCGCTCGTGATCGCGGCAGCCGCTTGAGGAAGCCGTCGAGCAGGTCGGCGTCGAAGGCGAGCGTCGGTGGCAGCTGCCAGAGGATCGGCCCGAGCTTGTCGCCGAGCTCGAGCAGCCCCGACGCGAAGAAGTTCGCGAGCGGCGTCGCGATGTCGCCGAGCCGCCGCAGGTGCGTGATGAACCGCGGCCCCTTGACGGCGAAGACGAACCCGTCGGGGGTCGCATCGCGCCAGCGCCGCCAGCTGGTGGGCGCCTGCAGCGAGTAGAACGAGCCGTTGACCTCGATCGAGGTGACGTGCGCCGACGCGTACGCGAGCTCGTCGGCCTGGCGCAGCCCCCTCGGGTAGAACACGCCGCGCCAGGGCGGGTACCGCCACCCGGAGATGCCGACGCGCGCCTCGGCCATCGCTACACGGCGACGCCGAGCAGGGCGCCGATCGCCCACGTGACTCCGAGGGCGAGCCCGCCGCCGATCGTGACGCGGAGGATCGCCCGCAGGCGCGGGCTGCCGCCGATCCACGCGCTCAGCCAGCCCGTGATCGCGAGTGCGACGATCACGGCGACGAAGGTGGCGATGATGCGCCACTCGGGCGGCGGGAGCAGGATCGCGAGCATCGGCAGCACCGCGCCCACGAGGAACGAGGCGGCCGACGCCCACGCGGCATGCCAGGGATTCACGACGTCGTTCTGGTCGATGTGCAGCTCTGCCTCGAGATGGGCCGAGAGGGCGTCGTGCGCGGTGAGCTCCGCGGCCACCTTCTCGGCGGTCTCGGCCGAGAGGCCCTTGCCGCGGTAGATCTCCGCCAGCTCGGCGAACTCCTGCGTGGGCATGTGCTCGAGCTCCCACGACTCCTTCGCGATGAGGGCGTGCTCGGTGTCGCGCTGGCTCGAGACCGAGACGTATTCGCCGAGACCCATCGAGATCGCTCCGGCGATGACCGCCGCGACGCCCGCGATGAGGATCGCCGCGGTGTCGGTGGTGGCCGCGGCGACGCCCACGACGAGGGCGGCGACCGAGACGATGCCGTCGTTCGCGCCGAGCACGCCGGCCCGCAGCCAGTTGAGCTTCGCGTGCACGGACCCGGAGTGCGGATCGGTGTAATGGGTCGGTTCCGTGACATCCGTCATGCCCGAATCCTCGCACCGCACCGCGCCGCCCGCCAGCATGGTGAGGCTGGCCTCGCCCGCGCGGTTCTGGGGCGCGACGGGGGAGGAGTACCATGGACGACGGCCCGCAGTATCTCGACGTCGAGGTATCTCGACATCGAGGGAACTAGGCCGGGCCTCTCACCCCACCATCCCTGCGCATGACTGCGCGGACCGATTGGAAGTAGAGCGTGGATCTTTACGAGTACCAGGCCAGAGACCTGTTCGAACGATACGGGGTGCCGGTGCTCCCCGGGATCGTGGCGGACACCCCCGAAGAGGTGCGCGCCGCTGCCGAGCAGCTCGGCGGCGTCGTGGTCGTGAAGGCCCAGGTCAAGACCGGAGGCCGCGGCAAGGCGGGCGGCGTCAAGGTCGCCAAGAACCCCGACGAGGCGTACGAGGCGGCCAAGGCCATCCTCGGCCTCGACATCAAGGGCCACGTCGTCAAGCGCGTCATGGTCGCCGGCGGCGCCCGGATCGCGCAGGAGTTCTACTTCTCCGTGCTCCTCGACCGTGCCAACCGCTCCTACCTCTCGCTCACGAGCGTCGAGGGCGGCATGGAGATCGAGCAGCTCGCCGTCGAGAAGCCCGAGGCCCTCGCCCGCATCGAGGTGAACCCCGGCACCGGCATCACGCCCGAGAAGGCCCGTGAGATCGCCGTCGCCGCGAACTTCCCCGCCGAGCTCGTCGACAAGGTCGCCGACGTCTTCGTGAAGCTCTACGACGTCTACAAGTCCGAGGACGCCACCCTCGTCGAGGTGAACCCGCTCATCCTCTCGGAGGAGGGCGAGATCATCGCGCTCGACGGCAAGGTCTCGCTCGACGAGAACGCCGAGTTCCGCCACGCCGGCCATGCGCTGCTCGAGGACAAGGGCGCGGCCGACCCGCTCGAGGCGGCCGCCAAGGAGCTCGACCTCAACTACGTCAAGCTCGACGGCGAGGTCGGCATCATCGGCAACGGCGCGGGGCTCGTCATGTCGACGCTCGACGTCGTCGCGTACGCCGGTGAGAACCACGGCGGCGTGAAGCCCGCCAACTTCCTCGACATCGGCGGCGGCGCCTCGGCGGAGGTCATGGCCAACGGCCTCGGCATCATCCTCGGCGACCCGCAGGTCAAGAGCGTGTTCGTCAACGTCTTCGGCGGCATCACCGCGTGCGACCAGGTCGCCAAGGGCATCGTCGGCGCGCTCGCCGAGCTCGGCGCGACGGCGAACAAGCCGCTCGTCGTGCGACTCGACGGCAACAACGTCGTCGAGGGCCGCCGCATCCTCGAGGAGGCCGCGCACCCGCTCGTCACCCTCGCCGAGAACATGGACCAGGGCGCCGACAAGGCCGCCGAGCTGGCGAACGCCGCGTAAGCAAAGGACAGCGAAACCGTGACCATCTTTCTGAACAAGGACTCCAAGGTCATCGTCCAGGGCATCACCGGCGGCGAGGGCTCCAAGCACACGGCCCGCATGCTCGCGGCCGGCACCCAGGTCGTCGGCGGCGTGAACGCCCGCAAGGCCGGCACCACGGTGCTCCACCACGACAAGGACGGCAACGCCGTCGAGCTGCCCGTGTTCGCCTCGGTCAGCGAGGCCATCGAGCAGACCGGCGCGGATGTCTCCATCGCGTTCGTGCCGCCGGCCTTCACGAAGGACGCCGTGCTCGAGGCCATCGACGCCGAGATCCCGCTGCTCGTCATCATCACCGAGGGCGTGCCCGTGCAGGACTCCGCGGAGTTCTGGGCCTACGCCAAGGAGCAGGGCGGCAAGACGCGCATCATCGGCCCGAACTGCCCCGGCATCATCAGCCCCGGTGAGTCGCTCGTCGGCATCACCCCCGCGAACATCACCGGCAAGGGCCCGATCGGCCTCGTCTCGAAGTCGGGCACCCTCACGTACCAGATGATGTACGAGCTGCGCGACCTCGGCTTCTCGACCGCGATCGGCATCGGCGGCGACCCGATCATCGGCACGACCCACATCGACGCGCTCGCCGCGTTCGAGGCCGACCCCGAGACGAAGGCGATCGTCATGATCGGCGAGATCGGCGGCGACGCCGAGGAGCGCGCGGCCGACTTCATCAAGGCGAACGTCACGAAGCCCGTGGTCGGCTACGTCGCGGGCTTCACCGCCCCCGAGGGCAAGACCATGGGCCACGCCGGTGCGATCGTGTCCGGCTCGGCCGGAACCGCGCAGGCGAAGAAGGAGGCCCTCGAGGCCGCCGGCGTCAAGGTCGGCAAGACCCCGAGCGAGACCGCGAAGCTGCTCCGCGAGGTCGTCGCGGCACTCGGCGCGTAGTCGCGGATCCACCATCGGGAAGGCCCCGTCGGCGATGCCGGCGGGGCCTTCCGTGTCAGGTGCGATCGAGCGGATGCCTCCTCCCGATCACGGGTGTCTCCTCTCAGGTCACGGGTCGACGACGACCGTGCAGATGTAGGTGCCCGGCTCGAGATCGGTCATCCCGAACGACGAGTCGCCGGAGTCGCTCGCGTCGGCGTTGAAGTCGACGTCGGGCGAATCGGCGGTGTTGTCGCAGTCGATGCTCGAGAACGTGCCGCCTGGGACCTGCGAGTCGACCGACACCGTGATGTCGGTGAGCGGCGTGTTCGAGAACGTCACCGTCGGATCGCTGTCGCAGTCGGTGTCCTCGACCACCGTCGCGGTCTGCTCGGAGTCGGCCGACACGTAGCCGTCCGGAACCGTCTCGGTCACCGTGTAGTCACCGGACTCCAGCCCTGCCAAGCAGGCTTCGCCGTTCGCATCGGTGACGACATCGACGTCCGCGTCAAGCAGCGTGCTGCTCACCGTGAAGGTCACGCCCTCCTGCGGGTGGTCACCGGTACCGCTCGCCGCGTGCTTCATGGTCTTGGAGATCACGAGAGCGCCGCAGTTGTTGATGCCGGTGTCGAGCGGTGCGATGAAGTCCTTCAGCGCGGCCGTGAACGAGTCGGACGAACGGCTCTTCAGGTACGCGCTGCCGAACGCGACGCAACTGTCGCCCACGATGTGGGAGAAGTTGACCGTCGCCTCGCCGAAGGTTCTCGGGGAGATGTCGGAGTTGATCACGTCGGAGTCGGCCTTGGGGATCGGGCTGGTGTTGATCGATCCGGTCGCGTCACCCGAAGTGGTTAGGTTGACCCGGTCACCCCAACAGGGCGTGCTGTTGGCGGCCTCGCAGAGCGACTTGTTGCCGGTCGTGACCCAGCGCGACAGGAACAGTTCGGGATGGGTTCCGCCGTTGGCCAGGTCGTACTGGATCAGCAGGTCGCCGGCCGTGCGCACGGGCGTCACGCCGTTGGACGAGATGTCCTCCGACTGGTTGAACTCGAAGTCCATGTTCGTCGTGCCGGTCGGGTCCTGCACACGATGCCAGAACATGTGGAGGAAGTCGTCGCCCGAGGTCTCCTCGAGGTAGACGCCGAACGTCTTCAGATCGCTCTTGTTCGGTGGGATGCTGCCGCTGACCACGGAGGGCACCGGGGTGTCCTCCTTCGAGCCGTTGCCGAACGAGTTGTCGCCGGTTCCGCTGGGTGCGTCGGCCTTGCTGGTCTCGGCGACGTTGCCCCAGTCGTCCCAGCCGGTGTTGTCGACCTTCAGATTCGCATCCGAGTCGATCTCGAAGTTGCTCCCGTCGAGGCTCACCAGGCCGGCGGGGAGGACCGCCGCGGCCGGGCTGGCCACGAGCGCGGTGATCGCGAGCGCGCCGAGTCCGGCTGCCGCGGCGAGACGGAGCCGTCGACGATGCTGCGGTGTCGGGGACTCGGGTGTCGGGTTGTTCGTGTGGGGCATCATCGCCTCCTGTGTTGCAGATTTCGTCCGGTTCGGGCGAATCGGACGGTCCTCTGCGGGCGCGGGGCGGAGGGCGGGGCGGTAGGGCGCGATCGTCGCTTCGTACGGTCGTGCATCGTGGGTGGCGATGCACGGCTCCTTCGGGCTCGAGAGGAGTCTCACGCGTTCGACTGCAACGTACACCCGTGGTGCTTCCGTGTGAAGCAGTAATTGAGGATTACTCATTACCCCAGTTGTGGGGCAGCGAGATGGCCCCACCGGCGATGCCGGCGGGGCCACCCGTCTCAGTTGCGATCGGTCGGATGCCTCCCCTCGATCACGGGTCGATCACGAAGTCGCACGTGAAGGCGCCGGGCTCGAGGTCGTCGAGCGTGACGGTCGGATCGTCGAGGGCGTCGGCCAGCGAGACGTCCTCTTCGGCGTCCGGTCCGTCAGCGGTCGGGTAGCACTCGATACTCGAGAACGTCCCGCCCGCGACCAGCGAGTCGACACTCACCGTGATCTTGGTGAGCGGCGTGTTCACGAACTCCTTGACCGCACCGGCGTTGGCACTGTCGCAGGCGGCCGCCTCGGTGACGTTCGCGGTCTGCGTGCCCACGTCGGCGTAGCCGTCGGGAACCACCTCGGTGATCGTGTACAGCCCTGCCAGGCCGCTCACGAGCAGGCCGGTGGCGCAGGCCACGCCGGTCTCGTCGGTCGTGACGGTGACGCCCTCGGCGGGCAGCTCGCCGCCCGTGATCACGAAGTCGACCCCGGCGTGCGGGTGGTTCTCACCCAGGCCGTCGGCCGCGTGCTTGCGCAGCTTCGTGATCTCGATCGCGCCGACCTCGCGGTCGTCGTGGAACGTGCACGTCACGGTCTCGCCCGGGCTGAGCCCGATCGAGTCGACGGTCGATCCGTCATCGCAGGTCGCGCTCACCAGGTTCCAGTAGTCCGGAACCGTCTCGGTCACGTCGTACGTGCCCGGGTCGAGGTCCGAGAAGGTCCTCGAGTCCTTGCCCGCATCGCCGGCCGCGGTCGTCGTCAGCGTGAACGGCGACGGCGAGAGCGTGTTCGACGTGAAGTCGAACGAGCCCGTGCCACTGTCGGTGACCTTCTCGATCACGATGCCGCCCGACGCCCGGTTGGTGTACGTGCAGTCGACGAGGTCGTCAGCGTCGTCGATCGTGAAGGTCACGACCGCGTCGTTGATCGACGGGATCACGCCGGAGCTCGCCGAGCAGTCGACGTCGACCAGTTCCCAGCCGGTGGGCAGCGTGCCCTCGGTGACCGTGAGGCCCGAGCCGAACAGCACGTTGTCGTACGACTGGCTCTCGCCGTCCTTCAGCGAGAACGTCGGATCGACGTCACCGCCGAGGGTCGACAGCGAGGTCGAGTAGTCGAACGACGTGTCGGTGCCGTCCGGACTCGGTTGCGTCACCTTGCGGACGATCACCTGGCCGCCCGTCTCGTTGCCGTAGGTGCAGTCGACCAGGTCGTCGGCATCGTCGATGTCGAACGTGACCGTGCCGGTCGCCGTGTCGATCGTCGGCGTCACCCCGGAACTCGCGTCGCAGTTGATCGACTCGAGGCTCCAGCCCGTGGGAAGATCGTCCTCGGTCACGGTGTAGCCAGTGCCCAGCAGCACGTCGCTGTAGGTCTGGCTGTCACCATCGCCGAGGCTGAACGTCGGATCGTTCTTCGTCGGGTCGGCCACACCGGACAGCAGGTCGAGGGCCGTCGAGAACCCGAACGACGAGTCGCTCGGATCCGGACTCGGATCGGTCGCCTTGCGGATGATGACCGTTCCACCGGTCTCGTTGTAGTACGTGCAGTCGAGGATGTCGCTCGCCGCGTCGATCGCGAACGTCACCTGCCGACCCGAGATCGACGGCGTGACGCCGGTGCTCGCGCTGCAGTCGACGTGGTCGAACTTCCAGCCGGCCGGCGGGGCGTCCTCGCTGACCGTCAGGCCGGTGCCGAAGAAGACGCCGTTGAACGTCTTCGAACCGCCATCCGCCAGGCTGAACGTGTTGGTCGACGACGGTGACGTCGTGAACGCCTTCGTGTAGCCGAACGACGTCGTCGCCCCATCAGGATCCGTCTGCTTCCGGATGATCACCTTGCCGCAGTTGGAGATGTTGATGGGCGTCGGAGCGATGAAGTCCTTCAGTGCCGCCGTGAACGAGTCGGAGGACCGGCTCTTCAAGTAGGCGCTGCCGAACGACGTGCAGCCCTGCGTGCCGAGCAGCGAGGTGAAGTTGATCGACGCCTCGCCGAAGGTGCGGGCCGACACGACGCCGGAGCTGGCCAAGCCGTCGGACTCACCGAACGGGATCGCCGTCGAGTTGATCGACCCCGTCGCGATGTTCGCCGCACTCAGGTCGGTGCGCAGGCCCCAGCAGGGGAATGCGTTCGACGCCACGCAGTTCGCCGTGGTGACCGCCTGGGTCTTGTACGGCGGGTTGAAGCTCGCGTCCGTCAGCCAGTACGCGACGTACAGGTTCGGGTGGGTCCCGCCCTGAGAGAGGTCGTACTGGATCAGCAGGTCGCCCTCGGTGCGCTGCGGCGTCACGGTGTTGCTCGTGATCGTCGACGACTGGTTGAACTCGAAGTCCATGTTGGTCGTGCCCGTCGGCTCCTGCACGCGATGCCAGAACAGGTGGACGAAGTCCGTCGTCCCTGCCGTCTCGCGGTACACGCCGAAGGTGAGCAGATCGCTCTTGTTCGGCGGGATGCTGCCCGAGACCACGCTGGGAATCGCGGTGTCCTCCTTGGTGCCCTGTCCGAACGAGTCGTCGGTCGTACCGGTCGGCTTATCGGTTTTCCGGCTCTCGGTCACGCTCGCCCAGTCGATCGAGACCTGGGGATTGGCGATGTGGTCGACCTTGAGGTTCGCATTCGTGTCGATCTCGAAGTTGCTGCCCGACAGGGTCACGTCGCCGTGAGTCGCCTGCGCCGGTGCCGCGACCAAGGCGGTGATCGTCAGCGCGCCGATGCCGGCGGCTGCGGCGATGCGACGCCACCGTCGGGGTGGTGGCGTCGGGGTGTGCGCGGTCGGGCTGTCCTTGAGAAGCATCATCGCCTCCTGTGTTGCGGGGTCATCCGATTCGGGCGAATCGGACCGTCCTCAACGAGGCGATGCGGCGATGGCAGAGCGGTAGGGCGCGATCGTCTCGTCGTGCGGTCGAAGGCCGGGGTACTCGGCCGGGCGACCCCATCGGGCTCGAGAGGAGTCTCACGCGTTCGTCTGCAAGCTACACCCGTGCCGCTGACATGGGAACCGGTTCTGAGGATTTCTCATGACCCCTTCCGGGGGACATCACCACACCCCGCCGCGCAGTCGCCCTCTCGTGAGAAAGTGGGGGCATGCAGCAGCATCCGGATGCCGCCGGCGCAGCCGACGCCGAAACCGGCGCAGGAGACTCGGCCCGTCCCGCGGTCGCGTCGCCCGACGTGCCGACGAGCATCGTGCGCGCGGTCTTCGTCACCGAGGAGTCCGTCTACGGCGTCATCCTCGTCTCGGGAATGATCGTGGTCGCCGGCGCGCACGGCGACAGCTCGTGGAGCGTCTTCTGGACGGTGCTCACGACGGTCATCGTCTTCTGGGCCGCGCACGTCTACGCCGGCACGGTCGCGCACCACGGGCTCGACCACGAACGCGTCGTCGGCCTGGGCGAGGCGTTCCGGTTCGCGTTCCGCCGCTCGCTCGGGCTGCTGCTCGCGTCGATCATCCCCTGCTCCATCCTGCTGCTCGGCGCGACGAGGGCCGTGCCCGACGCCGTCGCCCTCTGGGCCGCGCTGTGGGCCGGCGTGGTGGTGCTCGCGGTGCTCGGGTTCATCGCGTTCCGCCGCCGCGGTGCGAGCCTGCTCATGCAATGCGTCGGCTCGCTCGCGACCGCCGGGTTCGGCGTCGCGATGATCCTGCTCAAGGCCTTCGTGCACTGATCGGCGTGAGGCGCCGGTCGCCTTCCGAGCGGATGCCGCTGCACCGCGTCGCCGTCGGCGAGACGCGCGGTCACGCGGGGGACCATCGTCCCATCCGCGCCCGCAGGGACCGCTATCGTCTGCGGAAGGGGGTGGTCCGATGGCCGAGACGACGAGTGACGACCTGCAGGCACGCATCGCGCAACTCGAGGCGGAGAACGCGAGACTCCGCGAGACGGCCGACCTCGGCATCGCGGGCGGAGGGCCGCCCGCGGCATCCGCTCGGCGACCCGGCCGCGGCCGGGGACGCGCCGCTGCGGCCATCGTGCTCGTGCTGCTCGGGCTGCTGCTCGCGCCCGTGGCCGTCGTGAGCGCGTGGGCTCGGCTCCAGCTCGTCGACACCGACCGGTTCGTGGCCACGTTCGCGCCGCTCGCCGAGGATCCCGCCGTGCAGGCCTACCTCGCCGACGAGGTCACGGTCGCGATCGACGAGAAGGTCGACATCGACGGACTGACGAAGGACGTCTTCGACGGCCTCACGTCGCTCGACCTGCCTCCGCGCGCCGTCCAGGCGCTCGGGCTCCTCGAGGGGCCCGCGGCGCAGGGGCTGCACGCGCTGCTCGATCGCGTCGTCACCCAGGTGGTCCAGTCCGACGCCTTCGCCGAGGTGTGGGCCCAGGCGCTCCGCGTCAGCCACACCCAGCTCATCGCGGCCCTGCAGGGCGACCCGAACGCGGCGCTCGCCATCGGCGACGACGGCACGATCTCGGTGCAACTCGGTCCCGTCATCGAGGCGGTGAAGGCGAAACTGGCCGAGAACGGCGTGGCCTTCGCCTCGGCGATCCCCGTGATCGAAAAGAGCATCGTCATCGCCCAGACCGACTCGCTGACCCTCATCCAGACCGTCTACACCCTCGCCGTCGCGGCCGGCACCTGGGTCCCGCTCATCGCGCTCGCGCTGCTGGTCGCCGGCGTGCTCGTCGCCCGGCGGCGCTCGCGAGCGCTCACCTGGACGGCCGCGGGCTTCGCCCTGAGCATGCTCCTCATGCTCGCCGGCGTCGGCACGGCCAAGCTGTACTTCGTCGGCACGCTCAGCCCGTCGATCATGCCGTCGGGGGCCGCGGAGGCGATCTACGACGACGTGCTGGAGCTCATGTTCTCGACGATCGTCGCGCTGTTCGTGCTGTCGCTGTCGATCGCGATCATCGCCTGGCTGTCGGGCACCACGCGGCCGGCGCTCGCGGTGCGGGGCCTCGCCGACGCGGGCTTCGGCGCGGTGCGGCACTCCGCTGCGTCGCGTGGCGTCACGACCGGCGCCTTCGGCGTCTGGCTCGACCGGTGGCGCGTGGGCGTCTATGCGGCGATCGCGGTGGTGGCATCCGCGGTGCTGTGGTTCTCGCGGCCGCTGCAGACGTCGACCGTGCTCTGGACCGTGGTGCTCGCCCTCCTCGCGGTGGTGCTCGTGCAGCTCCTGCGCCGCCCGGCCGCGGAGGCGACCCCGGCCGAGGTGGCGGCCGCCGAGGGGGCCGACGTCGACGCGGGGTCGCTCGACGGGCCGGGCCCGGTCGGCGCCGAGGCGGTGCCGGTCGACGCCGCACCGGTCGAGGCGGTTGCCGACGAAGCCGCACGTCCTGCGAAGTGATGGCGGCGCGCCGGGTTAGGCTCCCGGTGCAATGAGACGCACGACGATCGCCCTGCTGGCCGCACTCGAGGCCTCGGTGTCGGCGCTCGTCGGATACGGCATCGCGCTCGTGCCCCTGATGCTCCTGTGGGCCACCCACTTCGGCCTCGCCGCGCCGATCGACGCCTTCTTCCGTGCCGCCGCCGACATGTGGCTGCTGGGACACGGCGTCGACCTGGCCGTGCGGCTCGACGAGCTCACCGCGGCGCTCCTCGGCGTCCCGGGCGCAGGGGATCCCTTCGTGCTCACGATCGCGCTCCTCGGGTTCGCCGTCGTCACCTTCGCCTTCGGCCTGCGGATCGGTCGTCGGGGCGCGATCGGCGGCAACCCCGCGGTGGCCGTGGTCGCGGCGGTCGTCGTGCTCGCCGCCGTCGGCGGAGTGGTCGCCGCCGTCGCCGCGACCGGCGCGGCTCGCCCGGTGCTCTGGCAGGGCATCGTGCTGCCCGCTTCCGTCATGGCCGTGGGCGCCGCCATCGGCGCGGTCGCCGAATCGCTGCGCTCGGGTGCGCCGGCGGATGCGACGACGAGCGCCGTGCGGCGTCGGCTCGCCGCCCTGCCCGACCTCGCGGTCGACGGGGTGGCCGCGGCGGTGCGGATCGGCGTCGGCGCGGCGTTCGGCGTGCTCGCCGTGGGCGCGGTGCTCGTGGCGGTGGTGGTGGTCGCCGGCTACTCCACGATCGTCGGCCTCTACCAGGCGCTCGGAGCCGGCATCGACGGCGGCATCGCGATCACGGTCGCCGAGCTCGCGCTGCTGCCGAACCTCGTGGTGTGGGCGGCCGCGTGGCTGCTCGGTCCGGGCTTCGCGCTCGGCGCGGGCACCACCGTGTCGCCGAGCGTGACGCTCATGGGCCCGGTGCCCGGCATCCCGGTGCTCGGGGCGCTGCCCGCCGAGGGTGCGCCGCTCGGCGTGCTCTGGCTCGCGCTGCCGGTGCTGCTCGGATTCGGCGGGGCCGTGCTCGTCGCGGCATCCGCCCCTGAGCGCCGCGACGAGCCCTGGTGGGCGACGCTCGCGGTCGGCCTCGGCGCGGGCGGCATCGCCGGCCTCGTGCTCGGGGGGCTCGCCGCGTTCTCGGGCGGCGCGGCCGGGCCCGGACGGCTCGCCGTCGTCGGTCCCGACGCGTTCCTCGTCGCCGCCGCC
>NZ_RHHB01000050.1 GCF_003710805.1 Agromyces tardus | reverse complement strand
GCCCCGGCCGGTCAGCGCCTGAGCGGGCCGGCGCACGAGCCGGCCGGCGCCTGAGCGGGCCGGCACCCGAGCGGGCCGGCGCCCGAGCCGGCCCGGCCGGTGCGGTCGCGTCATCCGCCGATCTTCTCGCCTGCCGGCGTGAGCACCCACCAGATGCCGCCGACGCCCTGCCCGTTCGTGTCGCCCGCAGCGGAGTCGCCTGCGTAGTAGTAGAGCGGCCAGCCGTTCAGCGTGACCTGGGTGGCACCGTTCACGCCCGTGATCGTGCCGACCTCACCCGTCACGCCCTCGACCGAGGGCGTTGCGGAATCGGTGGTCACCGCCGGCCAGTTGGTGGCGCACTGGCCCTCGCAGGTGCTCACGCCGCTGCCCTGCGTGTCGTTGTCGTACATGTAGACCGTCATGCCCTTCCCGTCGACGACGATGTCGCCGAGGGACGAGCTCGCGGTGCCGAGCGCCGCGCCCGAGGCCGACGACGCGCCCGAGTCCGACGACGACGGGGACTCGCTGGCCGGCGGGGCGCCGTAGCCCGAGCCCGTGCTCGATCCGCCGCCGCTCGAACAGCCGGCGAGGGCGAGCGCGACCACTGCGGCGGCCAGTCCCGTTGCGATGCGGAGCTTCATGATGGAACCTCTCTCCTGCTCGTGACCGCGTGGGGCGGTCGAACGGAACACGAGGCGCACGCCCGAAAGGTTCACCGGTGCCGGTCAGTCGGGACTCGCCGAGAGCAGCACGTCGCCGCCCGCGACCGTGCGGATCTCGAGCGACGCGATGTCGTCGAGCGCGACGGCGGTCCCGGCCTGGAGCCGGGCGGTCGCCCCGGGCATCGCCCGCCAGCTCGAGACCTCGCTCTGCGTGCCGTCGCGACCGACGACGACGAGCACGTACGGCCAGCCGTCGCCGGTCGCGCTCGTGGCATCCGTCGACCCGGCCGTCCCGTAGGTGCAGTCGAGGTCGATCCGCGTGCCCCAGCCGACGGGCGTCAGCACCGCCGTGGCCGTGACCGGCACGTCGGCGACCGTCTCGAACGCGACGGTCTCGCCGACGGCGGCCGGCCGGAGGAACGCGAGCGGCACGAGCACCGCGACGAGCACGAGGGCCGCAGCCGCAGCGGCGATCCCGATCCGCAGGCGCGTGCGACGGATGCGGCGGCGGCGCCCCTCCCGGCGCACCGCGTCGAGCAGCTCGGGGCGCGGGGCGCCGGCCGGCTCGGCGTCGTCGTCGAGGAGCGCCATGCCGCGGTCGGGCGTCAGCCGGGCCAGGAGCCCGGGCATCGGCGCGAGTTCGGCGACCGCACGGCGGCACGCCTCGCACGCCTCGAGGTGCTCCTCGTACTCGCGGCGCTCGGCGGGCGACAGGGCGCCGAGCACGTAGGCCGAGTCCCAGTCGGCGTACCGCGCGTGGTCGGGATTCATCGCGTCACCCCCTTCTCCTGCAGCGCGAGGCGGAGCGCCCGCAGCCCGTAGTGCAGTCGCGACTTGACGGTGCCCTCGGGGATGCCGAGGCGGCGGGCGACCTCGGCGATGCTGCATCCGCCGTAGTAGGCGTGCACGATCACGGCGCGATGCTCGAGGTCGAGGCCGGCGAGCGCCTCCTCGACGAGCAGGCTCTCGAAGAGCGCGTCCGTGCCGTCCTCGCGCCCGCGCTCGGGCAGCTCGGCCACGCGGACCTCGTGCCGGTGGCGGGCGCTGCGCACCTCGTCGATCACGAGGTTGCGCGCGACGGTGAACATCCACGAGCGCGCCGACTCGGGCTCCTGCTCGAGGATGCGCGGGCTGCGCCACGCGCGCAGGAGCGTCTCCTGCACGATGTCGTCGGCGCCCGCGGGATCGCCCGTGAGGTGCACGACGTAGCGCCACACCGATGGGGCGTGGGCGTCGTACAGGGCCACGAGCCGGCGGTCGTCATCGGGCGGCATTCGTCACCTCCTGCCCGTACAACGATGCGGAGCGGCATCCGGTTCACCGAGGTCGCGCCAGACCCGTCGGCCCGCCGGTGAACCGCACGGGCCCCTGCATCGTGTCCTCGCCATGGATGCCTCGCACCTGACCCGGACCGCAGTCGACGACGTGCTCCAGATCGGGGGGCTGCCCCTCCATCCGCTCATCGTGCACGCGGTGGTCGTGCTCACACCGCTCACGGTACTCGCGTTGCTGCTCGGCACGTTCTGGCCGGCCGCGCGACGCAGGCTCGGCATCGTGACGCCGCTGGGGGCGCTCGTCGTGCTCGTGCTGGTGCCGATCACCGTCGCGGCCGGGCAGTCGCTCGCCGACGCGCTCGGTCCCATCCCCGCGGTGCAGACGCACCGGGGCTTCGGCCTCCTGCTCCTGCCGTGGGCGATCGCCCTCTTCGTGGTCGCTGCGGCGCAGTGGGCGTGGTACCGCTACTCCGACGAGCGGATGCGGCGGCGCTCGCCACGTGCGGCGCGCGCCGTGGTGATCGGGCTCGCCGCGGCATCCGTCGTCGTGGGCCTCGGCACGCTCGTGCTGCTCGTGCTCATCGGGGACTCGGGGGCACGGGCGGTGTGGGGCGGGCTCCTCGGGTGAGGGGGCCCGCCCCACGGGCGGCGCGCCTCGCTAGGCGAAGGCCTCGACCGGCGGGCAGGCGCACACGAGATTGCGGTCGCCGTAGGCCTGGTCGATGCGGCGCACGGGCGCCCAGTACTTGTTGCGCACGAGCGAGTGCACCGGGTAGACGGCCTGCTCGCGCGTGTAGGGGTGGGTCCACTCCCCCGCGATGACCGACTCCGCGGTGTGCGGGGCGTTGCGCAGCGGGTTGTCGTCGGCCGGCCACTCGCCGCGGCCCACCGCGTCGGCCTCGGCCTTGATCGCCACCATCGCCTCGATGAAGCGGTCGAGCTCGGCGAGGTCCTCCGACTCGGTCGGCTCGACCATGAGCGTGCCCGCGACGGGGAACGACATCGTCGGCGCGTGGAAGCCGTAGTCGATGAGGCGCTTCGCGACGTCGTCGACGGTGACCCCGGTCTCGGCCGTGAGCGGTCGCAGGTCGAGGATGCACTCGTGCGCGACGAGCCCGTTCTCGCCCGTGTACAGCACCGGGAAGTGGTCGCGCAGGCGCGCCGCGACGTAGTTCGCCGCGAGCACGGCCGTGGCCGTGGCCTGCTTGAGCCCCTCGGACCCCATCATGCGCACGTACGCCCACGAGATGGGCAGGATCGACGGGCTGCCGTACGGCGCCGCCGAGACCGGGCCGCCGTCGTGGCGGACGCCGCCCGCGTGGTCGTTGCGCTGCGCCATGGGGTGGCCCGGCAGGTACGGGGCGAGGTGCGCCTTCGCGGCGACCGGGCCGACGCCGGGCCCGCCCCCGCCGTGCGGGATGCAGAAGGTCTTGTGCAGGTTGAGGTGCGACACGTCGCCGCCGAAGTCGCCGAACCGGGCGAAGCCGAGCAGCGCGTTGAGGTTCGCGCCGTCGACGTAGACCTGGCCGCCCGCGTCGTGCACGGCCTGCGTGATCTGCGTCACCTCGTGCTCGTACACGCCGTGCGTCGACGGGTAGGTGATCATGAGGGCCGCGATGCGGTCGCCGTGCTCCGCGATCTTCGAGCGCAGGTCGTCGAGGTCGACGTTGCCGAGCTCGTCGCACGCGACGACCACGACGCGCATGCCGGCCAGCACGGCGGATGCCGCGTTGGTGCCGTGCGCGCTCGAGGGGATGAGGCACACGTCGCGCGCCTCGTCGCCGTTCGCACGGTGGTAGCCGCGGATCGCGAGGAGGCCCGCGAGCTCGCCCTGGCTGCCGGCGTTGGGCTGCAGCGACACCGTGTCGTAGCCCGTGACCTCGGCGAGCCACGACTCGAGCTGCTCGATGAGGCCGAGCGTGCCGACGACGTCGGCCTCGGGGGCGAACGGGTGCAGGTTGGCGAACTCGGGCCACGTCACCGACTGCATCTCGGTGGCGGCGTTGAGCTTCATCGTGCACGAGCCGAGCGGGATCATGCCGCGGTCGAGCGCGTAGTCGCGGTCGGCGAGCTGCTTGAGGTACCGCATCATCTGCGTCTCGGACTGGTGCGTGTTGAACACCGGGTGCTCGAGGTACGAGCTCGTGCGCCGCAGCGCCTCGGGCAGGCTCGCGGGCAGCTCGCGGAGCGAGATCGGCACCTCGATGCGGGGGTCGAAGCCGAACGCCTCGACGACGAGCGAGAGCTCGGCCCCGGTCGTGGTCTCGTCGACCGCGATGTGCACGGTGGCCTCGTCGGCCTCCCACACGTTCACGCCGAGCTCGCGGGCCCGGGCGACCACGTTCCTCGCGAGGCCCGGAACGTGCACGCGGATCGTGTCGAAGTACGCGTCGTGCGCGAGGGTGAGCCCGTACCCGGTGAGCGCGTCGGCGAGCGCCTTCGCCTTCGCCGCGGTCGTGACGGCGATGTGCCGGATGCCGCGGGGCCCGTGGTACACGGCGTACATCGACGCCATCACGGCGAGCAGCACCTGCGCGGTGCAGATGTTCGACGTGGCCTTCTCGCGGCGGATGTGCTGCTCGCGCGCCTGCAGGCTCAGGCGGTACGCGGGGTGGCCCGCTGCGTCCTGCGACACGCCCACGAGGCGGCCCGGCAGCTGGCGCTCGAGTCCCTTGCGCACGGCCATGTACCCGGCGTGCGGGCCGCCGAAGCCCATCGGCACGCCGAAGCGCTGCGAGGTGCCGACCGCGACATCCGCCCCCAGCTCGCCGGGGCTCGTCAGGAGCGACATCGCGAGCAGGTCGGCGGCGACCACGGCGAGCGCGCCCTGCGCCTTCGACGCGGCGATGACGGATGCCGGGTTCCACACGCGGCCCGAGGCGCCCGGGTACTGCACGAAGATGCCGAAGTGGTCGCCGAGGGCGGCGACATCCGTCGACTCGTCGAGGTCGGCGACGACGAGCTCGATGCCCACGGCCTCGGCGCGCGAGACGAGCAGCGCGTGCGTCTGCGGCAGGGCGTCGGCGTCGACGACGAAGCGGTTCGACGGGGACTTCGAGCCCCGGCGGGAAAGCAGCATCCCCTCGACGACCGCGGTGCCCTCGTCGAGCATCGACGCGTTGGCGGTGTCGAGGCCCGTGAGGTCGGACACCATCGTCTGGAAGTTGATGAGCGCCTCGAGGCGGCCCTGCGAGATCTCGGGCTGGTACGGCGTGTACGCCGTGTACCAGCTCGGGTTCTCGAGGACGTTGCGCTGGATGACCGCGGGCGTGATCGTGCCGGAGTAGCCGAGGCCGATCATCGAGGTGCGCACGGTGTTCTGCTCGGCGAGCGCGGCCAGTTCGGCGAGCGCCTGGCGCTCGGTCGCCGCCGCGGGGATGACCGAGTCGAGCACCTCGCCCATGCGGATCGCGGTGGGCACGGCCGCCGTCATGAGCGCGTCGAGCGAGTCGTATCCGAGCGCCGCGAGCATCCACTCGTGGTCGCGCGGGGTCGTGCCGATGTGCCGGCGGCCGAAGGCGTCGGCGTCGAAGGCGGAGGACTGCATCGGAGCGTGGATCCTCACTCGCCGACCAGGGCGCGGTACTCGTCGTGCGTGAGGAGCTTGGGCAGCGACGACGTGGTGACCTTGATGAGCCAGCCCTCGCCGAACGGGTCGCTGTTCACGAGCTCGGGAGAGTCGACGACGGCCTGGTTCGCCTCGACGACCTCGCCGTCGACGGGCGCGAAGAGCTCGCCGACCGACTTCGTCGACTCGATCTCACCGACGACCGAGCCCGAGGTGATGGCGGTGCCCGCGGCGGGCAGGTCGACGTAGACGACGTCGCCGAGCTTCTCGGCGGCGTAGTCGGTGATGCCGATGGTGACGGTGTCGCCGTCGACCTGCACCCACTCGTGCTCTTCGGTGTACTGCAGTGCGGTCTGGTCGGTCATGGGGTTCTCCTCGAGGTGGTTCGGTGCCGGCTGGGCCGGTGCGGTCGTGTTCAGTGCGGTGCGGTGCGGTGGTTCGCTGGTGCGGCGGGTGCCGTCGACGGCGCCGGTCGACGGTCAGGCGGTGCGCTTGTAGAACGGCAGTGCGACGACGGATGCCGCGATGCGGGTGCCGCGCACGTCGACGAACAGCTGCGAGCCCGGCTCGGCGGCATCCGGAGCCACGAACGCCATCGCGACGGGGTGGCCGAGCGTCGGCGACAGCGCGCCCGAGGTGATCTCCCCCACGCGGCGCGCGTCGGGGCCGTCCCCGTCGAAGACCTCGTAGCCGGCGCGCGGTGCGCGGCGTCCCTCGGCGGTGAGGCCGACGAGCACGGGCGCGCCCTCGGCGGGGCCCTGCTCGATCGCCTTCCTGCCGACGAAGTCGCCGTCCTTCGTGAGCGCGACGACGCGGCCGAGACCCGCTTGCACCGGCAGGATGTCGCGGCCGAGCTCGTGTCCGTAGAGCGGCATGCCCGCCTCGAGTCGGAGCGTGTCGCGGCTCGCGAGTCCGCACGGCACGACGCGCGGGCCGCCCGTCTCGCGCAGTGCGTCCCAGAGGCGCGCGGCGCGGTCGGGGGCGACGTAGAGCTCGAAGCCGTCCTCGCCCGTGTAGCCGGTGCGCGCGACGAGCACGGGCTCGCCCTCGTACTCGGCGGCGACCGCACGGTAGTACTTGAGTGCGGCGACCGCGGCGACGAAGTCCTCCTCGTCGTTGCCCGGGCCCTGGATGCCGAAGCCCGGCGTCTGCTGCAGCACCTCGAGGGCGTCGGGACCCTGCAGGGCGATGAGCGCGATGTCGTCGCTCTCGTCGAACACCTCGGTGTCGAACGGCGAGGTGCGGTCACGGAGCTCCTCGGCGACGACCTCGCGGTTCGAGGCGTTCGCGACCACCATGTAGCGGTCCTCGCCGGTGCGGTACACGACGAGGTCGTCGATGACCCCGCCGTCGCGGCCGAGCAGCAGCGAGTACTTGGCCTGGCCGAGGGCGATCGCGGAGAGCTTGCCGGCGAGCGCGTAGTCGAGCGCCTCGGCGGCCTCGGGACCGACGACGATGATCTCGCCCATGTGCGAGAGGTCGAAGAGGCCCGCGGACGTGCGCACGGCATGGTGCTCGGCGAGGTCCGACGAGTAGCGCACCGGCATCTGCCAGCCGGCGAAGTCGGTGAACGAGGCGCCCGCCGCGCGGTGCACCTCGTCGAGGGGGCTGCGTCGTTCGGTGCTGACGGGGTCGGTGGTGCCGGTTGCTTCGGTCACGAGTTCTCCAGAGTCGCGCGGATCGCGGCAGGCGCCGCGTGAGAACTCCCCCTCTGTCATGGGCCTGAGAGTTTCGCGTCGCACCCGTGGGGCGCTCGGCTTTCACCGTCGGCGGCTCCGGCCGGGGCGGAGATCTCGATACGGGTCAGGCTACGCCTGGCCCTGCTCGATCGCTCCGCGCTCGTCGGAGCACTTTTCAGAGCGGCCTCGTCATCGCGGTGTAGGTGACCTGAGAGATTGGCGGGGAGGCTTGCTCCTTCGGTGCCGGCCGGCGCTGCGTCAGCAGCACTGCCCGGCTCTCCCGCGACGCGTCGATGGCCCGGTGTGAGATTGTGCGACGAGTCTACCAACCCGCCGGCGCGTCGGGCCGACCTTGGTCCCGCAGCCCCTCGGGCCCCCGCCCGCGCCGTTCATCGCCGCATCGCGACATCGCGACCCCGCCGCGTCCCCGCCCCCACCCCATTCCACCCCACCCGGAATCCCTGCGAGGTCGCATCTCCTGTCGCTCTCAGCGCTGGCAACGACATCTGCTGCGACCTGGTGCGGACGCGAACCGGGTTGTGGAGAGAGCGGGCGGCGCGCGAGCAGCATGCATGCCGCAGGGTGGGTGGGTGCGCAGGCCCCGTCCGCTCCCGTCCGAGCTCGCCGACGTCGGCGCGTTCTCGGCGCTGCGTGCGCGCGAGCTCGGAGTGACGCCGGGCCGCTTGCGGGGCGGCGATCTCGAGACGCCGCGTCGCGGCATCCGTCATCGCGTCGGTGCCCCGCCGACGGTCGTCGAGCTGATCGCGGCGATGGGCGAGCGGATGCCGCAGCACCACTGCCTCAGCCACGCGAGCGCCGCGCTGCTCAAGGGGGTGCCGCTCCCCCTCGCGATCGAGCAGGACGCGCGCGTGCACGTCTCCGTGCTCGGCGAGGGCGCGATGCCGCGGGGGCGCGGCGTCGTCGGACATCGCATCGACCCCGCACGCGCCGTGGTGATCGACGCAGGCGGCATCCGTGTGACGGATGCCGCGACCACGTGGTGCCAGCTCGCGACGGTCCTGGGCCTCGACGACCTGGTCGCGGCGGGCGACGTCATCGTGACCGGCGGGGCTTCGGTCGGCGGACGTCGCGGTGCGGCATCCGTGACAGCCCTTGCCGCGGCGGTCGACCGGCATCGCGGCTCGCCCGGCGCGTCGCTGCTGCGCGAGGCGCTGCCGCTCGTGCGCTACGGACCCCTGTGGCGCAGGGAGTCGCTCGTGCGATTGCGCCTCGTGCGCGCGGGGCTGCCGGAGCCGCGGCTGAACTTCCGGGTGCGCGAATGCGAGACGGATGGGCGGCATACCGTCGTCGACCTGGCCTACCCCGCGTATCGCGTTGCGATCGAGTACGAGGGCGACCACCATCGCTCGCCAGCGCCGTTCCGTCGCGACCTGCGTCGCATCGAGCGGCTCCACGACGCGGGCTGGATCGTGATTCGCGCGACGGCCGACGATGTGCCCGACGATCCGAACGCGCCGGCCGCGGTCGCCTTCGCGAAGCGGGTCGCCGCACGCCTCGCCGCGCGGGGCTGGTCGCCGGCCTGAGCTGCTCGCTCCATGCGGCACTCCCTCGCTCGTCCTCCCCTCGCTCATCGCGAGCGCAGCAGCGGGGTCGCACGAGATGTCGTTCCGGGACAGCATTCCGACGTCATGTGCGACCCAGCGGATCCACGCCCGCCGAGGTGGCGAGCAGCGCGAGCAGCGCGAGCAGCGCGAGCAGCGCGAGCAGCGCGAGCAGGGCGAGCAGGGGCCGCGGCGCGGCATCCGGCGTCATGGATTCGCGTTCGTGTCATGTTGACTGTAAGCTGTTCCCAGCACTTCGAGTCAGATCGACTCTAAGAAGGGAGGCAGCGGATGTCGCAGCAGCATGGCCACGGCGCGCAGGCCCGACTCGCGGTCTCCACCGTGATCTTCGCGCTCTCGCCCGACGTCGACGGCGACGGGGTCGAGCGGCCGAGCCTGCGCATCCCGCTCGTGCGCCGCCTGCGGGAGCCCGGCGCCGGGCGCTGGGCGCTCCCCGGCGGCTGGCTCCCCGTCGACGAATCGCTCGAGGCCGCAGCCGCGCGCACGCTCCACGAGACCACGGGGCTCGCCCCGAAGTACCTCGAGCAGCTCTACACGTTCGGGGAGCCCGACCGCTCGCCCGACGAGCGGGTCGTCTCGGTCGTGTACTGGGCGCTCGTGCACTCGGACGAGGTCGAACGCGCGGTCGCCGACGAGAATGTGCAGTGGTTCGACGAGGACGAACTCCCCCACCTCGCATTCGACCACCACGAGATCATCGACTACGCGCTCTGGCGGCTGCGCACGAAGCTCGAGTACTCGGGCATCGCGCACGCGCTCCTCGGCGAGCGGTTCACCATGGCCGAACTCCGCGGCGTGCACGAGGCCGTGCTGCGCAAGCGCCTCGACCCGGCCAACTTCCGCCGCACCATGGAGGCGTCGGGCACGCTCGTCGACACGGGCGAGCGGCTCGCGGGCACGCGGCATCGTCCGCCGGCGCTCTACCGCTTCGACGCGTCACGCACTCCGGCCGCCCCGCCCCCAACGGATGCGGCCGCCCACGACGCCGCGCACGCGTCATCCGCCTCCCACGACGCCGCGCACGCGGCATCCGCCTCGGCCTGAGCCGCCCCGATCCCCACCGCACGAGCACCGAACGCAAGGAACGATCCGCATGACCATCGCACCGACTCCCCCGCGCGACACCGCCGCAACGCGTGCCGCCGCCTCCGTCGACCGCGCGATCCGCCTGATCCAGACGGGTTCCGCGGCCGGTGCGACCTGCTCCCCCGAGCTCGCCAAGGGCCCGTGGGAGTTCGACGCGGGCCCCATCGGCTACGGCCCCGGCTCGTCGATGGGCGACGTCATCCCCACCGGGTCGCCGCGCCAGGGCCGGCTGCCCGAGTCGTACCGCACCGCGACCGACGCCGAGCTGCACGACCGCATCCGCGCCGCGAAGGCGACGCTCGGCGAGCGCGTCGTGGTGCTCGGCCACTTCTACCAGCGCGACGAGGTCATCGAGCACGCCGACTTCGTGGGCGACTCGTTCCAGCTCGCCAACGCGGCACTGACCCGGCCGGATGCCGAGGCCATCGTCTTCTGCGGCGTGCACTTCATGGCCGAGACCGCGGACCTTCTCTCGACGCCCGAGCAGGCCGTGATCCTGCCGAACCTCGCCGCCGGCTGCTCGATGGCCGACATGGCCGACGAGTCGAGCGTCGAGGAGTGCTGGGAGCAGCTCGAGTCGGTCTACGGCGACCTCACCGCGGTCGACGCCGACGGTCGCGTGCCGGTGATCCCCGTGACCTACATGAACTCGTCGGCGGCGCTCAAGGGCTTCGTCGGTCGCAACGGCGGCATCGTCTGCACCTCGTCGAACGCGAAGACGGTGCTCGAGTGGGCGTTCGAGCGCGGCCGGCGGGTGCTCTTCTTCCCCGACCAGCACCTCGGCCGCAACACCGCCAAGGCGATGGGCGTGCCGCTCGAGCGGATGCCGATGTGGAACCCGCGCAAGCCCCTCGGCGGCAGCACTGCCGCCGAGCTCGACGACGCCCGCGTCATCCTGTGGCACGGCTTCTGCTCGGTGCACCGTCGCTTCACGGTCGACCAGATCGCCCAGGCGCGTGCCGAGCACCCCGGCGTGCAGGTTATCGTGCACCCCGAGTGCCCGATGCCGGTCGTCGACGCAGCGGATGCCGCGGGCTCGACCGATTTCATCGTGAAGGCCATCCAGGCCGCCCCCGCGGGTTCGACGTTCGCGATCGGCACCGAGATCAACCTCGTGCAGCGGCTCGCGGCGGAGTACCCGCAGCACGAGATCTTCTGCCTCGACCCCGTCGTGTGCCCGTGCTCGACGATGTACCGCATCCACCCCGGCTACCTCGCGTGGGTCCTCGAGGAACTCGTCGCCGGCCGGGTCGTGAACCGCATCGAGGTGTCCGACGACGTGGCCGACCCGGCGCGCGTCGCCCTCGAGCGGATGCTCGCGGCGAAGCCGCCCGTCCCCGCCGGTCCCGTACCTGCGCCGGTCGCGGCGCCCGCCGCGGAGGCCTGACATGGTGCACGTGCTCGTCGTCGGCGGCGGCATCGCGGGGCTCTGGACCGCGGTGAAGGCGGCCGACGCCGGGCACACCGTGGAGCTCGTGACGAAGACCGAGCTCGCCGAGGGCAACACCCGCTACGCGCAGGGCGGCATCGCCGCGGCGCTGTTCCCCGACGACTCCGCCGAGCGGCACTTCGCCGACACGATCGAGGCGGGCGCGGGCCTCGCCGATCCCGTCGCGGTGCGCGTGCTGGTCGACGAGGGGCCGGCGCGTGTGCGCGACCTCATCCGCTTCGGCGTCGCGTTCGACCGCGACGAGTCCGGCCTCTCCCGCGGACTCGAGGCGGCGCACTCGCGGGCGCGCATCGTGCACGCCGGCGGCGACTCCACGGGTGCGGCGATCGAGGCGGCGCTCGTGGCGACCGTGCGTCGCCGCGCCGTGCGCATCGACGAGCACACGATGCTCGCCGACCTGCTCGTCGAGGGCGGCCGAGTGGTCGGCGCGCGGCTCCTGACGGCCGCCGGTGAATTCGTCGAGCGACGTGCCGACTCGGTCGTGCTCGCCACCGGCGGCACCGGATGCCTCTACCGGCATACGACGAATCCCGCCGTGGCGACGGGCGACGGCGTCGCCGCGGCCTGGCGCGCCGGCGCGGCCGTCGCCGACCTCGAGTTCACCCAGTTCCACCCCACCGCGCTCGCAGCGCCAGGCACGCCGCTCATCTCCGAGGCGGTGCGCGGCGAGGGGGCGGTGCTCCGCGACCGGGACGGCGATCGCTTCATGCTCGCGGTCGATCCGCGGGCCGAGCTCGCGCCGCGCGATGTCGTGGCCCGCGCGGTGTGGCGGCGGATGCAGGCGCAGCACGGCGAGCCGGTGCGGCTGGACGCCACGGCGCTCGGCGCCGCGTTCCTCGCCCGTCGCTTCCCGGGCCTCGACGAGGCGTGCCGAACGGCCGGCTACGAGTGGGGCCGGGAATCCGTTCCCATCACGCCCGCGGCGCACTACGCGATGGGCGGCGTCGTCACCGACCTCGACGGCCGCACGAGCCTGCCCGGGCTCTGGGCGGTCGGCGAGACGGCCCGCACGGGCGTGCACGGCGCCAATCGGCTCGCCTCGAATTCGCTGCTCGAGGCGGCGGTGTTCGCGGATCGGGCGGCGCGGTCGTTGGGCGAGGCGGGCGGGGCCGCGGCGAGCATCCCGAACTCCGGATCGACCGTGCGACACGCCGTCGCAGACGCCGGCCCAGACGGCGCGCCGGATGCCGCGTCCGGAGTCGTGCACGCGGCGACGGCGTCGAACGGTCACCCCGTCGCGGCCACGGGCGCAACCGAGCCCGTCGACCGTGCCGCGCTGCAGGAGCTCATGTGGACGCACGTCGGACTCGAGCGCGACGCGGCGGGCCTCGCCGAAGCATCCGATCGCCTCGCCGCCTGGCGGGCGCCGGAGGTGCACGACCGCCGCACCGCGGAGGATCGCAACCTGCTCGAGCTCGCCCGGCTCACCGTCGCGGCGGCGCTCGCACGGCGCGAGAGCCGCGGTGCGCACTTCCGCACGGACGCGCCCGCTGCGGCATCCGTCGCCCCGACCGCAGCGCCCGTGCCCATGCCCGCCGTCGCATCGGCACCCGCCCCCGCATCCGCACCCGAACGAGAGGCCGCCTGATGACCGACGCCCGCGAGATCGACCGCGTCGTCGGCGCCGCGCTCGACGAGGACGCGCCGTGGGGCGACCTGACCGGCGAGACGCTCATCCCGGAGGCGGCCACCGCCACCGCCGAGCTCGTCGCGCGCGAGCCCGGCGTGCTGAGCGGCGTCCGCGTCGTCGAGGCCGCGTTCCGGCTCGTCGACCCGCGCATCGTCGTGGAGACGCCGCTGCCCGACGGGGCGGCGTTCGCAGCGGGCGACGTGCTCGCCCGCGTGAGCGGCCCGGCCCGCGGCATCCTGCGCGCCGAGCGCATCGCCCTCAACTTCGTGCAGCGCATGTCGGGCGTCGCGACCCTCACGGCGGCCTACGTGGCCGCGGTCGCGGGCACCCGCGCGCGCATCGTCGACACGCGCAAGACCACGCCGGGCCTGCGCAGCCTCGAGCGCCAGGCCGTGCGCGACGGCGGCGGCCGCAACCACCGACGCTCGCTCTCGGACGCGGTGATGGCGAAGGACAACCACCTCGCGGTGCTCACGGCCGGTGGCCGCGATCTCGCCGAGGCATTGCGCGAGGCTCGCGAGCGGATGCCGCACACCGCCCACCTCGAGGTCGAGGTCGACCGGGTCGACCAGATCGACGCCGTGCTCGCGGGCGGGGCCGACACGATCATGCTCGACAACTTCACCCTGCCCGAGCTGCGCGAGGGCGTCGCCCGCATCGCCGGCCGCGCGATCGTGGAAGCCTCGGGCGGCGTCTCGCTCGACACGGTGGCCGCGATCGCCGCGACGGGCGTCGACGTCATCTCGGTGGGCGCGCTGACGCACTCGGCCCGGGCGCTCGACGTGGGGCTCGACGTCGTGATCGAGACGCCGGCCCCGGCGACGGCGACGGCGACGGCGACGGATGCCGCTGCGCCGACGCCCGCCGGGTCGCGGGAGCAACCGTGATCTTCCTCGACCACGCCGCCACCACGCCCGTGCGCCGCGAGGCGCTCGAGGCGATGTGGCCGTACCTCACGGGGGCGTTCGGCAACCCGTCGAGCCACCACGGGCTCGGCGACGAGGCGGCCCGGGCGCTCGCGTCGGCGCGGGCCGAGGTCGCGGCGGTCGTCGGATGCAGGCCCGGCGACGTCGTCTTCACGTCGGGCGGCACCGAGGCCGACAACCTCGCCGTGAAGGGGCTCGCGCTCGCGAACCCCCGCGGACGCCACGTCGTCGTCTCGCCCATCGAGCACGAGGCGGTGCTCGAGGCCGCCGACGCGCTCGTGCGCCTGCACGGGTTCGAGCTCTCCCGGGTGGCGGTCGACGAGCACGGCGTCGTCACCCCCGAGGCGCTCGGCCGCGTCATCCGACCCGACACGACCCTCGTCTCGGTGCAGCTCGCGAACAACGAGATCGGCACCGTGCAGCCCATCGCGGAGCTCGCCGCGATCGCGCACGCGTCGGGCGCGCTCATGCACACGGATGCCGTGCAGGCGGCCGGCTGGCTCCCGCTCTCGCTCGACGCGCTCGGCGTCGACGCCCTCTCGCTCGCGGGGCACAAGGTCGGCGCGCCCAAGGGCACCGGGGCCCTCATCGTGCGCGGGCGCCTGCCGCTCGAACCCGTGCTGCACGGCGGCGGGCAGGAGCGCGGTCGCCGCTCGGGCACCGAGAACGTGGCCGGCGCGGTCGCGTTCGCCACGGCGCTGCGGCTCGCCGAGGCCGAGCGAGCGGATGCCGCGGCTCGCGTCGGCACGCTCGCGGCCCGGTTCCGCGACCTCGTGGCGGAGGCGGTGCCCGACGCGGTGCTCACGGGCCACCCCGTCGACCGACTGCCGGGAACGGTGTCGTACGTCTTCCCCGGCACGAGCGGCGAGGCCGTGCTGCTCGAGCTCGAACGGCGCGACGTCGTCTGCTCGAGCGGCTCGGCGTGCGCGGCCGGCAGCGACGAGCCGTCGCACGTGCTCACGGCGCTCGGCATGCCCGCGGAGCTCGCGCAGACCGCCGTGCGGTTCACGCTCGGCGCCACGACGACCGCCGACGAGGTCGAGGCGGCCGCGGCATCCGTCGGCGAGGCGGTGTCGGCGGTGCGGGGTATCGTGCGGTCATAGGCGATCGCGCCGATGCGTCGCGGCTGAGCGTTCTCGGCGATGTGATGCGTACGTATGCATGTCGCCGATCGGGAATAGCCCGTCGCGCAGCCCCGGTTGTCTCCTCGTATCCGTGTCGTTTCGGCGGCACCCGCACACGTCACCGATTGGACGCACCCTTGACCGAACGACCTCACGTCGGCGTCGACGTCGACAGCACGGAACGCGTCGAGCCCGACGCCACCGGCGCATCGACGAACCCGACCGCGCGGTCGCGGCCCGCCGCGCCTGCCCCTGCCCCTGCCCCTGCCCCTGCCCCTGCCCTCAGCCCGTCGGCGCCCGAGAACGCCGCACGCAACTCGCGCGTGATCTGGCTCATCCTCGCCGCCTCGTTCGTCGTGATCCTCAACGAGACGATCATGGGCGTGGCGATCCCGCACCTCGTCGACGACCTCGGCATCACCCTGCAGGCCGCGCAGTGGCTCACCACCGCGTTCATGCTCACGATGGCCGTGATCATCCCCATCACGGGGTTCCTGCTGCAGCGCTTCACGACGCGCACGATGTTCATCGCGGCGATGACGCTTTTCTCCACGGGCACGCTCCTCGCGGCGCTCTCCCCCGGCTTCGAGATGCTGCTGCTCGCCCGCGTGGTGCAGGCCAGCGGCACCGCCATCATGATGCCGCTGCTCATGACCACGATCATGACCCTGGTCGCGGCCGCCGATCGCGGCCGCTTCATGGGCCGCGTCTCGATCGTGATGTCGGTCGCGCCCGCCCTCGGGCCCACGATCTCGGGCCTGATCCTGTCGTACCTCTCGTGGCGCTTCATGTTCTGGCTCGTGCTGCCCATCGCGCTCGTCATGCTCGTCATCGGCATCCGCCGCGTCGAGAACGTGAACGAGCCGCGCGTCGTGCCCATCGACGTGTTCTCCGTCGTGCTCTCGGCGATCGGCTTCGGCGGGCTCGTCTACGGGCTGAGCCTGATCGGCAGCGCGGCAGCCGGCGGGGCGGCCGGCGTGCAGCTCTGGGTCGCGATCGCCGTGGGCGTCCTCGGGATCGCGGCGTTCATCGTGCGCCAGCTGCTCCTGCAGCGCAGCGACCGCGCGCTCCTCGACCTGCGCACGTTCCTCTCGCGCAACTTCGCGGTGTCGGTCGCACTCATGGCCGTGCTCATGGCGGCGCTGTTCGGCACGCTCATCCTGCTCCCCATCTACCTGCAGAACGTGCTCGGGCTCGAGCCCCTCGCGACGGGCCTGCTGCTGCTGCCGGGCGGACTCACGATGGGCCTCCTCGGTCCCCTGGTGGGCCGGCTCTACGACCGGTTCGGCCCCACGCCGCTCCTGGTTCCCGGCAGCATCCTCGTGAGCGCCGTGATGTGGACGCTCACGACCGTGGGCACCGAGACGTCGCCGTGGCTCGTGCTCGCGGCGCACATCACGCTCTCGATCGGGCTCGCGTTCATGTTCACGCCCCTCTTCACCTCGGCGCTCGGCTCGGTCGAGCCGCGCTTCTACTCGCACGGATCGGCGGTCGTCGGCACGGTGCAGCAGGTGGCCGGCGCCGCCGGCACGGCGTTGTTCGTCACGGTCGCCGCAGCGCAGGCGGCGGTGGAGTCGTCGGCCGGCACGAGCCTCGCCGAGGCCGAGGCCGCCGGCATCCGGTCGGCCTTCCTCGTCGGCGCGATCCTCTCGCTCGTCGCCGTCGTGGGGTCGCTGCTCGTGCGCAAGCCCGCCGACATGATGGCGGGTGCGGGGCCCGCAGCGCACTGACACGCGGTACGAACAGGAGGGCCCGGCGCATCGCGCCGGGCCCTCCCTCGTCGCACGGCGCCGACCGGTCGGACGTCGCCGCGCTACCCGCAGTCCGGCCGGCAGCTGCGCTGCGAGAGGGCGTCGACGAGCACCGTGCTGAGGTCTTCGGGCTTCGACGCGGAGTAGGCGGCGCCCTTCGTGGCCTTCGCGATCTTCTGCATGGCCTCGAGGTCGGTGTCGGGGCCGAAGCCGATCATGATGACGGGCACGGGCTTCGCCGGATCGTCCATCTTCTCGAGCTCCGCCAGGAGGGCGTCGAGGGTGATCCCGTTGTCGTCCTCGTTCCGCCCGTCGGTGATGAGCAGCACCGAGTTGACCTTCTCCGGGTCGTAGCTCTCACGGACGCGCTTCACCGCGGCGAGCGTGGTGTCGTACAGTCCGGTGGCTCCGCCCAGGCGCGAGGGGAGCGACTGGATGATGCCCGCGATCGCCTGGGTGTGGGCCGCGTCGGCGAGCGGTGCGATCGGGGCGAGGTCCTCGTAGTCGAGGTCGCCGTTGCGCGCGGTCGAGAAGACCCAGACGCCCATCTCGACCTCGCCCGAGAACTTCTGCATCGCGCCGACCGCGGCCTGCTGGAAGATGTCGATGCGGCGCAGCCCGTTCTCGGCGGGCTCCTCCATCGACCCCGACACGTCGATGACGGCGAGCATGCGCGAGCGGAGCGTGAGCACGCCCCAGGCGCGCAGGATCTCGAGCTGCGCGGCGCCGTCGGCCGCCGGCTGCGCCGCCGGCGCGGAGACCGCGACGCCGGGCGCGTCGAGCTCGCCCGTGCCGCCGGGACCGCGGAACCCCGCCTTCGCGAAATGCTCGGTCGCCCGGTGCAACGCCTGCTCGAGGTCGTCGAGCGCGGCGGGCGCGTCGTCGCCGATGCGCACGAAGGGGTAGTCGAGCAGCAGGGTGCCGTCGGACGGGTACGCGGCCACGAGGGGCTCGACCGAATCGTCGGCGTTGCGCTCGGCGATGAGCGCCTCGCTCGTGACCACGACGCTCGGCTGCGACGCCGAGGCGAGCGCTCCGAAGGCGGCCGTCGTGGACGCGGGGATCGACTTGCCGAGCGCGATCATCGCGCCGGCGAACTGGCGGGGATCGTCGGCCGACGAATGCGCCTTCAGTGCGAGCAGTCCGGCGAGGCTCGCGGCGGAGGCCTCCGGGTCGGGCAACAGGGTGGGCAGCGTGCCGCCGAGCACGCGCTGCCAGCTCACGGGCTCGGAGGCGAGCTGCTCCGCGTCGGCGGCCGGTGCGGCGAAGACGACCGGAGACGTCGCGACCGACTCGCCCACCTCGACCGCCGGTGCGCCGAGGCCCAGCGAGGTGGCCGTCGCCGTGGTTCGGTCGATCCACACGCTGGAGTCGGGGATCCACGCGTCGGCGGTGAGGCTGCCCGCGGCGAGCGCGGCCGCCGTGTCGGCGGCGTCCTGCGCGCGCACCTCGGTCTGCACGCACCGGTCGGGGTCCGCGTCGAAGTCCGCGGCCAGCTCGGTCACCGCGGGAGCGATCGACGGATCGGCCACGATCACCAGGTCGGTGACCTGCTCGCACGCAGGCTCGTCGGCCGAGGCGAGCAACGGGTCGAGGTGCCCGCCCACCCACAGGAAGACCGCGGAGGCGACGACGCCCACGACCGCGATCCCCGCGACGATGGACACGACGAATCGGCGGTCCGGCTTCTGCGCCGGAGCCGCGACGCTGTGACGTCCCACGGACACTCCAACCGATCGACGGCGCCGCAGCGCCGCCGAATCCCAGTCTGAACGGGTTCCCCCCGTTCAGGGGGAAGGATCGCCCTCAGTGTAGGCGAACATGAGCGATCCGCGAACCGGCGACACGGGCGGCGGGCGGCGCCCCCGCACCGCCCGCCTGTTCGGGCCGCCCGGGGCCCGATGATCCGGTCGGATCACTCGTCGCGCATCGCCTCCTTGGCGGCATTGCGACGTTCGACCGAATCACGTTCCGCCTCGGCACGCTTCACCGCGGCGTCCGCCTTGACCTCGTCGAATTGATCCTTCGCACGGTCGACGGTGTCGTCGATCTTCCGGCCCGCCTGCTCGGCGGCCTCGGAGACCGTCTCCTTCGCGTCATCCAGGAAACCCATGGGTCGCTCCCTTCGTCGAGGAATCCGACGTTACGGAGTGCCATCCGGGGCGCTCAAGGGCTTGACGCGCCGGAACGGCACCGCTACCCGCGCGAGGGGCGGCAGCGAGTCCCGCGACGCACGCGACCTCCGGCCTATCCGCATCGGATGCCGCGGGGCTAGGGTCGGGTCGGAGACGCGCCGGGCGACGCCTCGACCACGAGGCTCGCACGGCGCTCCACGGGGGATCTGAGCGCCGCATCGCGGCATCCGGAGGTCGGCATGCGCAACTTCGAGAATCGGCGGGACGCGGGACGCAAGCTCGCCGCGCTGCTCACGGGTCGCGACTGGGGCGATGCCGTCGTGCTCGGGCTGCCGCGGGGCGGCGTGCCCGTGGCCGACGAGGTGGCCCGCGCGCTCGGGGCCCCGCTCGACGTGCTCATCGTGCGCAAGCTCGGTCTGCCGCGCCAGCCGGAGGTGGCGATGGGCGCGATCGGCGAGCAGGGCTCGCGCGTCGTGAACGACGACGTGGTGCGTTCGGGGGGCGTCACCGACGACGAGCTCGCCCGGGCCGAGTTGCACGAGCGGGGCGAGCTGGAGGCTCGGGTGGAGCGCTTCCGAGCCGGGCGGCCGCCGCTGCCGCTCGCCGGTCGTACCGCGATCGTCGTCGACGACGGGGTGGCGACGGGTGCGACGGCGCGGGTGGCGTGCCAGGTCGCGCGCGCCCGCGGAGCGGCCAGGGTGGTCCTCGCGGTGCCCGTCGCGGCGGCCGACGCGATCGCGAACGCCACCTGGGCCGACGAGATCGTGTGCGTCGAGCGCCTCGAGTGGTTCATGGCGGTCGGACTCCACTACGTGGACTTCCGGCAGACCTCCGACGCCGAGGTCGCGCAGATCCTCGAGCAGGCGGCGCAGCCGCCGGAGTGAGCCGGGCGCCGGGTCGCGTCAGCGCGCCCGCCGGCCGATCACGACGGTCGCGTCGTCCTCCTCCGACCGCTCGATGCGCGACTCGAGACCGCCCGCGGCGACGAGCGCCCGGGTCGTCGCCGCCTGGTGCTCGCTCGTCTCGATGAGCAGATGCCCGCCGGGCGCGAGCCAGAGCGCAGCGGATGCCGCGACGCGCCGGTGCACGTCGAGGCCGTCGTCTCCCCCGTCGAGCGCCATCCGCGCCTCGTGTTCGCGCGCCTCGACGGGCATCGTGGCGACGGCGGCGGTGGGCACGTAGGGCGCGTTCACCGCGAGCACGTCCACACGCCCCCGGAGTCGCACCGGGAGCGGATCGAACAGGTCGCCCTCGACCACGAGACCGCCGAGCGGCTCGAGGTTGCGCCGGGCTGCGCGCACCGCAGCGGGGTCGAGGTCGGCGGCCACGAGGTCGAGGGGGCGCGGGGCGAGCGCCGACGCCACGGCCGCCCCGATCGCGCCGGCCCCGCAGCAGAGGTCGACCACGACGGGAGTGCGCTCGTGCTCGTCGTCGGAACCTGCCGCCGCGGCCGCCGCGGCGAGCCGAGCCGCGTGCCGCGCGAGGAACTCGGTGCGCCGGCGGGGCACGAAGACACCCGGTTCGAGCAGGATGCGGAGCCCGGCGAACTCCGCCCAGCCGAGCACCTGCTCGAGGGGCTCCCCGGCCACGCGGCGCGCGACGAGCCCCTCGAGGGTCGCCGCGGCATCCGCCCCCGAGGGGTGGGCCCCAGCGGACTCCGCCCCCGAGGATTCCGCCTCAGCGGACTCGGCGACCGCCGCGCGCAGCAGTCGCGCCTCGTCCTCGGCGAACACGCATCCGGCGGCGCGGAGCCGCGCCACGAGCCCGTCGTCGGTCATCGCCGCACCCCGACGGCGAGACGGGCGCGGCGCACGGCGGAGGCGGAGGCGGGCATATGGGGCATGGTAGCGGCGGGCGCGCCGCGGCACGCGCGCTTGCACACACGAGGCGGGTCGCGCAAGCGGTTGCCGACGGGTTCCGCAGGGGGTTGCATTGGCCGGATCGACCCGAGGAGGTTGTTCATCGTGGATACCAGCACCATCATCTGGATCATCGTCGGCATCGTGGTGGTCATCGCGATCGTCGTCATCGTGTGGCTCGTGACCGCGCGGAGCCGTCGCGAGCACCAGCTCGAGGCACAGCGGCAGAAGGCCGCGGAACTGCGCACGAGCGCGGCCGACACCGACCTGGCCGCGCGCGAGCGTGAGGCCGAGGCGCTTCGTGCCGACGCGGCCGCCCGCAAGGCGGAGGCCGACGCGGCGCAGGCACGCGCCGACGCCGAGCGACTCTCGCGTGAGCGCGCCGAGCGTCAGGGCGATGCCGAGCGCCTGCGCGCCGAAGCCGCGGAGCACCAGCGGAAGGCCGACGAGGTCGACCCCGACGTCCAGACGATCGACGGGCGCGGCGACGTGCGCGACGACACCGGCGTCGACGGTCGCCCGGTCGACCCGCGGTACGCCGACGACCGCACCGTCGACTCTCAGTACGTCGACGCGCCCGCCGACGGGTACGCGGACGACGCGCAGGCCCCGCGCCACGCCTCGGGCGTGCGCAGCGCCGATGCGGCACCGGTCGTCGACGAGCGGATCGACCCGCGCACGACCGACCCGCGCGTCACCACCGACCCGCGGGACCCGCGCACCGGCGCCTGACCGCCGGCACCCTCGACCCGGGCGGAGGCCCGCGACCCCGGCACGACTGGGCGCGGGCCTCCGCCTCGCTCGTGTGCTCCCGGCGGGCGGTCAGCCGAACACGTGCCGGATGCCGAGCTCGAGGTCGATCTCGTCGTGCAGCGTGTCGACGGAGCATCCGTTCGGGCATCGGTAGTCGATGACGGCGAGCCCGGCGTCGCCCATCGTGGGCACCACCGTCACGAGCGCCGCGGCGGTGGCTCCGCACTGCGGGCAGTCGAGTCGGATCCAGCGATCGGTCATGTCGAGGTCCCCCGTGGGTGGTCGTCGGATTCGTCGTCGTCGTCCGCGCCGTCGCCGTCCGGCCCGTCGCCGTCCGGCCCGTCGCCGTCCGGCCCATCCCCGGTCGGCCCGTCAGCCGAGCGCGCATCCCTCGTGCGCTCGTCGGTCGCGCCGGCCTCCCGGAGGGCGCGAGCGATCTCCGCGTCGAGCTCGTCCTCGACCGTCCACGGCGTCGTGAGCACCTCGCCGGCGCCGAGCGTGAGGTCGATGAGCCGCATGAGCAGCTCGCGCATGGTCGTCGACCGCAGGAGCGCGACCTGGTCGAGCTGCGTCAGCGGGGCGATGCCCGCGAGCTGCCAGGCCGACTCCACGGGGTCGTCGCTGAGCTCCACGTCGGCGTCCCACGGCAGGTCGACGAATTCGCTCGCCCGGCGGATCGTGCGCCGCACGATGAGCTCCGCCTGCTCGCGCATCGGCGCCAGGCGTTCGTCCCACTCGAGCTCGGGGAGGTCGCGCACCACCGCAGCGGGATGCGGGTCGTCGTCGAGCCACTCGACGACCTCGATGCGCCGCCCGCCGCGCGCGAGCACGGCGAGGTCGCCGTCGTTCGCGCCGAGCTCGGTGACGGTGGCCACGGTCCCGTAGCCGAATCGCCGCTGCGCCTCGGCGCCGGCCGCCTCGCGCCCGCTCTCGATGAGCACGACGCCGAACTCCGCGGGCTCCATCGCGAGCACGCGCGACATCATGACGAGGTAGCGCTCCTCGAACACGCGGAGCGCCAGGGGCATGTGCGGGAACAGCACCGACCCGAGGGGGAACATCGCGAACGACGTCATGCGCCGAGTGAACCACGCGAGGCTGAAAACCAGGCGCGAACCGGGCGGATGCCGCGCCCCCGCGCACGACGGGCAGGCCCGATCCTGCGTCTACTTCAGCAGCCGGGAGAGCACCCGGTCGGCCAGGGGCTTGCCGCCCGTCTGGCACGTCGGGCAGTACTGGAACGTGGAGTCGTGGAAGATGACCTGCCGCACGGTGTCGCCGCACACGGGGCACGCCTCGCCGGTGCGCCCGTGCACGCGCATGCGGCGGCGCTTCGAGTCCTTGAGCTCGGCGGCGGGCTTGCCGGATGCCTCGGCGAGCGCCTCGCTCAGGGTGTCGCGCATCGCGGCGTAGAGCCGGGCGACGTCGTCGGGCCCGAGCTTCGCCGCGAGGAGGTACGGCGACATCTTCGCGACGTGCAGGATCTCGTCGGAATACGCGTTGCCGATGCCCGCGATCACCGACTGGTCGCGCAGGAGCCCCTTGAGCTGGGTGCGACGCCCGGCGAGGATCGCGGCGAAGTCGTCGAGGGTGAAGTCGTCGCGCATCGGGTCGGGACCGAGTCGCGCGATGCCGGGCACCTCGCCCGGATCGCGCACGACGTAGACGGCGAGCGACTTCTTGGTGCCCGCCTCGGTGAGGTCGAACCCCGAGCCGTCGTCGAGGCGCACCCGCAGCGCGATCGGCGACTTGCCCGGGCGGACGACCGTGGCGGGCAGTTGGTCGTACCAGCGCAGCCATCCCGCGCGAGCGAGGTGGAAGACGAGGTGGAGCGGCTCCGCCCCGCCGAACACGAGGTCGAGGAACTTGCCGTGGCGCGCGACATCCGTGACCGCACGCCCCTCGAGCGCGTGCAGGGGCGGATCGAACGTCTTCAGCGCCGCGATCGCCGCGACGCGTGCCGAGGTGACCGCGCGCCCGACGGTGCGCTCGCGCAGGAACTGGGCGAGCGCCTCGACCTCGGGCATCTCGGGCACGTGTTCATCGTGGCATCCGCGGCCGACATCCGCACGGAGTTGCCCTCGACGGCAGGATGCCTCCACGGCCCCCGGCGGTCGGGCGTCGGGCGCTCGGGGCGGCCCGGCGTCCGGGCGCCCGGGCGCCCGGGCGCGCGGTCAGTCGACGCGCTCGGCGGCGGCGAGCAGCTCGGTCAGCTCGTCGCGCAGGCGCTCCAGCCGCTCGATCGGCACACCCAATCGGGCGACGACGTGCTCGGGCACGCGGGTGGCGAGCTCGCGCAGCGCCGCGCCCTCGTCGGTGAGCGCGATGTCGACCGCGCGGGGATCGCCGGCGTTGCGGGTACGGGTCACGAGGCCGGCCGACTCCAGCCGCCCGATGAGCGGGCTGAGCGTGGCCGGCTCGACGTGCAGCCGGTCGGCGATCTCGCGCAGGTGCATCGGGCTCCGCTCCCACAGCGCGAGCATCACGAGGTACTGCGGGTGCGTGATGCCCAGGGGGGCGAGCGCCGGCTTGTACAGGCGCACCACCTCGCGGCTGGTCGCGGCGAGCGCGAAGCACAGCTGCCGGTCGAGTTCGAGCGGATCGTTCACCACTCCAGAATATAGCGAGTACACTCATTATTCGTGCACGAACAAAAACTTCCGACTCCGTGGGACGGCAAGCCCGGCTTCTGGGCGTGGGTGAACCGCACCCTCTACCCGATCGCCGGACCGGCCCAGGTGGGCATCGGCCGACCCGAGGAGCCCTACCGCGCGCCCGCCGATCCGCGCTGCCCCCTCTGCGGGGAGTCGATGACGCGACACGTCGTCGAGCGCGGCGACGCCAACGCGCCCACGCGGCTCCACTGCCCGGCGCCCGTCGAGGGCGCCTGAGTCACTCGGCGGGCAGCGGCATCCGTCTCGCCGGCTCCGCTTCGCCGGGCGCGACGTCGACGGCGGATGCCGCGGCATCCTGATCCAGGCGGAACGCCTGCACGAGCTGCGGGGTGAGGTTGAGCCCCCGCACCGAGTTCGCCGCCATCATCAGCCGGTTGAGCCACGCGCGATCGAGCTTCGGCGGTCTCGCCGACTCGAACGTCGCGACGACGGTCGTGGAGGGGTTCACGATGACCTCGTCGCGGAGCCCCTCCTCGGAGACCCACGCGATGCTCACGGGTTCGCGCACCCGGAGCTTCGAGATGATGACGGCGTGCACGTGCGCGAGCACGTCGTCGTCGAGGTGGATGCGGGCGATGCGACCGAGCAGCAGTGTTCCCACCGACGTCCTTCCGGGGGCAAGGGCAAGGGCAGGCCGGCGATCCCCTGCGTGGGTGCGTCGTCGAACGGGACGCGATCGCCCGGCCTGCCCGCGGGTTCGGGTGCCCGCTCGTCATTCATACGCAGCCGTGCGGATTCACGGGAGGGACTTGACACGCGCCGGTCCCGTCTGGAACGAGCCCGGCGACGGTACGTCGACCCGAGGGGGTGGCGCGCGGGATCGGCGGGGAGCACGCTGGTGGGAAGGCGCGACCACGGCGCCGCGCGGATCGGAGCGAGCATGCCTCCCGCACCCCGGCGCGTCCACGCCGCCGCCCTCCTCGTGATCGCCCTCGTCCCGCTCGCCACGCTCACCGCGTGCACCGGCGGCACGCCCGCGCCGCCCGCGGCATCCGGATCGCTGCCGCGCAGCGACGAGCCCGTCGACCTCGACCCGGCGCAGTTCACCGTGGAGATCGACAACCCCTACTGGCCGATGAAGCCGGGGACCCGGTGGACGTACCGGGAGCTCGACCCCGGCGGCGACGCGTTCACCGTCGTGGTGACGGTGACGAGCGAGACGAAGACCGTCGCGAACGGCGTCGAGGCGCGCATCGTGCGCGACACGGTGAGCCGCGGCGACGAGGTCGTCGAGGACACCTTCGACTGGTACGCGCAGGACGCCGACGGCGCGATCTGGTACCTCGGCGAGGACACCGCCGAGTTCGAGGACGGCCGCCTCGTCTCCACGGAGGGATCCTTCGAGGCCGGCGTCGACGGGGCCCTCGCCGGCATCGCGGTGCCAGCCGACCCCGCGCCGGGCATGTCGTACCGCCAGGAGTACTCCGCCGGCCACGCCGAGGACTCGGGCGAGGTGCTCAGCGTGACCGAGATCGTCGAGGTCCCCGACGGCTTCTTCCGCGATGCGATGCTCACGCGCGACACGAACGCCCTCGAACCGGATGCCGCGGAGCTCAAGCTGTACGCGCCCGGCGTCGGCCCGGTGCTCACCCTCGATATCGCCGGCGGAGCCGGGCGCGAGGAGCTGCTGAGCGTCACGACCGTTCCCGACGGCACCGCCCTCGGTCCGCTCGGCTCGCCCGACTGACCGGCGCGGATCGGTCCGTCGTCGCCGCGACCCGACACGGGTGCCGCCGCCTCGGTACGGCGGCGGCGCATCCGCCCTAGGATCCCGGTGTGGATACGAATGCCGCGCGCCGGGTGCTGCGCATCGACGAGCGGGCCCCGCTCACGGCGGAGACGGTCGAGGCCGCCTACTCGCGCGAGGCCTGGGAGCGGCATCCGTCGCGCTATCCCGAGGGCGAGGCGCGCGTCGCCGCCGACGCCTGGGCCGGCACCCTCGCCGAGGCCCGCGCCGTGCTGCTCGACTCCGTGCTGCGGGCCGAGGCAGCG
>NZ_RHHB01000005.1 GCF_003710805.1 Agromyces tardus | reverse complement strand
GGCCGCTCGGCACGCCGCCGGCCCCGCGCGCGGGCTCGGTCGCGGGGCGAACGGACCGCGCACCCGGCCGCCGCCGCGCCGCGCGGCGGAACCTGTTCTCGGCGCTCCTGTTCCTGAGTCCGTGGCTCATCGGATTCGTCGTGTTCACGGCGTGGCCGATGATCTACAGCGCCTACCTCTCGCTGACGGACTACGACGTCATCAACAGTCCGGAGTTCGTCGGCTTCGCCAACTACGCGCAGATGGCGGCGGACCCGAAGGTGCTCATCGCGCTCGGCAACACCGTGTACTTCACGGCGCTGCAGGTGCCGCTCTACGTCGTGGTCTCGCTGGCACTCGCGTTGCTGCTCGACCGTGCCGGCCGCGCGTCGGGGTTCTTCCGCACCCTCTTCTTCCTGCCCAAGATGACGCCGCCGGTCGCAGTGGGCGTGCTGTTCCTGCTCCTCTTCAACGGCCAGAACGGGCTCATCAACTCCGTGCTCGGCTGGTTCGGCATCGATGGGCCGGCGTGGACGACGGATCCCGCCTGGGTGAAGCCCGGCCTCGTGTTCATGTCGCTCTGGACGGTCGGGGCATCCGTCATCATCCTGCTCGCCGCCCTGCGGAACGTGCCGACCGAGCTGTACGAGTCCGCCAAGCTCGACGGCGCCGGCTTCTGGCGGCAGTCGTTCAGCATCACCGTGCCGATGATCAGCCCGGCGCTGTTCTTCGTGATCATCGTGAACACGATCGCGGGACTGCAGACGTTCGACGAGGCGTACACCGCGTTCTTCGGCGCGGGCAACACGACGTACAGCAACGATGCGGCCCTCTTCTACGTCATCTACCTGTTCCAGCAGGCGTTCGAGTACCTCCACATGGGCTACGCCTCCGCCTTGGCGTGGGGCCTGTTCCTGGTGATCATGATCGTCACCGCGGTGCAGCTCGTCGTCTCGAGGCGGCTCGTCTACTACGAGGGGGACCGATGACCACCGACATCCGCCCGACCGCCCCCGCAGCGTCGGCCGCCGCGCAGGCCGCCGCCGTGAACTCCACGACGGATGCCGCGGCGCGAGCCGCCGGTCGCGGCCGGTACCGCGCTCGCAAGCGCGCCGGCACGATCGTCGCGTGGGTCGGACTCTCGCTGCTCGGCGTCGTGTTCCTCTACCCGTTCGTCTGGCTCGTGAGCGCCTCGTTCAAGCCGCGCGGCGAGGTCTTCGACAACCAGTTGATCCCGCAGACGTTCACCCTCGACAACTACGTCCAGGTCTGGCAGGAGGCGCCGCTTGCGCTGTGGCTCCTCAACACGTTGCTCGTCACCGTGCTCGCCGCCGTCACCGTCACCCTGTCGAGCGCCATGGTGGCGTGGGGCTTCGCGTACTTCCGGTTCCGCGGCCGGGGCGCGTTGTTCGTACTCGTGCTGGCGACGATGATGCTGCCGGGCGCGGTGACCATGATCCCGGTCTTCCTGATCTGGAACGCGCTCGGGCAGGTGGGCACGCTGACACCGCTGTGGGCGGGCAACCTCTTCGGCAGCGCGTTCTACATCTTCCTGCTGCGCCAGTTCTTCCTGGGTCTGCCGCGCGATCTCTTCGAGGCGGCGCGCATCGACGGCGCGTCGCAGTGGGGCGTCTTCTGGCGCATCGCCCTGCCGCTCACCAAGCCGGCGCTCGCCGTGGTGCTCGTGTTCGAGGTGCAGGCGGTGTGGACCGACCTCATGCGTGCGCTGATCTACCTGCGCGACTCCGACACGTTCACGGTGCCGAGGGGACTCAAGTCGCTCGTGGACGCCTACGGCTTCGGCGGCGAGTGGCACTGGGAGGTGATCATCACGGCGAGCGTCATCACGACCGTGCCGCTCATCATCGTGTTCTTCCTCGCGCAGCGGAAGATCATCGACGGCGTCGCTTCGACGGGCATCAAGGGCTGAGCGGGCGGATGCCGCGGGGCTCCTGCCGCGGCCGCGGCCGTCAGCCGTCAGCCGTCAGCCGTCGGAGGTTCGCGGGCCGAGCGCCGCGTCGTGGCGCTCGTAGCCCGCGCGCAGGGCGACGCGACCGACGTCGACCATCGACACATCCTCCCAGTGCACCAGGAAGAGGCCGCGGTGCAGCCACCGGAGCCACTGCGCGATCGGCCAGGGCCCCGTCGCCCCACTGCGTTCGTAGCCCCACGTGGACGAACGCCCGTGCGGACTCACGAGGAGACCGGCCAGGCGCGCATCCGCGAGCAACTGGCCGGGGTTGCCGTCGATGACGAACCGCACGTCGACGACGGTGCCGACGTGGGTGCCCTCGGCATCCGCGACCTGCGCTCCGATGAGATCACTCAGGATCATGGCGGCCTCCCGGGATCCGAGCGATGATGTGCTCGCTCACCCAGCGCTCGACCCAGCCCGCATCGAGGGAGTCGCCGGCGACGCCGAGCCGCACGACCGTTCCCACGTCCGAGACGAGTCGCCACGAGATGGGCATGCGACGCGATGCCGGCGGCCTGCCGCCGAAGATGCGGGTCGCGATCTCGGTGCCCACCAGCAGGTCGGTGATGACGGGCGGCGGGGCGGCGGGGTCGACGGGCTCGCCGGGCCGGATGCCGCCCACCTCCACGTCGTCGACGGTCGAGACCGGCACCCCGTCGCGGTCCAGCACCTGCCGGTCGAGCAGGTGCAGCTGCGCGTCGAGCACGAGCCCCGCGGTCTGGTCACGTCGGATGGTCATGCGCCCGCTCCCGTCAGGATGAGCAGTGGGATCGCCGCGAGGGCGGCGATGAGGATGATGACGAGGTAGACGACGCCGAGGGCGTTGGCGCCGCGGCCGTTGACCTCGGTTCCCATGTACTCGCGGTCGTTCGCGACGAGCAGGATCGGCAGGTACGTGAGCGGCAGCGCGACCGCGGAGAAGACGACCGAGTACTCGGTCACCGCGATGGGGTCGACGCCGGTGAAGAGGATGAGCACGCCCACGACGATGCACACGATCATCGAGAGGTGGAAGCGGGCGGCGCGTGCCGGGCGGCGGAACTTGCCCCACGACCAGCCGAAGTACTGCGCCAGGGTGTATCCGCTCGACAGGGTCGTCTCGAGCGCGGCGCCGAACGTCGCCGCGAGGATGCCGACGATCGCGAAGCTCAGCGCCACCGTGCCGCCCGCCTGCGCCACGGGCAGCACCACCTGGCTGAGCGAGGTCACCGAGATCGCCTCGGGCAGCAGCACCACCGCGGCGCAGCCCGCGATCGCGATCGAGAGCAGACCGCCGAGCGGGAACCCGACGAAGACGTTGAGCCGTTCGGTCATGAGGTCCTTGCGCTTCCAGCCCTCCTCGATGGCGCCCGACGAGAAGAAGAAGACCTCGTACGGCGTCATCGCCGCGCCGAACAGGGCGACCGCGTAGAACCAGTACGTCGCCACGGACTCACTGGACGGGACCGTGGGGGCCAGCGCCTGGCCGGCGAGCGAGCCCCAGTCGGGCGACAGCAGGAACAGGGCCACGGCGAACACGATGAGCGTCAGCCCGAGCATCCCGGTGACGTTCTCGAGCAGGTCGAACTTGGCCCGCCAGACGACGATCCACACGCCGAACGCGGCGAGCGGCACCCACAGCATGGGGTCCACACCGGAGGCGAGCTGCAGCGCGAGCGCGACGCCGCCGATCTCGGCGGTGAGGGTCAGCAGGTTGATGAGGAACGAGGCCGCGAGGTTGGCGAAGCCGGCGCGGGGGCCCAGGCGCTCGCGGATGATCTCGAACGTCGCTCGTCCGCTCACGGCGGCGACCCGGCCCGCCATGTTCGCGTACAGGCAGATGCCCACGACGCCGACGAGCACGACCCACACGAGCCCCAGTCCGAACCGCGAACCGACGACGGCATTGGTCACGAGATCCCCGATGTCGACGAATCCGCCGATCGCGGTGAGGATGCCGAGGGCGACCGCGAAGATGCGCTTCACGAGGCGTCCTCCTTCGCGAGGTCGCGGAGCACGGACTCGGCGTGCTCCACCTCGCGGAGTGCCGTGTCGAGGTCTCCCACGCCGGCGAGCGCGTCGGCCGCGGAATCGACCGCGACGATCGCGTCGGTCACGGCGGCCTGGGTCTCGTCGCGATGGTCGGCCTCGGCGGCGGTCGTGGCATCCGTCTCGGCCACCGATCGCGACGCGCCGATGAGCTCGCGGCGGGCGTCGGTGACCGTCGCGCTCGCCGTCGTGGTGAACATGCGTCCGTCGCCCTGCAGGTCGAGCGCGATGCGTGCGGACGCGATCGCGGCGATGGACTGGTCCACGGCGTCGTCGACCCGTGCCGTGGGGGAGGTGCACGCGGTGAGCGCGACGATCGAGAGCAGCGCGGTCGCCGCCATCGCCCCGACCCTGCGTCGCATGCCCGCTCCTTCGTCCAGTCCGATGCTGCGACTTGGACGGGGTCGGCGCTAGGCCTTGACGCAGCGCCCCCGATTGGCGTGCGCGCGCGACGTGCGTTAGAGTAACGGGGTTGCCTGCTCGCGAAGCTCGCCCAGGCGGCATCTGATGCGCCCGTAGCTCAATGGATAGAGCATCTGACTACGGATCAGAAGGTTGGGGGTTCGAGTCCCTCCGGGCGCACACTGGTTGAGACAGTGAAGAGGAAGCGGTCCGCGGATGCGGACCGCTTCGCTCGTCTCCGGGGTCGCTGACCGTCCATCTCCTGGGCCGGTCCCCGTCGCTCACAGGTCGTCGTACCAGCGGTCCACGCTCGGATAGCGGACGCGCTCCCGCGGGTCGTCGTGCCGGCGCTCGAAGCCCCAGATGCGCTCGTCGATCTCGGCCACCGTGGGCTCGTCGACGAGTTCCTCGACATCCAGGGGGCCGGGCGTCGTGACGATCTCGCTGGCCGGACCGAGCAGCAGCGTCGCCTGTCCGACGTCGCCGCCGAGCAGCTGCATCGGGATCCGGATGCGCGCGGCGGAGCGGTGCTCCGCCGCCACCTCCGCGAGTTGCACGAGGGCCTCCGCGATGGCGTCGCCGGTCAGGAGTGTCTCGCCTGCATATCGCACGTACCTCATGCGGGCCATGCTCATGCACTCCGGTGGGAGCCTCTACGGGGTTGACAACCCGGTTCCGGATGTCGGGGGCGTGCGCGTCGCGAGCTCAGCGGTGTTCCAGCGGGATCCTCACGTGGTGCTCGCCGTCGGCGAAGTGCGGGGTCGGAATGGTGCGGGTGTGCCGCGTGAGGTCGGCCGTCGCGAGGCAGATCCCGCCATTGCTGTTCGCTGCGATCATCAGGCACTCCAGCCACGCGTGGTCCAGGCGCTCCTTGCGCGAGGAGTCGTAAGTGGCGCGCAGCAGCGCGGCGGCCTGCACGAGCACCTGCTCGAGTCGGCCGTCGGGGTCTTCCCAGCTCAACAGCACCGGCTCGTTCCGCCGCAGTTTCGCGACCAGAACGGCGAAGACGTGCTCCAGCAGGTCGTCGTCGAGATCGACGACCGCTTCGTGTCCGATGTGCAACGTACCCATGACGACCTCCTCGACTGCGACAGTTGTGGAGCTCCGGCGAACGGCGATCCGCCGCTTCCGATGAGCTGGATTGCAGGGGCTGTTGACCCGATTCCAGTGTCGCGCTCGCGCTCGATCGGCGGTAGGTCTTGACCTTCTCCGACGACTGCGTTATACGCCGCACAACCCCCCATTCGGGGGAGCATCGACAACGCCGAGCCGGTACTGGCACACCGCAGGCGGCGACGCGTCAACCGGGGATGCCGACTTCGGGTCGAGACGTCTCGCGCCCGGTTATACGCGCCCCTTCCTGATGTCGCAAGGGTCTGTTTCCCGACGAACCGCCGACCTAGCGTTGGCGTTCCGACAGCGGCTCGACGGTCGCGCCACCGCGATCTGCTCGGTCGTCCTCCACAGGAAGAGAGCCACCATGAACATGAGCAACCCCTACGATCAGGGCGGGATCGCCGCGGACGAGCGGTTCCCCACGACTCCGGTCGAGCCGACCGGCTCCACGGCAGGAGCCGACGCCTCGACGCTCGCCTCCGATGCGGGCGACGCCACCAAGCACGTCGCCGGCGTCGCGAAGACCGAGACCAAGTCGGTCGCGGCGGAAGCCGGCCGACAGGCTCGCCGACTCCTCGGGCGCGTTCAGGGCGAGCTGCGCACGCAGGCCACGACCCAGCAGTCCCGTCTCGCCGACGGACTCCACTCCACGGCCTCCTCGTTCTCGACGATGGCCGAGACCCCCGGGGCGAACGGCTACGCGCCCGAGCTCGTCCGTGCGGCCGGACAGCGCCTCGACGCTGCGGGCAACTGGCTCGGACAGCGTGATCCCGGTGCCCTCGTCGAAGAGGTCAAGTCGTTCGCGCGACGCCGCCCGGGCGTCTTCCTCGCGATCGCCGTCGGCGCAGGAGTCGTCGTCGGACGGCTGACCCGCGCGCTGGCCACCCCGTCGGAGGACGGCGACCGGAGCGCCGCGGCATCCGACCGCACGCTCGAATTCGACGCGCCCGCCGCAACCCCGCCGCGGCTCACCCAGCCGCCGGTCGCGACGACCGTCGGCGCGGGGGCGGGAACCACGGACTCCAACCTCGGATCCGGCCTCGGCGACCAGTCGGACGGCACGGGCGCAGGCACCCTGCCGCCTGCATACCAGCAGCCGAGCTACGAGACGGGTGACTTCCGATGACCCATGCCTCCCTCCCCGGCGAGCGCATGCCGTCGGAGCGCCGTGCGGCGCAGACCGTGCAGACGGGGCTGGCTGACGATCAGCCCACGCCGTCCGAGGTGCAGGCCGAGCGGACCTCGCTGGGCGACCTGCTCGCCGAGGTCTCCCGCGACATCTCGACGCTCATGCGCCAGGAGGTCGAGCTCGCGAAGGCCGAACTGCGCGAGTCCGCGAAGCGGGCGGGCAAGGGCGCCGGGTTCTTCAGCGGCGCCGGCGTCGCCGGCATGCTCGCGCTCGTCTTCCTGTCGGTGGCGATCTGGTGGGGGCTCGGCTTCCTCATGGGCCTCGTCTGGTCCGGCATCGTCGTCGCCGTGATCTGGGGCATCGTCGCCGCGATCCTCGCGGTCGTCGGGAAGCGGGAGATCGACGCGATCTCGGGCATGCCCAACACCGTGGACACCCTGAAGGAGATCCCGGACACACTGAAGCGAAATGAGGAGAACCGATGAGCAACACAGATCAGATCCGCGAGGACATCGAACGCACCCGTGCCGAGCTCGGCCAGGACGTCGACGCGCTCGCCGACAAGGTGAACCCCGGCAAGGCGGCGCAGCGCCAGGGCCGCAAGGTGCGCCGCGCCCTCACCTCGGTCAAGGACCGCGTCATGGGCGTCGCCGGCGACGTGGGCGACTCCGCCCATGACGCGCTCGAGAACGCCGGATCGGCCGTGGCCGACGCACCGCACAAGGTCGCGTCGAGCACCCGCGGCAACCCGATCGCGGTCGGTCTCATCGCATTCGGCGCCGGCCTGCTCGCGGCCTCGCTCGTGCCCGCGTCGCGGCCCGAGCAGCGGCTCGCCGACAAGGCGAAGGATGCCGCGGAGCCGCTCATCGACGAGGTGAAGGACGTCGCCGCCGAGTCGGCCGACCACCTGCGCGAGCCCGCTCGCGAGGCGGTCGACTCCGTCAAGGACCGCGCCGCCGAGGCGGTCGACACGGTCAAGGCCGAGGGTGCTGCCGCCGCGGACAGCGTGTCCGGCGAGGCGAAGCACGCGGCGGGCCCGCCGGGTTTCTGCGTCCCCCCCCGAGACGCGGCGAAGGCCGGTGACAGGGTGCCGCCGCGGCATCCGTCACCGGCCTTCGCCGCGGCTGTCGAACGTGCACTCGGTGGCGCCTCCTCGAGATCCGGCCTTGCCCGCGGCCGTGGCGCCGTGCCACGATCCCCGCAGGGGGAAGGGGCCTTCGCATGACCGACGAGTACCCGAACATCAGCGACCACGGGATCATCGGGGACCTGCAGACCGCAGCGCTCGTGGACGTGAACGGCACGATCGACTGGTTCTGCTGTCCGCGATTCGACTCGCCGAGCGTGTTCGCGTCGCTGCTCGATCCCGAGCGCGGCGGGCACCTCCGGGTCAAGCCGGCGGTCGACGACTACGTGACGAGGCAGCTGTACCTGCCGAACACGGCGATCCTCATCACCCGCTTCCTGACCGAGGCGGGCGTCGGCGAGGTGATCGACTTCATGCCGGTCATCGAGGGAGCGGCGACCGATCGCCACCGGCTCGCGCGCCTCATCCGCGTGGTGCGCGGGTCCATGACCTTCGAAGCCGACATCCAGCCCCGATTCGACTACGGGCGGATGCCGCACCGCACCGAGATCACCGACGAAGGCGCGATCTTCGTGGCCGACGACCTCTCGCTCACCGTGCACCGGGTGGGCGACCCCGTCATGCACGGCGACGAGCGCGCCGGCCGCGTCGAGCCCGACGGCGACGGCGTCCGCGTGACGGCCACGCTGAACGCGGGTGAGATCACCGGCATGCTGCTCGAGTCGGGCGGCGCCCCGCCGCGCAAGATGGCGAAGAAGCGACTGCTCTCGATGTTCCTCGAGACGCGACGGTACTGGCGCGACTGGAACAGCCGCTCCACCTACACGGGCCGCTGGCGCGAGATGGTCGAGCGATCGGCGATGACCCTCAAGCTCATGACCTACGCGCCGAGCGGCGCGCTCGTGGCGGCGCCCACGGCCGCCTTGCCCGAGCAGGTGGGCGGCGAGCGCAACTGGGACTACCGCTACACGTGGATCCGCGACGCGTCGTTCTCGGTCTATGCGCTGCTCAGCCTGGGCTACACGGAGGAGGCCGAGGCCTTCGTCTCCTGGCTCATGGACCGCATCCACGAGAGCGTGGGCGACACGTCGGGACCGCTGAAGATCATGTACCGCGTCGACGGCTCGTCGGACCTCGTCGAGGAGACCCTCGACCACCTCGCCGGATACCGCGGATCGAGGCCCGTGCGCATCGGCAACGGCGCGGCCGACCAGCTGCAGCTCGACATCTACGGCGAGGCCATGGACTCGATCCACCTCGCCGACACCCACGGTCTGCAGCTCCCGCACGTGGGATGGACCCAGATCCGGGAGATGCTCGACTGGGTCTGCGACCACTGGGACTCGCCGGAGGAGGGTATCTGGGAGACCCGCGGCGGCCGGCAGAACTTCACGTACGGCCGGTTCATGTGCTGGGTCGCCCTCGACCGCGGCATCCGCCTGGCCCAGTCGCGCGGTCGGCCCGCGTCGATCGACCGGTGGACGGAGGAACGCGACCGGATCTACGAGCAGGTCATGTCGAAGGGGTTCGATGCGGAGCGGCAGGCGTTCGTGCAGCACCAGGAGACCGACGTGCTCGACGCCTCGCTGCTGCTCATGCCGCTCATGGGGTTCGTCGCGCCGCGGGATCCGATGTGGCTGTCGACGCTGCGCGCGATGGACGAGGAGCTCGTCTCCGACAGCCTCGTCTACCGCTACAACCCGAGCGCCTCGCCCGACGGGCTGCGCGGCTCGGAGGGCACGTTCACCCTGTGCTCGTTCTTCTACGTCGACGCGCTCGCCCGGTCGGGGCGGCTCGACGACGCGCAGCTGACCTTCGAGAAGATGCTGACCTACGCCAACCACCTGGGTCTGTACGCCGAGGAGATCGGCCTCACCGGCGAGCAGCTGGGCAACTTCCCGCAGGCGTTCAGCCACCTCGCGCTCATCAACGCCGCGGTGAACCTCGACTACCAGCTCGATCACGGCTCCGGCTACGTCGACCCCGTGCTGAAGAAGGGCCGACGCGCGGGCTGACCGGCGCTCGGCGACGATGCGGACCGGGAGGGGCGGATGGTGCGAGCGGATGCGGACGACCGACGCGAGGCACGCGGCGACATCCTCGTGATCTTCGGGATCACGGGCGACCTGGCCAGGGTGATGACGTTCCGCTCGCTGTACCGGCTGGAGCTGCGCGGGCTGCTGGACTGTCCCGTCGTCGGCGTGGCCTTCGACGACTGGACCGTCGACCGGCTCGTCGAGCGGGCGCGGACGTCGATCGACGAGACGGGCGAGCCGCTCGACGAGGCGGTGTTCGGGCGCTTCGCGGCCCGTCTTCGCTACGTGCAGGGCGACTTCGGCGACCCCGCCACGTACCACCGGCTCGCGGTCGCGATGGACGGAGCGAACACGCCCGTCTTCTACCTCGAGACCCCGCCGAGCCTCTTCGCGACCGTCGTGCAGGGCCTCGCGGATGCCGGTCTCGCCGCGCACGGCCGCGTGGTCATCGAGAAGCCCTTCGGGAACGACCTCCCCTCGGCTCGGGCGCTCGCGGCAGAGCTGCACCAGTACGTGGACGAGTCGCAGATCTACCGGATCGACCACTACCTCGGGAAGATGGGCCTCGAGGAGATCCTCTACCTGCGCTTCGGGAACACCATGCTCGAACCGGTCTGGAACCGCAACTACGTCGACTGCGTGCAGATCACCATGGCCGAGGACTTCGGCATCGCGGGGCGCGGTCACTTCTACGATCCCGTCGGCGCGCTCCGCGATGTCGTCGTGAACCACCTGATGCAGGTGGTCGCCGCCGTCGCGATGGAGGCGCCGTCGCACGGGGATCCGGGGACGATCAAGGACATGCAGCTCTCGCTGTTCCGGGCCATGGTCGAGGCCGACCCGCGGCGGTACGTGCGAGGACAGTTCGACGGCTACCGTGACGTCGACGGCGTCGCCGCCGACTCCACGACCGAGACCTTCTGCGCGCTGGAGCTCGAGATCGAGAACTGGCGCTGGTCGGGCGTCCCGTTCTTCATCCGCACCGGCAAGCTCCTGCCCGTCACCCAGACGGAGGTGCGGTTGGTGTTCGCGCACTCCCCGAGACTCGGCTTCGGCCTGCGCGATGCCGAGACGGAGCCCGACCAGCTCGTGATCCGGCTCGACCCCTCGACGGGCGTGCGCATCGTGCTCAATGCGCAGCGGGCGGATGCCGCGATCCCTCGCTCGGTCGAACTCGACATGGAGTTCGCGGCCAAGGGCGGCGAGGGCCCGACCCCCTACGAGGTCCTGCTGCACGCCGCGCTCGTGGGCGCGAGTCCCCGCTTCGGCCGGCAGGACACGATCGAGGAGGCGTGGCGGGTCATGCAGCCGCTCATCGACGCGCCCCCGCCCGTGCGGCGCTATGCGCCGGGCACGTGGGGGCCGTACGACGCCGACTCCCTCGTCGCAGAGCACGGCGGGTGGCGCGAGCCCTGGGTCTGACCGGGTGGGCAGCCGGTTCGGGCGGCGACTTGGCCGGTGTCAGTGCGGCAGGTTCGGCACCCGCAGGTGGTGATCCCGCACGTCGGGGTGCCGGGTGGGGATGGCCCCGGCGCGGAGGGCGAGGGCGGCGACCGAGAGGCAGATGCCGCCGTTGCTGTTCGCGGCGAGCATCAGGCTGTCGAGCCACGCATGATCGAGTCGGTCGGGGCGCGTGGAGGCGAACTCCGCACGCACGAGCACGGACGTGCTCACGAGCACCTGCTCGGTGTGGCCGTCGGGGCAGTCCCACTCGAGCAGCACGGACTCGTGCCGCCGCAGCTTCGCGACGATGACGGCGAACACGTGCTCGAGCAGGTCGTCGTCGAGTTCGGCGGATGTCTCGTGACCGATGTGCAGTCTGCCCATGGCGATGGAACCTCCCCGCGATCCGGGATCGAGTCTGACCGTGCAGTCACGAGGAGGCAGGGACCTTCGGCCCGCGGCGGGACTCCCGTGCACGCCGACGCCGCAGCGCACGGTGCCGCCGGCTACTCCGCGCTCGAGGCGCTCTCCGCGTGGGGCGCTCCGACCGGCTTGGACTCCGACGATCCGCGCTGGCGGAGGAAGATCGACAACGCCACCATGGTGCCCACCGCGAGGAACTCCGACTGCCAGTTCTGCAGGGTGCGGTTCCAGAAGTCCGCGCTCACGACGTACCCGCTCCACGCGACGGTCGGCAGGTCGTGGTCGAGTTGTTCCTGGTTGTAGACGACCGTGCCGGCGATCGACTGCGCGAGCCACGAGAGCAGGAAGATCGCGCCCATCACGAGGAGGAGGGAGTTCGAGTAGACCACCTGGCGCCAGCCGCCGACGCTCGCCCAGCGCGGCGAGTCGGGCTTCGCATGCTCGCCGACGAGCTGCTCCGCATCGCTGTCGAGCCCCTCGTCGCCGGGCTTCTTCGACTCGGGGGAGCCCCGCTGCACGAGCCAGATGGTCGCGAAGATGAAGAGGAAGAACTGCAGGTACTCCGACTGCCAGTTCTCCGCGACATCCACGACGAACGCCGAGGACGTGAGGAAGGCACCCATCCCGACCGGCGGCGAGCCGTGGGCCGCCTGCTCCTCGTTGAACTGCGCGAACCCGGCGAACGCCTGGCCCACGAGGGCGAGCACGAAGGCCACGCCGAAGAAGAGGCTGAGGCCGTGCTGGCGCAGTCGCATCGCCCTCACCGCCCCGACAGGCCGATGGCCAGCATGTAGGCGAGCCCGGCACCGATCACGATCAGCCACGAACTGAAGACGACTCTCATGGGCTGAACGTATCCCGCGCCCGAGCGGCATCGCGTCCCCTTGACAGTCGACGGCGATGGTGCGGCGGCTGGGCGGCGCCGCTGGGTTCAGAACCGCGGCAGCGGAGCCACCGGCGTCACCCGGAGCCACGCCACGTGGCATCCGTCGAGCACGAGGCCGCGAGCGAGCGAGACCGTACGGCCCGTGATGAGCTCGTGCGCCTGCGGCGCGAAGCCCGAGAGCGTGAGCCCGTCGATCACGGCGGGCTCGTCGCCGAAGTTGGCGAGCACGAGCACGGTGGTCGCCGGGCCGCCCGCCGCCGTCGTTGCATCCGCCGCCGCCCGGCGCTGGTAGCCGAGCACGTGCGGATGCCGCGCGTCGAAGCCCACGAGCGGACCCACCGCGAGCTCGGGCGTCGCCCGCCGCGCCGCGATCAGCCGGGTGAGGCCCGCGTACACGGCGCCTGCGGGCGTCGTGGGGTCGGAACGGGACGCGTACGCCGCCGCGGGGTAGCGCGGCCGGTTCACCCAGCGGCTGTCGCCGGCGAGATCGGGGTCGTCGAGGTAGGAGTAGTCGTTGAGCTGCCCGACCTCGTCGCCGAGGTAGAGCAGGGGGATGCCGCCCGTGGAGAGGGCGATCGCGTGCGCGAGGAGCACCCGGTCGACGCCCCGGGGGTCACCCGCCTCGATGCCGGCGAGCGACGCCGTCGTGCCGGCCACCCGGGCGTCGCCGGTGCGCGGGTTCTCCTGGAACGGCACGCCGCGCGCGAAGCTCCCGGGATACCGGTTCACGTAGAACGCGTTGAGGAACCGGCGGTGGTCGAACCCGTCGATGCCGAACTCCGCGGCATCCTCGTCGGCGAAGGTCCAGCCGATGTCGTCGTGCCCGCGCACGTAGTTCACCCACGCGCAGCCGCCGGGCAGGGCGTGGCGCCGCTCGAGCGCCTGCGCGAGCATCTGCGGATTCCGCGTGGCGAGCGCCTCCCACGTGAGCGCCATCTGCAGCGGGTTGTACGAGAGTTGGCACTCCTCGAGGGAGATGTACTCGATCACCTCGTCGGGGTGCACGATCGCCTCGGACTTGAACAGGAGCGACGGCGCGGCGATGCGCAGCACCGCGTTGAACGCCTGCAGGAGCAGGTGCGCCTGGGGCAGCGACTCGCACGGGGTTCCGAGCTGCTTCCAGATGAACGCGACCGCGTCCATGCGCAGCACCTCGACGCCGAGGTTCGCGAGGAACACCATCTCGCCGGCCATCGCGCGGAACACCGCCGGGTTCGCGTAGTTGAGGTCCCATTGGAACGAGTGGAAGGTGGCCCACACCCAGCGCCCGTCGGGCAACTGCACGAACGAGCCGGGGTGGTCGTCGGGGAAGATCTCCCGCACGGTGCGCTCGTAGGCGTCGGGCATCGTGCGGTCGGGGAAGATCAGGTAGAAGTCCTCGTACCCGGGATCGCCGGCGACCGCACGCTGCGCCCACTCGTGGTTCGACGCGGTGTGGTTGAAGATGAAGTCGAGCACGAGCGAGATGCCGTTCGCGCGAAGCTCGGCTGCGAGCGCCTGCAGGTCGTCGATGGTGCCGAGGTGCGGCGCGACCGCGCGGTAGCTCGACACGGCGTAGCCGCCGTCGGAGTTGCCCTCCGGCACGGCGAAGAGCGGCATGAGGTGCAGGTAGGTCAGGCCGAGCTCCACGAACTCGGGAATTCGGGCCCGCACGCCCGCGAGGTTGCCGGCGTACCGGTCGACGTAGCAGACCCCGCCGAGCATGCGGTTCGACCCGTACCACTCCGGCTCGTGCTCGCGCCGGGCGTCGAGCTCGCGCAGGTCCGCGGGCCGTGCGGTCCAGGACGCCTCGGCGTCGCCGATCACGCCGGCGAGCGCTTCGAGGGCGTCCTCGCGCTCGCCGTAGAGTTCGGCGAAGAGGCGGTGGAGGGTGCCGAAGTGCTCGTCGAGCCGGCGATCGAAATCCGGGCCGCCGGGCGCGCGGCTCGCGGGGCTCGTGGAGCGCGCGGCTCGGATGCGGGCGAGATCGACATCGGCGTCGTGACCCAGACGTGCCATACGCACAGCCTGCCGCATCCGGCGCCCGAACGCGCGGTCATGACGGGGAGGATGGTCCCAGTCCTGCCCGCGCCCGGCCGCGGACGGCGGCGCGGCCCGCGAGCCGGCTCGGGCCGCCTCGTACCCCATTCGGGGGAGTGGATCCTCCGTTTTGCTGGGAATAGCCTGTTCGTCCCGCCGATTCCCCCTGATGTGGAAGCACCGGTGAACCCCGTTTGGGTAGGCTCCCACCCATCTGACTGTCCGCGATCGAGGATTCGGCTATGAGGATGCTGCGCAGCGGCCCCGGTCTCGATCGCGCGCCGGAAGCGGCGCTGCCGCGGTTCCGGCCGCGTCCGTCGGCCTCGGCGGGCGCGTTCGTCGGCGCGCTGGTGCGCAACGCCTGCCGCACGCTCATCCTCGCCGGGGTGCTGGTCGCGTGCGTTCGCCTGTTCGTCGTGCACTTCCACGACCCGGCCGGTCACTCGCCGGCCCTCGCCGAGGGGCCCGCATGGCTCATCCCGGTGGTCGCCGTCGCGGTCGCGCTGCTCGCGCTGCTCGTCGCGGTGACGCCGATCGTCGGCCCCATCTTCGGCGTCCTCGACGCCGCGCTGCGGGTGCGCGCCGGCCTCAACGGCCTCGCGTGGGGGGTCATCGTGATGCTGGCGGTCCAGTTCACGGGCGACGCGTTCAACGCGATCCCGGGGGGCCACGAGGTGGTCGGCCTCGTGCTGGGGTCCGCGATGGCGGTCGTCACGTCGCACACGCATCGACGCTCGGTCGCGAACGACACGTACCGCACCTTCAACCTGATGGCGATGCTGCTCGCCTCGGGCAGTCTCGCGAGCATGAGCCTCACGCCGACCGGTCACTGGTGGGCGCACAACTTCAGCACGCTCGGAACCTCCGACGATGTGGCGGCGATGTGCTTCAACGGCGCCGTCGTGCTCTCGGGCGGCGGGATCGCGCTGATGTCGGGCGCACTCACCCGCGCCCTCACGGCATCCCGGTTCGCCGTGCGGCGGCAGGGTCTCGTGGGCATGCGCGTGCTCATCTCCCTCATCGGCGTCAGCCTCATGGGGGTCGGCCTCGTGCCGATCGACGGTGCGACCGGCCTGCACGACTCGTTCGCGAGCACCGCGGGCGCGTCCTTCGGCGCGCTCGTGGTCGGCGCCCGGTGGTTCGCACGACGGATGCCGCGCACGCTCGTCGTGGTCTCCGACGTGTTCCTCGTGTTCCTGGCCACGGCATGGGTCGCCTATGCGCTGCTCTCGCTCGTGAACCTCACGCTGTTCGAGATCGTCGCCTTCACGCTCGTGTTCGTGTGGCTCATCACCCTCGTCGTCACGACGCACCGTGGAGCGGAGCAGGCCGCCCTCGCCGCCGCCGAACGGGGCGCGGTGCCTGCGGGCTCGCGCGTGCCCGCTCCACCCTTCACGCTCGCGACGGTTCGCGCGTTCGCCCTCAGCGCACGCGACCGCGGAATCTCCACGGTGATGGCGCGTTCTCCTCGAGTAGAAGTTGAGCCACCGGGGCTCAACTTGGTATCGTTAGGGCGAACCTGAGTCCCACCGACTCAACTTCGCTGATGGAAGGAGACCACCATGGCCAACCACGACCCGTTCCGCGACCTCGACCGCGTGGCATCCGCGCTGTTCGACAGCGCTCGCCGCGGCCCCCGTCGCATGCCGATGGACCTCTACCGCGACGGCGACCACTACGTGCTCACCGCCGACCTCCCGGGCATCGACCCGGGCTCGGTCGACATCGACGTCGACGGCCAGCTGCTCACGATCCGCGCTGAGCGCACGCTCGCGACCGGCGAGGGCGTCAAGTGGATCACGCGCGAGCGCGAGGCCGCGTCGTTCCTGCGCCAGCTGAGCCTCGGCCAGGGCGTCGACACCGAGCGCATCTCGGCGAGTTACGCCAACGGCGTGCTGAGCGTCACGATCCCCGTGAGCGAGAAGGCGAAGCCGCGCAAGGTCGCCGTCGAGACCCCGGAGTCGGGCGACTCGAGCGTGACCGCCGGCGACACCGTGCAGCCGGTCGAGTCGTGACCGACGAGCGGGTGCGGTACGACCGCGTCGAGGAGCGGCATCGCTACGAGATGTTCCTCGACGGCGAGCTCGCTGGGTACGCGGAGTACCGCGCCCGTCCGGGGCGCATCGTGTTCACGCACACCGTGGTGCTCCCCGGCCACGAGGGCCAGGGGCTCGGCACCGCGCTCGCCAAGCACGTGCTCGACGACGCCGTCGCGCGCGGCGAGCGCATCGTGCCGTACTGCCCGTTCATCGCCGCGTACCTCAAGCGACACGAGGGCTACGAGGCATCCGTCGACTGGCCCTGACCGGCCGCATTCGCGGTCGCCGAACGCGCTCGACCGTCCTCGGATCGGCACTGTCCCCCGGTCGGGGGAACTGCAACTGAGTGACCGTCGGGTTACGATTCGAGAAACCCGAGTCGGGTACCCGAACCCGACACACAGCCGTTCGCGGCCGCGATGAGACCGGATGTCCCAATGCTCCGGTCCCTCGGGAGGTGCTCGCCGAGCTCAGTTCGGGTCGCTCGGCGGGATTGGCCTCTCTGAGGCCGCGGTGGGGCGGGAGGTAGGGTTCCCGCCCCACCGTTTCAATCACGTTGATCGCGCCCGTTCGCGCTGAGTCACGGTGTTGGCGGCAGGTCGTCTCTCCATTGATTGCGCGGTTGCCCACTTTCCGCCCACACGTGCCACGCGATGTCGGTGTGTAATTGGGCCAATCTCACCGGCAAGGCACGAAATGTCCATGACCATCCGGGTCAGTACCTCTCGACCGCAAAGATCGTCCATTCGGCTCGATGAGTGGATCCCGGCGTCAAGGATTGGAGGTCGATACCCGTATTGAAGGCTGCGGGGGGACATGTCATTGGTTCAACGGCGAGTCCGGCCCGGTCGGAGCCATCCGCCGTGTGAATCTGCACCCAGCCGCACTCTGGACCCCACGCCATGCCCACGCCGGTGCCGTTGGGGCCAGTCAATCGCGCTGTCGCGCGGCTTTGCTGGTCACGTGCCAGCGATGTGTAGGCGTGATCGATAACGGTAGAAGCGATTGCACGACCTGCTCTGAAGTCAAGTTCGGAGGACGTGACCGCAACTCGATCGAGAGGAATCAGTCGGTCTTCTGTCACGGTCAGGACTTCATCGGCTGCCAGTTCGAGGACCCAATCGTCCACCACTCCATCTCCGGCGACCAGATATGGATGAGGACCGACACCGTAGGGGGCAGGACGGTTGCCCAGGTTGGTCGCGGCAACCGAAGTGCGGAGTCCTGCCTCATCAAGGCGGTACGTGATTCGTAACTCGACACGGAAGGGGTATCCGTCTTGGGGTTCGATGATCCCGATGAGTTGCAGGAGGTTCGTGGTCCGACGAGTCGGCGTGAACTCGAGCCAGACGACAAGCCCGTGCAGCGCGTGTTGCCGGTCAACTTCGTTGATTGGTAGCTGGTAGTTCCCGCCGTCCCACTCGTAGAGACCATCGATGACTCTGTTGGGCCAAGGTGCCAGAATTGCGCCAGAGTAGGCCGGTCGGATGCTGTCGACTTCGAACGGCAGCACGAGATCTCGGCCGCGGTACGTGAGCCGTCGCAGACTGGCGCCGATTCCCGTGATGGTGGCTTCGTATTCGCCGAAGCTCAGTTCATGCTGGTCACCGGAAGGTGGTCGCATCTTGTCTCTCCTATTTGACGGTTCCGTAGACGTCCGCGACTTGGCTGTGCCAGCCTGAAGCCGACCTCGGCGTCCCGAAGCGCACGCTCGCGTAGTTCAGTGATTCGAATTCCCATCACCCATGAGGACCGCTTCTCGGATGGCTTCGACCGGGATCTTCGGTGACCGATCCGCCCGCAGTAGGCCGTTCGTCTCCTGGCCGGTATCCGTGAGCTGTGTGTAGCAGAAGCCCGCAAGGACAGGCGAGGACTGCGCAGCGCGGAGGAGTCCCGTGACCTGTTCCTCGAACTGTGATGCATTCTCAGCGGAGCTGTATCCCCATGCACCCCTGATGTCATCCTCGATGAAGCTCACGCCGCCGAACTCTGTGAGCATCACCGGCTGATCGCGGTCTTCGAGCGTCGTCGACATTCGCCGGCCCGCCGGCCCGAAGCCGGCGAGCAAGTCGGCGACCGCCTCGGTTGATCCGTAGCGTGCGGCGAGACTCTGGGGGTTGCCGTCATAATCATGAACGGTCCAGATGTCGGAATCCGTGTGCTCCCAGCCATCATTGGAGATAACCGGCCGCGTCCCATCGACCGCCCGCGTAAGATCCGCAATGGCTCGGCTGAAGGCTTGTTGGCGGGGATCGTGCGAGATGTGCTGAACGCCCCAACTCTCGTTCAACGGCACCCAAGCGACAATCGACGGATGAGACCGATCGCGCCGCACCAGCTCGACCCACTCGTTGGTCAGGAGTGCGATCGCACGCGGGTTGAAGTCGTACGCGCTGGCGGTCTCGCCCCACACGAGAAGACCAAGCCGGTCCGCCCAGAACAAGAATCGAGGGTCTTCGGCCTTCTGGTGGACGCGGGCGGCGTTGAATCCGAGCGCTTTGATGAGCTCCACCTCTCGCCGTAGCGCGTCCGGTGACGGTGCGGCAAGATGCGACTCCGGCCAGTAGTTCTGTGAGAGTACGGAGCGCATGTAGATCGGTCGGTCGTTGAGGAGGAACGCTCGCTCGGTTGCTTCGACGCTTCGGAGCCCGAAGTAACTCGCCACCGCGTCCCCACTCGCCAGGAGATCACCAGGCTGATTGGATGCGAGCTCGAGCTCGATTCTTGCGGAGATCAGTCTCGGATGGTCGGGACTCCAGAGCAGCTCCTCGTACTGCTGTCCGTTCCGCTGGGCCGGTAGCCCGATCCGAAGGTGCGTGGTCTGGTCGATGAGGAGCTGCCGGGACTCTGCGAGAACCGCGTGTTCATAGGTGATGGTGATGTGCGCCCAGCTGCCGTTGAGTGGCCCAGCATTGAGGGTCATCTCGAGGTCGATGGCGGCATTGGGCACGTCCGCTTCCCACGCCAGTTCGCGGATGTACTGCTGCGGCACGGATTCCAGCCACACCGGCTGCCAGATTCCCGTCGTGCGGTGGTACCAGATCGAGTGCGGGTCTTCGCGCCAGTCCTGCTTGCCCCGGGGGAGGGACACGTCGTGCGGGTCGTCGACGGCGCGGACGATGAGCTCGTTGTCGGCGTCCGTGGTGGCGGCGTCGCTGATGTCGAACCAGAACGGGGTCTGTCCACCTTCATGCCGGCCAAGGAACGTACCGTTCAACCAGACCTCGGCGGCCCAGTCCACCGCACCGAAGTGCAGCAGCAGCGTGGGGCGATCGGCGCCATGTCCGCTCGTCTGGATCGCAGTCGGGCCGAAGGTTCGGCGGTACCAGACCACGGGGTGATATCCGGTGTCTCCGATGCCCGAGGCCGGCGACTCAGGCGGGAACGGAACGGTGATCTGGCGGTCGAAGACCACGGCCCCCGGGTTGGCGGACTGGAGGTCTTGTGCGAACGCGAAGTCCCAGTCGCCGGTCAGGTCGCTCCAGTGCTCCCGAAGGAGCTGCGGGCGAGGATAGCGACCGTCTTGATTCACCGGATCGGGAAGATGTCTGGGACTGGTCGTGGTGCTCATGCGCTCGCTCTCTTGATGATCTTGAAGGGAATGGAAGTCTCGATCGCGGGGCCCGGCTCGAGGACCAGATCAAGCGCTATCCGCGCGATCGCTGCCTTGTCGGGCGAAACGGATGTGAGGGTCGGGGTGCTGTAGCGTCCCTCATCGATGTCGTCGAACCCGATGACAGCGACATCGGCGGGCACATGAACGCCCCGTTCAGCTAGTGCGTGCATCGCGCCGAGCGCGAGCAGGTCATTGAACGCGAAGACCGCATCGAACCCGACCCCGCTGTCGAGAAGCCGGTTGGCAGCCGAGGCACCGTCGCTGCGGTGGAACGCTTCCACGGTCATGACCAGGTCATCGTCCAAGGGCAGACCGGCGGCGGTTAGCGCCTCACGGTACCCCGCCAGGCGAAGCATGGAGGTCTCGTTCGGACCCTCCACCTGGGCCCCGATGGCGGCGATGCGCTTCCGACCCCGCGCGATCAGATGGTCTGTCGCAGCTCGAGCAGCCAGCGTGTTGTCCACCGTCACGTGCGGAAAGGGGCTCTGACCGATGTGCTCGCCGAGGAGCACGAGCGGAGTCGTGTCGAGCCGGTGTGCCAGGTCGTCGGCGTTCAGCGCAAGTGCGCTCAAGATGAGACCATCCATGACTGGCAGACCGACGCCGTCACTCAGTCGACGTTCGCTGTCACGGTCGCCGTTCGTCTGGTTGATCAGCACGGTAATCGAGCGATCCTGCGCAGCACGCACGAGTTCAGAAGCGAGCTCGGCGAAGTATGGCTGGCTCAGTTCGGGCAATGCGACAGCGACCATGCCGCTGCGGCCGCTACGGAGTTGGCGAGCGGCCGCATTCGGCCGATACCCGAGACTCACGAGTGCCTCACGTACGCGCTCTTGCAGCTCGGGGCTTACCCATCCGGTGCCGTTCACCACATTCGACACGGTCTTCGCGGAGACGCCCACGTGGTCGGCGACATCTTTCAGCGTGGTTCGGTTCACCGCCGTATTCCCTTCCGCGAGAGCATCGCGCACTCGCATCATCGAGAGGTCGTCCTTCAACGATTACCTTCGCACATCCGGGGCAGCTTGTACAACGATTACCGTAGGGCTGTACAACGATTACCGGTCGGTGTATAACTTGAAACGCCATCATTCGTTCAACGATGAACTACGAAAGGGAATGTCATGCAACAGCACCGCAGCTCCACCCGACGTCGGGCGCGGAGGCGGCTCGCCGTCGTCCCGGCCGCGCTTGCCGTCGCCGCGCTCGCTCTCGCGGGATGCGCGGGTCAGGGCAAGTCATCCGCGGAAGAGGCTGATCCGAACGCCAAGGTGACACTCGACTTCTGGAACGGATTCACCGGACCCGACGGACCCGCGCTCGAGCAGGTTGTCTCTGACTTCAACGCGTCCCAGGACCGCATCACCGTCAAGACGAACATCATGCCGTGGGACACTCTGTACCAGAAAGTGCTTACCGCGGTGGCAGGGAAGAACGGGCCGGACATCGTCGCGATGTCTGCATCGCGGCTCCCTCAGTACGCATCGGAGGGACTCTTCCAGCCGGTGGACGACTACTACGAGAACGCCGACTACGAGTCGGATGCGTTGACGCCTGCAGCAGCGGAGGCGTCGGTGTTCGATGGCAAGAACTATGGCGTCCCCGTCAACCTCGCCACCATGCTCATGTACTACAACAAGGACCTCTTCACCGCGGCGGGTCTCGACCCCGAGGCCCCGCCGAAGACGTGGGACGAGTTCGCTGCGATGGTACCGAAGCTGACCGTGGACGAGGACGGCGACGGCAAGCCCGAGCAGTACGCCATCGCACTGGCCGACCACGAGACCGTGCCGATGTACCCGACGTTCCTCTGGAACACCGGCGGAGGCATCGTTGACGAGGACGGCGAGAAGTCGCTCCTCGACACGCCCGAGACCCTCGAGGCGCTGAACTTCTGGGTCGATCTCGTACGAGAGAAGAACGCTTCTCCGGTCGGACTCGCCGGTGCCGATGCTGACAAGCTGTTCCAGACGGGCAAGGCCGCGATCGAGATCGTGGGCCCCTGGATGACGACCGGATTCGATGAAGCCGGCCTCAACTACGGACTGGCACCCGCGTTCGCCGGACCGACGGACAGCGTCACGCTGGCGGATGTCGTGTCGATGTCCGTGCCGGCCAACGCGGATGCCACCACCAAGGAAGCGGCATACGAGTTCTTCGCCTACTGGAACTCGAAGGAGGGGCAGATCACGTGGGCTAACGGTTCTGGCTTCCCCCCCACGCGTTCGGATGTCGCGGCTGACATCACGGAGAGCCCGTACCCCGCGATCTTCGGCGCTTCGGACGTGACGAGCAACGCGCGCGTCCTCATGCCGGGCGTGGCCGCGGGCGGAACCATCATGGAGAACGTGTTCACTCCGGCTCTGCAGAAGGCCCTCAACGGCGAGGGGTCGGTCGACGACCTCTTCACCGAGGCGTCGAAGCAGGCACAGGCCGAGCTCGATAAGTAGCACCGCCAAGCTTGGGGCGCCGCGTCCCCCTGCGCGGCGCCCCAGTCACCTGGAGAAGATCAATGACGACTCTTGAATCCACCCGCCTCTCCGAGACCGTGCGCGCGTCGCGGCGCAGGGGCCGATTCGCCCGGAAACAGGAGCTCACGGCGTGGCTCTTTCTTGCTCCGGCGATCGTGATCCTCACGGCCTTCATGTTGTATCCGATGGTTCAGGCCGCCTACCTGTCGCTCACTGACTACAACCTGATCAGGGCCGCAGAGTGGGTCGGATTCGACAACTACATCGAACTCCTGCAAGATCCCGCATTCTGGAACGCATTCTGGAACACGGTCCTCTACGCCGTGGTCGTCACTCCGATCACGGTCGGGCTCTCCCTCGCGCTTGCCCTCTTCCTCAACCGGCAGTTCGTCGGACGTGCTTTCGTCCGGACCGCGATCTTCCTGCCGTTCATCGTCTCGCTCGGGATCATTGCGATCGCCTGGACGTTCCTCCTGGACCCGAACATCGGACTGCTTTCGTACTGGCTCGCGCAGATCGGTGTGGTAACAGAACAGGGCCTCCTCAGCGATCCGAACACCGCCATGGGTGCGGTGATGTTCGTCGGCGTCTGGAAGTTCGTGGGGTTCTACATGGTGATGTACCTGGCCGGGCTGCAGTCGATTCCCGAGGAGCTCTACGAGGCGGCCCGCCTCGACGGCGCCGGCGCGTGGCAGCGGTTCCGCAACGTCACCCTGCCTCTGCTGTCCAACCAGACGCTCCTGGTGTCAGTACTCGCACTCATCGCGACGCTTCAAGCCTTCGACCAGATCTATGTCATGACCCGGGGTGGGCCTTTCTTCAAGACCGAGACGATCGTGATGCTGATCTATCGCGAAGGCTTCCAGGAACTGCGATTCGGCTACGGCGCCGCCATCTCCATCGTCTTGCTCATCTTCGTCTTCCTCTTGTCCATGATCCAGTATGGCTACTTCCGTCGTAAGCAGGTGAGGTACTGATGACCGTAACCCTCGTGAACGAGACTGTGCAGCCCGACGAGCACCGGGGCTCTGCACAGTCGAAGCGCTCAAGGCGTTCAGGATCGATCGTCTCGACCTACTCCATCTGGAAGTGGCTCACCGTCATTGCCGGTATCGTGATCGCCCTTGCGATGCTCCTGCCGGTGCTGTGGATGGCGTTCACCGCCTTCAAGCCGGAAACCGACATCGTGACCTACCCGCCAACGCTGTGGCCGCGCGAGGTCACGTTCGAGAACTTCGCCGAGGTCTGGGAGCGAATCCCCTTCGCTCAGCTGTACCTGAACACGATCATCTTCGCCGGCAGTGTCACGCTGATCTCACTCCTCTTCGATTCGATGGCGGCGTATGCGCTAGCCCGTCTCGAGTTCCGGGGCAGCGGCGTCGTCCTCGTCCTCATCCTGCTGCTGCTGATGATTCCATTCCAGGTGACCCTCATCCCCCTCTACGACATGCTGAACGGAATCGGGCTGACCAACACCCTTCCCGGACTGATCATCCCGAGGATGACCAACGCATTCGGCATCTTCTTCCTTCGACAGTTCTTCCTATCGCTGCCGCGGGACCTTGAAGAAGCGGCTCGCGTTGATGGCGCAAGCGAATGGCGCATCTACTGGGGTGTGATCATGCCGCTTGCGAAGCCAGCACTGTTGACCCTCGGCCTATTCCACTTCCAGTACAACTGGAATGACCTGCTGTGGCCTCTGATCATGTCGGCGGACGTGGAGTCGGCGACTCTGCCGGCCGGCCTCGCCCTGTTCATGGGGCAGCACGTAGTGGAATACGGGCTTCTGATGGCTGGCGCACTGCTCGCGCTGCTGCCGGTCATCGTGTTCTTCCTCGTCATTCAACGCAGCTTCGTCGCTGGGATCGCCACTACCGGCCTCAAGTGACTCACGGCTGAGCTGACCCAGCCCGTGCAGCACTTCTCTAACGACTCAGGGCAACACCAGAAAGGAAGACTGTGGCTTCTGCGCAGTGGACAAACGACGGACGACTGCACTTCGGCGTGGGAATCGAGGACACCTTCATCCCCCAGGAAGCTCTCGGCCATCGCAAGCTTGACGAGTACGAATTGACACAGCACTACCAGAACTGGCGCTCTGACCTTGATCATGTCGCTGACAGCGGCGCCGAACTGCTTCGGTGGGGCATTCCCTGGTACCTCGTCGAGCCACGACCAGGCGAGTTCGACTGGCGATGGCTCGACGAGGTCGCCGCGCACATGAACGATCGCGGAATCCGCTGCGTCGTCGACCTCATGCATTACGGCACACCGCTATGGCTCGAGAACTCCTTCGCGAACGCGGCGTATCCAGAGCGTGTCGCCAGCTACGCTCGAGCGGTCGCGGAACGCTACGCCGGAGTCTGGGACGACTTCACTCCGCTGAACGAACCGGTGATCAACGCGATCTACTGTGGCGAGACCGGCGTCTGGCCGCCGAACCTGCAAGGCCAGGATGGGTTCGTCCGAGTCGCAGTAGCTCTCGCGCGCGGGCTGGTCCGCACCCAGCAGGAGATCGAGGCTGTGAATCCGGCGGCGACATTCGTCCACGTCGAGGCGGGCTTCCGGTGGGAAGGCGACACCACGCCGCTCTCGCGTGAGCTGCTCGAGGAACGACGGTTCATCATCCTCGACCTCGCAATGGGCCGGGTAGGTGAGAAGCATCCGCTGCGTTCCTACTTGGCGGAACACGGCGTCACCGGGGCGGACCTCGACTGGTTCGCACACAACCCGGTCACACCGGACGTGCTGGGCGTGAATTACTACCCTGGATTCACGACCGTCAGCATGGACGATTCCGGTACGACTCAACCCGTTGAGGCAGGCACCGCCGGACTCCGCGACCTGGTAGAGGTGTACTCCGAACGCTACGGGCTTCCGCTGGCGATCACCGAAACCTCACGGGGCGGATCGGTCGAGGCGCGGCTGGAATGGCTGGAAGAGTCCCTTACCGAGGTGAACGCGCTCCGTGAAGAAGGACATCCGGTGCTCGCGTACATTTGGTTCCCTTTCTTCACTCTGGTCGACTGGCTCTACCGCCTCGACCACCACACTCCCGACCACTGGTTCGTGCACATGGGCCTCATCGACCTCGTCCGCGGGGCCGACCAGCAACTCCAGCGGCACCACACCCCCGCGTTCGACGCATTCCGGTCGCACGCCACAGCGAGCAAGTAGCCAGGTCAGTCGGTCCTGTCGCGGTAAAGCGGCTGTGCGCCCCACATCAGCGGGGTTTGCCGCGACCGTACCCCGACTTCGAACGGTGGAATACGCGGCCGCTCTGTTGTCAGCATGGAGCGGCCACGTGCCCACAGTTTGCCCACAATCGGACTGGAACCACCGACGATCGACGGGCAGGTTTGTGAGCCAAGAAGCCCGGAATTCCGCGGAAGCTGACGACCAGAGCCGTCGACGCAACGGCGAAAAACGGGTTCCCGCCCCACCGTCACGCCCGGAATCGGAACGAACCGGCGATGCGGCGCGCCGGCTACAGGCGCCCGACCGTCTTGATGTCCTCGAGGAACTCCGCGGCGACCTCGGGGGACACCGTCGCCCGGGTGGCGGCGATCGCGGCGGTGTAGTCCTCCATGTGGGGGCCGCGGGCATCGGCTTCGCCCGAGTGGACGGCGTTCTCGAGCGCCGACTGCGACGCCTTGCGGGCCGCGTACTCGATGTCGGCGGGCGAGAAGCCGTCGGTCATCTCCACGAGCGCGCTGACGTCGATGTCCACCGCGGCCGCGGGGATGTAGCGACCCCAGATCGCGGTGCGGGCCTCCTCGTCGGGCAGGCCGATCGGGATGACGTAGTCGAAGCGGCCGTGCCGGAGGAACGCGGAGTCGAGCGAGCGGATGAAGTTCGTGGCGCAGATGAGCAGCCGGTCGGGCTGCTCGCGGAATGCCGGGATGATCTTCAGCAGCTCGTTCGTCACGCCCTGGGTGGGCGACGGCGGCTCGCCCTGGCGGTGGGAGGCGATCTCCTCGACCTCGTCGATGAAGACGACCGCGTGCTCGAGCTCGGAGATCGTGAGGAAGGTCTCGCGCAGCGCACCGGCGAGCGCTCCGGGGGTGGCGGCCAGGCGCGAGGGGAACACCTCGACGAACGACCACTCCAGTCGTGACGCGATCGCCTTGGCGAAGGTGGTCTTGCCCGTCCCGGGCGGGCCGAAGAGCACGACGGCGCGCGGCGGCGCGACCCCGAAGCGCTCCGCGAGCTCGGGCTGCGCGAGCGGCAGCACGAGTCGGCGTTCGAGCAGCTCCTTCTCGGCGGTCATGCCCCCGACGGCGTCCCAGAGCCCGCGGGGAAGCACCCGGCCGCCGAGCTCGGCGAGGAGCTTCAACTCCTCCCGCTGCACGGGGATGTGCCGCTCGAAGTAGTGCAGGTCCTGCTTCAGCTCGAAGCCCTGGTGCAGGAATACTCCGACACGGGTCTCCGCGGCGGGCATGAGCGCCGAGAGCTTCGCCACCCCCGACGGGGCCATGCGCGCCTCGAGGGCGGCGAGCAGCGACGATCCGATGCCCCGCCCCCGGGAGTCGGCGGCGGTGGCGAGGAAGACGACCCAGCCCTGCGCGTGGGCGGCACGGCCGACGGCCGCTCCGACGATGTGGTCGCCGCTCACGGCGACGACCGCATGGTCCTTCGCGCACGAGGCGAGCACCTCTGCGAGGTTGTACACGGGTTCCGCGTCCGCGGCGGCGACCTGCTCCCAGAGCCGCAGGATGCCGTCGACGTCGTCGGCGTGGTAGTCGCGGATGCGCCAGTTGGCCATGCGTGCCTCCTCGGGCGCAGGGTTCAGCGGTGCGCGTTCGCAGCCGGCGGTGCCGACGTGGCCGCCTCGGACTCTCGCAGCCGATCGCACAGCTCGGTCAGCTCGCGGAGTTCGGCGTCGTCGAGGGCGTCGCCGACGCGCGTGGTGATCGCCTCCATGTGACGGATCGCCACCGTGCGGAAGAGCGCGAACCCCTCGTCGGTGAGCTCCACGATCGTGCTCCGCCCGTCGTCGGGGTCGTCGTGCTTGCGCACGAGCCCGCGCGCCACGAGTCGGTCGACGAGGCGGCTCACACTCGGCTGCGTGATGAGCACGTTGCGATTCAGCTCCTTCAGTCGCAGCTGCCGACCGGGCGCACGCGAGATGTTGAAGAGCACGTCGTACTCGTTGAGCGACATGATGTCGGACGGGAACTCGGCGTGGAGCGTTCGCATCACCGAGACCTGGGCCCGGAAGAGCGATTCCCAGGCGGCTACCGCCACCATGCGATCAGCCAAGCGAGGCTCCCTCCGTCGGATGTCCGAGACTCATCCAAGGATAGGGACTCCGGGGCGAAGGGGAAGCCCCAGTACACATGGTTGAGGGCCGGTCGTAGAGGCTGACGACCGGCCCTCGCCCTTGCACCAAGAGTGTCCTGCAATCACATTCCGCACCGGCCGCCACAGCAAACAACCGGTGCACGCACCAATGTATAACGGATCGGTAACGGGCGCTAGTTATCAATCTGTGATTTTTCGGAGAGTCCCGAAACCGGTTCTGCGGGCGGCCCGCCGGGGGTGTTGCGGATGCCGCGACCCAGGCGGCCATGTGGGCAAGCGCGCACCCGGGGCGGCTCGGATCAGGCGCCTCCGTCGGCTGCGGTCGCGAGTCCCAGCGGGGCCAGCACGGCGTCGTCGAGGAAGGCTGAGACGTCGGCGAGTTCCTCGGCCGAGATGCCGTGGCCGAGGCCGCCGTAGGTGCGCCGCGTGAGCGTGACGTGCCCGGGCAGCCACGCGTCGGTGCGGGCAACCGCGTCGGCGGCGATGACCTGGTCGGCGTCGCCACGCCCGGAGAACACGGGCGGACGTGCGACGGCGAGCTCGGCGTCGCCGGGCAGCGAGCCGTCGAGCGTGAATCCGGCCAGCACGACGGCCGCCGCGAAGCGCTCGGGCCGGTTCCGGAGCAGCTGCGTCGCCATCAGCCCGCCCTGCGAGAACCCGAGGGGGATCACGGGGGTGGTCGCGGCGACGTGCTCGTCGAGCCAGTCGAGCACCGCGGTCGTGCTCGCGCCGACGAGTCCGGGGTCGGGACGCCCGGGCACGGTGATCGGCACCCAGGCATGACCGCCGTTGCCGAGTGCGAGCGGCGCGCGCAACGAGGCCCAGGCGAGGTCGCGGGGAAGGTGCGGCATGATCCCGGGGAGGTCGCGTTCGCTCGATCCGAATCCGTGCAGCAGCAGCACGAGGGGAGCGCCCGCGGCGGTCGCCCCGCCGCGCACCGCGGCAGCGTCGTCGATCCGAATCGTCATGGCGGTCTCTCCCTCGTCGAACGCCTCGCGAGCAACTCGCGCGCTCGCAGTTAGTTGTTGCAACAACCAACATCCTAGCTCGGATCCGACGCCGCGTCGGTCGACGGCAGCGTCGAGCGCTGATGGCGCGGCGGTCGGGCGGGTGCGGGAGGGCCGGCGCCCGGCCGGACAGCAGGAGACCCCCGGTGTCCCGGCCGGGGGTCTCTCATGCTCGGGCGTCGGGGCCCGATCAGAACACGTCGGGGCTCGGCGTCGAGGCCTGGCGGATCGACACGTCGGCGTGGCGGTCGAACCGGTAGCCGACGCCCCGCACGGTGCGCACGATGTCCTGGTAGTGCGCGAGCTTCGAACGCAGGCGACGCACGTGCACGTCGATGGTGCGCTCGTTGGGCGCCTCCTCGTCGGCCGCCCACAGGCGCTCGATGAGCTCGTGCCGGTCGATCGTGCGGCCCTCGCGCAGCACGAGGTACTGCAGCAGCTCGAACTCCTTGTAGGTGAGGCCGGCGGCCTCGCCGTCGAGCAGCACGCGCTTGCGGGAGATGTCGATGATGACGCCGTTGGGGTGGCGGTCGGTGTCGTCGGCCGCGCCCTGGGCCTCGCGCTGCTTGGCGAGCGCGGCGGGGTCCTGCAGGGCCAGGCGCACGACGTCGACGTCGCGGCCGCCGGCGCCCTCGGGGGCGAGCGCGACGGCGGCGTAGGTCTCGGCCGACGGGGCGATGTCGGCGGTGAGCGCGCGCAGCGCCTCGACGATGCGGTGCAGCGTGGTGCCGTCGGCCTCGGCCTTCGACTCGTCGATGCCGACGTAGAGCACGAAGCCGCGCGCCTCGGTGCCCTCGGGCACGGCGCGCACTCGGGGCTGGGCGGGGCGAGGGGCGGATGCCTGCGCCGCGGCGGCGGCGGGAACGGACTGGGCGGGGCGCGGCGCGAGCGAGACCGGGCTCGACGGGGCGGTCAGCGTGGTGGCGGTGCGGACGGTGGGTGCGAGTGCGAGAGACATGGCGGGAATCCTTGTGCTGAGGGTGCGTCGACGGACCCCGATCCTCGGGGTCGACAGCGAATGGCCGGGACGGCCGGGCGAACCCCTGCGGTGCGGAGGTTCAGCGGAGACCGAGCCGATCGGGATGTGATCGGGCTGACGGTTCGGCGGAAGGGGCGCGGGTCAGCGGCACATTCGACAACACATGGGGGCACGCGCCGGCATCATCATGCCGGCAGTCCTCTGAGCCTCGAGGGCGTTCAGGGGGCGTGCGGTGTCAGTCATGAGAGTGAGTAAAACCCACCATTCGGCATGTGTCAATTCGTGACGATCGGATGACGCCCCGTGACGTCGCACGGGGTGCGGGTGACGGCGACGGCTCGGCAGGATCGACCAGCACGAGACATCCGGTGCAAGATTCTGCGATAGAGTGCCGATTTCAAGAATCTTCTCGTTAGAGCACCCGGTCCGGCGTGTCTTGAGCCGAAGATCCTTCGAACGCTGACGCGCCCGCGCGTGGGCGGGCGCTGTCAAGCCGAGCGAGTCAGACGGTGCCGTAGAGGCGGTCGCCCGCGTCGCCGAGTCCGGGCACGATGTAGCCGTGCTCGTTGAGCTTCTCGTCGACCGCGCCGAGCACGACCGTGACCTCACGGCCGAACATCGCCTTCTCGACGGCCTCGAGGCCCTCAGGGGCCGCGAGGATGCAGATCGCCGTGACGTCCGTAGCTCCGCGCGCGAGCAGGAACTCGATCGCCGCGATGAGCGACCCGCCCGTCGCGAGCATCGGGTCGAGCACGAAGCACTGCCGGTCGCTCAGGTCGTCGGGCAGGCGCTCGGCGTAGGTCGTGGGCTCGAGGGTCTCCTCGTTGCGGGCCATGCCCAGGAACCCCACCTCGGCGCTCGGCAGGAGCTTCACCATGCCGTCGAGCATGCCGAGGCCGGCGCGCAGGATCGGCACGATGAGCGGCTTGGGGTCGGCGATGCGCACGCCCGTGGTGGGCGCGACCGGCGTGATGATGTCGACCGGCTCGACGCGCACCCCGCGCGTGCCCTCGTAGGCGAGCAGCGTCATGATCTCCTCGACGAGCGCGCGGAAGATCGGTGACGGGGTCTGGGCGTCGCGCAGCACCGTGAGCTTGTGGGTGATCAGCGGGTGGTCGGCAACGTGGACTCGCATAGGCTCGAGTCTAGTTGCGGGGGTTCCGCCAGTGAGAAGGGGCCAGAGGATGCCGGTGCAGCTGCCCGAGCACGCGGAGTGGATGCGGCTCGCGCTCGCCGAGGCATCCGCCGCCCTCTCGACGGGCGATGTGCCGGTCGGCGCCGTCGTCGTGCGCGACGGCGAGGTCATCGCCACGGGCCGCAACGAGCGCGAGCTGCACGAGGACCCCACCGCCCACGCCGAGCTCCTCGCCATCCGCGAGGCGGCCCGCGTCACCGGTGACCGCCACCTCGTGGACTGCACCCTCGTCGTCACGCTCGAGCCGTGCGTGATGTGCGCGGGCGCCATCGTCGCCGCGCGCATCCCCACGGTCGTGTTCGGCGCCTGGGACGAGAAGGCCGGCGCTGCGGGCTCGCTCTACGACGTGCTGCGCGACCGGCGGTTGAACCACCGCGTCGAGGTCTACGCGGGTGTCGAGGCGGATGCCGCGTCGACGCTGCTGCGCGACTTCTTCGAGGATCCGCTGCGCCGGCCGGCCCCGCCGGTCGAGTAGGGAGCGGAGCGAGCGTATCGAGACCCGTCGCAGATCTCGATACCCCTCCTGCGTCGGCTACTCGATCGGCGAGCCCGTCGGTCGAGTGCGAGCGGAGCGAGCGTATCGAGACCTGTCGGAGATCTCGATACGCCTCCTGCGTCGGCTACTCGATCGGCGGGATCGCGCGCCGCTGCTCGAGCCGCTCCAGGTATTCGGCGAGGATCGACCGCGACGCCGTCTCGGCGAGCGGCCCGCACGTCGCGCGTTCGGCGCGCAGCTGCTCCACCGTGAGCCCGTACTCGGGCAGCTCGTCGCCCCACTCGCGCAGCCAGTCCTCGTGGATCTCGGACGTGACCTCGGGGTGGAACTGCACCGCGAGCAGCCAGTCGCCCCGGGCGAATGCCTGGTTCTCGTACGCGGGCGAGCTCGCGAGGCGCTCGACGCCCTCGGGCAGGTCGAACGTGTCGCCGTGCCATTGCACGAAGCGGATGCCGCGGGCGTGCCGGACGGGCGAGGACGCGCCCGCGTCGGTGACGTCGACCCCGAGCCAGCCGACCTCCTTGCGCTCGCCGCGGTAGACGGGAGCGTCGAGCGCGGCGGCGAGGAGCTGCGCGCCGAGGCACACCCCGAAGATGGGCGCCTCCGCTGCGATCCGTTCCCGCAGCAGCGCGATCTCGTCGGCGAGGTACGGGTACGTGTCGGTCTCGTAGGCGCCCTCGTCGCCGCCGAGCACCACCACGACGTCGGGAGCGAGCGCGTCGAGGGCGGCGACATCCGCGTGCGGGGCGTCGACCGTGACGAGCTCGTACCCGTGGTCCTCGAGCACCGGCCCGAGGTTGCCGAGCCCGATGGCCGAGTCGTGGCGGAGGATCAGTGCGGTGCGGCCGGCGGGGAACGCCGATCGAGTAGCCGACGCAGGAGGCGTATCGAGATCGCCGACGGGTCTCGATACGGTCGCTCCGCTCCCTACTCGACCGGCGGGGTCTGCGGCATCCGTCATTCGAGGCCCTTGATGACGATGGCGTCGGTGGGCGGTGCCGAGAGGTTCGGGTCGACGTAGACGTCGGGCTCGATGTAGATCACGCGCGCCGCCGGCACCGCCTCGCGAACCCGCTGCTCGATGACGTTGACCGCGGTGGACACCTCGATGAGGCGCTGGTCGGCGTGGAAGCCGACCTTGGCGGCCACGAGCAGCTCGTCGGGGCCGAGGTAGAGGGTCTTCATGTGGATGATGCGGTCGGCCTCGGGGCCGGCGAGGATCGCCTTGACGATCTTGTCGTAGTCGGCGTCGGTCGCGCCCTCGCCCACGAGGAGGCTCTTCGTCTCGATGCCGAGCACGATCGCGACCACGATGAGCAGCGTGCCGATGAAGAGGGTGCCGATCGCGTCGAACACGCTGTTGCCCGTGATGACCGTGAGGCCCACGCCGATGAACGCGAACACGAGGCCGAACAGCGCCGCGACATCCTCGAGCAGCACGACGGGCAGTTCGGGGGCCTTCGCGCGCCGCACGAACTGGATCCAGCTGAGCTTGCCGCGCACGTGGTTCGACTCCTTGACCGCGGTGCGCAGCGAGAACGACTCGAGCACGATCGCGACCGACAGCACGAGCATCGGCAGCCACCACACCTCGAGCTCGTGCGGGTGCTGCAGCTTGTCGATGCCCTCGTAGATCGAGAACACGCCGCCGACCGAGAACAGGATGATCGAGACGACGAAGGCGTAGACGTAGCGCTCGCGGCCGTAGCCGAACGGATGCTCCTTGTCGGCCTCCTTGCGCGCCTGGCGGCCGCCGAAGATGAGCAGCAGCTGGTTGCCGGCGTCGGCGACCGAGTGCACCGCCTCGGCGAGCATCGAGGCGGAGCCCGAGAAGAACCACGCGATGAACTTCGTCAGGGCGATGCCCGTATTGGCGAGGAATGCCGCGATGATGGCCTTGGTGCCTCCGGATGCGCTCATGCGGTCAATCCTAGGATGACCTCCCGGGTCGGGTTACGCCCGGCCGAGGGCTGTGGAGCCGCGATCCTAGGATGGTCGGCATGAGTGCTGAAACGGCCGTGCGGCTTCCGTCGATCGCCTTCCTCGGGGCCGGGTCCATGGCCCGCGCGATCCTCTCGGGGCTGCTGCAGCCGGGGGTCGTCGTCGACGGCGGCATCCGTGCGACCAACCGCTCGGCGGCCAACGCGGCCGAGCTCGACGCGCTCGATGGCGTCACGGCCTGTGCCACCGAGTCGGATGCCGCGGCCAACCGCCGTGCCGTCGTGGGCGCGAAGATCGTGGTCGTCGCGGTGAAGCCCGCGATGGTGCCCGACCTGCTCCGCGAGATCGCCGACGCGCTCGAGCCCGGCACCCTCGTCGTCTCCGTCGCGGCCGGCGTGACCGTCGCGACCTTCGAGTCGCTGCTGCCCTCGTCGGTCGCCGTCATCCGCTCGATGCCGAACACGCCCGCGGTCGTGGGGCGCGCCGTCACGGGAGTCTCGGCGGGCACGCGGTCGAGCGACGCGGACCTCGCGCTCGCCGTGGCACTCTTCGAGACCGTCGGCGACGTGCTCGTCGTGCCCGAGTCGCAGCTCGACGCGCTGTCGACGATCTCGGGTTCCGGGCCGGCGTACGTCTTCCTGCTCATCGAGGAGCTCACCCGCACGGCCGTGCGCAAGGGCTTCACGCCCGAGCAGGCCGCGCTCATGGTGCAGGGCACGTTCCGGGGCGCGAGCGAGCTGCTCGCGGCATCCGACGTCGACCCTGCCGAGTTGCGCCGCCGCGTGACGAGCCCCAAGGGCACCACCGAGCGCGCCATCGCGGTGCTGCAGGAGGCCGACCTCGCGGGGCTCTTCGACCGGGCGACGGATGCCGCCCTCGCCCGCGCCCGGGAGCTCGCGGCCGGCGCCTGACGGCGTGCGGGTCTCGATACGCGCTGCGCGCTACTCGACCGGCGGTGGGGAGGGTCTCGAGACGCGCTGCGCGCTACTCGACCGGCGGTGGGGAGGGTATCGAGACGCGCCGCGCGCTGCTCGACCGGCGGTGGGGAGGGTCTCGATACGCGCTGCGCGCTACTCGACCGGCGGGAAGACGCGCTGCGCGACCGGCAACGCGGTCAGGGCTCGAAGCGGTAGCCCATGCCCGGTTCGGTGAGGAAGTGGCGCGGCTCCGACGGCACGGGTTCCAGCTTGCGGCGCAGCTGGGCGACATAGAGCCGCAGGTAGCCGGCGTCGTTCGCATGGAACGGACCCCACACCTCGCCGAGCAGCATCTGCCGGGTGAGCAACCTCCCCGGGTTCTTCACGAAGAGCTCGAGCAGTCGCCACTCCGTGGGGGTCAGGCGAACGGATGTCGCCCCGCCGCCGTCGCCGCGCCCGCGGATCGTCTTCGCCGCGAGGTCGACGACGAGCTCGCCGACCGCGACGGTCGCGGCATCCGCGTCGTCGCCGGACGCCGCGCGGGCGCGGGCCCGGATGCGCGCGAGCAGCTCGTCCATCGCGAACGGCTTGGTGACGTAGTCGTCGGCGCCGGCGTCGAGGGCGTCGACCTTCTCGGCAGAGTCGGTGCGACCCGACAGCACGAGGATCGGGACCCGCGACCAGGCGCGCACCGCGCGGATCACGTCGACGCCCTCGACCTGCGGCATGCCCAGGTCGAGGAGGATGAGGTCGGGTCGGTCGTTCGCCGCGCGGTCGATGGCCTCGGCCCCGTCGCGCGCCGCGATGACCTCGTATCCGCGCGCGTTGAGCGTGATGCGGAGTGCGCGCTGCAGCTGCTCGTCGTCGTCGGCGATGAGGATCTTCACGACGCGTGCTCCTCGATGGTCGCGGCGGGCAGGGTGACGACCATCGTGAGGCCGCCGCCCGGGGTGTCGTCCGCCTCGAGGGTGCCGTCCATGCCCTCGATGAACCCCTTCGACAGGGCGAGTCCGAGGCCCAGGCCGGTGTCGTTGTCGGTGTCGCCGAGGCGCTGGAACGGCGTGAACACCTCGGTGCGCCGCTCGGGCGGGATGCCCGGCCCTCGGTCGATCACGCGGAGTTCGATCCGGTCGCGGAACGAGCTCGCCGCCAGGCGAACCCGTTGGTCGGCCGGGCTGTGGCGCACGGCGTTCGCCAGCAGGTTCACCACGACGCGCTGCAGGAGCACGCCGTCGGCGAGCACAGGCCGCAGGTCATCGGGCAGGTCGAGCTCGACCGCGCCCGGACCCAGGCCGAGCTCGTCGAGGGCCGGGAGGACGACGTCGGCGAGGTCGGTCGGCGCCAGCGTGACGCCGAGGGCGCCGGCCTGCACTCGGCTCACGTCGAGCAGGTTCGTCACGAGCTCGGCGAGCGAGTCGAGGCTCTCGGCCGCGGTGTCGAGCAGCTCTGCGCGCTCGGCGGCGGGCAGGTCGAGGTCGGGGGATCGCAGTGCGCTCACCGCCGCCGACGCCGAGGTGAGGGGTCGGCGCAGGTCGTGGCCGACAGCGGCCAGCAGGGCCGAGCGCAGCCGGTCGGTCTCCGCGAGCTCGTCGGCGGCCTCGGCCGCCTGAGCGAGGGCGCCGTGCTCGATGGCCTGCTCGATCTGTGCGGCGATCACCTGCAGCAGTCGCCGCTCGGATGCCGCGAGGTCCTGACCGTGCAGTTCGAGCACCGCGTCCGCGCCGACCGGCACCGTCGTGACTCGCTCGTCGCCAGCCGGCTCGCCGTCGGTCACCCGGGGCTCGCCGGCGACGAGGAGGCGCACTCCGGTGAGCCCGAACGCCTCGCGCGTGCGCGTCACCATCGCCTGCAGCGCGTCCTCGCCGCGCAGCACGCTTCCGGCGATGGTCGCCAGCAGCTGCGACTCGGCGGCCGCGCGTTGGGCCACCCGGGTACGGCGTGCGGCCTGATCGACGACGTAGCTCACGAGCAGGGCGTTCGTGACGTAGAGCACGAGCGCGAGGAACTGGCGCGGATCGCTGATCGTGAGCGTGTAGCGGGGCTCGACGAAGAGGAAGTTGAGCGTGAGGCCCGAGAGCACGGCGGCGAAGAGTGCGGGCCAGATGCCGCCGATCAGCGCGACGACGATGACGAGGAGCTGGTACGAGAGTACGTCGCTCGTGATCGACGAGTCCGTGCGGAAGGTGGCGAGCAGCCAGCTGAGCAGCGGCCCGGCGATCAGCGCGACGGCGAAGCCCGCGACGAGCCGGTTGCGGCTCAGCGCGCCGCCGAGCCGGGGCAGCGAGAGGGTACGGCCGGCCGCGGCGTGCGTGACGATGTGCACGTCGATGTCGCCGGACTCGCGGATGACGGTCGCTCCGATGCCGGGTCCGGTGAAGGCCGCAGCCAGCCTGGAGCGACGGCTGACGCCGAGGACGAGCTGGGTGGCGTCCACCGATCTCGCGAAGTCGACGAGCGCACGCGGCACGTCCTCGCCGACGACCTGGTGGAAGGTGCCGCCGAGTTGCTCGACGAGCGTGCGCTGGCGGTCGAGGGCGCCCGGATGCCGCGCCTGCAGCCCGTCGGGACTCGTGACGTGCACCGCGATGAGGTCGCCGCCCGACGAGCGCGACGCGATCCGTGCGCCGCGGCGCAGCAGGGTTTCACCCTCGGGACCACCGGTGAGGGCGACGACGACGCGTTCGCGCGCCTCCCACTTGCGGTCGATGCCGTGCTCGGCGCGGTAGGTCTTGAGCGCCTGCTCGACCTCGTCGGCGAGCCACAGCAGCGCGATCTCGCGCAGCGCCGTGAGGTTGCCGAGCCGGAAGTAGTTCGAGAGCGCCGCGTCCACCCGCTCGGCCGGGTACACGAGCCCGCTCGCGAGGCGGTCGCGCAGGGCCTGCGGGGCCAGGTCGACCACCTCGATCTGGTCCGCGCCGCGCAGCACCGCGTCGGGGATCGTCTCGCGCTGGGGCACGCCCGTGATCTGCAGCACCACGTCGCCGAGCGACTCGATGTGCTGCGTGTTGACCGTGGAGATCACGTCGATGCCGGCGGCGAGCAGGTCGTCGACGTCCTGCCAGCGCTTGGGATGCCGCGACCCGGGCGCGTTGGTGTGGGCGAGCTCGTCGACCAGGGCGATCTCGGGCGCGCGCGCCAGGACGGCGTCGACGTCCATCTCCTCGAGGGCCATGCCGCGGTGCACCTCCGTGCGCCGGGGCACCACCTCGAGGCCGTCGACCATCGCGGCGGTGGCGGCCCGCCCGTGGGACTCGACGAACGCCACGACCACGTCGTGCCCCTCGCCCGCGAGGCGCTTGCCCTCCTCGAGCATCGTGTAGGTCTTGCCGACGCCGGGCGCGGCGCCGAGCAGCACCCGCAACCGTCCCCGTGGCATCCGCTACCCCTCCAGCTCCGCCAGGGCGAGGTTCAGCTGCAGCACGTTGACCGTCGGCTCGCCCAGGTAACCGAGGTCCCGTGCCTGGATCCGAGACTCCACGAGTGCGCGCACCTCGGCCTCCGGCAGGCCGCGCGCCTCGGCGACGCGGGCGACCTGGAGCCGAGCGTACTCGGGGCTGATGTGCGGGTCGAGGCCCGACGCCGAGGCGGTGACGGCGTCGGCCGGCACGTCCTGCGGGGAGACTCCGTTGAACGCGGCGACCTGGGCCCTGCGCTCCTCGATGAGGGCGATGAGGTCGGGGTTCTCGGGCCCGAGATTGCTGGCGCCCGATGCGGCCGCGTCGTACCCGTCGCCCGCGGCGGAGGGCCGCGGCTGGAACCACTCGGGCAGCGGGTCGCCCGCGGCATCCGTGAACGACTGCCCGATCAGGGCTGAGCCGACCGTGTCGCCGTCGGCGTTCGCGACCAGGGAGCCGTTCGCCCGGGCGGGGAACGCGAGCTGGCCGATGGCGGTCACGACGAGCGTGTACCCGACGCCGAGCACCAGCGTGAAGAGCAGCATCGCGCGGATCGCGACCCAGTGGGTGCGCACCGCGGTACGTGTCGCGCTCATGTCTGTCGGTTTCCTTTCGACGTCGTCGTCGGTCGAGTCGGCCCGCCGGGGCCGTATCGAGACCCGGACCGTGTGGTTTCGATACGCTCGCCGCGCTCGTTGCTCGATGGACGCATGGCTCAGAACCCGGGGATGAGGCTGACGACGAGGTCGATCAGCTTGATCCCGATGAAGGGGGCGACGATGCCGCCGAGTCCGTAGACGAGGAGGTTGCGGTTGAGGATCGCCGTAGCTCCGCCCGGCCGATACGCCACGCCGCGCAGCGCCAGCGGGATGAGCGCGACGATGATGACGGCGTTGAAGATGATCGCCGACAGGATCGCCGACGCGGGCGAGTGCAGCTGCATGAGGTTGAGCACCGCGAGCCCCGGGAAGATGCCGGCGAACATCGCCGGGATGATCGCGAAGTACTTCGCCACGTCGTTCGCGATCGAGAAGGTCGTGAGCGCGCCGCGCGTGATGAGCAGCTGCTTGCCGATGCGCACGATCTCGATGAGCTTCGTCGGGTCGGAGTCGAGGTCGACCATGTTGCCGGCCTCCTTCGCGGCCGACGTGCCCGTGTTCATCGCGACGCCGACGTCGGCCTGCGCGAGCGCGGGGGCGTCGTTCGTGCCGTCGCCGGTCATGGCGACGAGGTTGCCGCCCTGCTGCTCGCGTCGGATGAGCGCCATCTTGTCCTCGGGAGTGGCCTCGGCGAGGTAGTCGTCGACGCCCGCCTCGGCCGCGATGGCCTTCGCGGTGAGTGGGTTGTCCCCGGTGATCATCACCGTGCGGATGCCCATCGATCGCAGCTCGGTGAAGCGTTCGCGCAGGCCGTCCTTGACGATGTCCTTCAGGTGCACGACGCCGAGGATGCGGGCGACGCCGTCGGCGGCCTTCGCAGCCACGACGAGCGGCGTACCGCCGTCGGTCGAGATCACCTCGACGCGCCCCTGCAGTTCCTCGAGCACCTCCGACGGGATCGGCCCGGTGGTCTCCACCCACGCTCGCACCGCGGACCCTGCGCCCTTGCGGATGCTCGAGCCGTTCGCCAGGTCGATGCCCGACATGCGGGTCTGAGCGGTGAACGGCACGACCTCGCCGTTCGGGGCGGTCTCGTACCGGATGCCGTGCTGCGCGGCCAACTCGACGATCGAGGCGCCCTCTGGCGTGGGGTCCGCGAGGGAGGCGAGCGACGCCGCCTGCTCGAGGTCGGTCACCGCGACACCCGGCAACGGCACGAACTCGCTCGCCCGGCGGTTGCCGTAGGTGATGGTGCCGGTCTTGTCGAGGAGGAGTGTCGTGACGTCGCCGGCGGCCTCGACCGCGCGCCCCGACATCGCGAGCACATTCCGCTGCACCAGCCGATCCATGCCGGCGATGCCGATGGCCGACAGCAGCGCGCCGATCGTGGTGGGGATGAGGCACACGAGCAGGGCGACGAGCACGGGGATCGACGCGGGCTCCGCGGCGTAGGAGGCGATCGGGTTGAGGGTCAGCACGACGATCACGAAGATGATCGACAGGCTCGCCAGCAGGATGTCGAGCGCGATCTCGTTCGGCGTCTTCTGACGCGCCGCGCCCTCGACGAGCGCGATCATGCGGTCGACGAACGTCTCCCCGGGCTTCGAGGTGATCCGCACCACGATCCGGTCGGAGAGCACGCGCGTGCCACCGGTGACGGCGGAGCGGTCGCCGCCCGACTCCCGCACGACGGGCGCGGACTCGCCGGTGATCGCGGACTCGTCGACCGAGGCGATGCCCTGCACGATGTCGCCGTCGCCGGGGATGAGCTGTCCGGCCTCGACGACCACGACATCGCCGAGTGCCAGGTCTGCCGAGGCGACTTCGGTCACGGTCGTGCGCTCGGCCGCGGCATCCCGAACCGGATCGTAGCCGCGCACCAGCCGGGCGACCGTCGAGGTGCGGGTGCGGCGGAGGGTGTCGGCCTGCGCCTTGCCGCGTCCCTCGGCGACCGACTCGGCGAGGTTGGCGAAGATCACGGTGAGCCAGAGCCAGACCGCGATGGCCCACGTGAACGTGACGGGCACATCGGTGCCCCCTGACGACTCGGGGCCGCCGAGGAACGGCTCGGCGATCGCGATCGCCGTGGTCAGCGCCGCGCCGACCTCGACGATGAACATGACGGGGGTGTGCCACATCCGGCGCGGATCGAGCTTGCGGAGCGCCCCCGGCAACGCCTGGAGCAGTTGTGTCATGCCGAATGCGCCGCGGGGGCGCTTCGACGGGGAGCCCATCGGTCGCGGCGTGTGCCCGGAGGGTGCGTGTTCGGTGATGGTCGACATGGATCAGCTCAGCCCTTCCGCCAGGGGACCCAGCGTGAGAACGGGGAAGTAGGTGAGGGCGGTCACGATGACGGTGACGCCCAGGAGGAGGCCGACGAACTGCGGCTTCGTGGTCGGGAGCGTTCCGGCGGTCTCGGGCACCTTCTGCTGCGCCGCGAGGCCGCCGGCGAGGGCGAGCACGAGCACGATCGGCACGAACCTGCCCAGGAGCATGGCGGCGCCGAGGGCCCAGTTCAGCCAGGGCGTGTTCGCCGTGAGTCCCGCGAACGCGGAGCCGTTGTTGTTCGACGCCGACGTGAAGGCGTAGACGACCTCGGAGAGCCCGTGCACGCCCGGATTCCAGATCGAGGTGGACTCCACGTCCTCGCGCACACCCGGGATCGCGAAGGAGAGGGCGGTGCCCGCGAGCACGAGCGTGGGCGTCACGAGGATGTACAGGCTCGCGAGCTTGATCTCGCGGGGGCCGATCTTCTTGCCGAGGTACTCGGGCGTGCGGCCCACGAGGAGTCCGGCGACGAACACGGCGATGATCGCGAGCACGAGCATCCCGTAGAGGCCCGAGCCGACGCCGCCGGGTGCGACCTCGCCGAACATCATGTTGAGCATCGGCATCATGCCGCCGAGGGCGGTGTAGGAGTCGTGCATCGAGTTGACGGCACCGGTCGAGGTCAGCGTGGTGGCGGTGGCGAACAAGGCAGACGAGAGCACGCCGTACCGCTGCTCCTTGCCCTCCATCGCACCGCCCGCGAGCTGCGGGGCCGTGCCCGCGCCGGCCGCCTCGAGCGCGCTCAGCGCGGCGAGCGACCCGACGGCGATGACGATCATCACGCCGAGGATCGCGGCGCCCTGCCGGGGGTTCCCCACCATGCGGCCGAAGGTGCGCGGCAGCGAGAGCGGGATCGCGAGCAGGAGCGCGATCTCGAGCAGGTTCGTCCAGCCGGAGGGGTTCTCGAACGGATGCGACGAGTTGGCGTTGAAGAACCCGCCGCCGTTCGTGCCGAGCTCCTTGATGGCCTCCTGCGAGGCGACCGGCCCGCCGGGTAGGGCTTGCGAGTTGCCGGCGAGGGTCGTGACGTCGGTGAAGCCGGTGAAGTTCTGCACGACGCCGCCCGCGATGAGCACGACCGCCACCACGAGCGCCAGGGGCAGCAGCACGCGGAACGACCCGCGGAACAGATCGACCCAGAAGTTGCCGATCGTGCCGGAGCCACGGCGGGCCAGCCCCCGCACCAGCGCGATCGCGACCGCGATCCCGACGGCCGACGACACGAAGTTCTGCACCGCGAGGCCGGCGAGCTGCACCGTGTAGCCCATCGTCACGTCGGGGGAGTAGGACTGCCAGTTCGTGTTCGTGACGAACGAGGCAGCGGTGTTGAAGGAGAGTGCCTCCGGCACCGCGGGGAAGCCGAGCGAGAAGGGCAGCACCGCCTGGGCGCGCTGCAGCACGTACACGAAGACGACGCCGACCACCGAGAACGCCAGCACACCGCGCACATAGGCCGTCCACGATTGCTCCGAACGAGGATCCACGCCCACGAGCCGGTAGAGCACGCGTTCGACCCGCCAATCCCGCTCGGAGGTGTAGACGTGGGCCACGTAGTCGCCCAGCGGGCGGTACACGAGCGCGAGGACGAGCACGAGGGTGGCCGCTTGCGCGACGGCGAGGAGCGCGTCCATCAGAACCGCTCGGGCTTCACGAGGGCGACCACGAGGTACACCACGGCGGCGACGCCCAGGGCCGCGGCGAGGAGCTCGAACACGATCACAGCTTCTCGACCCCCTTGGCGATGAGGCCGATGAGCGCGAACACGGCGATGACGCCGAGGAGGGTGACGACGTCGAGCACGGAGACTCCCGATCCAGCGGATGCCGCGGGCCGCAGTGCGCGGCGGGCGGGCAGCGAGGTGCTGCGTCTCCGATGCAACACCCGCGCGGCCCTGGCGGGGAGGATCCTCACGGTTTCCTAACGCCCCGGCCGGACATCCCTACGGTGCCCTGACATGCGGCTCACGTGCTACTCGACCGGCGGAGGGGGCGCCGCGCGCTCCAGCAGCACCATGACCTCGACGTGCCCCGTCTGCGGGAACATGTCGAACATGCGCGCCTGCCGCGGCCGCAACGACGGCATCGCCGCGAGGTCGCGCGCGAGCGACGCGGGGTTGCAGCTCGAGTAGAGCACGTGCCGTGCCGACGACGCCTCGAGCCAGCCCGCGAGCGCGGCGCCGATGCCGCGGCGCGGCGGGTTCACGATCACGAGCTCGGGGGCGGATGCCGCGGCGAGGGCGAACTCGGTGGCATCCCCGGCGGCGAACCGCACGTGCGACAGCCCCGCCTCGGCGGCGCTCAACTCGGCGCTCGCGATCGCCTCGGCGCTCGTCTCGATGCCGACCACGTCGGCCGCGGCGCCCGCCACGTGCAGGGCGAACCCCCCGACGCCGCAGTAGAGGTCCCACGCCGTGGCGGGCGCGACGGCGTGGGACCACTCGCGGGCCTCGCGGTAGAGCGCCGACGCGATCTCGGTGTTCGTCTGGAAGAAGCTGCGCGGCCGCAGGTGCAGCGTCACGTCGTTCACGTGCATCGCGAGGGTCGACGCGTCGGTGAGCACGAGCTCCTCGTCGCCCTCGAGTGCCGCGCGGTGCTCGGGCAGCACGTTGACGGTGACGACGGCGGCCTGCGGCATCCGCTCGAGGAGCCAGCCGAGGTGCTTGCGGATGCGGGCGACGGGCTCGGTCGAGCGCAGCACGAACCGCAGCATGAGCTCGCCGTCGGGCGATTCGGTGAGGATCACGTGCTTGAGCTCGCCCCGCCGCGACGGCACGTCGTAGGGCGTGATGTGCGCGCGGCCGACGAACTCGGCGATCACCGGGAACGCCGCGCGGTGCCCGGGCGAGCAGATGCCGCATGCCTGCAGGTCGACCCCGCGGCCGTCGGCGTCGAGGATGCCGATCGTGGGCGCCTCGACCGTGCCGCCGACGACCATCTTCGCCTTGTTGCGGTAGGCCGCCTCGCGGCTCGTCACCGGCGGGCGCCAGTCGGCCACGCCGAGCGGGGCGAGCATCGCCTCGCAGTCGCGCTGCTTGCCGGCGAGCTGCGCGGGGTACGGCACGCCCATGAGCGCGCACGAACGGCAGCGCCCGTCGTCGAAGTAGTCGCACTGCATCGCCTCAAGGGTACGCGCGCGACCGAGCGGCCCGCCGCCGGGCGCTACGGTGTGGACATGGGTGTGCTCGACCTCGTCTCGGTGGTCGCCGAGGTGATCACGTGGATCGCGTTCGGCCTGGGCTTCGCCTGCCTCCTCGTCGCCGTGATCCTGCGGCTCGTCGACGGCACGTGGCTGCCGACCGACGCGGTCGTCGTCGACGGCGAGTCGGGCCACAGCACGGTGCGCTGGTTCGCCGGAGGCGAGTTCCAGCAGCGGCACCTCAGCGCCGAGGAGCGGGCCCACGTCACGGTGCCCGACGAGCAGCCGATGTTCTACCGGCGGCGAACGCCGGACCGGCTCCGGTTCGAGCGGGTCCGTCCCATCCGCCGGGTCTTCGCCACGCTCACGCTCGTGCTGCTCGGCATCGGCGTCGTGGCGACCCTCGTGCAGGTGATCATCACGCTGCTGGGCTGAGCGTCCTCACTCGAGCGCCGCGAACTTCTCGATGTCGGCCTCGGTGCCCGACACGATGATGAGGTCGTGGTTCGACACCACCGTCTGCTCGGTCGCGTAGGTGAACGGCTTGCCCGGACTCTTCACGCCCACGACCGTGACGTTGTGCCGCGAGCGCACGCCCGACTCGGTGAGGTTCTTGCCGCGGATGGGCTTCGGCGGATACATCTTCACGAGCGCGAAGTCGTCGTCGAACTCGATGAAGTCGAGCATGCGCCCGCTCACGAGGTGCGCGGTGCGCTCGCCCGCCTCGCGTTCGGGGTAGATCACATGGTTCGCGCCGATGCGCTCGAGGATCTTGCCGTGCGAGGTCGAGATCGCCTTCGCCCAGATCTGCGGCACTTTGAGGTCGACGAGGTTCGCGGTGATGAGCACGGATGCCTCGACCGACGACCCGACGGCGCACACCGCGATCGAGAACTCCTGCGCGCCGATCTGCTTGAGCGCGTCGATGGACCGGGCGTCGGCGACGACCGCGTGGGTGACCCGCTCGGCCCACTTCTGCACGAGGGCCTCGTCGTCGTCGACGGCGAGCACCTCGCGGCCGAGGCGGTCGAGCTGGCCTGCGGTGGCGGCCCCGAACCGGCCGAGGCCGATGACGAGCACGGGGGCGTCGTGCTTGATGCGATCAACCAACGATGGGCCTCTCTTCCGGTCGCTTGAACAGCTGGCGCCGCTGGCTCGCGGCGAGGGCCGCCGCGAGCGTGACGGTGCCGACACGTCCCATGAACATGGTCGCAGCCATGACGTACTTGCCCTCTGGTGGCAGGTCGAAGGTGAACCCCGTCGAGAGGCCGCACGTGGCGAACGCCGAGATCACGTCGAAGAGCACGTAGTCGAGCTGCGCCCTGGTGATCTGCGCCAGGATGATCGTCGACACCGCGACGATGGTCGCGCCCCACAGTACGACGCTCACCGCGAGCCGCAGGATGTCGCGCGGGATGCGTCTCCCGAAGGCCTCCATCGCGGGCGCGCCGCGGGCCTCGGCGAACGCGGCGAGGAACAGCACCGCGAGGGTCGTCACCTTGATGCCGCCCGCGGTCGAGGCGGAGCCGCCGCCGACGAACATGAGCATGTCGGAGACGAGGAGGCTCGAGCCGTTGAGGTCGGCCATGTCGATCGTCGCGAACCCGCCCGAACGGGTCATCGCCGACATGAAGAACGACTCGAAGACCGTCGTGCCGGCGTCGAAGCGGCCGTACGTCTTGGGGTTGTTGTACTCGAGCGCGAGGAACGCGAGCGCGCCGAGGACGAAGAGGATCACCGTCGTGGCGAGCGTGAGCTTCACGTGCACGCTCCACTTGCGCGGCTTGCGCCAGGCGCGCGCGAGCGTGTAGATCACCGGGAAGCCGAGGCTGCCGAGGAACACGCTGAGCATGAGGAGCGACAGGAACCAGAAGTCGTCCTGCAGCGGCTCGAGGCCGCCCGGATTCGGGCTGAAGCCGGTGTTCGTGAAGCCCATCGCGGAGTAGTAGAAGCTGTACCAGGTCGACGTCCACGCGTCGTAGCCGTCGGACAGGAAGCTCGGGATCATCGCGAGGGCGATCGTCAGCTCGATCACGAGGGCGCTGATCGCAACCGTGACGAGGAGCCCGCCGACCTCGCCGAGGCGGATCGCCTGGCTCTCGGAGACCGGGCCCTGGTGGATGCGCGACGGGTTCGTGTCGCTCGCCGCGATGAGGCGCGCGCGCAGGCCGAGCCGGCGGGAGATGACGAGGCCGAGGATCGACGCGAGCGTGAGCACGCCGATGCCGCCGATGTTCACGCCGATGTAGATGACGGCGTTGCCGAACGGCGACCAGTGCGTCGCCATGTCGACCGTCGTGAGTCCCGTGACGCAGATGACCGAGACCGCGGTGAACAGCGCGTCGGCGAGCGGCGTGCCCTCGCCCTCGCCGGCGCGCGCGATCGGCAGCGAGAGCAGGAGCGTGGTCACCATGACCAGGGCGAGGAAGATGAGGATGGCGAATCGCGAGGGGGAGCTTTTGACGAGGCCGTCGATCGCGTCGCGTACACCGCCGAGCCACGAGCGCCGCGCAGTGCCCCGGCGCCGCATCGGCTGTGCCGTCATCCGACCCCCTCAGTGCTGACGCGTGTGTCATGGTACTCCTCGCCGCAAGTGGCTAGCCTTGTGGCATGGCGGACATCTTCGACGTGGTGGCGGACCCCACGAGGCGCGATATCCTCGGCGTCCTCCTCGACCGCGAGACGAGCCTGCCGCAGTCGGGCGGCGAGATCAGCGTCGGCGAGATCGTCGCCGCGCTCGGTGCGAGCCAGCCCACCGTCTCGAAGCACCTCAAGGTCCTGCGCGAGTCGGGTCTCGTGGCCGTGCGCGAAGAGGGGCAGCACCGGTACTACAAGCTCGACCGCGCGCCGCTCGAACGCCTCGAGGACTGGCTCATCCCGTTCGTCTCCTCGGATGCGGCCGCCGACGCGGCGATGCTCGCGGGCGTCGAGGCCGCGTCGCACGAGGAGCCGCTGAACTCCGAGCAGCGGGCGTTCGCCTCGGCGCTCGGCAAGGCCTTCGCCGAGACGGCGCACCAGGTGACCGCCGTCGTCGCCCCCAAGAAGCGCCGCTGACCCGCCTTCTGCGGGTCGAGTAGCGCGAACCGCCGGTCGAGTAGCGCGAACCGCCGGTCGAGTAGCGCGAAGCGCCGGTCGAGTAGCGCGAACCGCGGGTCGAGTAGCGCGAACCGCCGGTCGAGTAGCGCGAAGCGCGTATCGAGACCAGCGACCCGAGGTCTCGATACGCTTCGTTACTCGACCAGCGGCCCTCACCGCAGCGGCTTGATCATCTCCAGCTCGAGCCCGCCGGGTTCGAGCTCGTACGCGCGGCTGCGTCCCGTGAGCGTGAAGCCGAGCTTCTCGTAGAACCGGCGCGCACGCGGGTTCGCCTCGTGCACCTCGAGCCGGAGCGTGTCGCCGTGCGCCGCCGCCCAGTGCTCGATCTCGGCGAGCAGCGCGCGCGTCACGCCGGCGTCGTCGCCGCGGCGGTCGGGGGCGACGTACACGCCGACGAGCATCGGCCCGGTGATCGTGTCGGGGAGATAGCAGCCCATCGCGCCGATCCAGCGCTCGCCCTCGACGGCGACGATCGCCGTCTGGGTGGCCGATTCGCCGCGAGCGGCACGCAGGCGCCACCCGGCCTCGTCGACGGTGAGCGCGTGTTCGAGGGTCTCGCCGTAGGCGAGCGGGTAATCGCGGAGCATCTCGAGCCGGAGCGCGCGCACGGCCTGCCAGTCGTCCTGCCGGGTCGCCCGGATGGTGAACTCGTTCGAAGGCATCCCTCGACGCTAACGCACGGGAACGCGCCCGCAAGGCGTGCTCCCGCGAATCGGCTAGACTACCCCGAGGCATTCCTGCCCCAGGCTGCGGCACGCGCGGCCGACTCGATCTTTTCTGTGAGGTTTTGATGGGTTCCGTCATCAAGAAGCGTCGCAAGCGCATGGCGAAGAAGAAGCACCGCAAGCTGCTTCGCAAGACGCGCCACCAGCGTCGCAACAAGAAGTAGTCGCACCGCGACCACCGGCAGAGCGTCAGGCCGACGGCCTGGCGCTTTTCGCTGTGTCCGCGCCGCCGGAGGCGACGCGTATCGAGACCTGCCCGCCGGACGAGTAACGGCGGAGCCGCGTATCGAGACCTGCCCCGCCGTCGAGTAGCGGCGGAGCCGCGTATCGAGACCCCGATTAGGCTGATCGCATGACCGGTCGCGACATCCGCCTCACCCTCATCGGCAAGCCCGGATGCCATCTCTGCGACGACGCCCGCGACGTCATCACCGCCGTGCGCGACGAACTCGCTGCGACGCCCGACGCACCGACGACGACGCTCGACGAGCGGTCCATCCTCGACGACGAGGCGCTCGCCGCCCGTTACGCCGAGGAGATCCCGGTCCTGCTCGTCGACGGCGAGGTGCACGGCTACTGGCGCATCGACCCCGTGCGCCTCAAGACCGCGCTGCTCTCGCTCGGCTGAGCCGCGCCACCCCGCGACCCCGCGACCCGCGCGCCGCCGCACTCCGCTACCCCGCGGCATCCGCTCGATCAAGGGGGGTGACGGGGGCGCCCGCAGGGCGTTGACTGGCGGCATGACCTCCATCGACGAGTCCACCCTCGACCTCCACGGCGTCGACGACCACGCGGATGTGATCGTGGTGGGCGCGGGGATCACGGGCCTGGCGACGGCGCTCATGCTGCTCGACGCCGGCCGGCGCGTCATCGTGCTCGAGCAGGACGTGCCCGGCGCGCTCGCGAGCGGGCGCAACACGGGCAAGGTGAGCCTGCTGCAGGGCTCCCGGCTCTCGACGATCCGCCGCCGTCATCCGGCCCGGCTGGTGCGCGCCTACGTCGACGCCAATCGTGCGGGCCAGCAGTGGCTGCGCCGGGCGAGCGAGCGCGCCGGCGTGCCGGTGCGCGAGGCCACCGCCTACAGCTACGCGAACTCGGCCGACGGGCTCGACGTCGTCGACGCCGAGGCGCGGGCGGCGCGCGAGGCGGGTCTCGACGCGCGCCGGGTCCAGGACGTCGACGACACGGTGGCGTTCCCCGTGGCGGGTGCGGTGGCGCTCGACGGCCAGTTCGCCCTCGACCCGGCCGAGCTCATGCGCGGCCTCGCCGACCAGGTCGTCGATCGCGGCGGCAGCCTCGTGACCGGGGTACGGGTGCTCGGGGTGCGCGCGACCGATCCCGTGCAGGTGCGCACGAGCGCCGGCGTGCTCACCGCCGGGCAGGTGCTCATCGCGACCGGCGCGCCCATGCTCGGCCGGGGGCTCTACTGGGCGAAGACGAGCGGCTCGCGCTCGCTCCTGCTCTCGTTCGCGCCGCCGCCCGAGCCATCGGCCCTGCCCGAGGGCCTGTACCTGTCCGTCGACCAGCCGGGTCGCAGCATCCGTTCGGCGACATGGGGCGGCCAGACCCGCCTGCTCGTGGGTGGCGGCGGCCACCCCGTCGGACGCGAGGAGAGCTCGCTGCGGCTCGTCGACGAGATCGCCGACTGGACGCGCACGTGGTGGCCCGAGGTCGGCGAGCCCGAGCACTGGGCCGCCCAGGACTACGAGTCGCACAATCGCGTGCCCTTCGTGGGGCGGATGCCGCGCGGCCGCGGCCGCGTCTGGTTCGCCACGGGCTACGCGAAGTGGGGCCTCACGAACGGCGCCGCCGCCGCGATCCGCATCGCCCACGAGATGCTCGGCGCCCGCCGGCCGGACTGGGCGCGCGTGATCGGCTCGCGCCTGACCGTGCCGGCGGACTTCGCGCGCGGCGCCTCCGAGAACGCGAAGGTCGGCGCGGCGGCGGCGCGGGGGTGGCTCGGTGCGTTGCGCGGTGCCGACCTGGGCGAAGCGGAGGCCGCGGCGCCCGCGGAGGGTCACGGCGAGGTGGCCCGGCGCGGCCTCCGCCCGGTGGGCGTCTCGACGGTGGGCGGCGAGACCTGCGCGGTGAGCGCGGTGTGCACGCACCTTGGGGGAGTGGTGCACTGGAACGATGCCGAGCTCACGTGGGACTGCCCGCTGCACGCCTCACGTTTCGACCATCGCGGGCACCGCATCGAGGGGCCGGCGCTGCACGACCTGGCGCGCGTCCCCGACCTGGAGACCGCCGCCGCGACCGCGACCGAGGTGGGTGCCGCCCCGCAGGAGTGACGGCCATCAGGCGGCGTCGCGCGCGCAGCGGAATCCGATGTGGGTCGTCGCCGTGTCGTCGGCCTGCGGCGATCGCGCCGCCGGCCGGTAGCGCAGGCAGTAGTCGGGCGAGCAGAGGTGCGAGCCGCCCTTGAGCACCCGTCGCGGGATGCGTGAGCCCGGCTCCGCGGATGCCGCGGCGAGCAGGTTCGCGCGGGCGCCCGGGTCGACGGCGTCCTGCCCGGGCACGACGTGCCGCGGCGTGTAGTAGTCGCTCGTCCACTCCCACACGTTGCCCGTGACGTCGAAGAGCCCGTAGCCGTTCGGCGGGAACGTCATCACGGGCGACGTGCCGACCCAGCCCTCGGCGCCGGTGTTGCGGTACGGGAACGAGCCCTGCCACCGGTTCACCATGAGCCGGCCGCCGGGGAACTCCTCGTCGCCCCACGCGAAGCGGGCCCCGTCGAGGCCGCCGCGCGCCGCGTACTCGAACTCGGCCTCGGTGGGCAGTCGCTTGCCGGCCCACTCGGCGTAGGCCGCGGCATCCGCGAAGCTCACCTGCACGACGGGGTGGGTGGGCTTGTCGTCGACGGATGACTCGGGGCCGAACGGATGCCGCCAGCTCGCGCCCGCGCCCCACCGCCACCACTGCCGCCAGTCGTCCAGGTCGACGGGGCCGTCGGTCGGTGTGAACACGAGCCCGCCCGGCACGAGGTCGGCCGGATCGGCTCCGGGGAAGTCGGCGGGATCGAGCGGGCGCTCCGCCACCGTCACGTAGCCGGTCGCCGCGACGAATGCGGCGAACTGCGCGTTCGTCACGGGGTGCACGTCGAGCTCGAACGACGACACCGTGCGTTCGTGCACGGGCGTCTCGTCGGGCGAGTACTCGGCGGATCCCATGCGGAAGGTGCCCCCCGCGATGCGGATCATGGGCGTGGTCGTCGTCACGCGTCGAGCCTACGTCTCGGTCGGCTCGGCAGGTCCGGCGCCGGGCGGACCCGAGGTCGGCGCCGGTGCGGCCGGGGCCGACCGGGCACGATCGCGGTCCTCGGCCTCCTTGCGGGCGAACCAGGCGGCGATGGGCACGTCGGTCGACGAGTGCGCGACGATCGAGAACACGATCGCCACGACGATGACGTGGAACATGAACTCGGCCGAGGGCGCGCCGCTCGCGAGCACGAAGAGGCCGTAGAGCACGGAGGCGAACCCCTTGGGGCCGAACCACGCGGCGGTGAGCTTCTCCTCCCAGGGCAGGCCGCTGCCGACGAGCGAGAGCTCCACGGCGACGGGACGCGCGAACACGAGCAGCAGCAGGGCGAAGAGGTACCCGGTCCAGGGCACGTCGGCCAGGAGTGCCGGCGAGATGAGCGCGCCGAACAGCAGGATCGCGAGCAGCTTGAAGAGCTCGGAGACCTGCCCGCCGAACGCGTGGAACGCGTTGCGCATCTCGGGCGAGACGGTGGCGATCGTCATGCCGGCCGCGTAGGCCGCGAGGTAGAGGTTCGCCTCGGTTGTCGTGCAGATCCCGAGCACGATGAGCGCCACCGCGATGGGCGTGAGCGCCGCGTAGAGCGGTGTGCGCGCGAACACCCTGAGTCGCACGAGCCACGACACGACGACGGGGACGACGATGCCCACCGCGACGCCGAGGCCGAGTTCCCACGCGAGCACCATGGGCTCGACGTCGGGTCCGCCGGAGGCCGCGATGAGGAAGAGCACGACGGGCAGCGCGAGGCCGTCGTTGAGTCCCGACTCGACGCCGAGCAGGTGCCGCACCCGGTAGGGGATCTCCTGCCGCCCCACGATCGCCGAGGCGAAGACCGGATCGGTCGGCGCGAGCACGGCGGCGACGAGCAGCGCCTCGGGCCACGAGAAGCCGAGCATCCACACGCCGAGCACGGTCGTGATGCCGAAGGTGATCGGCATGCCGAGCAGCAGTGCCCGGCCCGGCAGGCGCCAGGCCGCGCGCAGGTCGCGCAGGCCCACCTCCTGCCCGTCGGTGAACAGCACGATGAACAGCGCGAGCGACGAGACGATCGTCACGGTCGGATCGGTCGGCGTGAGCGGGATGACCCCGAGCATGCCGTCGCCGAGGAGGAACCCCGCGACGAGGAAGAGCACGGTCGTCGACAGCACCGTTCGGTGCGCGTATCCCGAGATCAGGATCGCGGCGAGCAGGACGAGCGCGAAGACGAGCAGCAGCTCCACCCTCGTACTCTGCCCGAGCGGTGGGCCCGTGTCGACGCCTCCGCCGGTCGAGTAGGCCCGCCAGGGCCGCTCCGCCGGTCGAGTAGGCCCGCCAGGGCCGCTCCGTCGGTCGAGTAGGCCCGCCAGGGGCCGTATCGAGACCCCGTGCGCGTCTCGATACGCTCCTGCGTCGCTACTCGACCGACGGCACTACGGCAGCAGGCGCGTCGGCCCGCGGAACAGGTACGTCGTCTCGCGGATCGAGTGCTCGTGCAGCATGAGCATCAGCACTCGGGCGAGGCCCATGCCGAAGCCGCCGTGCGGGGGCACGCCGTACCGGAAGAAGTCGAGGTAGAACTCGAGCTCCTCGGGGTCGAGCCCCTTCTCCTTCGCCTGCTCGACGAGCACGTCGATGCGGTGCTCGCGCTGCGCGCCCGTGGAGATCTCGACGCCGTTGTAGATGAGGTCGTACGAGTTCGTGAGGTTCGAGTCGCCCTCGTGGCGCATGTGGTAGAACGGCCGGATGCTCGACGCGTAGTCGGTGAGGAACACGAACTCGTGCCCGTACGTCTCCTTGACGTACTCCGAGATGCGGCGCTCGCCCTCGGGGTCCATGTCGGCGTCGGCGCGGGGCACGACGTAGCCGTGCTCGGCCACGATCTGCTTCGCCTCGGCGAGCGGGATGCGCGGGAACGGCGTGGTCGGCACCGTGATCTCGAGCCCGAACAGCTCCTCGATCTCGGCGCCGTGCTTCTCCCTGACGGCCGTGAAGCCGGCGACGAGCAGCTCCTCGTGCATCTTCATGACGTCCTCGTGCGAGTCGATCCAGCTCATCTCGGCGTCGATCGAGGTGAACTCGGTCGCGTGGCGCGAGGTGAACGAGGGGTCGGCGCGGAACGCCGGGCCGACCTCGAACACGCGGCCGAGGCCCGCGGGCTGCGCCATCTGCTTGAAGAACTGGGGGCTCTGGGCGAGGTACGCCTTGCCCTCGAAGTAGCCGAGCTCGAACAGCTCGGCGCGCGACTCGGATGCCGAGGCCATGAGCTTCGGCGTCTGGATCTCGACGAAGTCGTGCTCGACCCAGTAGGTGCGCAGCGCGTGCAGGAACGTCGTCTGGATGCGGAAGATGAGGTTCTGCTTCGGGTGGCGTAGGTCGAGGAAGCGCCAGTCCATGCGCTTGTCGAGGCTCGAGTCGGCGGCGATGGGGGTCTCGAGGGCCTCGGCGACGACCTCGAGCGAACCGATCTTCACCTCGAGCCCGCCGAGCTTCACGCGCTCGTCGTGCTTGAGCTCGCCGGTCACGCGCACGAACGTGCCGTGCCCGAGCTCGGAGATCTGCTCGGTGAGGGCGAGGCGAGCGGATGCCGCGGCGTCGGCGCCCTCCTCGAGCTCCCGCGTCGCGGGGTTCACGAGCTGCACCGCACCCGACTCGTCGCGCAGGATGACGAACTGCACCTTCTTCTGGTCGCGCACGGTCTCGACCCAGCCGGCGACGCTGACGGGGCCGTCGGGAAGGGCGGCGAGCTGCTTGACGAGGGTGCGCGTGATCACGATCGACCATCCTACCCGCGCGGCTCCGGCCGATATCGTGGCGGGAGGTGCGACGGGTGCCGCCACGAGGCGAGACGGCGAACGCGGCGCATCCGGCCGCCGCGCTCGAGCGACGCGCGCCGCGCACGTGAAGGGAGCACGTCCATGCAGGAGACCGACCGCAGAGTGCCGATCGATGCGCAGAAGGTGGACGCCCCACTGTCGCAGTTCGCCGTGTTCCTCGTGGTGTCGATCCGCCCCGGCGACGGCGACCTCGCATCCGTGCGCGACGTGCTCGCCGGCATGGACGACCTCGCGAAGACCGTCGGGTTCCGCGACATGGGCGCCAACCTGTCGTGCGTCGTGGGCATCGGCTCCGCCGCGTGGGATCGGTTCGGGCGGCCCGACCGCCCCGCCGAGCTGCGGCCCTTCCCGACCATCAAGACCGCGGCCCACTCGGCGCCGTCGACCCCGGGCGACCTGCTCTTCCACATCCGAGCCGATCGTGCCGACCTCTGCTTCGAGTTCGAGCGCCTGCTGCTCGACCTGCTCGGCGACGCCGTCGAGGTGGTCGACGAGGTGAACGGCTTCCGCTACTTCGACGCGCGCGACCTGCTCGGCTTCGTCGACGGCACCGCCAACCCGAGCGGCGCCGGCATGGCCGAGGCGACGCTCATCGGCGACGAGGACCCGGCGTTCGCGGGCGGCAGCTACGTCGTCGTGCAGAAGTACCTGCACGACCTCGCCGCCTGGAACGCGATGACGACCGAGCAGCAGGAGGCCGTCATCGGCCGTCGCAAGGCCGACAACGTCGAGCTCGACGACACCGAGCCGCAGAAGGCGCACAAGACGCTCGCGACGATCACCGACGACGACGGTGCCGAGTTCGAGATCCTGCGCGACAACATGCCCTTCGGCAGCCCCGCATCCGGCGAGTTCGGCACGTACTTCATCGGCTACACCCGCCGGCTGTGGGTGATCGAGCGCATGCTCAAGCGCATGTTCATCGGCGACCCGCCGGGACTGCACGATCGCATCCTCGACGTCTCGACCGCCGTCACCGGGGGCACCTTCTTCGTGCCGCCGCTCCACCTGCTCGAGGCGCTCGGCGACGGAGACTGATCCGCGACGCGGGTCGCGGCGGCCGAGCGAGGGCGGGCCGACCGCCGCTGGCCGACCCTCGGCGGATTCAAAGGGAACTGCTCCGTAGACTGGGAACCGTGCCGGCCGAGCAGATCCATCTCGTGCGCCATGGCGAGGTCTTCAACCCCCAGGGCGTGCTCTACGGTCGTCTCCCCGGGTACGGCCTGAGCGACCTCGGGCGCGAGATGGCGGAGACCGCCGCGGCCGACCTCGTCTCGCGCAAGCGCCCCGTGAGCGCACTCGTCTCCTCGCCGCTGCAGCGCACGCAGCAGTCGGCGGAGCCCATCGCCGCCGCGTTCGGTCTCGAGCCCACGCTCGACGACCGCATCATCGAGCCCACGAACCGCTTCGAGGGCATGCGCATGCGCGGTCGCGACTCGGCGCTGCGCGACGTGCGCAACTGGTCGTTCCTCGTGAACCCGTGGGAGCCGAGCTGGGGCGAGCCGTTCCGCTCGATCGCCGACCGCGTGCTCGCCGCGATGACGGATGCCGCGGACTCGGTCGAGTCGGGCGACGTCGTGCTCGTCAGCCACCAGCTCCCCATCTGGATGGCGCATCGCCGCATCACGGGCCGGTCGCTCGCCCACGACCCGCGTCGTCGTCGCTGCGCGTTGTCGAGCATCACGACCTTCGAGCGCCGGGGCGGCCGCTTCGTCGAGGTCGACTACCGCGATCCCGCCATCCGGCTGGCCGCGCAGGCCACCGACCTGGGGGCGGTGTGATGGGCCTTCGTCGGTCGAGTAGGCCCGCCAGGGCCGTATCGAGACCTCGCGACGGGTCTCGATACGCTCGCTTCGCTCGCTACTCGACCGGCGCGCTCGCGCTCGCCACGGCATCCGTCATCGCCCTCGCCGGCTGCGCGAGCGACCCGCTCGCCGAGCAGTACCGCGAGGGCAGCGGCAAGGGCTTCATCTCGGGCGACGGCACGGTGTCGGAGTACCCGGCGGCAGACCGTGGCGAGCCGATCGCGTTCGACGGCACCACCGTCGACGGCGACGAGTTCGATTCCGCCGACCTCGCCGGCGAGGTCACGGTCGTGAACTTCTGGTACGCGGGCTGCGCGCCGTGCCGCGTCGAGGCGCCGCTGCTGCAGCAGGTGTCCGAAGAGGTGGCCGACGAGGGCGTCGCGTTCGTCGGCGTGAACGTGCGCGACCAGGCCGCGACCGCGGCATCCTTCGAGGACGACTTCGGCATCACCTACCCGTCGATCGTCGACGTGAACGACGGCGGCGCGCAGTTCGCGTTCGCGGGCGACGTGCCGCCGGCGGCCGTGCCCACGACGATCGTGCTCGACAAGCAGGGCCGCGTGGCCGCGCGCATCCTCGGGCAGCTCACCGACGCCTCGATCCTCGAGGCCATCGTGCGCGACCTCGTCGCCGAGCAGGCCTGAGCGGCGCCGGCGAGATGGGCGGCATCGGAGAGGTCGTGTTCAGTGGGCAGTTGCTCGCCGCGGTGCCGATCGCGCTCGCCGCGGGGCTCGTGTCGTTCCTGTCGCCGTGCGTGCTGCCGCTCGTTCCGGGCTACCTCGGCTACCTCGGCGGGTTCGCGGATGCCTCGGCCGAGGCCGACGAGCAGAAGCGCGCCCGGCGCCGGCTGCTGCTCGGCGTGCTGCTGTTCATCGCCGGGTTCACGCTCGTCTTCCTCGTGTTCACGACGGCGTTCGGGGTGCTCGGCGCGTGGCTGCGGCTCTACTCCGACCTCATGATCCGCATCCTCGGCGTCGTGCTCATCGTCATGGGCCTCGTCTTCGTGGGCCAGTTCACGTTCCTGCAGCGCACGTTCAAGCCATCGTGGCGACCGGCCACCGGGCTCGCCGGCGCGCCCCTGCTCGGCATCGTGTTCGGCCTCGGCTGGACGCCGTGCATCGGCCCGACCCTCGCCGTCGTGCTCGCGCTCAGCGCCGACAGCGCCTCCGCGGGCCGCGGCGCCCTGCTCGGCCTCGCGTACTGCATCGGGCTCGGCATCCCGTTCCTGCTCGTGGCGCTCGGCTTCACCTGGGCGACGAACGCGATCGCGTTCGTGCGGCGGCACATCCGCGCCGTCAACATCGTCGGCGGCGCGCTGCTCATCGTCATCGGCCTGCTCATGGTGTCGGGCCTCTGGACCATCTGGATGTACGAGTTGCAGGCGGTGATCAGTGGTTTCGTCCCCGCGATCTGACGCTGAGCGAGCGGATGCCGCGTCCCGCAGGGACGCGGGCGTGGATCCACTGCGCCCGTCCGACTACGACGACGGCACGACGCCGTCGCGCGGCGCCTCCGGCGACGGCGGCGGGCCCGGAGGCGGCGGCGACGCGACCGTGACGTCGCCCAGGCTCGGTCCGGTGGGCTGGCTGCGCTTCGCCTGGCGGCAGCTCACGAGCATGCGCACCGCCCTGCTGCTCCTGCTGCTGCTCGCCATCGCGGCGGTGCCGGGCTCCCTCGTGCCGCAGCGGTCGAGCGACCCCAACGGCGTCACGCAGTACTTCGCCAGCAACCCCGACCTCGCGCCGGTGCTCGACAACTTCCAGATGTTCGACGTGTACACGTCGGCGTGGTTCTCGGCGGTCTACCTGCTGCTGTTCGTCTCGCTCATCGGCTGCATCATCCCGCGCACGAAGCACCACCTCGAGGCGCTCCGGGCACGACCGCCGCGCACCCCGGCGCGACTCTCGCGGCTCGCGGGCTACACCGAGCGCGCCCTGCCGGTCCCCGAGGGCTCATCGGTCGAAGCGGCCGCTGAGGCCGCGATCGCCCGCGCCGCGACGCAGCTGAAGAAGGCGGGCTACCGCGTCGAGCGCTACGAGCTGCGCGGCGAGGCGTCCGTCTCGGCCGAGCGCGGCTACCTCCGTGAGACCGGCAACCTGGTCTTCCACACCGCCCTCATCGGCGTGCTCGCCACGGTCGCGATCGGCGGCGGCTTCGGCTTCGCGGGCCAGCGCGTCGTGGTCGAGGGGCAGTCGTTCGTCAACACGCTCGCGGCGTTCGACTCGTTCAACCCGGGCCGATTCTTCGACCCGACGTCGCTCGAGCCGTACCGGCTCACCCTCGACGGCCTCGACGCCGTGTACGAGACCCAGAACCCCGACGCGCTCGGCCAGCCGATCGACTTCACGGCCCGCGTGACGGTGCAGGGCAGCGACGGCGAGCCCGCGGCCCGCACCGTGAAGGTGAACGAACCGCTGCGCGTGTACGACACCGACGTGTACCTGCTCGGCAACGGCTACGCGCCGACGATCACGGTGCGCGATCCCGACGGGGAGATCGTGTTCACGGACTCGGTGCCGTTCCTGCCGCAGGACAAGAACCTCACCTCGATCGGCGTCGTGAAGGTGACCGACGGCCTCGACGAGCAGCTCGGCATGGTCGGCTTCTTCTATCCCACGCAGACCACGCTCTCGTCGGGCGCATTCGCCTCGAGCTACCCCGACCTCGTCTACCCCGTGCTGACGCTCAACGTCTACGCGGGCGACCTCGGCATCAACGAGGGCACGCCCACCTCGGTCTACACGCTCGACCCCACCGGCATGGAACAGCTCACGGGCGGCAAGACGGGCGTCGACTCGCTCGAGCTCATGCCCGGCGAGACCGCGGACCTGCCGGGCGGCCGGGGCACGGTGACGTTCGAGAACGCCGATCCGGATGCCGCGGGCGGCGAGTACGCGAAGAGCGTGCCGCGCTTCGCCTCGTTCGACATCCACCACGATCCGTCGCAGGGCTGGGTGCTCGTGTTCGCGCTGCTCATCCTCGCCGGACTCATGGTGTCGCTCTTCGTGCCTCGCCGCCGCCTGTGGGTGAAGGCCGCGACACGTGCCGACGGCACGGTGGTGCTGGAGTACGCGGGCCTCGCCCGAGGCGAGGATCCGGGCCTCGACCGGGCGGTCGCCGAGTTCGCCGACGCGCATGCCTCGCCGGTCGAGTAGCCGCGGAGCGGCGCCCCGCCGGTCGAGTAGCCGCGGAGCGGCGCCCCGCCGGTCGAGTAGCCGCGGAGCGGCGCCCCGCCGGTCGAGTAGCCGCGGAGCGGCGTATCGAGACCCTCGACGGCCCGGGGTCTCGATACGCGTGCTTCGCTCGCCACTCGACCGGCGGTTCCACAGCAAGTTCTTCGACGTAAGGTAGAAGCCGTGACGCTCGACGAGATCTCCATCCTCTGCGTGTACTCGGCGATGGCCGTGTACGCGATCGCGTTCATCGCCTACTCGCTCGACCTCGCACGCCGCTCCGCCGCGGCCGCGAAGGCCGCCGACGAGCAGGCCGCCGGCGCAGCCGTGGCGACGGATGCCGCGGCCGGACGCGAGCGCGTCGGGGCGCTGCAGGGCGCGGCCGCGACGAGCGCGAGCACCGCATCCGCTGCGACGGCCACCGGTGGCGCCGTCGCCGGCACGGCGGCGGCCAACGGTGCGGAGGGCGCGCCGAAGCGTCGCTGGGCGAGCGCGTTGAGCGCAGGGGCATCCGTCGACTACGGCCGATCGCCTGCGCTGCGGGTCGCCGTCGCGATGACCGTGCTCGCGTGGGCGCTCCACCTCTCGGCCGACGTGCTGCGCGGCCTCGCCGCGGGCCGCGTGCCGTGGGCCAACATGTACGAGTTCGCGCTCACGGGCACCCTCGTGATCACGACCGTGTACCTCGTGGTGATCCTCGTCGCGAAGCAGGACCTGCGCTTCCTCGGCACCTTCATCACCGGCCTCGTGCTCGTGCTGCTCGGCGTCGCGACCGTGAACTTCTACGTGAGCGTCGTGCCGCTGCCGCCGGCACTGCAGTCGGCGTGGCTCGTGATCCACGTGTTCGTCGCGAGCTCGTCGGTGGGCTTCTTCGCGCTCGGGTTCGCCCTCTCGGTCGTGCAGCTCATGCAGTCGCGGCGCGAGTCGATGGCCCTCACCGCGACCGCGATGAAGAAGTCGTTCCTCGCCACGCTGCCCGACTCGCACACGCTCGAGAACCTCGCGTACCGGGTGAACATCATCGGCTTCATCCTGTGGACCTTCACGCTCATGGCGGGCGCGATCTGGGCCGAGAAGGCGTGGGGCCGCTACTGGGGCTGGGACACCAAGGAGGTGTGGACCTTCATCATCTGGGTGATCTACGCCGGCTACATCCACGCCCGGGCGACCCGCGGCTGGCGGGGCTCGCGTTCGGCGTGGCTCGCGATCATCGGGTTCTCGGCGGTGCTCTTCAACTTCACGATCGTGAACCTGTTCTTCAAGGGGCTGCACGCCTACTCGGGCCTCTGAGCCGGGCGGATGCCGCGGGGCCATCCCCCGCGTGAGTGCTGCCGACGGGCGACTCAGCCCGGCCCGAGGGCCAGGCTCAGCGCATCGCTCCGTGACAGTGCGCGGCCGCGCGCTCGCGCCGCGTCGAACTCGGCGGCCCCGGCCGAGGCGAGGATCATCTGGACGTACGGCGCATGGGTCATCCGCGCCCGCTGATCGGCCATGCCGGTGCGAGTGCGCGCCGCCTCCGCGGCACCGAGCAGCAGCCCGGCACGCTCCACGTCGCCGAGCAGGGCCGCGCACGCGCCCATCCCCTCCAGCCCGTACCCGGTGCCGTCCTCGAACCCCAGCTGCAGCGCGAGCTCGAGCGCCCGTCCGAAGAGCTCGGGGTGCGGGTCGCCGAGAGCGAGCCGCGCCCATCCGGCGTTCGTGAGCAGGACGGCCTCGACGAAGTGGTCGCCGGTGTCGACGGCGTCCGCGACCACCGACTCGGCGATGGCCAGCGCTGCCTCCGGATGCCCCCGGTAGAGCTCGATGGTGCCGAGCCCGGCGCGGAAGAACGCGTTGAAGGTCGGGTCCCGCTCGGCGGGGACCAACTCGAGCGCCTGACGCTGGACGACCTCCGCCCGGTCGAGGTCCGGCGGCGATCGGTACATCCAGGCGACGCTCAGCACGGTCAGGGCGCACCCCTCCCCGAACGGATCCCCGTCCGCGCGGAACAGCGCGGCGCTCTCCTCGATCGGCGCCGGGTCGACCTCCGTGCCCGGCTGCAGCAGTGAGACCCATGCCGAGAGCGCGAGCGCGATCGCGCGGGTGCGATCCGAGAGTCGTGCGCCCGAGCCGAGCACGTCCGCCATCCAGGCCTTCGCCTCGGGAAGCAGGTTCCGGATCCACCAGTACAGGAGCAGGCGCCAGACCGCGTCGACGACCGGGTCGGAGTCGCCGAGGGCGATGAGGTGGCGGTAGCCCGATCGAAGGTTGTCCCGTTCCGCCTCGAGCCGGTCCAGGGCCGCCGGCTGGGTGGATCCGCGCAGCAGCGGCTCGGTCTCGAGGGCGAGACGCACGTAGTGGTCGGCATGCGCCCGGCGCGCGGCCGCGGCATCCGGGCCCTGCTCGAAGCGAGCGGTCGCCAGCTCGCGTACGGGCACGAGCATCGAGAAGTACGGCGTGCCGGCGGCGTCGTGCTGGCGGAGGAGGCTGCCGTCGACGAGCTCGAGGACCGTGTCGAGCAGGTCGGCCGACCATGGCGTGCCGGCTGCGACCGCCTCGACGGCATCGAGGCTGAAGTCGCCGGAGAACACGCCGAGCCGTGTGAACAGGGCCTGCGCGTCGGCGCTCAGCAGGTCGACGCTCCACTCCACGGTCGCGCGGATCGTGCGCTGCCGCTCGGGCACGTCGCGAGCGCCGGACGCCGGCAGGGAGAGCACCTGGTCGAGTCGATCCAGCATGGCCGCCGGCGTGAGCACCCGGATCCGGCTCGCTGCGAGCTCGATCGCGAGCGGCACGCCCTCGAGGGCCCGGCAGATGCGGGCGACCTCCTCGGCGTTGTCGTCGGTGACGTCGAAGCGCGGATCGGCCGCCCGCGCGCGGTCGCGGAACAGCCGCACGGCCGGTGCGGCCATGATCTCGGCGGATGCCGCTCCGGCAGGATCCGACGGAACGGCCAACGGGTCCACGTCGAAGACGTGCTCGCCGTGCAGCCGCAGCCGGGTCCGGCTCGTCACGAGCACCGTCGCGTCGGGCAGCGCGGTCAGCAGCGTCGCGACCAGTGGGGCGGACGAGACCACCTGCTCGAAGTTGTCGAGCACGATGAGATCGCGTCGACCGGCGCGGGCGACGGCGAGCCGGTCGAGCATCGGCCGGTCGCCGTAGTCGCGCACGCCGAATCGGCGTGCGATCGCCGGGAGCACGTCGCGGTCCTCGCGTACCTGCTCGAGCGCGACGAACGTCACCCGGTCGAAGCGATCGCGTGCGCGTCGCGCGACCTCGAGTGCCAGGCGGGTCTTGCCGATTCCGCCGGCACCCACGAGCGTGACGAGTCGTCGGCGGTCGTCGCCGTCGTCGTCGAGCCACTGGAGCAGTGTCGCGATCTCCGCGTCGCGTCCGACGACGCCGGTCGACGCCATCGGGAGGGCCTCGGCCGGCGGGGCGTCCTCGGCATCCGCCCCCGAGACCGTCGGCGCGCGTGATGCGTCGAATCGCTCGGCGAGCAGGGTCGCGAGGTCGGCCTCGATGAGGTCCGCGAGTTCGTCCGCGGTGGTGAACGGCTTGTACGACGCGGTGTCGTCGTCGCGGATCCGCCCGATGAGCCCGACGAGCCGTTCCTCGCGTTCCGCGGGCTGCTTGACGTAGATGAGCTTCGGCATCTCCGGCGCCGCGAGACGGTACTCGTCCTCGAGGCCCGAGACCTCCTCGCCGGGTGCGATCCAGCCGTAATGCTGCCAGTACACGCCCACGAACACGTCGCTCTGCCCGAGGTACGCGCGATACAGCTCCCGCGGCGGATGCGGCCTGGCCCCGAGCTCGAACATGACGGGCGCGAGGTGCAGGCGCTCGATCGCATGGCGCGCTGCAGCCCGTTCCGGCTCGAGTTCGCGGAGGGTGGAACTCACGAAGATCCGCAGCCGCTGGTCGGGCGTTCGGATCGGCGGCGCATCGGACGGGCCGTTCACGGCGACCCCGCCGAGCAGCGCGCGCACCCCGACCGGTGCCACATGGTGCCATTGTGCGCCGGTCGGCGCGAGTCCGTCCAGTGCCGCACGGGTGGGCTCCGCCCCCGCCGAGGCTGGGAGCGTTGCGCACGCGACGCGGAGCGAGCACGATCGCACTATGAGGCTGCTCGAGCGCGGGCGTGGGCTCGCCGAACTCGGCGATGCGGTGCGGCCGCGATCGACGGCAGTGGGTGCGTCTGGGCGGGGGCGGGCATGCGGGCGATCGTGATCGAGGCCCATGGTGCGGCTGACGCGCTGCGGGTGCGCGAGCTGCCCGACCCCGTGCCCGCGCCGGGCGAGGTGCTCGTGCGGAACCGCGCCATCGGCGTGAACTTCGTGGACCTGCAGCACCGTGCCGGTGCACCGTACCCTGTCGACCTCCCGCTCGTTCCCGGCACCGAGGCGGCGGGCGTGGTCGTGGCGGTCGGCGAGGGCGTCGACGCAGCGATGGTCGGCGCGTCCGTGGCGCACTTCGGGCACCTGGCCGGCGTGTACGCCGAACTCACCGCGGTGCCGGAACGGTTCGTGGTGCCCCTGCCCCCTGGCGTCGACCCCGAGACGGCAGCGGCGGTCGCGCTCGCCGGCACCACTGCGCACGTGCTCACTCGCGTCGCCGAACGGGTCGCCCCCGGTGACGCGGTGCTCGTGCACGCGGCGGCGGGCTCCACGGGCGGGGCGATCGTGCAACTCGCGGTCGCGGCGGGCGCGCGCGTGATCGCGGTCGCGTCGAGGCCCGGGCGAGCGGATGCCGCGCGGGCGCTCGGAGCGCACGCGGCGATCGTACTCGACGACCGCCTTCCCGAGCGGGTGCGCGAGCTCACCGCGGGACGTGGCGCCGACCTCGTGTACGACGCGAACGGCGGACCCACCTTCGACGCGAGCCTCGCGAGCGTCGCACGCGGCGGAACGCTCGTGCTCTACGGGCAGACGGGCGGACCGGTCGCGCCCTTCGACCCGGCACGGCTCTCGGGCATCACGGGAGGCGACGCGGCCGGATCGCTCGCGCTGCACTGGGTGGCGGCGAGCCACTACCTCGACACGGGCGCCGAGCGCAGGGCGGCGCTCGAGGCGGTGCTCGCCGACGTTGCGGCGGGGCGTCTGGGTCCTCGCGTCTCGCACCGGTTCGCACTCGAGCAGGCGCCGGACGCGCACCGTGTGCTGGAACGCCGCGAGGCCGACGCGAAGGTGCTCCTCGTCGTGTAGTCGGGTGCCTGCCCGGCAACGGAGCCGATGGTGCGTCATCGGGGCTCCTCGCCGAGCCGCGGTGCGACGGATGGAGTCATCCGCGTTTGCGCTCGCGCAACGGAGCGAGCACGATCGCAGTATGAGGCTGCTCGAGCGCGAGCGTGAACTCGCCGAACTCGGCGATGCGGTGCGCGACGCGATCGTGGGCCGCGGGGGCGTGCTGCTCGTGCACGGCGAGGCGGGCATCGGCAAGTCCAGCCTCATCGGCGCGCTCCGCGATCAGCCGCCGGCCGGCAGTCGCGTGCTCGTCGGTGCGTGCGACGCGCTGTCGACGCCGCGCACGCTCGGGCCGCTGCGCGACCTGACCCCGTTCGTCGGACCGCGGCTCGGCGACGCGCTCCGCGCCGGCGACCGCGAGGAGGTCCTCACCGCGCTGCAGGAGGAACTCGCCTCGGCGCCCGGCACCGTGCTCGTCGTCGAGGACGTGCACTGGTCCGATGAGGCGACCCTCGACGTGCTGCGCTTCCTGGGCCGGCGCATCGACGAGCTGCGGGCGGTGCTCGTGCTCACCTACCGCGACGACGAGCTCGACCGCGACCATCCACTCGCGCGACTGCTCGGCGACCTGCGCGTGAACGTGCGCCACCTCCCGCTGCGGCGACTGTCGGCTGCGGCGGTCGGCGAGCTCACCGCCCACAGCGGCGTCGACCCCGACCGGGTGTTCGCCCTCACCGACGGGAATCCGTATTTCGCGAGCGAGCTCATCGCGTCAGCGGATGCCGCGCACGTGCCGCGTACGGTGGTGGATGCGGTCACCGCCCGGCTGCGCCGTCTCGACCGCGCCACGCAGTCGCACGTCGAGCAGCTCGCCGTCATCCCCTCGGCCGTCAGCGTGGCCGAACTCGGCCACCTCGTGCCGGGTGGCCTGGGTGCGCTGGGCACGGCCGAGGAAGCGGGCCTCGTCACGGTGCGGCCCGAAGCCGTGCAGTTCCGGCACGAGTTGACGCGCCGTGCCATCGTCGACACGTTGCCCGCATCCCGGCGCATCGCGCTCAACGCCCGCGTGCTCGCGATGCTGCTCGACGTCGGGGGCGACCCCGGCCGCATCGTCTCCCATGCGGTGGAAGCCGGCGACGTCGAGGCGATCGTGCAATGGGCGCCGCGCGCGGCGCGCGATGCCGCGGTGAGCGGGGCGCACCGGCAGGCGGCGGAGCACTACCGGGCGGCACTCGCGCATCCCGAGGCCTACGGCCGGGCCGAACGCACCGAGCTGCTGGAGAACTTCGCGATCGAGGCCTACACGCTCGGGCGCGGATCCGAGGCCGTCGAGGCTGAGACGGAGGTCGTCCGCCTCCGACGGGACCAGCAGGACCCGGCCGCGCTCGGCGCGAGCCTCCGCTGGTTGTCGAGATTCCAGTGGCTCGCCGGGAACCGTGCCGCCGCGGAGTCGGCAGCCGCTGAGGCGTCATCCGTCGTCGGCGGGCTCGACGACCAGGGCCTGCTGGCCATCACGCTCAGCAACGAAGCGCAGCTCGCCATGCTCGCCAACGAACTCCCGCGGGCGATCGACCTCGCCACCCGCGCCATCGCGCTCGCGAAGGCGGCCGGTGAGCCGCGGGCGCTGTCGCATGCGCTCAACAACCTCGGCACCGTCCACCTGCTGCAGAACCGCGACGAGGGGATCAGGGAGCTCCTCGAGGCCGCGGACATCGCGATCGCGGCGAATCTCATGGACGACGCGGCACGCGCCCACGTCAACCTCGTCTGGAGCCTGCTGGAGGAGTATCGACTCGACCTCGCCGAGCGCTACCTCGAACCGGCCCTCGAGTTCTCGGAGCGGACCGAGACCCTCGCCCTCTGGAGCTACCAGCAGGTCGAGCGAGGCCGGCTGCATCTCGCACGGGCGCAGTGGGACGAGGCCGTGGCAGCCGCCGCGCACACCGACGAGTCGTTGCCGCAGCCGCACTGCGTCGCGCTCATGGTCATCGGCCTGGCCGGCATCCGCCGCGGCGATCCCTCGGGCGAACCGACCCTCGAGGAGGCGAGCCGGCTCGCCCGGCGCCTCGACGAACTGCAGCGCACGGGCCCCGCTGCCGCGGCCCTCGCCGAGGCGGCGCTGCTGCGCGGCGACCCTCGTGCCGCCCGGGCGGTCGCCCGGCCCGCGTACGACGAGGCGGTGCGGCTGCAGAACGTCATCCTGCAGGCCGAGCTCGCCTCGCTGCTTCGCCGGGCCGGCGAGCTGGTCGAGGCGCCCGAGGGCGATCATCCCTTCGCGGTGCAGGCGCGCGGGGATTGGAAGCGCGCGGCCGAGCTGTGGCATGACATCGGATGCCCCTACCACGAGGCCTGGGCGCTTGCGGAGAGTCCGCACGAAGCCGACCTGCTCGCGGCGCTCGCGATCCTCGATCGCATCGAGGCGGTCCCGCTGGCGCGCCGCGTTCGTGCGCGGTTGCGGGAACTCGGTGCGCGGAGCATCCCGCGGGGACCCTCGACCCTGACGCGGGGCAACCCCGCGGGCCTCACCGCTCGGCAGGTGGACGTGCTGCGGCTCGTCGCCGAGGGACGCACCAACGCCGAGATCGCCGATCGGCTGGTGCTCTCGGTGCGCACGGTCGACACGCACGTCGCCGCGGTGCTCGCGAAGCTCGGCGTCGCGACGCGTGCCGAGGCGGCGCGGCTCGCCCCCGAGGTGCTCGAGCAGGCCGGCTGAGTCGGCGCGCCTCGCTGCTCGGAGGGCCCCGCCGACCCGGGCCCGGAGCGCGCTGCGCTGCGCCCACTCCGCGCCGCCCGTGCTGCGCTCGGTAGCAGGCATCGGCAGATGTCGGTAGCGCTGCATGCCGATCTCGGTACTCCTCGCGGACGAGCCGGCATGCCCCCTCGCCGTAGAACAGTGATGAGCCCGCAATCGGGGCCGCACTTCACTGATCGAGAGGGGGGAATGATGCTCGCAACCATGATCCTGCTGGGGCTGCTCTCAGCCACGGCGGTCGCTGGCGCGTTCGTGCAGTTCCGACGCGACGGCTACCGTCGCACGCCCACGCTGCCGCGCTGACCGACCGCGATTCCGCAGCCCACCGACGACGTACGCCACCCACGCACCCTGCCTCCGCTCGACCGATCGGTCGGAACGCCCAGGCCCCCGAATGCACCGAGGAGTCATCATGAACACCGCAGTCATCTCGGCCGGAACCGCCTCCGGCCGCCCGATCCGGCACTCGACCGTCGCCGAGCGCCTTCGTCGCGCAACGGCGGCGCTCGCCTGGAACCGCTCGGCGGGGCGCCGCCACGCAAGCGAGGACCTCGCCCTGCTGCACGAGCGTCGGCTCGAGGCCGAACGACTTCGCGAGGAGAACTTCCGGAGCGTCACCTTCGCCCGCCTGTTCTGATCGACGCGGTCGTGTCGGTTGTCGATCGACGCCGTCGCGTTCCTTCTCGATCGGTGCCCGATCGGCCCGTGATCGGTGCCCGTTCGTGCCCGATTCGCCGCCGGCTCGTGTGCGTGCGGCCTCATGTGAGGCGGCCCGCACACGAGCCACGACGAAACTGCCGCGCGATCTCGGAACCTCGTCGGGTCGCAGGTCCCTCGTCCGGCCAGAGCGCGCCACCCGCGAACGAGGGTCACGATTTGAGAGCGCTTGCAACCCCGCAGGCGGCCTGATCCCCTTAATTGCGCGGACGCGCGACTCGCGCCGCATGCCGAATCCCCAGACTTGTAAGCGCTTGCATTAACCGACTCCCCGCTGATAGCGTCGCGAGCATTGTCGGTGGCACGTCGTCGTGCCGGGGAATCGGAGTCAAGGATGACGCAACGGGCACGCGCTCGCAGGTGGTTCGCTCTGGGGATGTCGGGTGCCGTCGCGGCATCCGCCCTCGCCTTCTCACCGGGACTCGCGGCCGCGGCCGACGGCCCACGCACCTTCGCCCTCGTGGGCTCGCTGCAGAGCGAGCTCGGTTGCGCCGAGGACTGGTCGCCCGCCTGCGCCGAGACCGAGCTACTGCCCACCGAGACCGCCGGCGTTTACGCCGCGGACTTCACCGTGCCGGCCGGCAGCTACGAGTACAAGGTCGCCGTGAACGACGCGTGGGACGAGTCCTACGGGCTGAACGGCGGCGGCGACAACATCCCCCTCACCGTCGGCGGCGACACCCAGGTGCGCGTCGTGTTCGACGACACGCTCAAGAAGGTCGGGCTCGAGCTCACCGGCATCCGCGGGGCGTACGACGAGGCGGCCGACGCCTCGCTCGTCAGCGCCCCCGTGCGCCAGCCCGGCAGCGACGAGGTCTTCTACTTCGTCATGACCGACCGCTTCGCGAACGGCGACCCGTCCAACGACGAGGGCGGCCTCACCGGCGACCGTCTCGCCACGGGCTACGACCCCACCGACAAGGGCTTCTACAACGGCGGCGACCTGCAGGGCCTGCGCGACCAGCTCGACTACATCGACGGGCTCGGCACCACCGCGATCTGGCTCACCCCGAGCTTCAAGAACCGTCCCGTGCAGGGCGAGGGCGCGAACGCGAGCGCGGGCTACCACGGCTACTGGGTCACCGACTTCACCCAGATCGACCCGCACCTCGGCACCAACGCCGAGCTCGAGGCCCTCATCGCCGAGGCGCACGCCAAGGGCATCAAGGTCTACTTCGACATCATCACCAACCACACGGCCGACGTGATCGACAACGAGCAGCAGCAGTACTCGTACATCGACCAGAAGACCCGCCCCTACACGGATGCCACGGGCACGCCCTTCGACCCGGCCGACTACGCTGCCGCCGACGCGCCCGCGTTCCCGGCGCTCGACCCCGCGACGAGCTTCCCGTACACGCCCGTCATCGACCCGGCCGACGCGCACCTCAAGGTGCCGGACTGGCTCAACGACCCCACGCTGTACCACAACCGCGGCGACTCGACCTGGAGCGGCGAGTCCGTCACGTACGGCGACTTCGTCGGCCTCGACGACCTCATGACCGAGCACCCCACCGTGGTCGACGGCTTCGTCGACGTCTACGACGACTGGATCGACCTCGGCATCGACGGCTTCCGCATCGACACCGCCAAGCACGTGAACTTCGAGTTCTGGCAGCAGTGGTCGACGCAGGTGCTCGACTACGCGCACGCCGCCGGCAAGCCCGACTTCTTCATGTTCGGCGAGGTCTACGACGCCGACCCCGTGAAGCTCAGCCCCTACGTGCGCAAGTCCGACATGAACTCCGTGCTCGACTTCACGTTCCAGTCGCAGGCGGTCACGTTCGCCGCCGGCAACTCGGCCAAGGGCCTGCAGTCGCTCTTCGCGGGCGATGACTACTACACGACGCCCGACTCGTCGGCGACGGCACTGCCCACGTTCCTCGGCAACCACGACATGGGCCGCGTCGGTTACTTCCTCGCCTCCACGGGCGACGCCCTGCAGCGCGACGAGCTCGCGCACGAGCTCATGTTCCTGACCCGCGGCCAGCCGGTGGTGTACTACGGCGACGAGCAGGGCTTCGCGGGTACGGGCGGCGACAAGGACGCGCGACAGACGCTCTTCGCGAGTCAGGTCGCCGAGTACGAGAACCAGCCGCTCATCACCGGCGAGCAGCTCGGCAGCGTCGACCGCTACGACACGAACGCCCCGCTGTACCAGCAGATCTCCGAGCTCGCCGCGCTGCGCGAGTCGACGCCGGCGCTCGCCACGGGCGCGCAGATCGAGCGCTACGCCGACAGCGGAGCGGGCGTCTACGCGTTCAGCCGAGTCGACCGCGAGGAGCAGGTCGAGTACCTCGTCGCGCTGAACAACTCCGCCGCCGACAAGGCGGTGGAGGTGCCCACGCTCACCGCGGGCGCGTCGTTCGACGTGCTCTACGGCGACGGCCAGTCCGTGTCCACGGATGCCGCGGGCCTCACGAGCATCACGGTGCCCGCCCTCGGCGCGGTCGTGTGGAAGGCCGACCGCACGGTCACGGCGCCCGACGCGGCATCCGCCATCGCCGTGGACGTGCCCGCAGCCGGCGCCGGCGTCACGGGCGTGACCCCGGTCTCGGCCGACGTCGCCGACTCGACCTGGCAGGAGACGAGCTTCGCCTGGCGCATCGCCGGCTCCGACGAGTGGACCCCGCTCGGCACCGCCGAGGACACCACGCCGCGCGTCTTCCACGACACCGCGGGCCTCGCGAACGGCACGCTCATCGAGTACCGCGCCGTGTCGACGGATGCCGCGGGCCACCGCGCCGCCGCCTCGACCTACGCCTCGGTCGGCAACGCCGTGAACCTCGTCGTGGAGGAGGAGCCCGAGCAGCCGATCGACCTCGTCACGGTGCCCGGAAGCCACAACTCCGAGATGGGCTGCGCGGGCGACTGGCAGCCCGGCTGCGAGGCCGCGAAGCTCACGCTGCGCGCCGACGGCATCTACTCCGGCACCTTCGACCTGCCCGCGGGCGACTACGAGTACAAGGTCGCACTCAACGGCAACTGGAACGTGAACTTCGGCCTGAACGGCGTGCAGGACGGCCCGAACGTCACCTACACGCACCCGGGCGGACCCATCACGTTCTTCTGGAACCCGACGACCAAGGTCGTCTCCTCGACCGCCGAGGGTCCCGTGGTCACCGCGCCCGGCAGTTTCCAGTCCGAGGTCGGATGCCCCGGCGACTGGCAGCCCGACTGCCTCGCGACGCTCCTGCAGGACGGCGACAAGGACGGCGTATACACGTGGTCGAGCTCGTCGATCCCCGACGGTGCGTACGAGGCGAAGATCGCGCACGGAATGAGCTGGGGCGAGAACTACGGCGTCGGCGGCAACCGCGACGGGGCGAACTACTCGTTCACCGCGACCGAGGGCAAGCTCGTCGAGTTCCGCTACACCCTCGCCACGCACGTGCTCGACATCGTCGTGACCGACCCGCCGCTCGCCGGCACCGGTGAGTCCCGCGCCCACTGGGTGAGCGAGGACACGCTCGCGTGGCCCGCGAGCCTGCTCGGCGGCGTGCCCGCGGCCGACGCTGCGTTCGCGCTGCACCACTCCGCCGATGCCGGCCTCGCGGTCGCCGACGGCGCCGTGAGCGGCGACAGTGGCGACCCCGTCGAGCTCGCCGTCGACCCCGCGGGCCTCAGTGAGGCCCAGCTCGCGAAGTTCCCGGCACTCGAGGGCTTCGTGGCACTCCACCCGGTGGGGCTCGACCGTGCCGAGGTCGCCGAGCTCCTCACCGAGCAGCTCGCGGTGTCGCAGACGACGGGCGACGCGCTGAGCGCGTTCACCGGCGTGCAGCTGCCGGGCGTGCTCGACGACCTGTACGCCGACGCCGTGGCATCCGTGCCGCTCGGGGTCGGCTGGCAGGGCGGGAAGCCGACGCTCTCGCTGTGGGCGCCGACCGCGCAGAAGGTCGCTCTCGAGGTCTACCCGACCGGCGAGTCCGGCGAGCCGGCCAAGACGCCCGCGGAGTTCGACGCCGCGACCGGCGTCTGGACGGTGGCCGACGCGACCGACGTGCACGGCGACCCCGTCGCATCCGGCGCCGAGTACCGCTGGTCGGTCGAGGTCTACGCACCCACCACGGGCGCGATCGAGGAGAACTCGGTGACCGACCCCTACTCGGTCGCCCTCACCGCGAACTCGACGCGTTCGGTGATCGTCGACCTCGACGACCCGTCGCTCGAGCCCGAGCTCTGGGCCGACACGCCGGCGCCCGTCGTCGATCGCCCCGTCGACCGTGCGATCTACGAGCTGCACGTGCGCGACTTCTCGATCGGCGACGAGACGGTTCCGGCCGAGGAGCGCGGCACCTACCGCGCCTTCACCCGGGACTCGGCGGGCACCCAGCAGCTGCGCCAGCTCGCCCAGGCGGGCATCAACACGGTGCACCTGCTGCCGACGTTCGACATCGCCACGATCGAGGAGCGCCGCGACCAGCAGGCCACGCCCGACTGCGACCTCGAGTCGTTCGGGCCGGCCTCCGAGGAGCAGCAGGCCTGCATCGACGCGATCCGCGACCTCGACGGCTTCAACTGGGGGTACGACCCGTTCCACTTCCAGGCGCCCGAGGGCTCGTACGCGGTCGACCCGAACGGCGGCGCGCGCGTCGAGGAGTTCCGCGAGATGGTGGGCGCGCTGCACGCGACGGGCCTCCAGGTGGTGCTCGACGAGGTGTACAACCACGCCGCCGAGTCGGGCCAGGGCGCGAAGTCGGTGCTCGACCGGGTCGTGCCCGGCTACTACCAGCGCCTGAACGGCGCCGGCAAGGTCGAGACCTCCACGTGCTGCCAGAACATCGCCACCGAGCACGAGGTCGCCGAGAAGCTCATGGTCGACTCCGTCGTGCTGTGGGCGAAGGAGTACAAGGTCGACGGGTTCCGATTCGACCTCATGGGCCACCACTCGAAGGAGAACCTGCTCGCGGTGCGCGCCGCGCTCGACGAGCTCACCCTCGCCGAGGACGGCGTCGACGGGAAGTCGATCTACCTGTACGGCGAGGGCTGGAACTTCGGCGAGGTCGCGAACAACGCCCTCTTCGAGCAGGCCACCCAGGGCCAGCTCGGCGGCACGGGCATCGGCACCTTCAACGACCGGCTGCGCGACGCCGTGCACGGCGGCAGCCCCGTCGACGGCGGCTCCACGTTCCAGCAGGGCTTCGGCACGGGCCTCGGCACCGACCCGAACGGCAACCCGATCAACGGGTCGACGGATGCCGCGCTGGCCGACCTGGCGCACCAGACCGACCTCGTGAAGCTCGGCCTCGCGGGCAACCTCCGCGACTACGAGCTCGAGGATGCCACGGGCGCGACGGTGCGCGGCGACCAGCTCGACTACCGTGGCTCGCCGGCCGGCTACGCCGACCAGCCCGACGAGGTCATCAACTACGTCGACGCGCACGACAACGAGACCCTCTACGACCTCTCGGTGTTCAAACTCCCGACCGACACGTCGATGGCCGACCGCGTGCGCATGAACACGCTGTCGCTCGCGACCGTGACCCTGTCGCAGTCGCCCTCGTTCTGGCACGCCGGCACGGAGCTGCTGCGCTCGAAGTCGCTCGACCGCAACAGCTACAACTCGGGCGACTGGTTCAACCGCATCGACTGGACCGGCCAGGAGTCGACCTTCGGCTCCGGCCTGCCGAACGAGGCCGACAACGGCGGCAAGTGGTCGATCATGACGCCGCTGCTGGCCGACCCGGCCCTCAAGCCGGGCGCCGAGGACATCGCCGCAGCCGAGGCATCCGCCCTCGACCTGCTGCGAGTGCGCTCGACGGTCGACCTGCTGCAGCTCGGCTCGGCCGACCTGATCGACGAGAAGGTCTCCTTCCCGAACAGCGGGCCGGATGCCACGCCGGGCCTCATCGTGATGCTCGTCGACGACCTCGTGGGCGCCGACGTGGACCCGAAGCTCGAGGGTGCGCTGGTCGTGTTCAACGCCTCGCCCGAGGCGATCACCGAGCAGGTCGACGGGCTCGCGGGCCGCGACTTCACGCTCGCGAAGGCGCAGCAGACGGGCGCCGACGAGGTCGTCAAGGAGACCAAGTGGGCGAAGAAGACGGGAACGGTCACGATCCCGGCGCGTTCGGTCGCCGTGCTCGTCGATGGCCAGAAGAGCACCGGACCCGGCAACGGGAACGGGAACGGGAACGGGAACGGCAACGGCGGGGGCAAGCCCGCCAAGCCCGGCTCGTCGGCGACGGGCAGTGCCGCGGCATCCGCCCCGCACGCCGGCATCTCGGACGGCTCGGTGCAGGCGGGCTCCGCGCTCAGCGTGACCGGAACGGGCTTCGAGCCGGGCGAGCTCGTGCAGGTCTGGCTCCACTCGACGCCGCGCCTGCTCGTGGCCGAGCACGCCGACGCCGACGGGTCGATCAAGCTCGAGGTGACGACCCCGGCCGACACCGAGACGGGCGACCATCACCTCAGGCTGGTGGGCGTCGACTCGTCGCTCGAGGCGACCGCGGCACTCTCCGTGGTGGGGCCGCTCGGCCTCACCGGGGTGCAGACGACGCTGGCGGGGCTGTTCGCACTGGCGCTTCTGGCCGCGGGCGCACTGCTCCTGCTGCCGCGCCTGCGCGCCGCACGGCGCGGCGCCTGACAGCGGGCCCGGGTGGGGTGGGTGTGCGCCTCCCCGCCCGGGCCTCACGCATGCGCCGCCGGTCGAGTCGGTCGTGAAGCGACCGTATCGAGACCTCGGCCCTTCTCCCCGGACACTGGTCTCGATGCGCGTCGTGCTGCGCTCGGCGCTACTCGACCGGCGGAGCGGCGAGCAACGCGTGGCAGCGCTCGAGGCGAGCGAGCCACCAGGCGGTGCGCTCGGGGTCGGCGGCGTACCGGTCGAGCAATGCGGGATCGGGGTCGACCCGGCGCACGTCGATCGCGCCGTCGACGGGCAGCAGCGGCGCGCGCGTGACATCCGCCGCCAGGAGCGACGCGGTGCCGAGCCCGCAGTCGTAGTCGAGCTCGGGCACGGATGCCGCGAGGTACGCGCCCATCGCGAGGCCCACACTCGTGTCGAGCGCACTCGACACGACCACCGGCAAGCCGGCACGCGCCACGATCTCGAGGGCACGACGGATGCCGCCGAGCGGCGCCGCCTTCACGACAAGCACGTCGGCCGCGCCCGCCTCGGCGACGGCCAGCGGGTCCTCGGCCCGTCGCACGCTCTCGTCGGCGGCGATCGGGATGCCCATGTACTTCGTGCGGACGCGGATCTCGGCGAGCTCCTCGACCGACGCGCACGGCTGCTCCACGTACTCGAGGTCGAACGGGGCGAGCGCGTGGATCGCGTGCTCCGCCTCGTCGACGTTCCAGCCGCCGTTCGCATCGACGCGGACGCGTCCCTCGGGGCCGAGCGCCTCGCGCACGGCGCGCACCCGCGCGACATCCTGGGCGAGCGTCTGGTCGGATGCCCCGACCTTCACCTTGGCCGTGCGGCATCCGGGGAACCGCTCGAGCACCGCCCGCACCTCGTCGGGGTCGACGGCGGGCACCGTCGCGTTGACCGGGACGCGCTCGCGCAGCGGCGCCGGGGTCGCGTTCCAGCCGAAGTCGATCGCGGCCGCGAGCCAGGCAGTTGCCTCATGGTCGTCGTACTCGGCGAACGGGGCGAACTCCGCCCAGCCCTCGGGACCCTCGACGAGGAGCGCCTCGCGCACGTCGAGGCCCCGGAACCGGGTGACCAGCGGCAGCGCCACGACCCGGGCGGTCGCGAGCAGGTCGTGCAGGGGCGGGACGGCGTTGTCGCTCATGACCCCATCGTGTCACCGACGGCCCCGAGACGGCGCGCGCGACCCGAACGCAGGGGTTCCGAGCTCATGGGTCGGCGTGGGGAGGGGGAGTCGCCCGGATCTCCCGAATCGCGAAGCGGCTGCACCAGAGCCGCGGCAGCACCGAGCCGCGTCTGTTAGCGTGGGCGACCTTGGGGGTGCTGGATGAGCGACGATCTCGACACGCGTGGCGATCTCGACGAGCGCAGTGATCTCGACACGCTCGGCGTCGAAGCCGACGAGGTGCGGCCCGACTCCGCCGGGCGGAACGTGCTGATCGCCGTCGTCGGCCTCGCGCTCGTGATCGGCGCGCTCATTCCGCTCACGATCGGCGCGCTCTACCTCGGCTCGTTCCTCTGGGTCGGCATCGCGTCGCTGCTGGACGGCTCGGGCGCCGTCTCCGGCCCCTGAGTCGCGGCGCGTGGGGCACCGCGCCCCGCATCAGACCCCGTGGCTGTCGGCCGGCGCGGCGATGCGGGTCACCACGGTCGCCGGGGCGTTGAGGAGCACGAACACCGAGAACGTGCGGGGCGGGTCGAGGGTCTCGTCGACGACCACCGCCGGACCGCGCGCGATGTCGAACTCGGGGTAGCTCTCATACGTGTCGGGGTACGTCCTGCGCACCGTGCCGGTATCGGTGCCGATCGTCACTCCCTCCGGCGTGCGCACCTCGACGCCTCCGGTCGCGTCCCCGGTCGCCCGCACGTCGAACGTGACGTCGGGCGCGGGGTCGGCGCCGAGCCGGAGGCCGTCCCATGTGTAGATGTCGTACGGCGCGCGTTCGATGTTGCCGGGGTCGGTGCCCTCGACCGGCGCGGCGCCGAGCACCGTCTCCAGCCCGGCGACGACGTCGTCGAGCGTGTCGTGGTAGGTGGCCGCGAACAGCGACCCGCCCCCGGCGTCGAGCACCTCGATGCCGAGGGGGCCGATCACGATCGCATCGGCTCCTGAACCGGCCGGCTCCGTCGTCGTGTCGGGCGCCTCGGTGGCGGCGACGGGCGACTCGGCGGTGGGTGTCGGCGTGGGCGCCGCGCCGGGGGCCGCGGTGCACGCGGTGAGCGCGGCAGCGGCCGCGATGAGGAGGGCGAGGCAGGGCCCGCGAGACGTCATGGCGAGAGCGTAGCGGGCGGCGCCCACGACCCCGTCGGGGCTGTCCCTGACGACATAGGCTGGAGGGCATGGCAGCTGCGGTCTCCGAACTGTTCGATCCCGCTGAGTGGGTGGATGCGGCACCCGCGGTCACCGGTGAGCACGGTTTCACCGACATCACCTACCACCACTCCACCGACGGACGCATCGCGCGCATCGCGTTCCACCGGCCCGAGGTGCGCAACGCATTCCGCCCGCACACCGTCGACGAGCTGTACCGCGCCCTCGAAGACGCCCGCACCGACCCACGGGTCGGCGTCGTGCTGCTCACCGGCAACGGCCCGAGCCCGAAGGACGGCGGCTGGGCGTTCTGCTCCGGCGGCGACCAGCGCATCCGCGGGCGCGACGGCTACAAGTACTCCGACGCCGAGACGGCGATCGTCGACGGCGGCATCGGGCCGCACGGCAAGCACGGCGGCCGCACCCCGGTCGGGCGCCTCCACATCCTCGAAGTGCAGCGCCTCATCCGCTTCATGCCCAAGGTCGTCATCGCGGTCGTGCCGGGGTGGGCGGCGGGCGGCGGCCACTCGCTCCACGTCGTCTGCGACCTCACGATCGCGAGCCGCGAGCACGGGCGATTCAAGCAGACGGATGCCGACGTCGGCAGCTTCGACGCCGGCTACGGCTCGGCGTACTTCGCCCGCCAGATCGGACAGAAGTTCGCTCGCGAGGTGTTCTTCCTCGCCGAGGAGTACTCCGCGGATCGTGCCTACGAGATGGGCGCCGTGAACCGGGTCGTGCCGCACGCCGAGCTCGAGCGCGAGGCCCTCGCGATGGCGCGCACGATCCTCACCAAATCGCCCACCGCGATCCGCATGCTCAAGTTCGCCTTCAATGCGGTCGACGACGGCATGGTCGGCCAGCAGGTGTTCGCGGGCGAAGCCACGCGCCTCGCGTACGGCACCGACGAGGCCGTCGAGGGGCGCGACGCGTTCCTCGAGAAGCGAGACCCCGACTGGGGCCCCTACCCGTGGCACTTCTGACCGGCGGATGCCGCGGCATCCGCGCCGGGCGATGAAACCGCTGGTGCGGGTTCCCGCCGCCGACGTCTCAGCTGTGACGGCCGCGCTCCGCGCCGCCCTCGCTGGCGGACCCGCGGTCTGGCCGGTCGCCGACCCCACCCCCGCCGGTCGAGTAGGCCCGCAGGGCCGTATCGAGACCCGCGCCGAGGGTTTCGATACGCCGACTCCATCGGCTACCCAACCCATGGAGGTCGAGGACACCGTCGCCCTCGTCGTCGAGACGAGCGGCTCCACCGCGCGGCCGAAACGCGTCGCGCTCTCGGCCGACGCCCTCGTCGCGAGTGCCGACGCCACGCACGACGCGCTCGGTGGCCCGGGGCGGTGGCTCCTCGCACTTCCGGCGCACTACATCGCGGGCGCGCAGGTGCTCGTGCGGTCCATCGTCGCGGGCTCGGAGCCGGTCGTGCTCGGCGAGGGGGGCTTCGACGCGGGGGCGTTCGCCGCGGCATCCGCTCGCCTCGATGCGCGCACGCCGCGCTACACGTCGCTCGTGCCGGTGCAGCTCGCACGGCTCGTGGAGGCCGCCGGGCGCGACGCGTTCGTCGCGGCGGCGCTCACGTCGTACGACGCCGTGCTCGTCGGCGGCCAGGCCCTGTCGCCCGAGCTCGCCGACCGCGCGGCCGCGCTCGGCGCGCGCATCGTGCGCACCTACGGTTCGAGCGAGACGGCGGGCGGATGCGTCTACGACGGGCGTCCGCTCGACGGGGTGCGCGTGCGCACCGTCGACGACGTGATCGAGCTGGCCGGACCCGTGCTCGCCGAGGGCTACCTCGGCGACCCCGAGCGCACGGCGGCGGCGTTCACGACCGATGCCCGCGGGACGCGCTGGTATCGCACGGGCGACCTCGGCGGACTCGACGACGACGGGCTGCTCCGCGTGCGCGGCCGCGCCGACGACGTGATCATCTCGGGCGGCGTCAAGGTGGTGCTCGGTGAGGTCGAGCGGGCGATCCGCGCGGTGCCGGGGTTCGGTGCGGCCGTCGTCGTCGCGGTCGCCGACGCGGAGTGGGGCGAGCGCGCCGCCGTCGTCATCCCGGGCGAGGACGGGCGCGGGGCATCCGCCCTCGAGTCGGTGACGTGGGCGACGGATGCCGCTGGCCTCGGCCCTGCCGCCCGGCCGGTGCTCGTCGTGCCCGTCGACGAGCTGCCGCTGCTGCCGTCGGGCGTGATCCGTCAGGCTTCGGGCGCAGCGGGGGCGCCGGCGATGACGGCCGGCCGACCGGCCGCCTCCGCCGCGGCGTCGGCTTCGGCATCCGCCTCGGCCAACCGCCGTGCCTCCTCGAGGTGCGCCTGCACCTGCGCCCGGCTCGGCAGCAGCAGGCTCGCCAGCGCCGCGATCGCGAACCCGGCGACCGAGACGAGCACTGAGGCGTTGAGCGCCTCGAGCACGTGTTCCCGGCTCCAGTCGTCGCCGACGATCGTGAAGAACACGGTCGTCGAGACGGCCACGCCGGCCGCGGCGCCGAGCTGCTGGAACGTGCTGTAGGCGCCGGATGCCGCGCCCGCATCGGCGACCGGAACGGTCGCGAGCGCGACATCCACGAGCGGGATGACGAGCAGCGCCAGCCCCACGCCCGACAGGAGCATCGGCCACACCGCCGCCCAGCCGGTGAACGCGGCTCCGGTGTCGGCGAGCACGGCGAACACCCACAGCACGCCGGCGGCGAGGAGCACGCAGCCGGCCGTCACGAGGTACTTGCCCACCCGTGCGACGAGCGGGATGACGGCTCCCGTGCCGAGCATGGCCCCGAGGCTGAACGCGAGCAGGTTGAGGCCCGCGGTGAGCGCGTCGAAGCCGAGACCGACCTGCAGGTAGATGATGAACGGCAGCGTGAAGGCGTTGAGCGAGCCCTGGAACGCGGCCTGCGTCACGATGCCGGCCGAGAAGCCGCGGTCGGCGAACAGCGGCATCGGGAGCAGGGCCGATCCGTCGCGGCGCATGCGCCGGCGCGAGTGGGCGATGAAGGCCGTGAGCAGCACGACGCCCGCGGCGACGGGGATCCACAGCCACGCCGGCCAGCCGAGCGACTGCCCTTCGACGAGCGGCACCATGAACGCGAGCACCACGGCGCTGAGCAGCGCGACGCCCACCAGGTCGAGCCGCATCGGTCGCGGCGAGCGGGTTTCGGGCACGAACCGGGCCGCGAGCGCGAAGATCACGATGCCCACCGGGATGTTGATGAGGAACACGCTGCGCCAGCCGAGCCCCCACAGGTCGGCGTCGACGAGCCAGCCGCCCAGCACGGGGCCGAGCACCGCGGCGAGGCCGGCGACGGCGCCGATGAGCCCGTACATCGGGGCTCGCTCGCGGGGCGAGTAGAGCGCCTGCACCGATGCGAGCAGTTGCGGCACCATGAGCGCGGCGAAGAGCCCTTGCGCGAGGCGCGTGACGACGAGCACGTCGCCCGTCCACGCGGCGGCAGCGGCGGCGGACGCGAGCGTGAAGCCGGCGATGCCGACGAGGAAGATCCGGCGGCGGCCGGAGAGGTCGCCGAGGCGGCCGCCGGTGATGAGCCCCATCGCGAACGCGAGCATGTAGCCGCTCACGATCCATTCGAGCTGGGCGTCGGATGCCGCGAGGTCGGCGCCGATCGAGGGGAGCGCGACCTGCACGATCGTCACGTCGAGCAGGTCCATGAATGAGGCGAACAGCAGGATGCCGATGGCGAGGTTCCGGCGCGGTGCACTGGTCATGCTCGTCGTCCTTTCGTAGGCTGAGCTTGTCTCCGGAACGGAATAGTTCCACTGTGGGATAATCCCATGACGGGAACAATAGGGAGTCGGATCGAGGATGTCAAGCAAGGCCGAAGTCACGGCGCGCATCGTGGAGCTGCTGCAGCTCGTGATCGCATCGTCGGTGATGTCCAATGAGCGCATCGCGCACTCGCTCGGGCTCAACGTGGTCGACCTGCAGGCATTCGGCTTCATCGCGCGCAACGGTGCGCCGATGACGGCGGGAGAGGTGAGCCAGCAGACCCAGCTGCCCACGAGCACGACGACGCGCGTGCTCGACCGCCTCGAGAAGGGCGGTTTCATCGAGCGGTCGACGGATCCGAACGACCGTCGCCGCGTCGTCGTGCGGGTGCGCGACGGGGCACTCGACGGAGCCGGACGGGGCGGCGACGGCGATCCGTACGCCGACATCCTCGTGGGCATGAGCCGGGTGCACGCCGGGTTCTCCGTCGACGAGCTCGAGGTCGTGGCGCGCTACCTCGACGCCGTCAAGGACGTGCGCTGACTCGTGCGCCGCGCCGGGCCATGGCGACGGTGACTAGCATGGTCGCGTGGCACGCCCGAAACCCCAGCGCTTGAACCCCCAGCCCGCGCCCGAGCGGGCCTCCGGCCAGTCCTCGAAGCCGGCCGCGAAGCCGGCCGCGAAGCCCGCCGCGAAGTCCGCCGCGAAGCCCGCGAAGGCTCCCGCCCGCGGACGCTCCGGCAACCCCGCGAAGGCCGCGACCGGCCCGACCGCAGTGCGCGGGCCTGCGACCGCTGCGGACTGGATCGCCGGGGCGCGACTGCGCACCCTGCCGCTCGCGATCGCCCCGGTGGCGCTCGGCACGGGCGCGGGCGTCGTCGCGATCGCCGACGGTCCGTGGCATCCGGCCCGCGCCCTGCTCGCGCTCGTGGTGTCGCTCGCCCTGCAGATCGGCGTGAACTACGCGAACGACTACTCCGACGGGGTGCGCGGCACCGACGCGCACCGGGTCGGGCCGGCGCGGCTCACCGGATCGGGCGCCGCCTCGCCGAAGCAGGTGCTCGCCGTGGCACTCTCGTTCTTCGCGATCGCGGCGCTCGCCGGGCTCGCGCTCGTCGTCGTCACCGGGCAGTGGTGGCTGCTCGCCGTGGGCGCCGTCGCGATCGTGGCGGCATGGTTCTACACGGGCGGCAAGCACCCCTACGGCTACTACGGCCTCGGCGAGCTGTTCGTGTTCGTGTTCTTCGGGATCGTCGCCACTGCCGGGTCGGCGTACGTGCAGGCGCTCTACGTGAACCTCGAGGCGTGGACGGGCGGCGCGGGCGTCGGACTCATCGCGTGCGCCGTGCTCATGGCGAACAACCTGCGCGACGTGGAGCAGGACCGCGTCGCGAAGAAGCGCACGCTCGCCGTGCTCGTCGGGCCGCTCGCGGGACGCATCCTCTTCACCATCTTCATGCTCGTGCCGTTCGGGCTCGTGGTGTTCTGGTCGTTCCTCTACCCGACGGCGGGGCTCGTGCTCTTCGCGCTGCTCCTCGCGGTGCCGGCCTGCGTCATCGTGCTGTGGGGCAGGACGCCGCGGGAGCTCATCACGGCGCTGCAGCTCGCGAGCGTGACGGCACTCGTGTACGGGGTGGGGCTGGGGCTGGCGTTCGCGCTCTAGGCGGCGGGTGGGGCCTGACGTTCGCGCGACGGCTCGGCGGGTGCGGGCTCGGCGACGGGTGCCGCGTCGGCCGCCGCGTCGACCGCGGCATCCTCGGCGAGGTCGTCGTCGCGCACGACGGGCTGCTCGCGGTGGCGGGCGGCGTAGAGCTCCTCGGAGAGGCGCTCGCGCATGCCGCGCAGGAACACCAGTGAGCTGCTGAATCCGAACAGGGCCGCGACGATGACGGAGATCCACGGGTCGACTCCGGCGATGAGCAGCACCGCCAGCGGTGCCGCGAACAGCAGCACGCGGAGCAGTGTGTAGCGGAGCCAGGTGGGTGCGGATCTCACCATGACAGTGTAGGCATCGCGGGCTGGGTGCCCGCTCCCAGCCGACTGTGACCAGACCGGCCTAAGATTGCTCCATGGTCCGGGTCTGGGTGATCCTCGGCGTCGCTGTCGTGGTCTTCACGGTGTACGCAATCGTCGACTGCGCACTCCTCGATCGCACCCGCATCCGGGGGCTCGCGCGCGGGTGGTGGATCGTCATCATCCTCTTCGTGCCCGTCATCGGCGGGCTGCTCTGGTTCATCATCGGACGCGGCAGCGCCGCCCGGGCGAGCCGCGGCGCGCGGCGCACGGTCGCCCCCGACGACGACATGGAGTTCCTGCGCCGCCTCGACAGCGATGTGGAGCACGAGGAGCGCATCCGCCGCCTCGAGCAGGAGCTCGCCGAGCTCGACTCCGACGACAACAACCCGCTCGGCACCGACCGCCGTCGCCCCGACGGCCCAGAGACCCCCGGCGAGAGCGGCGGACCCTCGGGCCGGCCGAATGCCTGAGGCTCGCACCGACGCGAGCCCCGCAACGACGACCTCGGTCGCGCTCCTCTCGGAGTTCGTGCGCGCGGGCGTCACCGACCTCGTCGTGGCGCCGGGCTCCCGGTCGCAGGCGCTCGCGCTCGCCGCGGCCGAGCTCGAACGGGTGGGCGCGGTGCGGCTGCACGTGCGCATCGACGAGCGCGGCGCCGCGTTCCTGGCGCTCGGGCTCGCGCTCGAGTCGGGGCGTCCGGCCGTGGTGATCACGACGTCGGGCACCGCGGTCGCGAACCTGCACCCCGCCGTGCTCGAGGCCCATCACGCGGGCGTGCCGCTCATCGTCGTCACGGCCGACCGCCCGGCGGAGCTGCGCGGCATCCGCTCGAACCAGACCACCATGCAGCCGGGCATCTTCGCGGGGGCGGTGCGCCTCGAGCGCGACGTCTCCGCACCCGTCGGCAGCCCGGGCGAGGCGGATGCCGCGCGGGCACTCGCTCGCGCCGCTGTCGACGCCGCCGTCGGCCGCGACGCCGACGGCGAGCCCGTGCCGCATCCGGGACCGGGCCCCGTGCACGTCAACCTGCAGCTGCGCGAGCCGCTCTCGACTCCGGTCGCTTTCGACGGGGCGCCGCGAGCGGATGCAGCGGCCGCGACGCGCTTCGAACGCACCGCCGAGGCATCCGCACCCCACGGTGCGGTGATCGAGCCCGGACCGCGCACCGTCGTGGTCGCGGGCGCCGGGGCAGGACCCGAGGCCGAGGAGTTCGCACGCGCGGGCGGGTGGCCGCTGCTCGCCGAGGTCACGAGCGGGGCGCGCTTCGGGCCGAACCTCGTCGTCGCGTACCGCGAGCTGCTGCGCGAGCCCGGATTCGGCGACCTCGTCGAGCGGGTCGTCGTATTCGGGCACCCGACGCTGTCGCGCGAGGTGCCGGCCCTCGTGCAGCGCGACGGCGTCGAGGCGATCGCGGTCGCGCCGTCGGGCATCGAGTGGTTCGATCCGGGGCACCGCGTGGCACGCTTCGAGCGCGCCGTGCGGGCGGAGCCCCGCACGCCGACCGCCGAGGAGCGGGCGTGGACGGGCCGCTGGGTGTTCGCGAGCCGCGAGCTCGTGGCCGCGGCATCCGCCGTCGCCGACCCGGCCGCAGGCCTGCGCGACGGCGTCGACGAGACCGGCCACGTCACCGACTTCGCCGCCCAGCGCGAGTACCTGAAGGGGCAGCTCGCCCGGGTGCGGGAGCCCGTGTCGCGCCGCATGCTCGCCGAGGCGCTCTGGTCGGCCACCTGGCCGCACGACCGGCTGCTGTTCGGGGCGTCGCGCCTCATCCGCGACGCCGATCGCGTCGTGCCGGGCCGCCGCATCACGGCCCTCGCGAACCGCGGCCTCGCCGGCATCGACGGCACGGTCGCCACGGCCCTCGGCGTCGCGATCGCGAGCCAGACGCCGATGCCGGGCTCCGCCGAATCGGATGCCGCGACGCGACCCTCCGTGGGCACCACGCGAGTGCTCCTCGGCGACCTCACCTTGCTGCACGACGTCGGATCGCTGCTGCTCGGGGCGGGGGAGACGCGGCCGCGCATCCTCGTCGTCGTCGGCAACGACGGCGGCGGCACGATCTTCGACGCGCTCGAGGTAGCCGGTTCGGCCCCCGCCGAGGCCTTCGACCGCGTGCAGTACACCCCGCAGCAGGTCGACCTGGCCTCGCTCGCCGCCGCCTACGGGTGGGAGTACCGCCGCGCCACGACCCGCGGCGAGCTCGACGATGCCCTCGGCACCGCGGTCACCGGCCCGACCCTCCTCGAGGTCCCGCTGGCCCGCTGATCCGCCGGGCCCTCGCTCGACCCCGCCGTTCGCGGTCGTCTGCGCGCAAGCCGGACGAGTCCTTCGCTCCGCGCGTCCGGTGCACTTGTGGATTCGTGTACTTGTGAACGAGTCCACCGGATTCCGGAAAGCAACGTCAACGTGTCGTCGAGGTAGGCACACCCCGGGGAGCCCGGCAAGCCGTTGACGCGGAGTGGGTGGGGTCGGACAGGATGGGGGAGGCGGCGCGGATGCCGCCCTGAAGGGAGCACCGTGGGTCTCGAGACATACTGGGCAACTGATCCGTCGGACGTGCTGCGGGTTCGCCAGGACTTCGTCCTCGACGACGTCGACACGCGCGGCACGCCCGGGTTCGAGGGCGACAAGGACGCGGCCGAGGGATCGCTCGGCATCGGCGCCGCGATCCTCGCCGACCTGCAGGAGAAGCTGTTCGCCGGCAACCAGATGGGCGACGATCCCCGCAGCCTCCTGCTCGTGCTGCAGGCGATGGACACCGCCGGCAAGGGCGGCATCGTCAAGCACGTCATGAGCGCCGTCGATCCGCAGGGCGTGCAGGTGGCGACCTTCAAGAAGCCCACCGAGGAGGAACTCGCGCACGACTTCCTGTGGCGCATCCGCAAGGAGGTGCCCGAGGCGGGCATGATCGGCGTGTTCGACCGATCCCATTACGAGGACGTGCTCATCGCGAAGGTGCGCGAGCTCGCGCCGCCCGAGGAGATCGAGCGCCGCTACGACGCGATCAACGAGTTCGAGGCGGAGCTCGCGGCATCCGGCACGACCATCATCAAGGTCATGCTGCACATCTCCATGGACGAGCAGCGGCAGCGGCTGCTCAAGCGGCTCAAGCGGCCCGACAAGCACTGGAAGTTCAACCCCAGCGACATCGACGAGCGCGTGCTCGCGCCCAAGTACCGCGAGGCCTACCAGGTCGCGTTCGAGCGCACCACGACTCCGCACGCGCCCTGGTACGTGATCCCCGCCGACCGCAAGTGGTACGCGCGACTCTCGGTGCAGCACCTGCTCATCGAGGCGCTCGATGCGATGCGCCTCGACTGGCCGATCGCCACGTTCGACATCGACGCCGAGAAGAAGCGGCTCGCCGCCAGCTGACCTCCGCCGGTCGAGGAGGCGCGCCAGCGCCGCCCCTGTGCTGGTCGAGTAGGCGCGCCAGCGCCGCCTCTGTGCTGGTCGAGGAGGCGCGCCAGCGCCGCCTCTGTGCTGGTCGAGTAGGCGCGCCAGCGCCGTATCGAGACCCGGCGGCACGGGTCTCGATACGGGCTCCGCCCTACTCGACCGGCGCAGAGTGGGCCTCGATACGGGCTCCGCCCTACTCGACCGACGCAGAGTGGGCCTCGATACGGGCTCCGCCCTACTCGACCGGCGCGACCGGCGGCACCGGCGGCGAGGGCGGCGGCGCGCCGAACGCCTCGACGATCGGGCGGAACTTCATGTCGGTCTCGGCGAGCTCCTCAGCCGACACCGAGTCGTGCACGATGCCGCAGCCGGCGTACGCGTGCACGGTGCCGTCGGGCTCGACCTGCGCGCAGCGCAGGGCGATCGCCCATTCCCCGTCGCCGTCGGCGTCGACCCAGCCCACCGGTCCGGCGTAGCGGCCCCGGTCGAATCCCTCGAGCTCCGCGATCGCACGCAGCGCCACGTCGCGCGGGGTGCCGGCCACCGCGGCCGTCGGGTGCATCGCCCGCGCCAGTTCGAGCGAGCTCGACCCGTCGCCGAGGGTGCCCTTGAGGTCGGTCGCGAGGTGCCACAGGTTCGGCAGCTGCAGGGTGAACGGCTCCGGGCTCGCGTCGAGGCGCGCGGTGTGCGGCGCGAGCGTGAGCACCGCGCTCTCCACGGCGAGGGCGTGCTCGGCGAGGTCCTTGTGCGAGGCGGCGAGCCGCGCGGCCTGCGCGCGATCGGATGCCGCGTCCGCACCCCGCGACGCGGTCCCCGCGAGCACGCGCGCCGAGACGGTGCCGTGGTCGACGCGCACGAGCGTCTCGGGGCTCGCGCCGATGAGCCCGTCGACCGCGAACACCCACGTGTCGGGGTAGTCGTCGGCGAGCTTCGCGAGCGCGGCGCGCAGGCCGGCGTCCTCCTGCAACCGCCCGCGCAGCTCGCGTGCGAGCACGACCTTCTCGAATTCGCCGGCGTCGATGCGTCGCACGGCCTCCTCGACGGCGGCGGTGTACGCCTCGGGCGGCACCGATCCGGGGTCGAACCGCACCCGCGGAACGTCGCGCTTGGGCGCCGGGGCGGGCAGCTCGACGGGCGCGGGCGGCTCGGATGCGGCATCCGCTCGCTCGATGCGGGTGACCCACGCGCGGCCGTCGCGGCGCCCCAGCACGATCTCGGGCACGACGAGCACGCTCGTGGCCGCGGATTCGTCGGCGAACGCGATCGCGCCGAACGCGACGAGGCCGCTGCCCGGCAGGCCTACGCGGTCGTCGACGTCGGCGGCAGCGGCGACGGTGCGCCAGGCGCGGGCGGCATCCTCGATGCGGGTCGCGCCCGACGTCTCGATGCGCAGGGCTTCGCCGATGCCGATGATGCCCTCGCCGCGTCGCATCCAGAGCAGCGGATGCCGCGGGTCGAGCCTCGGCACGAGCGGCGCCGTCTCGTCGACGGCGACGGTGCGCACGCGCAGCCTGGTGCCACCGGCGGGCCCGGCGGTGGAGTCAGGCCGGGCCGTGGAATCCGGCCGCGCCGCGGCATCCGTGTGGGTCACCGGAACAGCCTACGACCGGGGGCCGTGAGCGACGACGCGCCTGCGGGTCTCGATACGGGCTTCGCCCTACTCGACCGGCGGGCGCCTGCGGGTCTCGATACGGGCTTCGCCCTACTCGACCGGCGGGCGGGCGCCTGCGGGTCTCGATACGGGCTTCGCCCTACTCGACCGGCGGGCGGGCGCCTGCGGGTCTCGATACGGGCTTCGCCCACTCGACCGGCGGAGGCGACTATGCCTCGACGACCTCGACGCCACGCCAGAACGCCACGTGGTCCTTGATCTCGGATGCCGCAGCCGACGGGGTCGGGTAGAACCAGGCCGCGTTCGGGTTGCGCTTGCCGTCGACCTCGACGTGGAAGTAGTCCGCGGTGCCCTTCCAGTGGCAGACGCTGTGGTTGTCGCTCGAGGCGAAGTACCGCTCGTCGATCGCCTCGCGGGGGAAGTAGTGGTTGCCCTCGACGACCACCGTGTCGTCGGACTCCGCGATCACCGCACCGTTCCAGATTGCCTTCATGTCATTCCTCTCGGTCGCGCGGCGCAGGGGCCGCTTCGATCTCCACGTGCGACAACCGGGTGGCCGGATATTGCATTCCCGTGCATGGAAATGCACGGCGTTCGCTCAGGTTCCCGGGCTCGCGCGTGGCGTCGCGGCGGTGTCTCGACGCCGCGGCGGCGACCCCGCGGCATCCGCCCGGCAGCGCTCAGGATGCGCCCGGCGCCCGACCGTAGACTCGAGGGATGACGCGCGCAGACCTCGGCAAGGATCCCTCGCAGGTGTCGGCCATGTTCGACCGGGTCGCCGCCCGCTACGACCGCACGAACAACGTGCTCTCGGTGGGCAACGCCCCCCTCTGGCGCGTCGCCACGACGCGCGCCGTCGACCCGAAGCCGGGCGAGCGCATCCTCGACGTCGCCGCGGGCACCGGCACCTCGAGCGCGAGCCTCGCCAAGTCGGGCGCGAGCGTGGTCGCCGCCGACTTCTCGCCGGGCATGATCGAGGTCGGCCGCCGCCGCCAGGCGCACGTCAACAACCTGGTCTTCGTCGAGGCGGATGCCACGAAGCTGCCGTTCGGCGACGACGAGTTCGACGCCGTCACCATCTCCTTCGGCCTGCGCAACGTGAACGAGCCCAAGCGGGCGCTCGCCGAGTTCCTGAGGGTCACCAAGCCCGGAGGCCGGCTCGTCGTGTGCGAGTTCTCGCACCCGCCCGCCGGGTTCGTGCGCGCCGGCTACGACTTCTACGGCCGCTACGTGATGCCGCCGCTCGTGAAGCTCTCGAGCTCGAACGACGACGCCTACGACTACCTCAACGAGTCGATCAGCGCGTGGCCCGACCAGCCCACCCTCGCGACGTGGATCCGCGAGGCGGGCTACACGGATGTCGCGTGGCGCAACCTCACCATGGGGGTCGTCGCGCTGCATCGCGGCCGCAAGCCCGCCGCCCCCGCGCCGGTCGAGTAGGCGCGCCGCTCCGCCGGTCGAGTAGGCGCGCCGCTCCGCCGGTCGAGTAGGCGCGCCAGCGCCGTATCGAGACCCGGGTACGCGCGACGGGTCTCGATACGCGCTGCGCGCTACTCGACCGACGGGTGGGTCTCGATACGCGCTGCGCGCTACTCGACCGGCGGGTGGGTCTCGATACGCGCTGCGCGCTACTCGACCGGCGGGTGGGTCTCGATACGCGCTTCGCGCTACTCGACCGGCAGAGCGCATTCACCAGCCTCGCAGCATCCGCCCGGCTCGCTCTCGATAGACTCGGGCACGTGAATCCGAGCCATCCGCGTCGAGGTTCGGCGCTCGCGGCCAATCTGGGCCTCAGCGAACGCGTCTTCGCCTCGTCGGCCGACCGGGCGATGGCGCGGGCCATCGACGACGGCATCGACCGCGTCGAGGCGGGCCTCATCCGCGAGGTGCGGTTCGCGGATTCCATCGCGGATGTCTCGGGCCGCTACCTGCTCGAGGCAGGCGGCAAGCGCGTGCGCCCCATGCTCACGCTCCTCACCGCGCAGCTCGGCGACGGTGCCGTCGACGACGTGGTCACCGCGGCCGAGGCGATCGAGATCACGCACCTCGGCTCGCTCTACCACGACGACGTCATGGACGAGTCCGAGCGCCGGCGCGGCGTGCCGAGCGCGCAGACCGTGTGGGGCAACTCCGTCGCGATCCTCACGGGCGACCTGCTGTTCGCCCGCGCGAGCCAGCTCATGGCGCAGCTCGGCGAGCGGGCGATCCGCCTGCAGGCGAACACCTTCGAGCGCCTCGTGCTCGGCCAGCTCAACGAGACCGTCGGGCCGCGCGACGACGAGGACCCGATCGAGCACTACATCCAGGTGCTCGCCGACAAGACCGGTTCGCTCATCGCCGCCGCCGCGCAGGCGGGCATCATCTTCTCGAACGCCGACTCCGCGCTCGAGCCGCCCATCATCGAGTTCGGCGAGCGCATCGGCGTGGCGTTCCAGCTCATCGACGACGTCATCGACCTGTCGCCGCAGCCCGAGGAGACCGGCAAGGTCCCGGGCACCGACCTGCGCGCGGGCGTCGTGACGCTGCCGCTGCTGCGCCTCGAAGAGCTGGCGAAGACGGATGCCGCGTCGGCCGCGCTGCTCGAGCGGATCCGCCGCGACGTGCTGCCGACCTCGGCCGCCGATGCCGGCGACCCGCTCGACACGAACACGCTCGCGTCGCGCATCGTGCCGTCGCGCGCGGCCGTCGACGCCGTCGTCGCCGAGCTTCGCGAGCACGAGGCGACGCGCGCTACGCTCGCTGAGGCCCACCGCTGGGCGCGCGACGCCGTCGCCGCGCTCGCGCCGGTGCCCGAGGGCAGCGTGAAGAAGGCACTGACCCGCTTCGCCGACACCATCGTGGAGCGTTCGAGTTGAACGCGTTCGATTCGACTACAGGAGGACGTTGCTGGTGACGAGGAACAAGTTGCGCCTGGCCATCGTGGGCGCCGGGCCGGCCGGAATCTACGCCGCCGACATCCTGCTCAAGGCGGAGCGGAACTTCGACGTGTCGATCGACCTGTTCGATCACCTCCCCGCCCCCTACGGACTCGTGCGCTACGGCGTCGCGCCCGACCACCCCCGCATCAAGGGCATCATCACCGCCCTGCGAGAGGTGCTCGACCGCGGCGACATCCGCATCTTCGGGAACGTGCGCTTCGGCGAGGACATCAGCCTCGACGACCTGAAGAAGCACTACAACGCGGTGATCTTCGCCACGGGTGCGGTGCGCGATGCGTCGCTGAACATCCCGGGCGCCGACCTCGACGGGTCGTACGGCGCCGCGGAGTTCGTGAGCTGGTTCGACGGGCACCCCGACTTCCCGCGCACGTGGCCGCTCACGGCCAAGGAGGTCGCGGTCATCGGCAACGGCAACGTGGCGCTCGACGTGTCCCGCATCCTCGCCAAGCACGTGGAAGACCTCATGAGCACCGAGATCCCGGCGAACGTCGCCGAGGGGCTCGCCGCCTCGCCCGTCACCGACGTGCACGTATTCGGCCGTCGCGGCCCGACCTCCGTGAAGTTCACGCCCCTCGAGCTGCGCGAGCTCGGCGAGCTGCGCGACGTCGACATGATCGTCTACGACGAGGACTTCGACTACGACGACGCCGCGCGCGCCGCCGTGTCGGGCAACAAGCAGGTCTTCGTCATCGACAAGGTGCTGCAGCAGTGGCGCAAGCGCGAGGTCGGCCAGGCGTCGCGGCGCCTGCACCTGCACTTCTTCGCGAAGCCGCTCGAGATCGTCGACGACGGAACCGGCAAGGTGGGGGCGATCCGCTGGGAGCGCACCGCGCCCGACGGCGAGGGCGGCGTCGTCGGCACCGGCGAGATCCGCGAGCTGCCCGTGCAGGCGGTCTACCGCGCGGTGGGCTACTTCGGCTCGCCGCTGCCGGGCATCCCGTTCGACAAGAAGTTCGGCGTCATCCCGAACCACGAGGGCCAGGTGCTCATCCGCGACAAGGAGTCGGGCGACACGCGCCAGATGTACGGCGTGTACGCCACGGGCTGGATCAAGCGCGGCCCGGTGGGCCTCATCGGCCACACCAAGTCCGACGCCATGGAGACGATCAAGCACGTCATCAACGACCTCGGCAACTGGTGGCGGCCCGAGTCGCCGTCGGAGGAGTCCGTGATCGAGTTGCTCGAGTCGCGCGGCATCCTCTGGACCGACCTCGACGGCTGGCACCGTCTCGACGAGCACGAGCAGGCGCTCGGCCACGCCGAGGGCCGCGCCCGCATCAAGGTCGTGCCCCGCGACGAGATGGTCGACGTCTCCCGCGGCGAGGTCTAGGCTCCGCCACCGCCGGTCGAGTAGGCGCGCAGCGCCGTATCGAGACCCGCCGCCCTCTCGAAGCCTCACCCGCCGGTCGAGTAGCGAGCGCCAGCGAGCGTATCGAGACCTACGACTCCCGCCCCACCGCCGGCTCGCCCACGAACTCGTGCGCCTCGCGCGCGAGCTCGGACCACAGCTCGCGGTCGGCGACGCGCACCCAGTTGCGGCTGGGGCCGCCGGAGTCGCCCGAGAACGGCACGACGATGCCGCGCCGGCGCAGGTCGGCCGATCGCGCCTCGGGCAGCTCCACCACGAGGTCGACGCCGTCGAGGAACGCGAACAGCCGGCCGTGCACGAGCAGGCCGTCGGGCGTCTGGTCGACGTCGACGTCGGCGTCGAGCAGCAGCTCCCGCGTCACCGCAGCGTAGGTGGCTTCCACTTCGTCCATGGTCCGGCTCCGTCCCGTTCGCGTTGGTGAGAGCATACGCGGGCGCCTTGCCGTGGGGCGCGGCTCACGGCACGCTGGCTTGAGCGGTCGCCGGATGCCGCGCGCCGGATGCCACGTGGCATCCGCTCGGAGGGAGGCTCGTGGAACCCCAAGCGTTCGTGGTCTGGGTCGTCGTCTTCGTCGTCGTCACGGTGGCCGTCACCGGACTCTCCCGCCGGGTCGGCTGGTCGGCTCCCGTGGCGCTCGTGACCGTGGGCGGTGTCGCCTCCTTCATGCCGGGCGTGCCGCAGGTCGAAGTGCAGCCCGAGCTCGTGCTGTGGGGCGTGCTGCCGCCGCTGCTGTTCGCGGCGTCGCTGCGCACCTCGATCGTCGACGTGCGCGCCCGGCGCGACAGCATCCTCGTGCTCTCGGTGGGGCTCGTGGTCGTCACTGTCGTCGTGGGCGGCTTCGCCTCGTTCTGGCTCATCCCCGGCATCACGCTCGCCGCCGGGTTCGCCTTCGCGGCGGTGGTCGCGCCGACGGATGCCGTGGCCGTGACCGCGGTGACGGGCGGCGTCCCGCTGCCCCGCCGGGTCGTGACCGTGCTCGAGGGCGAGAGCCTGCTCAACGACGCGACGGCGCTCGTCGCCCTCAACGCCGCGATCCTCGCGATCGTCGCCGTGGTGGATCCGTGGCAGGTGGCGGGCGAGTTCGTGCTCGCGGTGGCCGTGGGCGTCGCGGCGGGGCTCGCGACGGGGTTCGTCATGGGCGGCATCCGTCGGGTCGTGCGCAGCCCCGTGCTCGACACGAGCCTCGCCCTGGTGACGCCGTACCTCGCGTTCATCGTCTCGGAGGCGCTGCTCGGATCGGGCGTGCTCGCGGTCGTGATCGCGGGCCTCTACCTCGGCTACCGGTCGCCGGTGGTGCAGTCGGCCGATGCCCGCATCGCCGAGCGCGTGAACTGGCGCACCGTGTCGTTCCTGCTCGAGAACGCCGTGTTCCTCTTCATCGGGCTCAACCTGGCGGGCATCGTCATGGGCGCCGTCTCGACCGCGCCGGGCCTGTGGCCGACCATCGGCATCTGCGTGGCGATCGTCGCGGTGCTCGTGGCCACGCGGCTCGCGTTCGTGATGCTCGCCACGCTGATCTACCGGCGGGGGCCGCAGCGCCTGCGCGAGCGCTCCTGGAGCTGGCGCAACGGCATCGTGGTGTCGGCGGCGGGCGCCCGCGGGGTGGTGACGCTCGCGGCGGTCTTCCTCCTGCCGCCCGAGACGCCCGCGCGCGAGTTCCTGCAGTTCCTCGCGTTCGTCGTCGTGGTGGCGACCCTCATCGGGGCGGCGGGCCTGCCGCGCCTGGTTCGCTTGCTGAAGCTGCCGCCGCCGAGCCTCGACCAGGAGCGCGCCGAGTGGCGCATGCTCATGTCCGAGGCGCAGAGCGCCGGCCTCGAGCGGCTCGAACGGGAGCGCACCGACGTCGACGAGGAGCGCGTCATCGCCCGGCTGCGCGCGAACGCGACGCTCATCACGGACTCCATCGAGCACCCCGTCGGGGACGAGTCCGAGCCCACGCTCGCGGCCTACACGCGGCTGCGCCGGCGCATGATCGAGTCGGAGCGCGACGCGGTGCTCGCCGCCCGCTCCGAGGGCCGCTACTCCGACATGGCGGTGCGCGCGGTGCTGCGGGCGATCGACGCCGAGGAGATCACGCTGCGCGCGGGCGACCCGAAGAAGGACGGGGCGTGAGCGCGCGAGTTCGGGCCGACCCGTGCTCGCCCGGGGCCTGACCGCGCGAACGGAGTCGGTCGCGCGAACCGATACGCTGCACATCATGCCGCTCGCCCCCGTCCTGGTCATCATCGTCGCGATCCTGGTGGGGGCGGCGCTCGGCTGGTGGCCGCTCGCGCAGTGGACGCGCCGGTCGCTGCGCACCGACGAGGGCCTGCGGATGCAGCAGCGCACCGTGCGGCTCTGGTCGGCGTCGTGCACCGCCGTCGCCTTCGGCGCGCTCGCCTGGCGGTTCGGGTCGGACTGGGTGCTGCCTGCTCTGCTCGTATTCGCCGCGGCATCCGTGGTGCTCTCGATCGTCGACCTCGCTGAGAAGCGGCTGCCGAACGCCGTGATCGTGCCCGCGCTCATCGCGGTGGGCGTGCTGCTCGTGGTCGCGGCAGCCGCGACGGGCGAGTGGATGTCGCTGCTCTGGGCGTTCGGCGGCGGCGTGACGATGTTCGCGGTCTACTTCCTGCTGGCGCTCATCTCGCCGTCGGCGATGGGCATGGGCGACGTGAAGCTCGCGGCGCTCGTGGGGCTCGTGCTCGGCTGGTTCGGACTCGCGACCTGGCTCATCGGGCTGCTGGGCGCGTTCGTGGTCGGCGGCATCATCGCGATCATCGCGCTCGCGCTGCGCCGTGTCACCCTTCGGGGGTCGATCCCGTTCGGGCCCTCGATGCTGGTGGGGGCGCTGGCTGCGGTGCTGTGGCTGGGGCCGGTGGCATTCTGAGCCCCGAATCGGCGACTCTAACGGAGGGCTCCCTCCGAAATGTTACCGATGCATATCGATCGAGTCTCGAGCCACCCCCAATCCGAGGGATCCCCCGAAATGGGGCATATGCCAATGCATCTGTCCCCCGATAGCTTCAGGTGACCGTCTCTTGCCGGGCGGTCTCAATTACCTATTGCCGGGGTCGGCATCGCCGCCCGGGCGCCCGAACACGTAAGGACAACCCGACATGCTCAAGCTCATCACCGGCGCGCAGGCCCGCCTCAACTCCCTCCGCGTCGACGAGGACGGCAACGCCGCCGAGTACGGCCTCATCATCGCGCTCATCGCCGTCGTCATCATCGGTGGCCTCACCGCTCTCGGCGTCGCCCTCGCAGCCAACTTCAACCAGATCGCCGGCGCGCTCTGATCTGAGCGGCCCAATACGCGGGCACGGTCCTCGGTGTGTGCACCGAGGACCGTCGCGTCGTTGGTGAGGACATCATGATGCGACGACGATCTGGACGACGATCGGAACGCGGTGCTGCAGCGGTAGAGTTCGCCTTGATCATCCCGGTGATGCTGTTGCTCGTCTTCGGCGTCATCGAGTTCAGCAGGCTCTACAACGAGCAGATCTCATTGACGAGTGCCGCGCGATCGGCGGCGCGCGTCATGGCGATCGGGAACAACCAGGGGCAAGCGGTCACGGCGGCGATCAATGCCGCGCCCGGACTCAACCCCCTCATCAGCGGTGGCCAGGTCTCCTTCTCGCCCGCCGCCTGCACGGCCGGCGGAACGATGTCCGTCCGGATCGACTACACCTCGTCACTCATCACCGGGTGGTTCGGGGCGACATTGCCATTGCGCGGAGAGGCGGCCATGCCATGCGGAGGTTGATGCGACGCTTTCGTCGCGAGCGGGGCGCAAGCGCCGTGCTGTTCGGCCTGCTCCTCATCCCGCTTGTCGGTGCCGGTGGCTTCGCCGTGGATGTCGGCGCGCTCTACGCCGAAAAGGCACAGCTGCAGAATGGCGCCGACTCGGTCGCGCTGGAGGTCGCTATCGCGTGTGCAAACGGCGCCGCGACCTGTTCGGCTTCCGATCCTCAAGGACTCGCTGGCAGTAACGCACTCGATGGAGTCGCCGACATCGACTCCATTACTTTTCCCGACGACAACTTGGTCACGGTCACCACCAATACTGAGGATCTCGGAGTCCGGCACCCACTTGCATCGATCTTGCCCGGCGTAGCGGATTCCACAGTGGTGCATGCGACTGGTTCGGCCGAGTGGGGTGTACCAGTCCGGGGAAACGCCCTTGCTCTCGCGATCGGATATTGCGAGTTTGCCGACCATCCGCCGCAAGAAGGGGTCGCCAACCCGACCAAGATCCTCGTCGAGTACAACACCGGCACGCGACGCACATGCCCTGGCGCGTTTGCCCCAGGCGGATTCGGATGGCTTCCCTCACTCGATTGTTCGATCTATATCGATGTGAACGACCCCTGGGTGGATAGCAAGACGGGCAACAGCAATACCGGCACCGGGTGCACGGATAGCTACATGGCGACGCTTGTGGGCCAGACGGTTTTCATTCCGATCTACGACGATTTCGTGGGTTCGGGGACCAACGTCAAGTTCCACATTGCGAAGTTTGCCGCGTTCAAGATCACGGGATTCAAGATCAGCGGCTCAAACGCCTATACGGATTCGGCCGCACCTCGGTGCAACGGCGCGTGCCGTGGCATCCAGGGTTACTTCATGAAGTTCGTCTCTGTGAGTGACGCCTTTGAACTCGGACCGGGTAGTGATCTCGGTGCAAAGATCGTCCGACTGACGCTCCGTACCTCCTGAGCACGGCGTCGCCGTCCGCACTCCCTACAGAAAGGCGCTCGTGTGATTCGCGTCATCGGTGCAATCGTCGCGGTCCTCCTCGCTGTCGCGGGCGGGGTCGTGCTCTTCTTCTACGTGCAGGGCGCCGATAAGCGCGCTGCCGACGGGGCCGAATTCCAGAAGGTCTACGTCGTGAAGACGGATGTACCCGAGGGCACCCCTGGTGAGGCCATCGCCGACTTCCTCGAAGTGGATGAACTCCCCGCGATCGCCATCCAGCCCGACATCGTCACCGACCTGAGCACCCTCGAGGGACTCGTCACCAACGCGGATCTCGTTCCCGGTGAGCAGCTCATCACCGCGCGCTTCTCCGACCCGCAGGACCTGCTCGCGAACGGCGAGGTCGAGCTGCCCCCCGGCACGCAGGAGGTGACCGTTCCACTCTCGGTGGCGCGCGTCGTCGGAGGCGTCGTGAAGCCCGGTGACACCGTCGGGATCGTGTACAGCACGAACACTGACACGCGAGCGAAGGACACGGCGGTCGCGGTGACCCAGTTCATCTACCACCGCCTGCTCGTCACCCGGGTGGCCCCGGGAAGCACGTTCCTGCCGACCGATTCGACCGAGAACGGCGACGTGCAGCCGGTGGACACCATCATGGTGACCTTGGCCGTGACGACACCCCAGGTCGAGAAGATCGTCTACGGCGCGGAACAGCAGGAGGACGGTTACGGCGGTATCTGGCTCACGCTCGAGCCCGAATCCGCAGACCAATCCGGCTCGACGTCCCGCGACGGGGGGAACATCTACCAGTGACCCGCTTCCTGCTCGTCAGTCGCAGTGCGGAGTACGAAACGCGTCTCCGTAGGCTTCTGCGAGCCCGGCTGCAGATCGTGCCGGGGGAATATGTCACGTTCGGGGCGAAGGCGGTCGTCGACCGTGTCGATGATCGACCGCGCATCGCCCTCCTCGGTCCGCTGCTCAGCTTCGAGGAGACCCGAGCGCTGAGCGATGAACTCTCCGAGCGGTTCCCCGGTATCGGCCTCATCGTCGTGCGCGAGCAGCGTTCCGACCTCGAGGATTGGGTCGACGGCATCGAGATCCATGCGGTGCTGAGTCCCGAGGCGAGCGATGCGACCTCCGAGGCGCTCATCGACCGACTAGACGGCTGGCTTACCGCCTCCGGCCGCCTGCCCGACCAGGGACTTGGCGACGATGAGGAGGAGGCCCTCGACACGGGGGATCCGGAGCTCCTTGCGCTGCTGAACCCCCAGTTCGAACGGGAGTCGGCCCCCGAGGCGGCCGAGGCCGACGAAGAGGTCCCCGAGCCCGAGGTCGAGCCCGAGCCCGAGCCCCTGGAACCCGAATGGATCCTCCCGCCCATCGAGGAGGGCATCCGCACCGAGGTCATCGTGGTTGCCGCCCCGAAGGGCGGTCAGGGCAAGACGACGACCGCAATCAATCTTGCAGCCGGGCTGGCAGAGGTGGAACCGAACTCCGTCGTGCTCGTCGACGCCGATGTGCAGTTCGGCGACATCGTGAACGCCCTCGAGTTGAAGGCCCCGTACTCACTGGCCGACGTGGTCCACGCGGGCAATGATGAGGTCGCGCTGAAGGCCCTCTTCGCCCATCACGAAGATGACTTCTTCGTCATCGCGGCGCCGCCGTCCCCCGAGCTCGCGGATTCGATCAGCGGTGACGCGCTCGGCGAGCTGCTGAAGCGGCTCGCCACTATGTTCCGTTACGTGATCGTCGACACCACTCCGGGCCTCGGGGATCACACGCTGGCGGCCCTCGAGCAGGCGACCGACGGGGTCTTCGTCACGAACATGACCGTTCCGAGCCTGCGCGCCCTCCGCAAGGAGTTCGAGCTCCTTGTCACGCTCGGCCTCGTTCCGACGAACCGCCATATCGTGCTGAACTTCGTCGAGAAGAACACGGGCATCCTTAGGAAGGATGCCGAGACGATCCTGGGCGCGAAGATCGACGTGGAGATCCCCCGGTCGACGGCGGTCGTCGTGGCGTCGAACGAGGGCACACCGATGATCCATCACGACGTGCGCGATCCGGCGGCGAAGGCGCTCCGTATGGTCGTCCAGCGCATCGATCCCACTGCGGTTCCCACCCGGAAGCGCATCCACAGGAAAGCGAGGGCCTCATGAGCTTGAGCGATCGCCTCGAGCGCGCCAAGGGCGTGCATCGAGCACCCGGTCTCACCGAAACGGGATACGACCCCGGTCCCGAACTGCCCATCGTCGACGGCCAGGTTCCGACCCAGGGCCCGGAGGTGACGGAGACACTCGAGCCGGCCGCCGAGACCCCCGTCGCGGCGGAGCAGCACACGAGCACCTGGGCCGCATTGGCAGGCACCCCTGAGCAGGCACCTGTCTCCGATGCACTTGTGGAGCTGAAGGAGCGGGCAGCGCAAGAGCTCTTCCGCCGGATCGGTTCACGGCTGAACGACGCGACGCTCACCGAGGAGCAGTTGCATGCGCTCGCGCGCGAAGAACTGAGCTTCATCGTCGAGTCGGAGCAGGTCGCGCTCACGAGCGCTGAGCGCAACCGCCTCATCACCGAGATCGGTGCAGACGTCCTCGGATTCGGTCCCCTCGAACCGCTGCTCGACGACGAAGCGGTCACCGAGATCATGGTGAACCGATTCGACCAGATCTATGTCGAGCGCCTGGGCAAGCTGTACGAGTCGCGCAGCAAGTTCACGAGTGAGGCCCAGCTCCGCCGCGTGATCGAGCGCATCGTGTCTAGGGTCGGACGTCGCATCGACGAGTCCTCGCCCCTCGTCGATGCGCGTCTCGCTGACGGATCCCGCGTGAACGCGATCATTCCTCCGCTCGCGGTGGACGGATCATCGCTCACCATCCGAAAGTTCTCACGCACACCCCTGACGGTCGACGACCTCATCGGCTTCGACACGCTCACGCGCGAGATGTCGACCCTCCTCGACGCCGCGGTGCGAGCGAAGCTCAACATCCTGGTCTCGGGTGGAACCGGCACCGGTAAGACGACGCTGCTCAATGTACTGTCGGCGTTCATCCCGAATGACGAACGCATTATCACCATCGAAGATGCTGTCGAGCTTCAGCTCCAGCAGTCCCATGTGGTGCGTCTCGAGTCGAGGCCGGCGAACATCGAGGGTCGTGGAGAGATCGCGATCCGCGACCTCGTTCGCAATTCGCTGCGTATGCGGCCCGACCGCATCGTGATCGGCGAGGTCCGCGGAGGCGAGAGCCTCGACATGCTCCAAGCGATGAACACGGGTCATGAGGGCTCGATTTCGACGATTCACGCGAACTCGCCGCGTGACGCGCTCGCCCGCCTCGAGACCCTCGTGCTCATGGCGGGTATGGACTTGCCGCTTCGCGCGATCCGGGAGCAGATCGCCTCGGCGATCGACATCATCGTGCAGATCTCGCGTCTTCGCGACGGCACTCGCCGTGTCGTGAGTATCACGGAGGTGCAGGGCATGGAGGGCGAGATCATCACCATGCAGGACGCCTTCGCGTTCGACTACGGCGCCGGCGTGGACGCTGACGGTCGGTTCAGAGGGCACGCAGTGCCGACCGGCGTGCGGCCGCGTTTCGTGGACCAGTTCATCGATCTCGGTATCGATATTCCGTCGAGCATCTTCCAGTACCGGCCGCGGGAGGACTACCTCTTGGGGGAGATCCGGTGACTCTCCCGTTCGCGCTCGGGATCGTGCTCGCGCTCCTCGCGCTGCTCGCATTGGTGTTCCTGGTCATCTCGCCGCCCGTCAAGCGAGTGTCGGTCGAGCGACGGATCGCGCCGGGCACGGAGTATGTCTCCGCGCTCACGAAGGCCACGGACAAGACCGTGGCGACGATCGAGTCGGCCATGTCGCGACGGGACCAGCGCACCTTCGGCGAGGAACGCCTCGAGCTCGCAGGGGTTCGAATGACTCCCTCCGCGTTCGTCTTGGTCGTGTTCGCGTCCGGCGCGGTGCTTGCAGTGATCGGCGTCGCGATCGGCTTCGGTTCCTGGTGGTCGCTCTTCTGGGCGGTGATCCTCGCCGCTCTTGCGCCGCTCTTCGCGAACATCTTCCTCAACGTGAGGACCAGCAATCGGCGGGCGAGATTCTCAGACCAACTCGATGACACCCTCCAGTTGGTGTCGGGAAACCTGCGCGCCGGCCACGGGCTGACGCAGGCCATCGATTCCGTCGCGCGATTCGCCGACCCTCCGACGTCAGAAGAGTTCACGCGGATCGTGAACGAGTCGCGGATCGGGCGTGACCTGGGCGTAGCTCTTGCGAGTACCGCCGAGCGCATGAGATCCGACGACTTCAACTGGGCTGCGCAGGCGATCGCCATCAATCGGGAGACCGGCGGCAACCTGGCCGAGACGCTCGAGCGCACCGCTGCAACGATTCGAGAGCGCAACCAGATCCGCCGTCAGGTGAAAGCGCTGAGCGCCGAGGGGCGTCTATCGGCGATCATCCTCATCTCCCTTCCGATCGCGGTGTTCATCCTGGTGTCGTTCCTGCAGCCGGGGTACCTCGCGCCGTTCTTCGAGTCGTTCCTCGGCTGGCTGGCGCTGGCTGCCGCGGTCATCCTCATGATCGTCGGCACGGTGTGGATGTTCTTCGCCGTTCGAGTGAAGTTCTAGGGCGGAGAAATGACCATCATCGCCTACGCCGCGATCCTCGGGCTCGTCTTCGGGGTCGGACTGCTCGTGTACCTCGTGTTCGCGGCGATTCCGTCGAAATCGGACGTAGTCGCAGTCGTCGCGCCGCCGAGCGAGGCCGAGCGAGAGCGCGTCGAGCGCGCGACGTTCTCCCAGTCACTCGCGGCCGTGATGCCCAGCGGTTACACCGGCTGGGTGCAGCGCAAGATCATCTTCGCTGGAAAGGCGGGCGACTGGACGGTGGGCGGATTCCTCATCGTGCGGCTGGTCGTTACGATCGTCGTGGTCGTCATCGTGGTCGGCGCCCTGGTGTTCGGCGCGGGCATCTTCCCCAAGGTCCTCGGTGTGGCCTTCGCCGTTCTGCTCTTCGTCGTGCCCGAAGTCATCCTGAGCAGTCGGGCGGATGATCGTCAGAAGGCGATCCTGCTCGCCCTCCCCGACACCCTCGACCAGATGACCATCGCGGTCGAGGCCGGCCTCGGTTTCGAGGCGGCGATGGCCAAGGCGGCTCAAGGTAGCCGCGGGCCGCTGTCCGAGGAACTAGTCCGAACACTCCAGGACATGTCCATCGGCCGCTCGCGCAGTGACGCCTACTCCGCGCTGCTCGCCCGCACCGATTGCGACGACCTCAAGCGGTTCATTCGTGCCGTCCAGCAAGCAGACCGGTACGGTATCGCGGTCGCAGATGTACTGCGGGTTCAGGCCGGCGAGATGCGTGTACGTCGGCGGCAGCGGGCGGAGGAATCCGCGATGAAGGTGCCGATCAAGGTGGTCTTCCCGCTCGTGTTCGCCATCCTCCCCGTGCTCTTCATCGTGCTGCTCTTCCCCGCCGTGCTCGGCATCGTCGGCGCCTTCTCCTGAGTTCGAAAAGCCTCGCCCGCCCCGCGGCGTCCGTTGCCTGGGCTGGATCCCAGCGGACCGGGCGAGGTGGCATGAGCGGCGACGACGGCGACGGCTGGCGCCCCGACGTGCTCGGTGAGGGGTTCGAGCAGCTCGAGCTTCCGCTGGGGGTCGACGACGAGGGTGAGGTGGTCGCGACGCTCGTGCGGCACCGGCCGAACGCGGCGTCGCGATTCCGGTGGCCGTGGCAGAGCGAGCGCGGCGCGGCATCCGGAACCGACGTGCTCTACGTGCACGGGTGGAGCGACTACTTCTTCAACCCCGAGCTCGCCGCATTCTGGAGCGGCGCCGGCGCCCGCGCTACGAGAAAGTTGCCATCGTCTACCTCGGTGGCGCCGTATTGAGAGCCATCACGCTTTGGCTGAACGAACCGGTGAACGCGCGCTGGCGGCACGGGCACCCTCGCCGTTGATCTCGCGGCAGACTAAGCATGTGCCCACCCGCGCCGAACGATTCCTCGACCATCTCGACAAACTGAGCGGCGGGATCGAGCCGCGCTTCTTTCCGCTCGAGTCGACGAAGCCCGGGCTCAAGGGACTGACCGTCATCGTGTGGGACGACCTCCCGGAGGCGGGAATGATCACCGGCGTCACCTACGGGCTGAGCCTGGCCGAACACCCCGAGTGGCGCCTGGGCAGACCGGAACTGTGCATCAGCGTCCGATCCAACGATCTGAACTGGCCGCTGGCGATGGGGCACCTCGCCGAAACACAGCGGCGGCACAACCCGTTTCACCACGGAGACACGATCAACTTCGGCGAACGAATCGCAACGGAGTCAGTGATGACCGCGTTCCTGATCTCCGCGCCCCCGGTCCTGGATCGAGCCGACTACACGGGCATCGACGTTGGGGAGGAACTTCCTGTCAACATCACAGGGCTCTACCCGATCCATGACGGAGAGCGCCGCTTCATCAATAAGCACGGACTCGAGACTTTCTGGAATCGCGACTGGGATCCCCACGACGTCCACCGGGAGGCGGTGGCTTAGGAGTGGTCATCTGAGCGCCTGTCAGGCAATTCGTCGTTAGGCGCGGCCAGCGGCAGCGCCGCCCGAACCCATATCAAGCGTTGCTCGATGCCGAGGCGAAAGAGGAGAGACGCCGTGGAGGCGGCGCTCACCGCGTGGGCCGGGAGCGTGTCATCAGGGTGTCCAGCGTGCTGGGCGATACCTCGCCCCATGCCCTGTACGTGGCTAGCAAAGCTGGCTAGAATCGTATCGGGAGGTCTGCATGGAAACGGTCAACGTGCTCGACGCGCGCAACAACCTGTCCCGGCTGATCGCGATCGCCGAGCACGGAGGTGAGGTGGTCATCGCGCGGCGGGGCCGGGCGGTCGCGAAGATCGTGCCGATCGGTGCTCAGCCCGGGCGCACCGCGTCGTCGTTCGCGGAGTGGGCGCTCGCCAACGAGGTGCCCGCTGTCGGTGCGAGGCCGATCGGCGCGGTCGACCTGCAGATCGCGCAGGAGCGGGCGGGGTGGGACGAGCCCCTCGAGTGATCTACCTCGACAGCTGCATCGTGATCTACGCGGTCGAAGACCGCAGCGATCGCGGCGATCGCGTGCGGGCGCGGCTCGCCGAGGCTGGTGACGAGGTCGTCGCGATCAGCCCGCTCGTCGTTCAGGAGTGCCTGGTGGGTCCACTCCGTGCCGACGACCTGGCGCTGCACGACCACTACATGCGGTCGTTCGAGCACTTCGAGCTGATCGAACTCGAACTGCGGCACTTCATCCGGGCCGCCGAATTGCGAGCTCGCACGGGCGTCCGCACGCCCGATGCACTCCACCTCGCGGCTGCTCAGCTCGCGGGATGCGACGCGCTCTGGACCAACGACCGACGTCTCGCCGCAGCATCCCATGGCCTCGCCATCGACATCATCGACACCGCATCATGACTGACGGCGACGGCTGGCGCCCCGACGTGCTCGGTGAGGGGTTCGAGCAGCTCGAGCTTCCGCTGGGGGTCGACGACGAGGGTGAGGTGGTCGCGACGCTCGTGCGGCACCGGCCGAACGCGGCATCGCGATTCCGGTGGCCGTGGCAGAGCGAGCGCGGCGCGGCATCCGGAACCGACGTGCTCTACGTGCACGGGTGGAGCGACTACTTCTTCAACCCCGAGCTCGCCGCCTACTGGAGCGGCGCCGGCGCCCGCTTCTTCGCGCTCGACCTGCGCAAGTACGGGCGCAGCCTGCGCCCCGGGCAGACCCCCGGCTACGTCACCGACCTCGCCGCCTACGACGCCGACATCGAGGCGGCGCTCACCGCGATGGGGCAGGGCCGGGCGGATGCTGCGGGCCCCGGCCGCACACGACCGCTCATCCTGCTCGGCCACTCCACGGGCGGCCTCACGCTGAGCCTCTGGGCGGCGCGCAACCCCGGGCGGGCGGCGGCGCTCGTGCTCAACAGCCCGTGGCTGGAGTTCCAGCTGAGCGGCATCGGACGCGAGGCCATCGCGCCCGTCATCGGCTTCCGCGCGCGGATCAACCCGATGGGGCCGCTGCCCAATGTCGACCTCGGCTTCTACTCGCGCTCGGTCTCGAAGGACCAGGACGGCGAGTGGGAGTTCGATCACGGCTGGCGACCCGACCGGGGGTTCCCGATCCACCCCGCATGGCTCACCGCGATCCTCGCCGGGCACGCCACCGTCGCCAAGGGCATCGACGTGGGCGCGCCGGTGCTGTCCCTCCTGTCGGCGCGGTCCACGATGCTGCCTCGGTGGGATGCCGCGATGCTCACGAGCGACATCGTGCTCGTCGTCGACGACATCGCCGCACGGTCGCTGCGCCTCGCGCCGGAAGTCGCGGTCGCGCGCATCGATGGCGCCCTGCACGACGTGTTCCTGTCGCGGGAGCCGGCGCGGGCGGCGGCGTACGCCGCCATCACGCACTGGCTCGAGGGGTACGCACCGCGCTGAACGCGCCCGGCCGCCCGCCCGCCCGCGCTCGGAGCGGCGCGACTGACGGGTTACGCCCGTCACCCGGTGACCCCTTCTCCCGGTTACTCGGCCTTGCGCGCGCCCGCCTCGAGCACGTCGCCGGTCGGCAGCTCCTGGTGGCCGCCGAACTGCAGTCGCATCGCCGACAGCAGCTGGTTCGCGTAGCGGTCCTCGTCTCGGGACGCGAAGCGCTCGAAGAGGGATGCCGCGAGCACCGGCACTGGCACGCCGATGTCGACGGCGGCCTTCACCGTCCAGCGGCCCTCGCCCGAGTCCGAGACCCGTCCGGCGAGGCCATCGAGCGTGGGATTCTGCTGCAGCCCCGCGGCGGTCAGATCGAGCAGCCACGAGGAGATCACCGACCCGCGCCGCCAGAGCTCGGCGACCTTGGGCGTGTCGATCGTGAACCGGTAGAACTCGGGCTCGCCGAGCGGCGCGATCTCGGCCGAATGCTCGGCCTCGCGCATCCCGGCATCCGCGTTCTCGAGGATGTTCATGCCCTCGGCCAGGGCCGCCATGATGCCGTACTCGATGCCGTTGTGCACCATCTTCACGAAGTGGCCGGCGCCCGAGGGGCCGCAGTGCAGGTACCCGAGCTCCTCGGCCGCGAGATCGCCCTCGCGGCCGGGCGTGCGCGTGAGGTCGCCTGCGCCGGGCGCGATCGTGCGGAAGATCGGTTCCAGCGCCGCGAACGCCTCGTCGGGTCCGCCGATCATGAGGCAGTATCCGCGCTCGAGGCCGAACACGCCGCCGCTCGTTCCCACATCGAGGAAGTGGATGCCACGGTCCTGCAGCGCGGCCGCGCGCCGCACGTCGTCGCGGTAGTTCGAGTTGCCGCCGTCGATGATCATGTCGCCGGGTTCGAGCACCGCCGCGACCTGGTCGACGACGCCGCCGGTGAGTCCCGCGGGGACCATGAGCCACACCGCGCGCGGCCCGCGCAGCTTCGCCGCGAGGTCGTCGATGCTGTCGGCGCCGGTCGCCCCCTCGGCCGCGAGGGCGGCGACGGCATCCGGATTCACGTCGAACACCACGCACTCGTGCCCGTCGCGCATCAGCCGTCGGACGATGTTCGCCCCCATCCGGCCGAGCCCCACCATTCCCAGTTGCATCGCGTTCCCCTTTCGGCGGCGACCCGGTGTCTCCCGGTCGGCGCGGTCCACGCGCAGTCTAGGAAGACTGGGGCGTCGCCGCACGGGGTTCCGCCAGCGGTGGTGGGTGTGCGTTCGTCGGATGCCGCAGGCTTGGCATCGCAGGATGCCGCGGGCTCGGCGCGCTGAGCGGCATCCGCTCAGCTCGGGCCCCCGTGTCGGATGCCGCGGGCTCGGCGTGCCGCGTGGCACCCGCTCAGACCTGGGCCGCCGTGTCGGATGCCGCGGGCTTCGCGCCGCTACGCCGTCGGCGCGAACGGCCCGCGCAGCGCCGCCCACTGCAGCAGCATGATCGTCTTGGCGTCGACGATGTCGCGGCCGATGCGGTCGAGGGCGTCGTCGAAGGCGAGCTCGAGCACCTCGATGTCCTCGCCCTCGTCGGCGAGCCCGCCGCCGGCGCTCGAGCGGGTGCCGCCGCCGTAGGGCGCCGCGAAGAAGTGCAGCTTCTCGGTGACCGAGCCCGGGCTCATGTACACGTCGAACACGTGCTGCACCTCGCCCACGGTGTGCCCGGTCTCCTCCTCGGCCTCGCGACGGATCGCGGTCTCGGGGTCGTCCTCGTCGAGCAGTCCCGCCGCGGTCTCGATGAACATGCCGTCGGGATGCTCGTTCACGTACACGGGGAAGCGGAACTGCCGCGTGAGCAGCACCGTGCGCCGCTCGGCGTCGTACAGCAGGATCGTGGCGCCGTCGCCGCGGTCGTAGGTTTCGCGCTCCTCGGTGGTCCACCGGCCGTCGGCGTGCTGGAAGTCGAACGTGGTCGCCCGCGTCACGTACCAGTTCGAGGTGAGCACGCGCACGTCGCGCACCCGCACGCGCGGGTTGCGGTCGAGGTCGCGCCCTACGCGATCGAGTCCGGTGCGTCCGCGGCGGTCGGGCACGTCGACGCCCGGCTGAGGCACGCGCTGCGGTGCCTGCGCGGAGTCGTCGACCGCGCCACGTGCGGCGGCGTTGTCGGCGTCAGCCGGAGGCATCCGCTCGCCGTCGGTGCCGGCGACGCCCGTCGCGTCGCGGTGGTCGGCGTCAGCCGGAGGCATCCGCTCGCCGTCGCCATTGTTGCTGCCGCTGTCGGCCACGCCGATCAGCGGAAGTTGACGAACTGGAGGGCCACGTCGAGGTCCTTGCCCTTGAGCAGCGCCATGGTCGCCTGCAGGTCGTCGCGGCTCTTGGAGGAGACGCGCAGCTCGTCGCCCTGGATCTGCGACTTGACCGACTTGGGCGCCTCGTCGCGGATGATCTTCGAGATCTTCTTCGCGTTGTCGCTGTCGATGCCGTTCTTGAGGCCCACCTCGATGCGGAACTCCTTGCCCGACGCGAACGGCTCACCCTCGTCGAGCGAGCGCAGCGTGATGCCGCGCTTGATGAACTTGGACTCGAGCACCTCGAGCACCGCCTTCACGCGCTCCTCGGTGTTCGCCTTGAGGAGCACCTTCTCGCCCGACCACTCGACCGACGCGCCCACGTTCTTGAAGTCGTAGCGCTGCTCGACCTCCTTGCGCGCCTGGTTGACGGCGTTGTCGGCCTCCATCTTGTCGACCTTGCTCACGATGTCGAAGGTTGCATCTGCCATGCGGGCCAGTCTACTGAGCGGGCTTCCGTCCTCGCCTGCCTGCGCCGCCTCCGCCCCCCGCCCGCGGGCCCCCGCTCGGTCTGCGCGCGGGAGTGAGGTTTCTGCGCTGGAGTGGTTGAGCCAACGGCCCTCCCACGCAGAAACGTCACTCCGGCGTGCGCGGCGCGGTGCTGCCCGCCCCGCCGAGGCGAGCGCGACTCGTCCTCGACAGCGCGATGCTCGGGCGTGAAGCCATGCGCCGCAGCCGGCGAGCGGATGCCTCCCGGTCGCCGCGCCACAGTCGACTATGCGTTCCGAGCTTCCGACCACCACCCAAGGGTTCGTGCTCGCGCGAGACATGCGCGAAGCCGGGCGCGAGGCCGAGCTCTACGCGGCGGTGCAGAGCGGGCGGTTGCAGCGTGTGCGGCGAGGGGTGTACTCGGCGCCGCGACCCGACGACGGCGCGATGACACCGCCCGAGAATGACGCGCTTCGTTACCGCGCCCTCGTGCGGGCCGCGGCGCAATCGCTCGACCGTCCTGTGTTCACGAGCTACTCCGCGGCAGCGCTGCTCGAGCTGCCGGTGCTCGGCCGGTGGCCCGATTCGGTCTACGTGATGTCGCGCGATTCCAACGGGAACAGGCGACCCGGCGTCATCTCCGTCGCGCGCACCACCGACACGCACATTCGGCACGTCGGTGGCTTCGCCGTGACATCCGTGGAATTCACCCTCATCCAGCTCTGTCGACATGCCTCGCTCGGTGCGGCACTGACTGCGGTGGATGCCGCGTTGCATGCCGGGCGTACGTTCCGCGCCCCGCCCCCGCTCACCACCATCGACCGACTCGTCGAGGAGCACGAACGGTTGAAGCCGTATCCCGGCAGTCGCCGCACGGACGAGGTGCTGCGACGTGCCACGCACCTCGCCGAGACTCCGCTGGAGACCGCGAGCCGGCTCGTCATCGAGGAGCTCGGCTTCCCGCCGCCAGAGCTTCAGCGCGAACTCTGGCTGCCAGAGCTCGGCCGTCGGGCGTACCTCGACTTCGGCTGGCCCGAGTACGACATCGGCGCGGAAGCCGACGGGCGAGGCAAGTACCGCGGCAGCGGGGACGTCGAGGTGGCGATCGACACGGTGATGAAGGAGAAGGAGCGGGAGGATGAGATCCGCCGGCTCATCCGCGCCTTCACCCGGTGGGACTGGAACGAGATGTGGGCGCGCAGGCCGATCGACCGGCGGCTCCGCCGGGCGGGCCTCCCGGTCGTGCGGCGACCGAGGCGTCTGCTCGTGGCATCCGATCGTTTCGCTCTGCGCGCCAACGCGGGGGAGTGAGGTTTCTGCGGAGGAGGCCACGAGCCACTGGACCTCTGGCGCAGAAACCTCACTCCCATGCGAAAAGGGCGGGCCAGCGGGTCAGCGCAGCCAGACCGTGGCGGCGGCGGGGAGCTCGCCCGCGGCGGTGAGGCCGCCCGGCACGCTCGAGACGAGCAGCTCGAGGTTCGTGAGCTCGAGGGGCAGCGTCGCGGTCGCGTCGCCGAAGTTCGTCACCACGATCCAGCCGCCGGGGCGCTGGAATGCGAGCACGTCGGGCGTCTCGGTCGGGAGGGTGACCCACGACAGCTTCTCGGTGCCCTGCAGCTCGTGGCGCAGCGCGAGCGCTCGGCGGTACAGGTTGAGCGTCGAGTCGGGGTCGGCGTCCTGCACGTCGACCGCGTACGACGAGAACCACGCCGGCTGCGGCAGGTGCGCGGCATCCGTGGGCCCGAAGCCGAACGACGGGGCGCCCGCGACCCAGGGGAGCGGCACGCGGCATCCGTCGCGCCCGACCTCGACGCCGTGGTTGCGGAAGAACGTCGGATCCTGCCGTGACGCGTCGGGGATCTCGGCGACCTCGGGCAGGCCGAGCTCCTCGCCCTGGTACAGGTACGCGCTGCCCGGAAGGGCGAGCAGGAAGAGCGTGGCCGCCCGCGCGCGCCGCAGCCCGAGTTCGAGGTCGACCGCTGCGGGGTCGCCGCCCGCGAGCAGCCACTGCTTGCCCACGTCGCCCTCGCCGCTGTGGTCGGCGGGCAGGCCGTAGCGCGTCGCGTGGCGCACGACGTCGTGGTTGGAGAAGACCCACGTGTTCGACGAGCCCGTCTCGCCCGCGAACACCATGTTGCGGTCGACGATCTCGTGGAACTCGCCCGCGTCGAAGTTCGCGCGCAGCAGGTCGAAGTTGAACGCCTGGCCGAGGCTCGTGGGCGCGGCGTACCGGTGGCGGCGGGTGGGCTCCACCCACGCCTCGGCGACGGCGATGCGGGGCGGGTCGTACTCGTCGAACACCGCACGCCATTCGGCGTAGATGTCGTCGAGCTCCTCGCGGTCCCACAGCGGGTGCGAGCCGTCGGTGGCGAGCTTCGTGGCCTCGAGCTCGGCGTGCGAGCGCAGCGGGTAGGTGAGGTCCTTCGCGAGCGCGTGGGCCACGTCGACGCGGAATCCGTCGACGCCGCGATCCGACCAGAAGCGCAGGGTCTTCAGGAAGTCGTCGCGTACCTCGCGATTCGCCCAGTTGAGGTCGGGCTGCTCGGGAGCGAACAGGTGCAGGTAGAACTGACCGTCGCCGACGGGCTCCCAGGCGGGCCCGCCGAAGATCGACTGCCAGTCGCTCGGCGGCTGCGCGCCATCGGGCCCCTCGCCGTCGCGGAAGATGTAGCGGTCGCGCGCGGCCGATCCGCGGGGCGACGCGAGCGCCTCGCGGAACCACTCGTGCCGGTTCGACGAGTGGTTCGGCACGATGTCGGCGATCAGACGGATGCCGGCGGCGTGCAACGCCGCGATCATCTCGTCGAACTCGGCGAGCGTGCCGATCTTGGGGTCGACGTCGCGGTAGTCGTCGACGTCGTAGCCGCCGTCGGCGAGCGCCGACGGGTAGAACGGCGAGAGCCAGACCGCGTCGACGCCGAGCTCCACGAGGTAGGGGATCCGCGAGGTGATGCCCCGCAGGTCGCCGATGCCGTCGCCGTTCGCGTCGGCGAAGCTGCGCGGGTAGATCTGGTAGACGGCGGCCTGCCGCCACCAGTCGGGGTCGTTCGCGAGCACGGTGCCGGCGTCGAGGGTGGTCGGGCGGGGGGAGGTCATGCGGTGGTGCGTCCTTCCGGTGGTCGGTTGGCCTGGTGTCAGTCTGGTCGGCTCGTGGCCGGGAGTCGATGGGCTTGCGGATGCCGCGGGGCTCGGGGGTCTCGATACGCGCTTCGCGCTACTCGACCGGCGGAGGGGGGTCTCGATACGCGCTTCGCGCTACTCGACCGGCGGGCGGGGGTCTCGATGCGCGCTTCGCGCTCCTCGACCGACGGGGGCCCCGCGGCATCCGTGCACACTACTCGGGTTACTTGATCGAACCTCGCGTGACGCCCGAGATGACCCAGCGCTGCGAGAACACGTAGATCAGCAGGAGCGGCGCCATCGCCATGAGGTACGACGCGAACGCCACGGTGTAGTCGGTGTTGAACTGGCCCTGGAACACGTACTGCGCGAGCTGCAGGGTGCGGTCGCCCGGGTCGCTCAGGATCACGAGCGGCAGGATGAAGTCGTTCCACGCCCACACGCAGGTGAGGATGCCGACCGTGGCGTTCATCGGCCCGAGCAGCGGGAAGATGACCGACCAGAACACCCGCCACGTGCTCGCCCCGTCGACGCGGGCCGCCTCCTCGAGCTCGATCGGGATCGAGCGGATGTAGGCCGTGTAGATGAACACGTTGAGTGACAGGCCGAACACCGTGTACAGGATGATCATGCCGACCTGGTTGTCGAGGCCCAGCACCGCCGTCTGCTTCACGAGCGGCAGCATGATGATCGGGAAGGGGATGAACAGCGCCGCGAGCAGGTAGAAGTACGCGCTCTTGAAGAAGCGCCGGTGCAGGTTGCGCGCGATGGCGTACGCCACGATCGAGTTCGTCAGGAGCGTGAAGGCCACCGCCCCGACCGTGATGAGCGCCGTGTTGAGCAGCGCCTGCGGGAAGTTCGTGCGGGTCCACGCGTCGGCGAAGTTCTCCCACCGGATCGTGGTCGGCAGCTCGAAGCCGGTGCCGGTCGCGAGCTGGTCGGGCGTCTTCAGCGCGACCATGACCGCGAGCCAGAGCGGGATCAGCACGGTGAGCGAGCAGACCGCGATGAGCGCCGTGGCCCACCAGTTCGTCTTGCGCGTGTCATCCGACGGAGTGCGCCACCGCCGCTTGACGGGTGCCTCCTCTTCGTTCTCGGCGAGCGCGGTGACCTGCGCTGCCGTGTTCGTCACGGTGGTCATCAGAAGTCCGCCTCTCGACGCTGCAGTACTCGGAACTGGAAGAGCGACACCACGGTGATGACGATCACGAAGATCACCGCGTTCGCGGTCTGGTAGGCGAACTCGCCGCCCGTGAAGCCGCCCTTGTAGATGAGCAGCGTGATCGACTCGGTGGCCGTGCCGGGCCCGCCGTTGGTCAGCGCCACGATGTGGTCGAAGACCTGCAGGAAGCCCTTGAGGCTCAGCACCATGTTGATCGTGAAGAAGGCGCTGATGAGCGGGAACGTGATCGAGCGGAACATCCGCCAGGGCTTCGCGCCGTCGATGGATGCCGCCTCGTACAGCTCCTGCGGGATGGTCTGCAGGCCCGAGAGGTAGATGATGATCGCGAACGCACTCGCCTGCCACACGGCGAGGATCACGATCGGCACCCACGCCCAGTCGGGGTTCGAGAGCATGTTGTCGGCGATCACCGGGATGCCCGGAAGGATCTTCGGGAGCGAGTTCGAGAAGAGGAACTGGAACACGTACCCGATCACCAGGATCGCGATCACGTACGGCACGAAGAAGATGCCGCGGAACGTGTTGCGCGCCACGATCTTCGCGTTGAGCCCGAGGGCGATGGCGAGCGAGATCACGTTGGTGAGGATCGTCGCGACGATCGCGAATCCGAACGAGAACCCATAAGCGGCGAGCACGCGGTCGTCGCGGAACAGGTTCTGGTAGTTCGACAGTCCCACGAACTCCCACGTGCCGAAGCCCGCGTAGTTGGTGAAGCTGAAGAACACGCCCGCGAGCACCGGAAGGGTGTGGAAGAAGGCGAACAGCGCGAGCGCCGGCCACACCATCCAGTAGTAGGCGGGCATGGCGCGCTTCTCGCGCACGCCGCCGCCCGCCCCCGATCGCCGCGAGCCGCGCTGCGGCCCGGCGGTCGTGACCGCCCTGGTCTCCGTCATCGTCGACATGTCAGTCTCCGCTCGTGATCGTTCGGGCGGCGACCTTCGCCCACTCGTTGTCGAGTGTCTTCAACGCGGCATCCGCGTCGCCGTCGAACAGGAATTGCTGGATGATCGCCGCGAGCGGGATGCTCGGCGGGATCTGGTGGTCGATGAAGCCCGTGATCTTCTTCTCGTCGAAGTACGGCTTGACCGACTGCAGCGCCGGGTCGTCGCTGATCTTCGCGTCGACGACCGAGGGGATCATGGTCTGGGATGCCGCGAACTCCTCGATCACGTCGGGCCGGAACAGGTACTCCACGAACCGCTTCGCCTCGGCGAGGTGCGGGGTGTCCTTGCCGATGAGCACCGCGACATCCACGCCCGAGACGAGCAGCCGGTCGTCGGGGTCGTCGGTCGCCGGGTACGGGAAGATCGCCGCGTCGATGTCGGGGTTGATGCCCTTGATCGGGTTGATCGCCCAGATGCCCTGCATGAGCATCGCCACCTCGCCGTTGGCGAAGGCCGCGTTGCCGTCGTCGTAGGTCTTGCCGCGGTAGCCGTCCTGCGCGTACGAGAAGAGCTGGTACTGCTGGTCGAGCGCCTCGGGGAAGTCCTTCTCGAACGACACCTCCGAGTCGGGGCCGACGTTCTCGCCCTCCTCGCGCATCCGGTCGAAGAAGTCGCCCTGTGCGGGGTAGGCGCCGAGCGCGTTGAACGACGGCAGGCCGGTCCAGGAGTCGGCGAGCGTGCCGTAGAACGGCGTGATGCCCGCCGCCTGCAGCTTGTCGCAGACGTCGACGAACTCGTCCCACGTCTCGGGCACCTCGAGCCCCTGCTCCTCGAAGATCTTCGTGTTGTAGATCACGCCGTTCGCGTTGTTGACGTAGCCGAGTGCGTTGACCTGGCCGTCGGCGAAGCCGATGTCGGAGAGGATCTGCTGCACCGCGGGGTTGATCGTTTCGAGCAACGGGTCGCCCGTGAAGTCGTGGAAGACCCCGGCGCGCATGAGCTGGCCGAGGCCGCCGTTGCCGTTCAGGGTGATCACATCGGGCACGTCGTCTTTCACCAGGCGGGTGCGGATCGCCGTGTCGGCGTCGGCCACCTGGTTCTGCACGACGTCGATGTCGGGATTCTCCGCCTCGAAGTCGGCGATGATCCGGTCGAAGTCCTCGAGCGCCTCGCCCTTGAACTGGAAGAAGTCCAGGGTGACCTTGCCGTCGCCTCCGCCGGAGGCCGAGCAGCCCGAGAGCAGCAGCCCTCCGATCGCGAGGGCGGCGACGGCGGCAGCGGTGCGCCGTCGAGCGCGTCGCCTCCGATGGAGGTGCCTGCGGGTGGGGTCATCGGTCATGATGCGCCTCCTTGCGCGAATGGTGGTCTGTTGGTCGGGGTGTGCCGGTCGAGGAGGGCGGAGCCCGTATCGAGACCTCGGTGCGAGTGCGGGTGGGGTCTCGATACGGCTCCGCCTACTCGACCGACGGGTGGTCGGTGGCGGGAGGGGCGGAGGTGAGCTCGAGCAGCACGAGCTGGGCGGGGAACAGCACGGGCGCCTGCAGGCCCACCGTGCCGAGTTGCCGGCCGGTCAACCGGATCGGCTGCTCGGCCCAGGGGAGCGGCGATTGGCCGGGTCCGTCGGCCACGCTGCCGCCGACGATCCGCACGGTGTACCGGCGGTCGGCGTCGAGTCCCGGCAGCGTGAAGCGGCCGGGCGGGTAGGTCACGCTGGTCGAGACCTGCGTGAAGGTGAAGAGGGCGGATGCCGCGTCGGCGGCCACGACGCCGCGCACGTCGGTCGTGGCATCGGCCGTGTCGCCGTGCACGAGGGTGCCTGAGTGGATGAGCGCGCGGTGCTGCTTGTAGACGGAGACCCAGCGGGCGATGGCGTCGAGTCCGTCGTCGTCGAGCTCGGTGAGGTTCCACTCGATGCCGAGGTGCCCGAAGAGCGCGACGCCGGCGCTGAGGTCGAGCGAGACCGCGCGTCCGGTGGAGTGCACCTCGGGGCTCGTGAGGTGCGCGCCCATCATCTCGGTGGGCACGAGGAGCCCGGTGTACTTCTGGATCTGCAGGCGTTCGAGCGGGTCGAGCGTGTCCGAGGTCCAGATGCGGTCGGTGTGCTCGAGGATGCCGAGGTCGACGCGCGCGCCACCCGAGGCGCACGACTCGATCTCGAGGCCCGGGTGGCGGCGCTTGAGCGCGGCGAGCAGCCGGTAGAGCGCCTGCACGTTGTCGTGCACCCGGGCCCGGCCGGTGTCGGCGGCGCCGGCCTCGAGCAGGTCGCGGTTGTGGTCCCACTTGAGGTAGGCGATGTCGTACTCGGTGAGCAGCGCGTCGAGTCGTTCGAGCAGGTACTGCCAGGCGTCGGGATGCGCCAGGTCGAGCACGTGCTGCTGGCGGGCGGGCACGGGAAGCTCGTCGCGGCCGCGGAGGATCCAGTCGGGGTGCTGCCGGGCGAGCTCGCTGTCGAGGTTGATCATCTCGGGCTCGACCCACAGGCCGAACTCCATGCCGAGGCCGCGCACGCGCTCGATGAGCGGACCGAGCCCCGAGGGCCACACGTCGGTGTCGACGACCCAGTCGCCGAGGCCGGCGGTGTCGTCGCGGCGGCCGAGGAACCAGCCGTCGTCGAGCACGAAGCGCTCCACGCCGACGCGCGCGGCCCGCTCAGCGAGCGCGACGAGGGTGTCGTGGTCGTGGTCGAAGTACACGGCCTCCCAGGTGTTGAGCGTGACCGGGCGAGGGCGCTGCGGATGCTGCGGCCGGGCGCGCAGCTCGTCGTGGAACCGCTTCGCCAGCTCGTTCAGGCCGTCGCCCCACGAGCCGAGCGCCCACGGGGTCGTGTACCGCTCGCCCTCGGCGAGCTCGATCTCGCCGGCGCCGAGCAGCTCGCCCGCGCTGAGGAACGACTCTGCCGTGGGCGTGCGCTCGGCGAGCAGGCGGTGGTTGCCGCTCCACGCGGTGTGCACGGCGTAGACGAGACCGCGCTCGAAGCCGAAGCCCGCGCGGCCGGCGGCCAGCACGAGGCTCGCGTCGGAGCCGGGGCGTCCGCGACGGCTCTCGCGCACGTGGGTGCCGATCGTGAACGCGTGCCGCTGCGGGGAGCGCTCGCGCAGGTGGCGGCCGGTGGTGTCGAGCAGTTCGTCGAGGTCGCGCGGCAGGGGGAACGTGGGCGCGAGCGCGGTGAGCGAGTACGGCTCGGGGGAGCGGTTCTCGAGCGCGATGCGCTGACGCAGCAAGCCGGCGTTGGTCACCTCGAGCTCGATCGTGGCCGAGAGGCCGGCTGCGGCATCCGTCGCGGTGATGACGGCGGATGCCCCGTCGACCTCGATCGCCTCGGTGACGAGCTTGGTCGAGAAGTGCCGCCCGGCGCGGTGGCCGCTGAGGCCCGGGGTGCCGAGCCAGCCCGACGCCTCCTGGGGAATGACGGCGAGCGGCGCGGGCTGGTCGAGGCCGCCCGAGACGCGCTGGGGGAGTGCCGCGGTGCCGAGGGCCGCGAGCTCGTCGTCGATGAGCTCGCCCAGGTCGGGACCCCACGCGACGATCGCCGGAAGGGCGGCGTGGCGGGCGTCGAGGATGACGCTGGTGCCTCCGTTGCGGAGGTGGACGAGACCCGGGCGGCGTTGCATGAGTTATTTCTACGACAGAAATAACTAGGTTGTCAAGGTGCTACGCGGAAGGAATATCGGGGCCGTAGACGCCTGAATCGATGCAAGTTCATGCCAGAATGGAACAAACGACGCGCTGGGAGGTCCGATGACGGACACGGTCGCCGACGCCGAGGTGAGCACCTCCGCGCGGGAGCTCGCCCGTGAGGTGCTCATCCACGGGCCCATCTCGCGCGCCGAACTCGGTCGCCGCCTCGGACTCTCGCCGGCGAGCCTCACGCGCCTGAGCAAGCCGTTCCTCGAGCAGGGCCTGTTCGTCGAGGCCGCGGAGCCCGTGCAGGGCGCCATGGGTCGCCCGGCGAAGCCGCTCGACGTGCAGGTCGACGCGCGCCGCATCATCGGCGTGAAGCTGACCGGCGACGACGCCACGGGCGTGCTCACCGACCTGCGGGCGACCGCGCTCGCCGCAGCCGAGCGGCCGATCGACGACCACGACCCCGCCGCCGTCGTCGACGTGATCGCCGACCTCATCGACGAGCTCGCGGCCGAGAGCGACCGCGGCGTCGCCGGCGTCGGCATCAGCATCGGCGGCAACGTCGCCGACCAGCGTGTCGTGCTGCGCGCCCCGTTCCTCGGCTGGCGTGGCGTGCCGCTGGCCGAACTCGTCGAAGAGCGCGTCGGCGTGCCCGTCGACATCGAGAACGACGTCACCGCGCTCACCACCGCCGAGCAGTGGTTCGGCGCCGCGCGCGGCCACGACGCGTTCGCGGTCGTCACGGTCGGCGCGGGCGTCGGCTACGGCCTGGTCATGCACGACCGCGTCGTCACCACGCCCGACACGGGCATGGGCCTCGGCGGCCACCTCCCGCTCGACCCGGGCGGCCCGCTCTGCATCGACGGGCACCGCGGCTGCTCCACTGCGATGCTCTCGATCCCGAGCATCTGCTCGCAGGTGGGCGTCGCCCTCGGCCGCGAGGTGGCCTACGACGAGGTGCTCGAGCTCTCGGCCCTGGGGCATCCGGTCGCACGCTCGGTGACGGATGCCGCGGGCCGCGCCCTCGGCCGCATGCTCGCGTTCATCGCCAACCTCGCCATGGTCGACACCGTGGTGCTCTCGGGCGAGGGCATCGCGCTCTGGAACGTCGCGGGCGACGTGGCCCGTGCTGCGCTCGCCGCGGACCGCGACCCCGAGGCGACCCCCGTCGAGATCCACATCGACGACGCCGGGTTCGTGTCATGGGCGCGCGGCGCGGCCGCCGTCGCGATCCAGGCCGCGCTCGGACGACTGCGGCTGCCGCAGTAGCGCGCCGCGGCGCTACTACTGCGCAGATGCGGCACGGCCCCCGACTGCCCGGCGCCTGCCGGTCACCGCTCCGTGCGGTTACCGGCGACTCCCTGGTGCGGTTGCGCCGGTGCCGGTCACTCGGGCGGGCGCGCCGTCGACGAGCGCACGCGCAGCTCGAAGGGGAGGGGCGTCGAGTCGGGCGTGGGCGGCTCGGTGCCGGGCTCCAGCTGCTCCATCAGGATCTCGACCGCCTTCTCGCCCTGCCCGCGCGGGAACTGGGCCACCGTCGAGAGGCCGAAGAAGTCCGACAGGTCGTAGTCGTCGATGCCGATGATCGACACGTCGCGCGGCACGATCATGCCGAGGTCGCGCGCGGCGAGGATGCATCCGATCGCCATCTCGTCGGAAGCCGCGAAGATCGCCGTGGGTCGGTCGTGCGGCACGCCGAGCAGCTGCTTCGCCGCGTGGTAGCCGCCCGCGATCGTGAAGTCGGCCGGCGCGAACAGCCGCGGGTCGGGCTCGACGCCCGCATCGTGCAGCGCCGCCTCGTAGCCCAGGCGACGGTTCGTGGGCAGGTGGAAGTCGACGTCGAACTCGAGGTCGCCGCCGATGTGCGCGATGCGCCGGTGCCCGAGCGCGATGAGGTGCTCGGTCGCGAGCCGGGCGACGGCGACGTCGTCGATCGTGAGCGTGCGCACGCCCGGGATCGGACCGCCGACGCCCACGAGGGGCTTGCCGAGTTCGTGCAGGCGTTGCACCTCGTGCTCGGTGAGCTCGAGGGACACCGCGATGACCGCGTCCACGCGCTGGCGCAGGAGGAAGTGCTCGAACACGCTCGAGCGCTCGCGACCATCACCGGAGAGGTTGTACAGCGTGAGGTCGTAGCCGTGGCGGAGGAGCGCCTGCTGGGCGCCCTCGAGCACCGAGGAGAAGAACCAGCGGTTGAGGAACGGGATGACGACGCCGATGTTGCGCGTGCGCCCCGATGCGAGGCTCGAGGCGTTCGACGACACCACGTAGCCGAGCCGAGCCGCGGCATCCTCGACCTTCGCCTTCGACGCCGGCGAGACGTGGCCCCGGCCGCTGAGCGCGCGCGAGACCGTCGCGGTGGAGACCCCCGCGAGCTTCGCCACTTCCTCGATGCCGGCCATCGCTCCTCGCCCGCCGTGGGGCCTCTCGGAACCGCCCGCACACGACGTTCGATCCTATCGTCGCGCGCTCGGCGCTCCCGTGCCCCCCGAGTGCGGGGTTGCATCCGCCACTCGCCGCGCCCGCGCGGCGCGTTGCCTCGCGTCGCCCAGTACGGTAGACAAGGGCCTTTCGGGGCTTGCTCAGCGGGGGGCGGCTCGCCCACCACCGGTCTGAAGGGAAGCAGCACGTGAAGTGGGTCAAGCGCATCGTCGTGGGGCTGGCCGTGGTCTTCGCCCTGTTCTACCTGATCACCCGGCCCGAGGCCGCCGCCGACGCCGTGCAGGGCGCGTTCGCCGCCGTGTTCGCCGGCGCCGAGGCCGTGGGCAGGTTCTTCACCTCGCTCGCATCCTGACGCCATGGCGCTCTTCGGGCTCGACCCGCACGTCGAGCGGCATCTCATCGCCGACGAGGGCGAGATGATCGTCGACGAGGTGACCAAGCACTGGGCGGCGCTCGTCCTTCCGGTGCTCGAACTGTGCGCGTCACTGCTCGTGCTGCTGCTCACCGGGTTCTTCCCGAAGGACTGGTACTGGATCCCGATCCTCGGATCCATCGCGATCGCCGTGCACGCGCTCTGGCGCATCCTCGGCGTGCAGATGGACCGCTTCGTCATCACCAACATGCGGGTGTTCCGCGTGCACGGCATCCTGTCGCAGCACATCGCCACGATGCCGATCGCGCGCATCCTCGACATCTCGGTGCACGTGCCGATCATCGGCCGCATCTTCCACTACGGGCACTTCATCTTCGAGTCCGCCGCGCAGGACCAGGGGCTCCGCGAGATCCGCTACGTCGGCTCGCCCGACCAGCGCGGACTCACCATCCAGCGCGTCATCCAGCGGTCGGGACTCCGTGGCGGCGGCCGGCCCCTCGAGCCGGTGCGCCAGCCGGCGCCGCAGACGAACCCCTTCGATCAGCCCATGCGCCGGCCGGTGTGGCAGACCGCCACGACCACCGGCGAGCAGCCCACCCGTCCCATCGAGGTCGACCCGTGGTGGCGCCAGCCGCCGCCTCCCACCGACGAGAACGACGGCACCTGAGCGTCGCTCGAGCGCCCCGCGCGGCCCGGCCCGGCGCCGATTTCTCCGGCGCGGCATCCGCGGGTATCCTTGTGTGGCCCCCGGTCGTGTGCAGAACGCGGACGGGTGCGACTGGCGAGTTACCCAAGCGGCCAAAGGGATCTGACTGTAAATCAGCTGTCTACGACTTCGGGGGTTCGAATCCCTCACTCGCCACCGATCGAGGCCCCGGTTCGCCGGGGCCTCGCGCGTTTCCCGCCAGGCGTGCGAGCGTGCGCCGGGCGGGTGCCGGGCGGGCGCCGAGCGTCGCGCCGGGTCACGGGCGGATGCCTCGGCGTAGCGTTGGGGTCATGACCGCGCACGAGACCTCCGCCAGCCCCGCCGCCCTGCTCGACCTCGCCCGCGACATCGCGGAGCGCGCCGCCGGAGTCGCCCTCGAGGCACGCCGGAAGGGCATCTCGATCGCGGCCACGAAGTCGACTCCGACCGACGTCGTCACCGCCGTCGATCGCGACACCGAGACGCTCATCCGCTCGCTCATCCTCGACGCGCGGCCCGACGACGGGATCCTCGGCGAGGAGGAGGACACCCACGTCGGCACGAGCGGCATCGACTGGGTCGTCGACCCGATCGACGGCACCGTGAACCTCCTCTACGGCATCCCCGCGTGGTCGGTGAGCGTCGCGGTCGTGCAGGGGCCGCCGGACCCCGCGCATTGGCGTGCGCTCGCAGGCGTCGTCGTGAACCCGGTCTCGGGCGAGGTGTACGAGGCGAGCGCCGGCGGCGGTGCGCGTCGCAACGGCGTGGCGATCCACCCGAATCCGGATGTCGCGCTCTCCCGCGCCCTCGTCGCCACCGGGTTCGGCTACGCCGCCGAGCAGCGGCAGCGGCAGGCCCGGGCGCTGCTGCACCTGCTGCCGCGCGTGCGCGACATCCGCCGCATCGGATCGGCCGCCCTCGACCTGTGCTGGGTCGCGTCGGGCCGTCTCGACGCCTTCTACGAGTCGGGACTGAACCCGTGGGACCACGCCGCGGGTGCGCTCATCGCCCGTGAGGCCGGCGCGATCGTCGGCGGTGCCGGCGGCGGGCCCGAGAGCTCGGAGCTGCTCATCGCCGCGGCGGCGTCGGTGTACGACGACCTCGCGGCGCTCATCGCCGAGGCGCAGGCGGGCGCCTGAGGGTCACGAATCCGTCGGATTCCGCGCGAGTCCCGACGGGATCCTGCGGATTCCCGCGGGATCCTGCGGAGACCATCGGTGGCGTGCTGCGGATGCCGCCGTCAGCGCCCCCGGAATCGGTCGGATCCGGCGGTGCAACGTGGCGATCTCCCGCGAGAACGGTTACGCTTTACCGATCCGTTACCTCGGTCTCCCCACCGAGGTGATCACCTCTCCGCAACCCGACGAACCCCGACGCCGAAAGCCCCCAACACGTGCTCGAGTCCCCCCTCGTGCCCGACGGTCCCACGCCAGGCACACAGGCTCCTCTGCGGTCCGAACGACCCCTGACGCGCCGGGAGATTCGCGAGCGTGACGCCCACCGGGCCGAGCCGGTCGACCATCGAGTCGACTCCGACTCGGCCTTCGCCGTTTCCGGGGAGCCCGACGGGTTCGACGCGCTCTTCCCGGGGCTGACGCCGGCGAAGCCGACCGTCTCGGGGACGAGCGTGATCTCGGCGGTGCCGTCGGGCCGTGACCGGGGCGCCCGCGCTCGTGCCCGCGACACCTGGACCGACGAGGGCCGCGGTTCGCAGGCCGGGGTGCTGCGTGCGCCCGAGGCCGACCACGAGGCGTGGCTCGCCCGGCAGCGCGTCGCGCAATCGCTCGTCGCCGAGCAGCAGGCGGAGCTGGCCCGGGCCGTTGCCGAGCAGGCACTGGCGGCCGCCGAGCAGCAGCGCGTCGCGGAGCAGTCGCGTGTAGCCGAGGAGCGGGCGGCTGCGGAGCGGGCGGCTGCCCAGCGGGCGGCCGAGGAACGTGAGGCTGCGCAGCGTGCGGCCGAGGAACGTGAGGCTGCGCAGCGTGCGGCCGAGCAGGCGGCCGCACAGCAGCGTGCCGTCCGAGAAGAGGCCGCGCAGCGGCTCGCCGCGCAGCGTGCCGAGCAGGAACGCGTCGCCGAGCAGGAATGGGTCGCGCAGCAACGCGAGACCGAGCGACGCGCGGCCGAGCAGCGGCTCGCGGAGCGGCGCGCCGAGCAGGAGCGCATCGCCGAGCAGCAGTGGGTGGCGCAGCAGCAGCAGTGCGCCGCCGAGGAGCGGGCCGCCCTGCAGCGTGCCGCCGAGGAGCGGGCCGCGCTGCAGCGTGCCGCCGAGGAGCGGGCGCGCCGACAGCACACGACCGAGCAGCGCTCATCCGAATCCGTGCGCGGCGCCCGGGGCGCCGAGCGCCCCGATCCCGATCCCGAGCCGGTCGACGAGTTCTCCGCCCTGCTCGGGGTCGCGCTGCTTCCCGGCGGTGAGACCGGGTCCACGCGCGTGGTCGACGTTCCAGACGAGGAGTTCGCGGCATCCGCTCGTCGTGGTCGCCGCGAGCCCCGCGCCCCCAAGAAGGGCCGTCTGGGCCGGAAGGCCCGCAAGGCCGAGGTCGCGGCCTCCGCCCCGGATGTCGAGCCTGCGGCATCCGCCTTCGATCTCCTGGCCGCCTTCGATGCGCCAGACGTCGACGGCGTTGCTGCCGTCGCCCCCGCGGCAGCCGCGCCGGCCGTGTCGGCCGTCGTGCCCGTGGCCGCCGCCCCGAACCTGGCGCCCGTGGCCGCCGCGCCGATCGTCGCTCCTGCATCCGCCCGGGCCCTCCCGCCCGCTGCGTCCGGCCCCGATCGAAGCGCCGCCGTCGAAGCGCCGCACGTGGCGCCCGCCGCCCCGACCCGCGAGCAGGCTGGTCCGGCGGCTGCGCCCGGTGTTCCCACCGCGGCATCCGTCTTCGACTCGATCGCCGCCTTCGACGCCCCCGACGACGCGCACCACGTCCCCCTGGCGCCGTTCCGGCCCGCGGTCGCTCGCACCGCCACCGCTCGCGCCGCGGCGTCGCGTCCGCCGGCGCGTCGCGGTTCGCTTCGCAAGGCGATCGTGTCGCGCTCCATCAGCCTCGTCGCGATGGGCTTCGCCGCAATGCTCGCCATCGCGACCTCGGTGCCCTCGCTCTCGCTCCTCACCCCCGAGGACGTGCAGGCGATGGCGCTCAACAGCCCGGCGGGCACGGTCGACGGGCAGCGCGTCGACATCACCGGCGGCGCCTCCGCCGCTGGGGTCGGCCGCGAGAAGTACCAGGCGCAGACGATCGAGGAGTACGCCGCCGCCGCCGGCATCCGCCCCGAGGCCACGTTCACGAACGACCCGAACGGCACGATCCAGTGGCCCTTCGCGGTCGGCGTGCACATCGGCGACCGCTTCGGCTACCGCGACTGCGCCGGCTGCTCGAGCGACCACCACGGGCAGGACTTCAACCCCGGCCTCGGCGCCGAGATCCAGGCCATCGCCGACGGAGTCGTCTCGGAGTCGACCGATGACGGCGGCTCGCTCGGCGTCGTCACGATGATCGACCACGTCATCGACGGCCAGGTCATCACGAGCGTCTACGCGCACATGGAGTACGGCTCGCGCCGCTTCGAGGTGGGCGACACGGTCAAGGTGGCCGACATCGTCGGCAACACCGGCGACACCGGCATGTCCACCGGCCCCCACCTTCACTTCGAGATTCGCATCGGCGGCAAGGACGGCTACTGGGTCGACCCGCTCGTCTGGCTCTACGAGAACACCAACTGAGCGGAGGCGGCCGCGTGCCGCGCCGCCGGTAGCGCCGCCGGTCGAGTAGCGCGAAGCGCGTATCGAGGCCCGCACGCGGCGCCGCTGGTCGAGTAGCGCGAAGCGCGTATCGAGGCCTCTCGCACCGGTCCGATGGTCGAGTAGCGCGAAGCGCGTATCGAGGCCCTTGCACCGGTCCCGGCCGGCCGAGCAGGCCCGTCAGGCCGCATCCAGGCCCCGCGCAGGGCGTCGAAACGCCGTCCGCCCGCTCCTCATCGCCCCGGCACAGGGGCAGCGCCAGTCCCGGGCCGAGGTGCACAACTCCGGATGCCGGCGCCCGCCACGCGGCTCGACGGGTGCCGGTCTCGGCGCGTCCGACCCGAGATCCGGAGTTGTGCGCCGGGGGAGGCGGTCAGGCCGCCGACCGATGCGATGCGGGGCCGGCGTCTCGGGCGGGGGATCGGGCGGGCGGATCTCGATACGCGCTTCGCGCTACTCGATCGGCGGGGGCGCTTGGCGCTGCTCGATCGGCGGAGCGGATCTCGATACGCGCTTCGCGCTACTCGATCGGCGGGGGCGCTTCGCGCTACCAGATCGGCCGGACGCTGGGACGCCGGCCCGTCAGGCGCGCAGCCAGGCGGTGGTGTCGCCCGGGAGCGTGCCCGAGCTGACGTCGTCGCTCGCGAGCAGCACCTCGCCGTCGGGCAGGGCGACCGGCTCGGTGCCCGTGTTCGCCACGACGATCACGGGTCCGTTGCGGAACGCCACCACGTCGGGCGAGAACCCGCGCAGCCACTCGACGGTGCCCGTGGCGAGCTCGAACTCGCGGCGCCGGCGCAGTGCGTCCTCGTAGAGCGACAGGGTCGATCCGGCGACGCCGCGCTGGCGGTCGCGGGCGAGCCCGGCCCACTCGGCGGGCTGCGGCAGCCACGCGGCATCCGCGGGGCCGAAGCCGAAGGCGGGGGCGTCGGCCTCCCACGGGATCGGCACGCGGCATCCGTCTCGCCCGTAGCGCTCGCCGTTCGTGCGGGCCCACGTCGGGTCCTGGCGGGCGTCGTCGGGCAGGTGGATGGCCTCGGGCAGGCCGAGCTCCTCGCCCTGATAGAGGTAGGCCGAGCCGGGCAGGGCGAGCATGAGGGCGGATGCCGCGCGCGCACGCCGCAGGCCGACGACCGGGTCGGGCAGGCCGGGGCTCTTCGGGCCGATGCCGTGGCCCTGCAGGCTGTCGGCGGTGAGCGCGAGCCGCGACGCGTGACGCACGACGTCGTGGTTCGAGAGGACCCAGGTGCTGGGCGCGCCGACCGCGCCGAACACGGCGATCGAGTCGTCGATGACGCTGCGCAGGGCGGGCGCGCTCCACGGCGTCTCGAGGTAGCCGAAGTTGAACGCCTGGTGCATCTCGTCGGGGCGCACCCACTTGGCGACGCGCGGCAGCGGGTCGACCCATGCCTCGGCGGCGAGGATGCGCTCGCCGGGGTACTCGTCGAGCAGCTTGCGCCAGTCGCGGTAAATCTCGTGCACGCCGTCCTGGCCCCAGTACGGGGCGCCGTCGCCCTCGTCGCTGATCTCGGGCTCGAGCGCGACACCGGCACCGGCCGACGCGGCCCCGCCCATGCTGCCGGCGTCGGCGGGCGGCGTGTAGTCGGGCAGCCCGTCGGCCTTGATCATGCCGTGGGCCACGTCGACGCGGAAGCCGTCGACGCCGCGGTCGAGCCAGAAGCGCAGGATGCGGCGGAACTCGTCCCGCACCTCCTCGTTGGTCCAGTCGAAGTCGGGCTGCGAGCTGTCGAAGAGGTGCAGGTACCACTGGCCGGGTCGGCCGTCGGCCTCGGTAACGCGGGTCCAGGCGGGACCGCCGAAGATCGAGTTCCAGTTGTTCGGCGGCAGTTCGCCGTGCTCGCCCTTGCCCTCGCGGAACAGGTAGCGGCCACGCGCAGCGCTGCCGGGAGCGGCGGCGAGCGCCTCCTGGAACCACGGGTGCTGGTCGGACGAGTGGTTCGGCACGAGGTCGATGATGACGCGCAGCCCGAGCCGGTGCGCCTCGGCGAGCATCGCATCGAAGTCGTCGAGGGTGCCGAAGAGCGGGTCGACGTCGCAGTAGTCGGCGACGTCGTAACCGGCGTCGCGCTGCGGGGAGGTGTAGAAGGGCGAGAGCCAGACCGCGTCGATCCCGAGGCGCGCGAGCTCGGGCAGGCGCGAGCGGATGCCGGCGAGGTCGCCGATGCCGTCGCCGTTGGAATCGGCGAACGAGCGCGGGTAGATCTGGTAGATCGCGGCGGTGCGCCACCACTCGGAAGTCATGACGGACACCATACGACATCTCGTCACATCATGGAAACGCTTGCAGCACTTGGCCGTTACCCGATGGTCACGAACCGGTATCGATGCTGGAGTCCATATTTGGTAATACGCGCGCGACAGGGTATACCTGTAATCGCTTGCACATTGCGAGTACTCCACACGGAAGAACGGCCTTTCGAACTCGGTGCGCGGTTCCGGCATCCGGAACAGGGATCACAGCTCCCTCACCAGGCGAAGGCGCCGGTCTCACGCACACTGAGAAGGGCACACCAATGCGGGTGAACAAGAAGGGCCTGATCGCGGCCGGCGCAGCTGCCGTCGTCGTGACGCTCGGCCTCGCCGGCTGCGCAGGCGGCAGCGGCGCGGCCGACAAGACGGACAGCGCGGGCGGCACGCTCACGGTCTGGGTCGACGCGGAGCGTGTCGACGCGCTGCAGGGCGCAGCGGACGCGTACACCGAGAAGACCGGCGTCAAGGTCGACCTCGTCGGCAAGGACAACGCCGACATCAAGGACGACTTCATCCAGCAGGTCCCCACGGGCAAGGGCCCGGACATCACCATGGGCGCGCACGACTGGCTGGGCGAGCTCTCGACCAACGGCGTCGTGGCGCCGATCGAGCTCGGCGACTCGGCCGCCGACTACCTCCCCGTCGCGATCGACGCGTCGACCTACGAGGGCACGACCTACATGCTTCCCTACGCGGTCGAGAACATCGCCGTGCTGCGCAACGCCGACCTCGTCCCCGAGGCCGCCACGAACTTCGACGACATGATCGCCAAGGGCAAGGCCGCGGGCCTCACCCAGCCGTTCGTCGTCGAGCAGGGTGCAGAGGGCAACCCCTACCACCTCTACCCGTTCCAGACCGCCTTCGGCGCTCCGGTCTTCGGCACCAACGACCAGGGCTACGACCCCACCGACCTCCAGCTCGGCAGCGCCGGCGGCGAGGAGTTCGCGAAGTGGCTCGGCAGCCAGGGCAAGAACGGCACCGGCGTCTTCAACACCGACATCGACGGCGACATCGCCAAGCAGGCGTTCATCGACGGCAAGGCGGCCTTCTGGCTGACCGGCCCGTGGAACGTGGGCGCCGCGACCGACGCCGGCATCAACGTCGCGATCGACACCGTCCCGAGCCCGACCGGCGAGGCCGCGTCGCCGTTCGCCGGCGTCAAGGGCTTCTTCATCTCCTCGGAGTCGAAGAACAAGGTCGCCGCGAACGACTTCCTCGTGAACTACATCGGCACCGAGGACGTGCAGCTCGAGCTCTTCAAGGCCGGCAACGTCCTTCCCGCGCTCTCGGCTGCCGCTGAGACCGCCTCGAGCGACCCGATCATCGAGGGCTTCGCGGCCGTCGGTGCCGAGGCCGTTCCGATGCCCGCCATCCCCGCCATGGGTTCGGTGTGGCAGTACTGGGGCATCGCCGAGGCCGACATCATCAACGGTGCCGACCCCGTCGCGACCTGGCAGAAGCTGACCAGCGACGTGCAGGCTGCGATCAAGTAACGACCGGGCAGCTCCGGGTCGGATGCCGCGACGGCATCCGACCCGGAGCCACTCTCGTTCGAGGAAGAGCGGATGGAATGAGCACCACGATCGACGACGACGTCACGACGGAGACGCCTCCGAAGCAGACGAAACGACAGCGGCAGGCCGCGGGCATCGCGGACGCGGCATCCGGCGGACTGAAGATCCTCCTCATCAAGCTGATCGCGCTCGGCATCGTCGACGCGATCGCCGTGTACGCCCTGTTCGTGCTCGCGCTGGCCGGCCAGTGGCTGATCGCCGCGATCGTGGTGGTCGTCACGGTGTTCGTGAACTGGATCTACTTCTCGAGGCGCAAGCTGCCGGCGAAGTACCTCACGCCCGGCGTCATCTTCCTCATCCTCTTCCAGGTGTTCGTGCTCGTGTACACGGCCTACATCGGCTTCACGAACTACGGCACCGGGCACAACGGCTCGAAGGAGCAGGCGGTCTCGTCGCTCATGAGCTCCGCGCTCGAGCGCGTGCCCGACTCGCCCACCTACGGCGTCACCGTCGTCGACCAGCTCGGCACCCTGGGCCTGCTCGTGACCGACCCCGACGGCGAGGTCAGCGTGGGCACGGCGACGCAGCCGCTCACGCCCGTCGACAACGCCCAGCTCGAGGGCGGCAAGGCCGTGGCCCTCGATGGTTGGACCTCCCTGAGCTTCTCCGACGTCATCGCCCGCACCGACGAGATCACCGCGCTCGCCGTGCCGTTCTCCGACGACCCGAACGACGGCGCCATCAGCACGCCCGACGGCTCGAACGGCTACCTCTACCTCTCGACCCTCGAGTACGACGAGGCCGCGGGCACCATGACCGACCTCACGACCGGCACCGTGTACTCCGACATCGGCACGGGCGCATTCACCTCGGACGACGGCGAGGAGCTGCTGCCCGGCTGGCAGATCGTCGTGGGCTTCGACAACTTCGTGCGTGCCGTCACCGACGAGCGCCTCGCGGTGCCGCTCGTGTACGTGACCCTGTGGACCTTCGCATTCGCGCTCATCTCGGTCGCGTCGACGTTCTTCCTCGGGCTCTTCCTCGCGATCGTGTTCAACGACATGCGCATGCGCGGCCGCAAGTACTACCGCGTGCTCATGATCCTGCCGTACGCGATCCCGTCGTTCCTGTCGGCGCTCGTCTGGGCCGGCATGATGAACGAGAGCTTCGGGTTCATCAACCAGGTGCTGCTCGGCGGCGCCGACGTGCCGTGGCTCACGGATCCGTTCATGGCCAAGGTCTCGGTGCTCATCGTCAACCTGTGGCTCGGCTTCCCGTACATGTTCCTCGTCTGCACGGGTGCGCTGCAGTCGATCCCCGACGACATCCAGGAGGCCGCGACCGTCGACGGCGCCCGGCCGTGGGCGATCTTCCGCCTCATCAAGCTGCCGCTGCTGCTCGTGAGCGTCGCGCCGCTGCTGATCGCCTCGTTCGCGTTCAACTTCAACAACTTCAACGTGATCTACATGTTGACCGACGGCGGTCCACGGGATTCGAACGCGCCGATCCCGGTCGGCTTCACCGACATCCTGATCACGATGGTCTACAAGGTGGCGTTCACGGGGCAGTCGCGTGACTACGGACTCGCGAGCGCCTACTCGATCATCATCTTCATCGTGGTCGCCGTGATCTCGATCATCGCCTTCCGCCGCACCAAGTCGCTCGAGGAGCTGAACTGATGACCGATCCGCGCAACGTCCCCGGCACCGAGGCCGGGCTGCTCGAGGGCGAGCTCCTCGAGGCACGCGCCGCGTCGAAGCAGGCGGCGGCCGACGCGGCTCGCCGTCCGGGCGGCCCTGCCGCACCCGCCGCGCCCACGGGGTCGCGTCGTCCGTTCAACTTCGGCCGGTGGTTCCGCGCCACGGGGTGGCGTCACATCGTCGGCATCGTGATGATCGCGTTCTCACTGTTCCCGATCGTGTTCGTGATCTCGTCGTCGCTGAACCCGCAGGGCACGCTCACCGGCTCGAACGCCCTCTTCTCGAAGATCGGCCTCGACAGCTACGTGCGCATCCTCACCGATCCGCAGGTGCCGTTCACCACCTGGTTCGCGAACACCATGATCATCGCGACCATCACCGCCGTGGGCACGGTGTTCCTCGGCGCGCTCGCGGCGTACTCGTTCTCGCGCATGCGGTTCACGGGCCGGCGCTTCGGGCTCGTCTCGATCGTCGTGGTCCAGATGTTCCCGCAGCTGCTCGCGGTCGTCGCGATCTTCCTGCTCATGAGCGCGATCGGCGACTGGTTCCCCGCAATCGGCCTCAACACGCACATCGGCCTGATCATGGTGTACCTCGGCGGCGCGCTCGGCGTGAACACGTTCCTCATGTACGGGTTCTTCAACACGGTGCCCGCGTCGATCGACGAGGCCGCGAAGATCGACGGCGCGGGCCACGCGCGCATCTTCTTCACGATCATCCTTCGGCTCGCGGCGCCCATCCTCGCCGTGGTCGCGCTGCTCTCGTTCATCGGCTCGGTCAACGAGTTCGTCGTGGCATCCGTCATGCTCATCGACACCGAGAAGCAGACGCTCGCCGTGGGCCTCACGAAGCTCGTGTCGAACCCGCGGTACGCCGACTGGAGCGCGTTCTCGGCCGGTGCCGTGATCGCGGCCCTGCCGGTGGTGGCGCTGTTCCTCTTCCTGCAGAAGTACATCGTCGGCGGCCTCACGGCCGGCTCGGTGAAGTAGGGGCTGGACGAACCAGGCGAGCGGATGCCGCGTGCGCAGCGATGCGCGGCGGCATCCGCTTCGTCATGCCTGGGTCGTCGTGCCGTTGGTGCCGTCGGTGCCTCGGCGAGCCGGAAGGACCTCGGCCTTCGCGGTCGCGGTCGCGGTGGCTACTCGGCTACCGGGATGCGGCGGAGAACCACATTCCGGGTGATGGCCGGCGGTGACTCGAGCTCGTCGAGCAGAGGGTCGACCGTTCCGGCGGGGAGCGATCGCGCTGACGGGCGCCACTGTGGAAGCCGGACGGCCTCGGCGGCCGCATTCCCGGTAGCATGGCTCGACCCCCGCCGCTCGACGCCGATGGAGCCACGCATGGACCCCCGCGACACGCCCCCTGCAGCTGTTCCGCCCGTTCCGCCGGCGCCCGGCGCCGCGACATCCGCTGCTGTGTACTCGGCGCCGCTGCAGACGCCGGCCTACGGTTCGTACGCCCCGCCGCAGGCGCCGGGCTACGGCGCACCCGCCGGTGCCGCGGCGCCCGGCGCCTACGGCTGGAACCGCCCGCACAACGCACTCGCGTGGGTCAGCCTCGGCCTCGGGATCGGCTTCGCGCTGCTCGGCACGATCGCGTCGATCGCCGCCGTGATCTGCGGTCACATCGCCCGACGACAGATCCGCGAGCGCGGCGAGCAGGGCGACGCGGCGGCGATCTGGGGGCTCGTGCTGGGCTACCTCGGCATCGCGTTCACCGTGCTCGTCATCGGCTTCTTCCTGCTGATCTTCGCGGCCGCGGCGACCTCGTCGGGGGTGCCGAGCCGCCTGTGACGCACGATTCGGATGACGCCCGCAGAGGTGATATCCTCGTGTGGTTGCCGACTTCGGCACACGCCCCGATAGCTCAGTGGTAGAGCACTTCCATGGTAAGGAAGGGGTCGTCAGTTCAATCCTGACTCGGGGCTCTGGTTCTGCCGGTGTTGCCGGTGCAGCCTTCCCGGCGGGGTAGCTCAGGTGGTTAGAGCACACGGCTCATAATCGTGGTGTCGCGGGTTCGAGTCCCGCCCTCGCTACAATGAAACCCCCGGTCAGCCGGGGGTTTTCTCGTCGCTGGAGGGGACAACACTTGAGGCGATCGAGCCGATTCGGGGAGTATTCAACGATTATTCGGCCGGCCCGCATTTGAGGTAGCGTTCGACGGGCCGCACGCGGACTCGCTCATGGTCCCTCGCCCGGATCTCCGGGCGGTGCAAGGGGTGGACGGTGCCAGACAGGTGGCGATGCAGGGGAAGCGACTCGATGAAGCGGCCGTCGGTCCTGGGTTCGAGTCCCGCGGAATCTTTGGTTGATCCGGGTTTTCTCGTCGAGGCATTCACCTCTTCGCGGAGTCGTCAACGAGTATTCAACGCTTATCGGAGCTCGGCCCGGACTCAGACGGTGAGAAGCTCCGCAAGCTCCTGAGTCAGCGGGCCACCGGGGGAGCTGAGCGCGCGCTCCATCGCGCGCAGCATCTCCTCGATGGTGGCGAATCGAAGACTTGGTTCCCTCCGATGGGCGTGTACGCGGCCATCAGGGATTTCCTCGTGTCGTCTCAGTTGGTTTCGGATCGCTTTCGTGCCTTTGATGGCAGATCTATGGCACAGATTCGTCCGGGAACGGGTTCGACGAGCAGTTCCGCGCGAGGGATCCCGGTGAAAAGGATGAGGACGGATGCTCCGCCTCGGAGCACGGGGTCGACGGCAACACCTGCAGTCGAGCCGTGGCTGATCGATAGCGGCGGCGCGCCTGCGACATCCGCACAGCGTGAGTCGGTCGCACCGCAACCCCCGATCGGAGTAGATTCCGGATCGTCCGCGCCGTTCCGGAACGGAAGCGGCCTCAGGCGAGGAGGCTTCAATGACTGATCGAAGAATGCAGGCCGAACCTGCCCCATTCACCGCCGCGGACTTCGCCGCGAGGCTGCAGCGAGCGGCGCGGTCCGCGGAATCGGCGGGCCTGACCGGGCTGCTGCTCACCCCCGGGCCCGACCTGCTCTACCTGACCGGGTACGCGCCGGTCGCGATCACCGAACGCATCACCATGCTGGTCGTCCCCGTCGTGGGCGAGCCCACGATGATCGTCCCGAGGCTCGAACGGCCCGACGCGGAGGAAACGGCCGGTGCATCGGTCTTTCGGCTCGCGGACTGGCCCGACGGCAGCGACCCGTACGAGGCGACCGCGCGACTGCTCGGGCCGGGCCGCTACGCGTTGTCCGACTCGGCGTGGGCGATGCACCTGCTCGGCCTGCAGGGCCGGCTGCCCGACACGTCCTACGTGTCGATGACGACGGCACTCCCGATGCTGCGGGCGATCAAGGACGACGACGAGCTCGCGCGGCTGGCCGCGGCCGGCGCGGCCGCCGACGAGGCATACGGGGAAATCCTCCAGGTGCGCTTCGCCGGTCGGAGCGAGACCGACATCGGCAACGACCTCGCTACGCTGCTCCGGAGATTCGGGCACTCGCAGGTCGACTTCACCGTCGTGGGCTCGGGCCCGAACGGGGCGAACCCCCATCATGAGATGGGCGACCGGATCGTCGAGCGCGGCGACATGGTGGTGCTCGACTTCGGCGGCCTCAAGCACGGCTACGGGTCGGACACGACCCGCACGGTCCACGTGGGCGAGCCCACCGAGGAGGAGCGCGAGGTGCATGAGATCGTGCGTCGAGCCCAGCAGGCGGGATTCGAGGCGGTCCGACCGGGCGTCGAGTGCCAGGAGGTCGACCGAGCGGCGCGCGCCGTGATCACCGATGCCGGCTATGGGGAGTACTTCATCCACCGCGTCGGGCACGGGATCGGGCTCACAACGCACGAACCGCCCTACATGGTCGAGGGGGAACGTCAGCCCATGCAGCCAGGCATGTGCTTCTCGATCGAACCGGGCATCTATCTTCCGGGGCAGTTCGGCGTGCGCATCGAGGACATCGTCACGGTGACGGACGAGGGCGGGCGCCGGCTCAACCGGACGCCCCACGACATGGCGATCGTCGAGTAGCAGCGCCTCGCGACATCATGACGGTCGTCGATCGCGAGCGACCGCCTGCATCGTCCGCGCTCCGCTCGACACCCCCGCGGCCTTGGGGATAGCGTGAGCTCGGGGGTGAGATGGCCGACGCCAGTGACCGCGCGATGCTCCGCCGATTCCTCCTCGGACTCGCCGAGGGGATGAACGCGGCAGCCGAGACGGTCGACGGGATCCGCGACACGATGCTTGCCGTCTCGCGCGCGTATGGGCGGGATGACACCGACATCTTGGTGTTGCCGACGGCGATCATCGTGCAGACCGGGTCGGCGGAAGAGGGCCGGGTCGCGCTGCGGTCGACACTGACGCCGTCGTTCCGATTCGACCAGATCGCCGCGCTGTACGCGCTCGTGGGGCAGGCGAAGCGGGCGGCGATCGCACCGGTCGACGGCATCGGGCGCCTGAACGAGATCGGCGCTATGCGACCGAGCTACGGCTGGTTCGTGCGCACCTTCGGGCACGCGCTTCTCGTGACGGGCCTGGCGCTCCTGTTGACGCCGACGTGGCAGGGTGCGGTCGTGGCCTTCGTGCTGGGCGGGTTCATCGGGCTCGCGAAGCTGGTGCGATCGCAGACACTGCAGTTGGTGTTCCCCGTCTTCGCCGCGTTCGTGTGCGCACTCGCGGTGTTCCTGATCGCGCCCTACGTCGAGATCGGTGATCCGATCCGGCTGCTGATCGCCCCGCTCGCGACATTCCTCCCCGGAGGGGTGCTTACGACGGGCACGATGGAGCTCGCCGCAGGGCAGATGGTGGCGGGCGCGTCGCGTCTCGTGTTCGGTCTCGTACAGCTCGGCCTGCTGACGTTCGGCATCATCGCTGCGGGCACGGTGGTGGGCATCGAGAGCTCGAGGTACCTGTCGTTGGCGGCGTCCGACCCGTTCCCCTGGTGGACCGCGATCGGCGGCGTGCTCCTCTTCGCCGTGGGCAACTTCCTGCACTTCTCGGCGCCGTCGTCGACGTTCTGGTGGGTGCTGCTGGTGCTGTTCGTCGCCTACGCGGGACAGCAGGTCGGTCAGGTGCTGGTCGGCTCGACCGTGAGCGGGTTCGTCGGCGCCCTCGCGATGACGCCCGTCGTGCTGTGGATCGCGAGCCTCCGCCATGGCGTCCCCTCACAGCTGACGTTCCTCCCGGGCTTCTGGCTGCTGGTGCCCGGAGCCGCGGGGCTCGTCGGGCTGACCGAGGCGGTCGGCACGAGCGAGGGTCTGGAGGACTTCGCCACCGCGCTCACGTCGGTGATGTCGATCGCGCTCGGCGTGCTCATCGGCACGGCGCTCTACCGTGTGGTGCACCGCGGCGCCGACGAGATCGCCGCGTTCCATATCGAGGTGCCCGCGGCTCTGGCACAGGAGGAAGAGCCACCGTTCTGGGCCCGGATGGTCCCGGGCACTCCCAAGTCGATCTGGGGTGCGCGTCGGCGGAAACCGCCGGAAACGCCCTCGGAAGGCGGGGCCGGTAGAGGCGCGACATCCGACCCTCGCCCGCAGACGCCGGACGCCTGACTCGAGCTCGGCCGCCGGGAGAACGTGGCCGGGGCGTGCATTCAACACGCCCTCGGCGTCTATTGACGGTGATGCCGTTCGGGACCATCCTGAGTATCAGATCCGCATCTTGATGCGTTCGGTGATCGTGGCCGGTGCCTGTGGGGGGCAGCACGGAGATGCGCCAGAGTGGGAGGCGGTCGTCATGATCCAGCGGTTGTGGTCGGATCTCGGGGGGAGCAGTCACCTTCGCCCGATAGCTCTCGGATCGAGTCTCAGATGAGCGCCGCGGATGCATCGGCTGGTCGAGCCGACGCGGCGGGCATGGCCCGCACCAAGGCGCCGGCGACGGCCTATATCTCCTGGGTCGCGCTTGCGCTGATGACGACCGCATCGGTGGCGAGCCTGCGTCCCGCGCCCACGATGGCCGTCTACGGGCTGGCTTGCGTGTTCCTGTACCTGGTGCCCGCGATCGTGTTCCTGCTGCCGACTTCGCTGGTGTCGGCGGAGCTCGCGTCGGGCTGGAAGGGCGGCGTCTACAACTGGGTGGCCACTGGCATCTCGAAGCCGATGGGCTTCCTCGCCGTCTGGTGCCAGTTCGCCATGACGATCTTCTATTACCCGACCCTGCTCGGGTTCGTCGCCTCGACGCTCGCCTACGTGATCAACCCCGAATTGGCGAGCAACGGCGTCTGGACGGCGCTCGTGATCGTGGTCTGCTACTGGTCGGGCGTGTTCATCTCGTCGCGCGGCACCAAGGGCGTCGCAGGCCTCGCCAGCGGCGGCCTCATCATCGGAACGCTGATTCCGGGTGCCCTGCTGATCCTGCTCGGCGCGGTCTATCTCGGCCAGGGCAACCCGTCGGCCGCGCCCATGACCGCGGCGAACTTCTTTCCGCAGTGGGCCGGTCTCGCGAGCCTCGTGCTGATCGTCAACAACTTTCTCTCGTACAGCGGCATGGAGATGAATGCCGTGCATGTGTCGTCGCTGCGAAACCCCGCCAAGCACTTCCCGCGCGCGATCTTCCTGGCGATGGGGCTGGTGCTGTTGATCTTCATCCTGCCGGCGCTCGCGATCAGCTGGATCGTTCCGGCCGAAGAGCTCTCGCTCACCGCCGGTGTGATGCAGGCGTTCGACGCGGTGCTCGCGGTGTTCGACTGGCAGTGGCTCACTCCGATCATCGGCATCGCGCTCGTCGCGGCCTCGCTTGGCGGCATGCTGACCTGGCTTGCCGGGCCGTCGAAGGGCCTGCTGTTGATCTCGCGCCAGGAGGGGTACCTGCCGCCCTTCCTGCAGAAGTTGAACAAGCATGGCGTGCAGCAGAACCTGCTTGTGACGCAGGGGATCATCACGACCGTGATCGCTCTCGGCTACGCGCTCATTCCCGACGTATCCAGTGCGTACTGGATCTTCTCGGTGATCACGACGCAGGTGTACCTGATCATGTACCTGCTCATGTTCGTGGCGGCCGTGCGCCTGCGGCGTAGCCATCCCGACCACCCGCGCGGCTACCGGGCGCCGATGCTCATCGGCCTGTGCGGTGTCGGCTTCGCGGCCTCGCTCGCCGCGCTGCTCGTCGGCTTCATCCCGCCGTCGCAGTTCGGCGGCGGCAACCCGTGGATCTACTTCGTGATCGTCGCCGGCGGCGCGCTCGGCCTCGGCCTGCTCGTACCCTGGCTGTTCTACCGATTCCGGAAGCCGTCGTGGAAGCTCCCGGAGGCATCCGCTGAGTCGGAGGAGGTGGCGAAATGAGCACTGGAACCGAGGAACAGAGCCCGCGCCAGCGATCGGTGCTCTACATCGTCGTGTCCGTCGTCCTCATCATCCTCGCCGTGTGGGCGGTGATCGCCTTTGCCTCCGCTCGAGAGAGCCAGCGGGCCGAGGAGAAGGCGTCTCAGCTCGTCCAGGTGCTCGAGGATGCCGGTGCGACGGCGCCGCCGGCGCCCGAGATCATCGCCCGCGTACTGGGCGATGACGGCGGGGCCGTGTGCGCCAATCCGAATCAGGCACTCAGCCGTGCAACGCTGTACGGAATGTTGACGACCGGCGCGGGCGGCCCGGGCGAGCGCCCGGTGATCGTCGACAACAAGGTCTTGAAGGGTCAACTCGCGATCATCGAGGTGTACTGCCCGGACGAGCTGGAGGACTTCCGGCAGTTCGTCGACAGCCTCGAGACGACCGACTCGGCGAACGGATGAGCGTGGATCTGCGCACTCGCATCGGCGAGCTGATGGAGCGGGTGCGCCCTGAACTCGCGGAACTCGTCGCCTTCCGATCGGTCGCCGACCCGCGGCAGTTTCCGCCCGAGGAGTGCGCGAAGACGGCCGAGTGGGTGCGCGGCCGATTCCAGCAGCTCGGCTTCGCCGACGCGCGCCTCGAGCGCACGCCCGACGGCAGCGACGCCGTCGTCGGTTTCCGCCCGTGCGGCGATCCGGGTGCCGCGACCGTGTTGCTGTACGCGCACTACGACGTGCAGCCGCCCCTCGACGAGTCCGCCTGGCGCACACCGCCGTTCGAGCTCACCGAGGTGGACGGCCGCTGGTACGGACGGGGCGCGGCGGACTGCAAGGGGAACATCCTGATGCACTTGCTCGCACTTCGGGCGCTCGGCGACGACGTGCCGGTCAACCTCAAGCTCGTCGTCGAGGGTTCCGAAGAGCAGGGCACGGGAGGGCTCGAGGCGTTCGTGGCCGCGAACCCCGAACTGCTGCGCGCCGACGCGATCCTCGTGTGCGACACGGGCAATGCCGCCGTGGGGCATCCCGCTGCGACGGTGACGCTGCGCGGGATGGCGAACGTGGTGGTGACAGTCGAGTCGATGGCGTCCGAGGTGCACTCGGGCATGTTCGGCGGTCCCGCGCCCGATGCGCTCGCGGCGCTGATCGCGATCCTCGCCTCGCTGCGCGACTCGGCCGGCAACACGACGATCGCAGGGCTCGACGCCTCCCGGCGCTGGGAGGGCGCGCCGTACCCGCCCGAGCAGTTCCGCACCGACGCGGGAGTGCTCGAAGGAGTCGAGTTGCTCGGCGACGGAACCGTGTCGGACATGTTGTGGGCGCGCCCTGCCGTCACCGTGCTCGGCATCGACAGCCCGCCGGTGGTCGGCTCGACGGCCGCGATCGTCCCCCGCGCGGCCGCGCGGCTGAACCTTCGGGTGCCGCCCGGCATGGCCGCGGATGCCGCGCACGACGCGCTCGTCGCACACCTGCGCGCCGCCGCACCGTGGGGCGTGCACGTGGAGGTGGAGACCGAGGCGGTCGGCTCGCCGTTCGAGGCCGAGACCGACGGGCCGGCGTACCGGGCGATGGCAGCCGCGATGCAGGAGGCCTACGGCGTCCCCATGACGACGCTCGGCCAGGGCGGCTCGATCCCGCTGTGCAACGTGTTCGCCGATACGTATCCCGGTGCCGAGATCATCCTCATGGGCGTCGAGGAGCCGCTCGCCCTCATCCACGCGCCCAACGAGAGCGTCGATCCGACCGAGATCGAGCGGCTGGCCCTGAGCGAGGCGCTGTTCCTGCGCGCGTACGGAGCGCCCCTCGACTGATCACCGACGTGCACGACCGGGTGGGCGGATGCTGCGGCATCCGCCGACCGTCGCGTACACGCCGCGTACGCGGCATCCGCTCGGCACTCAGGTCGCAGGCGTGGCGGGCTCGCCCGGCACTGTGGGCTCGACCTGAGGCTCACGCGGGCCGCGGATGCGCTTCCAGATGAAGTCGACCACCACCGCCAGCACGATGATCGCGACGAGGGCGATCGCGGTGGCGGGCTCGTTGACGAGCGTCGTCGTCACGAACACCACGAACGTGCCGAGCGTCGCCACGAGGGCGATGATCAGCACGATGAGGCTCGCGCCGGTTTTTTTGTAGAGCCGGAAGTGGGCGATCGTCACCGACGAGAACACGAGCAGCGCCACGGCGCTGCCGATCGAGGCGATCTTGTTCAGGTCGAAGAGCGTGACGAAGATGATCGTGAGCGCCGCGATCCCGAGCAGCCCGATCGGCGCACGGCGGATCGAGCGGCCGAACACCGGCGGGAACTGGCCGACCGAGGCGAGGTGCCGCGTCATCCCGACCGAGGGGTACAGGCTCGCGTTCACCGCACCGGCCGTCGAAAAGAGCGCCGTGATCACCATGAGCACGTACCCCCAGTCGCCGAGTACCGGGCGGGCCGCCTCGGCGAGCGCGGTGGTGCCATACGCGACGACCTGGTCGGCCGTGAGGGTGCCGAAGACCCCGAGGGCGACGGCCACGTACACGGTCGTCGCGATGGCGAGCGCGAGGTACACGGCCCGCGGCAATTGGCGCTTCGGCTGTGGAAGGTCCTTCGCAGTGAAGGTGATGACACCGAAGCCCAGGAACGCGAAGAACGTGAGCGCGACGCTCGCGATGATCTCGCGCACGCCCGGGTACCCGGCGGGGTCGAGCAGGGCCGGGTCCCAGTTCGCGATCGTCGCGATCGCGAACACGGTGAGGATGCCGAGGACGATCTTCACGATCACGGACTGCACCCTGGCGACCGCGTTCGAGCCCACCGCGTTGAGCGCGGTCATCACCAGCACGAGCAGGACCGCGAAGACCTTGGCCCACGTCGGGTCGTTGCCTGCGACCACCGAACTCGCGTACCCACCGAACGACGATGCGACCATCGCGGCGACGATCGAGCCCGTCACGTAGAACAGCCAGGCGACGATGCCCGCGAAGTGCCCCTCGCCGAAACCCCGGGCGATGAAGGCGAGCAGGCCGCCACCCGATGGGAAGGTCGCGCCGAGCTTCGCGAAGGAGTACCCCTGCAGCCCGGCAATTGCGCCGGCGATGAGGAACGACAGCCAGACGGCCGATCCAGCGACGGCACCCGCCGCCCCGAGCAGGGCGAAGATGCCCGCGCCGACCATCGACCCCACACCGATAAAGGTGGCCTGGGCGACGGTCATACGCCGAGCAGGTTCTGTGGTCGACATCGCCGTCCTCTCGATCGCTCCCGCGCGTCGGGTGTGGCGAAAGCCTACCGAGGGCGCACTCGCGCCGTCACGACTTTCGTGCGCCGCCGCGAGCCAATCTTGGCCGTGCATGAGTCGCTACAACTCAACCAACGTCCTGGCGTCCTGCGACGACCCGCCTGGGTTGCTGAGCACCTCCGATATCAATGCATGACGGACCGAGGGTAGCCCGCTCGATGGAACACCGTGCCGGCTCCCATACCGTGGTCTCCGCGGCCGGTGTCGGGGGTCGGCCATCCGGTCCGCCCCTTCACGAGACCGCCCGCGCCACTTACGTTCGTCGGGCGCGTCCGGGTGGCATGATGTGACCACGCTCATGGTCGGGGGATCTGAATGTGGAATCGAACAAGGACGACGGGGTTCCTCGCAACTGCCGTGGTATCGATCGTGGTCGTGGTGGGTCTCTCCGGCTGCACCGAAGGCGCCAGCAGCGTCGACCGGGCCAAGGCCCAGGTCACCGCGAAGGAGAAGGCCGTCGCGAGCGCCCAGGCGGAGCTGGATGCCGCGTCGACGGAGTTCTGCGGAGCAAGCCGGGACTACATCGACGCACTTGATCGGTACGGCGACGTGCTGAACGACACCGCGCCCACCGTCGGCGACGTCAGGGTGGCAGGAAAAGACCTCGCCGATCCCCGCGACGACGCGTTCGATGGCGCGGAGGCCGCGGTCGACGCGCAGCAGGCCCTCGTCGTCGCCCAGCAGGACCTCGCGGAGGCGCAGGCCGCTCTGGCCGCGGCCGAGGCAGGGGCCTCCAGCTCGCCCGCGGTCGCCGAGCCGACCCCGCCTCCGACCAGCACGCCGCTGGCGCCCGCGGCCACCGTCGATCGGGTGAAGCAGGCCGATGCCGACTTCGAGGCCGCGCAGGCCTCCATCACCGAGCAGACGCCCCTGGCGGAAGCATCCGAGCAGTTCAACAGCGCGGTCGTCGCGCTCGAGATGGCGTGGCTCAAGCTCTTCGCCGATGCCGGATGCCTCACCGAGGAGCAGCAGGTGCAGGCCGCGGCGGCCGTCAGCGCGTACACGTTCGCGCTGCAGCAGGACCTCGCCACGGCTGGGTACTACTCCGGTACCGTCGACGGCGTGTCGGGGCCGCTCACCGTGCAAGCGGTCGAAGACCTTCAGGAGGCGAACGGGTTGCCGGTGACGGGCACGGTCGACAAGGCGACCGCTGCGGCGCTCCAGGCCGAACTGGTGGCGCTCGGTGGAGCTGCCGCCCAAGAGTCGCTGGCGTCGACGGCCGCCGTGCAGCAGACGCTCAAGCTCGCCGGTTTCTGGGACGGGGCGGTCGACGGAGTGTGGACCGATGACCTCACCGCAGCGATGCAGGCGTTCCAGACTGCGCTCGGAGTCGAGCCGACGGGCGCGGTGGATGCCGCGACGATCGCCGCCTTCGAACGTGCGATCGCCGAGCTCACCGCGCCGGACCCCTCGCCGAGCCCGTCGGCGACGCCGACGGACGCGCCCGCGAGTTCGTGACCGGAGCCCGGGTGCCGCGTCCTCTTCGATGAGGTCGGATGCCGGGGCTGATGCGCTGGAGGCCGGTTACTGGTCGCCCGACTGAGGTGCTGAGCAGTCGAGCTGCGCCTGCACGGCCCTGGACACAGGGCTTCCGCTGAAGCTGCGGACTCGGCAAACCAACGAGTGATCTACATCGACCCGCAGACAACCTACGAAGGCCACACCCTCTGCTCTAGCCTGGTTCCCGCAGATTCTGGGATGAACGGACTTGTGTTGGACGATTTCACCCCAGGTGATAAGCCGTTCAACATCGCCGATAGCCTGGTGTCCCAGCAGTCCGTTCATCCGACGGATCTCGGGACCACGCTCTATTCGGACGCGGTGGAGGCCGCTCTCGTGGGTGTCTACTAGCCCGAGCTCGTCAAGCGGGCGTATCCACACCAGAACCGAGAAACGAGAGAGACGTGGTATCAACGCACAACACGGAGACGCAGGGTGGAGAGAGCGCAGGGCCACGGCGCACTGCGGTGTATGTCTTCTTCCTGGGTGTGCTGCTGCCGGCGTTTATTGCCTTCGCCCGTTGGTTCGATATTGCGCTTGAGAACACAAGGTTCGGCGAGGAATTGATGCGGAGCCCGACCGAGTTCTTGACCGATATCACGCTTCAGGTCACGGCGCTGGTCATTGCCTTGTCGACGGGGGCCCTCGGCGCGATTTGGTTTCGCGAGCGAAGGCGAGGAAGACGTTTCACTTGGATCGGCTATTTCATCGCTGCAGCGTTGACATTGTTATCGGCCAATCTTTACGTCCTTTTTGGGCTGCATCCGTCGTGAGCTCGCTCGTTGTTCGCGGACCACGATCCGCTCAGATCTGGTCACATTGTCGAAGCTGGAACGGTGGACCTCCCGCCCCGCCCGGCATGAGTCGCAATCCGAGCAATGCGGGCGTGGTGTGTGCGCTGTCGCCGTGCCGGACTCAACTCCTTGACCATGAGCGCTCGAGGAGAGCATTGCCTCAGAGGAGTCTGCTGCACGGAGCGGTGACTCCTGATCTGTGATGTCGAGACACCACGGTGATGATCCCATCGCTGCTCGATCTGCCAACGTCACGGAGCCGGGCGAGACTGGGCTCTTGGTGGGGCACCGGGTCGGCAGAGGGGGCGAGACCTCGGGTGACTCGATGCGCGCACGCTTATTCAACGAATATGCACTCGATCTCACCCGAGACGTTCCCATCTCATTCGAGTACCATCGCTCCCGCAGCATCCGTTCTCTCAAGGAATCCCGGGCCAGTCCGAGACCATCCGATATTTCGGTTTCGAGGAGAAAGACTCGTGAACGGTCTCGTCCGATCCGTGGTGTCGCGGGTTCGAGTCCCGCCCTCGCTACAACAGCAGAATCCGCGACTCTCAGACCGATTCTCACTCCCTCGTCTCGATTCGCGTGACCACGTCTGAGCATGACCTGGTGCGATCCGGGCGTGCGAAGGTCATCGACGGGCAGTCGATGTCCGGCTTCCGCGGACGAACCTGCTTCCTCTGACGTCGCGCGCGCAAGCGCTGACGACGGCCGCCGCCCGCTTACGGCCGCACGATCTCGAACCACAGCGGGAAGTCGTCGAGCAGGCCGAAGATCCGAGCGACCACGTCGGTCTCGTCGCCGATCGCGATGTCGGATGCTGCGACGAGTTCGTCGAGCGGCCGCCCGCCGAACAGCGCTTGGGCCAGGGCGGCTTTCGTCGAACTCGCCGTGGCGTCCGGTTCGGGGTGCTGCGCATCGGCGGTGTACACGAGTACGCCGTTGCGCACCTCGAGCAGGTAGTCGACCGGTCCGCCGGGCGCGTCTTCGACGGTCCAGACCACCGATGCGGCGAGGTCGCCGGCGCGCTCGGCGTTCAGCTTGATGCCCGCGTAGTCGAGGATCATCTCCGTCGTCATCGCGGCGAACACGTCGGCCGTGGCGAGGTCGATGCTACCGAGATCGCGGACGCCCTGCCGGAGTTCGAGCGCGGCCATGAGGTACTCGTTGCGCCAGGTCGCATTCTCGGCCTGGTAGCCGAGCTGCTCGAGAGCGTCGGCTTGCAGCTCTGCGGCGTCGGTGTTGGCAGGGTCGGCGAACATGACGTGCGTGAGCACCTCGGCGACCCACCGGTAGTCACCATCGTCGAATGCGGAGCGGGCCTTCTCGAGAACGCCGTCGGCGCCGCCCATGTATTCCACGTAGCGCCGGCCGGCCTCCGTGGGGGGCAGCGGGTGCAGGTGTGCGGGGTGGGAGTCGTACCATCCCAGGTACCGCTGGTAGACGGCCTTGGCGTTGTGATTCAGCGAGCCGTAGTAGCCGTGGCTGTACCACTGGGCGTCCAGGCCAGCCGGCAGCCGCAGCTGCTCGGCGATCTCGATCGGCGTCCCGCCGAGGTTGGCGAGGCGGAGTGTCTGGTCGTGGATGAACTTGTACAGGTCGCGCTGATCGCGGAGATACTCGCGCACGTCGTCGGCGCCCCATCGCGGCCAGCCGTGCTGGCCGAGGATGACCTCGGTGTCCGCCCCGAACAAGCGGATCGTCTCGTTCAGGGTCTTCCACCACGTCGCGGCGTCGCGCACTTGGGCGCCGCGCAGCGTGTAGAGGTTGTGCATCAGGTGGTTCACGTCCTCGGCCGCGCAGAGCACCCGTCGTTGCGGGAAGTGGACGAGGAACTCGGCGGGGGCCTCGGTGCCCGGCGCCATCTGGAAGACCATCTCGACGCCGTCGATGGTGCGGGTCTCACCAGTGCGCGTGATGAGGTCGGTTGGCGGAACGAGCGTCGCGCTGCCCCCGGTGGACAGGGCGCTCGCCAGTCCGGCGTTCACCTGTCCACGGGGCCCGGTCGCAAGCATGGGACCGTACATGTAGATGCCGCGGCGCAGCATCGCCGTTCCGGCGTAGATGTTCTCGGCGACCGCCTCGTAGACCATCCCGTCGGGCGCGATCACCGGGACCGACCCGGCGCCGTCGACCATGGCCCGCGATCCGCCGTAGTGGTCGCCGTGGCTGTGCGTGTAGATGACGGCCGAGACGGGGCGGTCGCCGCGGTGCGCACGGTACAGGGCGAGCGCTGCAGCCGCGGTCTCGGTGAACGACAGGGGGTCGATCACGATGACTCCGGTGTCGCCCTCGACGAGCGTCATGTTGGCGAGGTCGAATCCGCGCACCTGGTACACGCCCTCGACGACCTCGAACAGGCCGTGGTGCGCGGTCACCTGCGCGTGCCGCCAGAGGCTCGGGTGCACTTCGTCGGGCGCGTCGTCGGCCTCGTGCACGAAGGCATGCGCGTCGATGTCGATGACCGGGGTTCCATCCGCACGGCGGATCACCGGGTCGTCGAGCGTGCCGATGAAGCCGCGCGCCGCGTCCTCGTAGTCGCGCCGATCGGCGAGCGGGAGTCCATCCCGCGCCGCGCGATTCGCCGCCGTCGTATGTTCGGTCGCCGGCTTCGAACCGTACGCTCCACCCACTGCCATCCCCGTTCCCCCTACAGACCGCGGGGAGTGCCCGCCCCCGCAACGATCACGATAGCCAAGGCCGCCGGCGACAGCGAGACCGCGCCGCGGCGTGGGACCGGCCTGGTGCGGCCATCCCGGGAAGCACACCGCCATGGCGCGGCGGGACCTGATGCCTTCCTTCAGGTTGCGCATCTGTCCGGTCGGGCGGGCATGCCGCCGGTGAGCCTGGCGAGACTCGATGTGCGCACGCCGTTCGCGGATTCCCGGATGGAATTTGCGGGAGGGTGCATCCGAACCCGGCCTTCGGGCGGAAGTAAGGGTATCGGGTGAATTCGCACCCGCCGATTGAAGGGGAAGTTCAATGAAGCGCATTCTCGCTACCGGATTCATCGCCGCTCTCGCCACGTTCGGCGTTGCCGGTACCGCCCACGCTGCGCCCGCCGACGCTGCCTGCTTCGGCCAGGTGCACAAGACCATCAACACCGAGGGTGCCCTCGGATTCACGAATGTCGGCGACGTGGTCCAGGCGATCGGCGGCCAGGGCAAGAACGACGTGGCCCGCGGGATCTGCGGCGACTGAGATGCCCTGACGGGATCGGTGCCGGCGTCGGCGGCTCGGAATCTCGGTTCCGAGCCGCCGACGCGACCACGAATGTCGCTTCGCACCTCGCGGCCGCGATCGACCACCGTTGAGTCAGCCATCCGCCCGCCGGATGAGGGCGCGCACGAACGCGACGGCCGCCACGACGATGGCGATCGCCGAACCGATGATCGCGATGCCCAGCAACGTGTGCACGATGGCGACCCAGGGGAAGGTCGAGTCGCCGAAATCGAACGGGAACACCGCCCAGAGCTGGATCATCGCCGCCAGGCCGACGCTGGTCGTCACGATGTCGCCGAACGACTTCAGCCATGCCCGGTCGAAGATGAGGTTCACGACGTTGGCGACGACGCCGACCGCGAGCGACGCATTGATCCAGGGCAGCACCTCGACGGTTTCGTCGGTGAGGAAGGGGAGGACCTGCCATCCGGGCCAGACGTTGCCCAGGTAGAGCAGGAGCAGGTTGACGAACGCCGCGACCGCGAATCCGAATCGTCGCGCAGCGGGGCCGGGCGGCTGACGCCGTCCTGGTCTCCGGCTCTCGGTCTCCGGCGAGTCCGCGGTCATGTTGCCAGCCTCGTGTTCGTCGGCATTCGCGCACAGGGCCGAACGGCCCGGTTGCGTCAACGGAACATCGCCCGGCTGACTCCGGACGTTCCAGCCGTGCCGGGTAGACTCGCCTCGCCACCATTCCACTCCACGGCCATCGAGGATGCGCTGGATGCTTCTCGAGATCGCCGCCGGCGGCTGGGTACTGCTGGTCATCGCCGCGCTCATCGTCGGGATCTCCAAGACGGCGCTGCCCGGCGCCGCCACGCTCTCGGTCGCGATCTTCGCCGGCGTGCTCCCGTCGCGTGCCTCCACCGCGACGCTCCTGCTGCTCCTCATCGTCGGCGACGTGTTCGCGCTGTGGGCGTACCACCGCCACGCCGACTGGCGCACGCTGCTGCGGCTCGCGCCCGCCGTGGTCGCGGGGCTGCTGGTGGGGGTGGTGTTCCTCGCGTTCGCCGACGACGGGGCCGTTCGGCGGGTCATCGGCGTCATCCTGCTCGTCGTCGTCGCCTTCACGCTGTGGCAGCGCAGGGGCGGCGACGTGATCGCGCCGCGCCGGTCGGTGGCCGTCGCCTACGGGTCGCTGGGCGGGTTCACGACGATGGTGGCCAACGCCGGCGGACCGGTGATGTCGATGTACTTCCTGGCCGCCCGGTTCCCGGTGAAGGCGTTCCTGGGCACCGCGGCGTGGTTCTTCGCGCTCGTCAACATCGCCAAGGTGCCGTTCGCGATCGGGCTCGGCCTGTTGACCACGCACGCGGTGCTCATCGATCTCGTGCTCGTGCCGGCCGTGCTCATCGGTGCGTTCGTGGGCAGGCGCATCGCCGATCGGATCGACCAGACGCTCTTCGAGCGCATCGTCATCGTGCTCACCGTGGTCGGCGCGATCTACCTGCTGCTCTGAACGATCGCGCCCCTCGTTCGGGGTATGGCGAGCAGCTCCGCGGCGGTCTATCGTTCGCGTGTGCAGGGCTCTCGACTCGTCACGGGCGCTGCGCGTGGGGGGTGTCGAACATGACTCCGGAAGAGCATGCGCGATCGTACGCGAGGGCGTTTCCTCACTTCGTCGGAAGAGGCGGGGCGCTGGAGACCTGGGACCAGAAGTGCGGATCACTGGTCTTCAGATACATCGACCGCGAGTTCGGGTGGAGCCCGTTCCCATCCGCCGACATCAGCAGTGCGCGCCGTGCCGCCAACGGTTCGGGGCACCTGGACCCGACCGCGGCCAACGCGCCCGCGCTGGCATTCCATTTCTGGGATATCGCGGGCATCGAGAACGGCCATGTCGGCGTCGGCATGACGAGTGGCGGCGGCATGCTCTTCATGGCCAACGCGTCGGTGACGGAGGACCTCGGCGACGCCATCGGGTTCGCGTCCGTCGACCACTACACGGCCGCGAAGGCTCCCCGCGCAACGTATCTCGGCTGGGCGACGAACTACGCCGGCGGCCGTCCGAACCCCGCCGCGGTCGCGGCCGCCGTCGGCGGCCTCCGCAAGAAGAAGGAGTACCCCATGTTCTCCATCATTCCCGCCGTCGACAGCGGGATCTGGGTGCAATCCACGGTCACGGGTCGGCGCACGCACGTCCTGACGCCGTATCACCTCGGGTTGCTGAAGCGCATGCGCGACAACGACGGTACGGACACGATGTTCCTGCAGGAGCTCGACATCGTCCGCATCTACCTGGAGGGGATCGGCCCCGACCAACTCGCCGCCGTCTCCGCCAACGAGCTCATCGAGGAGTTCCGACCGGAATTCGACAAGCTCGGGCCGATCGGGAACACGACCCCGCTGGACCTCGACGAGACCTTCGCGGAACGGATCAGGTCGCGCGGCGTTCAGTGAGCCCGGATCGGCTGCGCGCCGCGGTCCGCGTCGCGCTGCGCGCGGCGGGCGTCGACACGGTCGACCCGAAGCTGCGCGCGGGCCGCCGCGGCGCCGGCATGGACGCGGTCGAGCAGCGACCCGCACCGGCAGGGCGAGATCGCGCACGCGCGCGGCAGATCGTCGTCGTGATCTGACCGTCGGCTCGCGATCGGACTCGGGAGGGGTTCTCCGTGCGCGATGGGCCAGACTGAGGGCACACCAAACAGGGGAGCGACGATGGAGTCTCGGTATCTCGGTGCGTCCGGGTTCAAGATCTCGGCGATCACGTACGGCAACTGGCTGACCCACGGATCGCAGATCGAGGCCGACGCGGCCACGGCGTGCGTGCACGCCGCGCTCGACGCCGGGATCACCACGTTCGACACGGCCGACGTGTACGCGAACACCCGGGCGGAGTCGGTGCTCGGCGACGCCCTGCGAGGACATCGCCGCCAGTCCCTCGAGATCTTCACCAAGGTGTTCGGCCCCACCGGGCCCAAGGGGCACAACGACGTGGGCCTCTCCCGGAAGCACATCCTCGAGTCGATCGACGGATCGCTCGCCCGCCTCGGCACGGACTACGTGGACCTCTACCAGGCCCATCGCTACGACTACTTCACTCCGCTCGACGAGACCATGCAGGCGTTCGCCGACGTGGTCCGAGCCGGCAAGGCCCTCTACATCGGAGTGAGCGAGTGGACCGCCGACGAGCTCCGGGCGGCGGCACCGCTCGCGAAGGAGCTGCGGATCCAGCTCATCTCCAACCAGCCGCAGTACTCCGCCCTCTGGCGCGTGATCGAGGCCGAGGTCGTGCCGACCTCGAAGGAGCTCGGCATCTCGCAGATCGTGTGGTCGCCGATCGCACAGGGCGTGCTCACCGGCAAGTACCTTCCCGGCAAGCCGCATCCCGAGGGCAGCCGTGCCACGGACGACAAGGGCGGGGCCGGTGCGATCCGCCGCTTCCTCACCGACGACGTGCTCACCCGGGTCCAGGGCTTGCAGCCGATCGCCCAGGAGCTCTCGCTCTCGCTCGCCCAGCTCGCGGTCGCGTGGGTGCTGCAGAACGAGAACGTCGCGACTGCGATCATCGGCGCGTCGCGCCCCGAGCAGGTGCGGGAGAACGTGGCCGCGTCAGGGGTGGTCATCCCCGAGGAGCTCATGCGCCGGATCGACGACGTGCTCGGCGACGCCGTCGAGCGGGATCCGCGCCGCACCGACGAGAGCTCGCCGAAGTTCCGCGAAGCCTGATCGACGGATGCCGCGGGGCGCCGGCGCCTCCGCACCCGCCGCCTACACCACCTCGAATGCGCCAGAAGTGGCAGCGCAGCGACGCGCGAAGACCGGCGGGAACCGCGGGTCGTGCGGCGAGACGTGCACGTTGCCCGGGCGACCGAGTCCGAGGTGATCTCGCAACGTCGTGCCCTCGTACTCGGCGGGGAAGACGCCGAGCCGCTGCAGCTCCGGAACCGCCTGCGTCGCGAACGCCTCGAACTGCGCCGGCTGCGTGGCGGAGAGCACGTTGAACCCGTCGACCGCTCCGGCGTCGCCCCATGCCGCGAGCTCCGCGGCGACCTCCGCGCCCGTGCCCACGATGATCGACGCGCTGAACGAGGCCGCAACCACCAGGTGGCGCAGCGTCGGGGGATGCTCGCCGGAGGGAGCGCGGCCGGTGCGTTCCGCGACGATCTCGACGAGTTCCTGCCCGGCCGGGCTGAACGCCGAGACGAGCGACGGCGTGACCGGATCGTCGGGGTCGAGTCCGGCGACGTTCAGGCCGATGAGGTGCGACACCGAGGCGAGCGACCGGTTGCCGGGGAAGCCGGCGGGCGGCTCGCCATCCCAGTCGTCGGCGATCCGCACGAGCCCGCTGAGCTCGTCGGCGATCTGCTGGGCGTGCTCCCGGGTCTCGCCGATGATCGGGAGGATGGGCACGACGACCTTGAGCGTTCGGTCGTCGCGTCCCGACTCGAACGCGAGCGATCGCAGCTCCTCGCGCACGGCTGCCGCCTGCTGCCATCCGGAGACCGCGACGAGGGCGAGGTCTGCACTCGTCGCGGCGAAGAGCCGCGAACGAGCCGAGGAGCCCGAGTGCATGATCGGCACGTGGCCCTGAACCGGGCGCACGGCGTTGAGCGACCCGTCCACGCTGAGGTGCGCGCCACTGAACCGGGCGTCGTGCAGCTTCGCCGGATCGAGCAGCACTCCGCTGTCGGCGTCCGCCACGAACGCGTCGTCCTCGAACGAGTCCCACAGTCGCCGCAGCACCGTCTCGAACTCGTGTGCGCGGTCGTACCGAGACTCGTTGGTCGCGGCGAAGTCGCGGCCGTGGTTCTCGGCGACGCGCAGGTCGGCGCCGGTGACCAGGTTCACGCCGGCGCGTCCGCCGCTCAGCAGGTCGGCCGAGGCGGTGGCCCGGGCGATCGCGTACGGGTCGGCGTAGCTCGTGTTCACGGTCGCGATGAGGCCGATGCGCTCGGTCACGCCCGCGAGGTACGCGATCGCACTGAGTGGATCCACTCGCGCGAGCAGGTGCGGGTCCCGCCACTCCAGGTCGGGGCCGGTGGCGAGCCAGTCGCCGAAGAAGAGGTAGTCGAGCCGCGCGGACTCGGCGACCTCTGCGGCACGGCGGAGCACGGCGGCATCCTGCCGGGGGTCCCGGTGGGCGCCGGGGTGACGCCAGCCCGAAGGGTACGCGCCGATCGTTCGGATCATCGCGCCGATGATGAGTCGTGTCATGTGTTCGACCTCCCGCCCCGAACCTACGAAGGGGCCCCGGCGATCTCGACACCGCCTGTCACACGGAGGAATCGGAGGCCACAGTCCGCAATGCCGCGTCACGCGAGGTCACGCCTGACCCGTTCGAGCGCGGTGCGTCGACTCCTCTGCGGCGTTCGATGACACGCCCCGATCCCTGGGTGTGACCGGATGTTGCGAATGCAACGGTCCGTGACCGGCCCGCTGGCGCAGCCGACCCCGACGGCGCACAGTGACCTCCATGACGACGACCGACGCACCCGCGACCACCCTCGACCAGACCGCCTTCGCCCTCGAATGGGAGGACTGGCATCGCGCACATGAGGCGCGCCGCGCCGACCCCGAGGGGTTGCTCGCGGTCACCGCCGTGCACTGGCTCGACCAGACCCCGCGGCGCCTCGACGGCGTGCCCGGGGTGTGGTCGACCGGCGACGACGGGCCCGTCGTCGAGCTCTCCGCCGACGAGGAGCTCGAGCAGGACGGCGTCCGCATCATCCACCGCCACGCCTTCGGACCCATCGCCGAGCGCGCCGGCGTCACCGTGCGCTCGGGCGACGTCGTGATCGAGGTCGCCCGCCGCGGCGGCCAGGACATCGTGCGGCCCCGCGATCCGGCGCACCCGTACCTCGCCCGCTTCCGCGGCACTCCGACCTACGCGCCCGACCCGCGTTGGGTCGCCCACGGGCGATTCCGCCCGTTCGGATCCCCCCGCGAGGTGACCGTCGGCTCGGCGGCCGAGGGACTGCAGCACGTCTACGCCGCGCCGGGCGAGGTCGAGTTCGAGTTGGGCGGCGAGGTGTTCCGCCTGATCGCCTTCAACGGCCACGCGCCCGGCACGCTCACGGTCCTGTTCACGGATGCCACGAGCGGCCTCACGACGTACGCGGCGAACCGGAGCCTCGACATCGCGGCACCCGACGCCGCCGGCGCCCTGACGCTCGACTTCAACCGCGCGGTGAACCTGCCGTGCGCGTACACCGACCACGCGACCTGCCCGCTGCCCCCGGCCGAGAACCGCCTCACGGTCGGCATCGAGGCGGGCGAGCAGACGCCGCTCCAGCGACACCGGGCCTGACGCATGGACGGCGCGATGCACCCGTCCGCGGCGAAGCCCCTCGGCGACGTCGAGCGAGCGGACCGGCCCTCGTGACCCCGTCCGGCACCGACACCGAGGTCGTCGTGGTCGGCGGCGGCGCGATGGGATCGTCCGCCGCCTGGCACCTCGCCCGGCGCGGCCGCGAGGTCACGCTCCTCGAGCGCTTCGATCCCGGTCACGCGCACGGCGCGTCGCACGGCGCCTCTCGCAACTTCAACCTCGCCTACTCCGAGCCCACCCACGTCGCGATGCTCCTCGAGTCGCAGCTCGCGTGGCGCGAGCTCGAGGCGGAGACGGGCGCGTCCCTCCTCGCGCAGGTCGGGCTCGTCGACCACGGCGACGACGCCGGTCACGAGGAGGTGCGCGATGCGCTCGGCGCCGTCGGCATCCCGAGCGAGTCCGTGCCGGCGGAGGCGGCGCGGCGGCGCTGGCCGGGCATCCGCTTCGAGACCCGCGCGCTGTACCTCCCCACCGCCGGTCGGCTCCACGCGGATGCCGCGGTGCGGGCGTTCCAGCAGGCGGCGGCCGCGCGCGGCGCGGTCGTGCGCCATCGGACGCCGGTGCGCGCATCCGCGTCGAACGCAGCGATCGCGTGCACGTCGAGACCGACGCCGGCACGATCGTGGCGCGCCACGTGGTCGTGACCGCCGGAGCGTGGACCTCGAAGCTCCTCGGCGGGCTCGTGCCGTTGCCCCGCCTCGTCGTCACCCAGGAGCAGCCCGCGCACTTCGCGGTGCGCGACGCCGCGCTCGACTGGCCGGGGTTCAACCACCGGCCGGGGCCCCGCGACGCGTGGTGGTACTCGGGGGTCTACGGCATGCTCACGCCGGGTGAGGGTGTGAAGGCGGGCTGGCACGGCGTCGGGCCGGTGGTCGACGCCGACCTGCGCGACTACGAGGCCGAGCCCGTGCAGTTCGCGGCCCTGCGCCGCTATGCCCGCGAGTGGCTGCCCGGCGTCGACGCGGAGGTCGCGACGCCGATCAGCTGCACCTACACGACGACGCCCGATTCGGTGTTCGTGCTCGACTCCGCCGGTCCCGTCACCGTGGGGGCGGGTTTCTCGGGGCACGGATTCAAGTTCACGCCGGCGGTCGGGCGGATCCTCGCCGACCTCGTCGACGGGCGCCCGGCACCCGGCGTCTTCCGGCTGCGGCGCTTCGCCGCGGCCTGATGCGTTCGGCGTTCCGCCGACGGCCCGGGAGCCGACCCGCCCACGCCGCATGAGCTCCGCGTGGGCGTAGGAGTTCGACATGCGGCATCGACGGAATTCGTCACATTCGCCGGCTCCGGAACCGGGCTCCGGGCCGTCACGACGGCGGAATGACGCGCGGTGACGATTTCGGTCGCCCCGTGTATCGCCGCGTTGCCGGGCCTCCGGGGCGCTGCATAGCTTCGAGACATCCGCCCGGGAACGGCCCGAGCGGAACCGATCGATGAGCAGGACGGAGCGAACGATGACCACCCAGTTGAGCGTGCGGTTCGTGAGCGCGGACGATGAGCTGGCGAAGCCGTTGCTCGCCGACCTCGAGCGCGAGTACGACGACCGCTACGGCGAGTTCTTCGGAGAGCCCGCCAGCGTCGAGCTCCGCCGCTATCCCGCGTCGGAGTTCGCTCCGCCGTGGGGCGCGTTCCTCGTGCTCCTCGAGCGCGGCGAGCCGGTCGCCGGGGGCGCGTTCAAGCGATTCGACGAGCGCACCGCCGAGCTCAAGCGGGTATGGACGCATCCCGACCACCGGGGTCGCGGCCTCGGCCGGCGCGTCGTCGCCGAGCTCGAGGCGGCGGCGAGCCACCGCGGCTACACCGCGGTGACGCTCACCACCGGACCGCGCCAGCCCGAGGCGATCGCGCTGTACCTCGCGAGCGGGTACACGCCTCGCTTCGACACCTCGCTGCCGCCGGAGCAGGTCGGCATCCACGCATTCGACAAGTCACTCGTCACCGAAGGAGTCCGCGCATGAGCCGCATCCTCGCCCGCCGGTCGGAGGGGACGGCGACGTTGGCCGGCGCCGTCGTCGCCCCGGCCCCCGCCGACGCTCCGACCGGCGCCCAGGCGGCGGGTGCCGTGGGCGCCGAGGGGCAGCCCGTCGCGGCCGTCCCGCCCACGGACGCCGCC